>NZ_CP031356.1:3100538-3720646 GCF_003355475.1 Brachybacterium saurashtrense | reverse complement strand
CTCGAGCAGGCCGGTGGTCGCGGCGGTGGTGGCATCGCACCACAGGCCGGCGCCGAGCCGATGGGCGAGATGCCCGGCGGGGCCGAAGGTGAGGCCGTGGGCGCTGACGAGGGCGGCCGGCTCGTGCCGGGCGAGGCGGCGGGCCATCGCGGCGCAGCTGCTGGCGTCCTGCACGTTCCCGGCCAAATGGTCCCAGTCCATGCCGTCCCGGGCCAGGTCCTCGCGGAGCTGCGCCGCCTCGGCCGCGGCGCGCTGGTCGGTGTACAGCACGGCGGGGCGCACCGCGCCGGCGGCGCCCTCGAGCACCAGGTCCTGCATCTGGCCGGTGAGGCACAGCGCCGCCGCCTCGTGGGCCGACGGGCCGATCTGCGCGATCGACTCGCGGGCGGCGCGGCCCCAGTGGGCGGGGTCCTGCTCGGTGCCACCGCCCTCGGTGCGCCGGGTGGGGTACTCGGCGCTGCCGCCGGCGAGGGTGCGGCCCTCGAGGTCCAGCAGCGCCGCCTTCGCGGAGGAGGTGCCGAGGTCGAGGGCGAGGAGGGCGGGCATGAGGGACAGGGTAGGCGGGGGGGGTGACAGGGGTGGTGCGACGACACAGAGGCGTTCAGAGGAGCAGCGCCTGCGCCCTGCGTACGGGCACAGCGTCACGCCTCGTCACCGGCACGCCTCCACCGCGCCGTTCCAGGTGCCGAAGCGGCCGATCACGGTGGTGAGGGACGGGGCGCCATGCTGCGGCGCCCACCGGGCGTACTCGACGGTGGTGGCGGTGGGGTGCGCGGCGAGGAAGCGGGTCACGTACTGCCCCACCTCGACGCGGCTGCGGTTCTTCACCTTCGCGGCGTTGGGCTCCCCGCCCGCCGCGGCGAGGATCCCGGTCCACACGTCACCTGTGCGGCGCTGCAGGGTGGCGACGGTGGGCGGCCGTTCTCCCGCGCCCAGGCGGCGTAGCGGGCGGTGGTGATCCGGGGGCCGAGCGCGGCGATTCGCGGCGCGCACGTGGTCCAGCGGATCCTCCTGCGCGGGGTCGGTGTCCCAGTCGCGGGGCGCGGTGACGGCCTGCACCCAGGCGGGGTCGAAGGTGTCCGGCTCGCGGAGCACGGCGAGCGCGGTGGTGACCGTCTCGGACCAGCTGCCGCCCTCGTGCCCGCACAGGCGCTGGCGGATCAGCGCCCCGGAGGGTGCGGCGGAGTGGGCGGCGAGCCACTCCTCGACGGCCCGGAAGGTGGTGCCGCCCGTCTCGGCCTGCACCGCGGCGAGCACGGCGGCCCACAGGTCCTCATCGCGGAAGGCGCTGCGCGGGGCGCCGGTCTCTTCGCCGATCCCGGCGGCGGAGAGCGCCTCGTTCCAGGTGCCGAAGCGGATCGCGGGGTCTGGTGGCCGGCACGCCCTGCTCCCGCGCCCAGGCGGTGAAGGCCTGGCAGGTGGTGGCGCCGGTCGCGGCGTGGAAGGCGCGGAGATCGGCGATGATCTGCTCCTCGGTGCGGCGGGTGCTCTCGCGCGGGCCGTCGAACGCGGGCTCGTGGTGGGTGCGGCGCCGGCCCAGCAGGTGGCGCACCTGCTCCTCAGCAAGCCCAGCTCCCGGGCCCGTCCTCCAGCGGCGCGGCCGGGTGGGCGTGCGACCAGCGGGCCACGGCGGCGGTGTGCTCGGCGCGGCGGGCGGCGGCGAGGGCCTTCGCGGCGGCGTGCAGATCGGTGCTGGACCACGGGGTGTCCTTGCCGAGTATCTGGCGGATCCGCTCGCGGGTCACGCCGAACAGGTCCCCGATCTCCTGCAGGGTGGCGCAGAAGGTGTAGAGGCGGGCGCTGGCGGCTGGCCCGCTGGTCCCGGCAGGAGTCCCCGGCCAGGACGGCGTCGAGGTACCGGCTCCCCGGCGGCGACCACGCCGATCTCCCGGTCCCGCGGCACGCGCACCAGGCGCAGCACGTGGGCGTGCGGCACGCCGAACGTCGCCTCCGCCTCCCACCAGGGGCTGTTCTCGTGCTCGCGGCGCCAGTTCCGCAGGCGGCGGCGCAGCGCCCCGGCGATGGTGGCGGAGCTGCCCGGCACCGCGGCCTCCAGCGCCTCCTCGACGCGCACCGGGGAGAGATCCAGCAGCTCGCCGATCTCTCCGGCCAGGAAGCCTGCTGGGCGAGGTCGAGCGCCTGCCGCGCCGCGGACTCCTCCAGCGGCGGCTGGGAGGGGGAGTCGCGGGGCCGACGGGCGCGGAGGTCGGTGGGCGTGATGGGTTCCGCGGGCGGCGTGGACGCCGCGGGCGCGGGCGGGACGAGCGTGGCGGTGGACATCGGTTCCCCTTCCGGTGGCACTGCTCGAGTGATAGAGCGAGTTGTGGGCGGGGTGTGACAGGTGGGGCGGCGTCCGACGGGGGCTGCGTCGCCTCGATGATCCCGGCCTGGTCATCAAGGGCGCGTCCTCATACACAGCCGCGTCATCCACAGACCCACAACCTACATATCCCGGCCTTCCGTTATGTATGTTTGTCACATGGTGAGTACGCGGGAAGAGTTGGAAGCGTTGCTCGCCGAGCTGCGCGCCCACCGGGGAGACTCGACGTCGGTGGAGGTCAAGCAGGCGCGTCACGGCATGCCGGAGGACATCGGCACCACTCTCTGCGCGTTCGCGAACATGCCCGACGGCGGTCTGCTCATCCTCGGAGTGAGCGAGACCGGCGGCTTCTCCACGACAGGTGTCGAAGATCCCGCAGCGATCGAAGCGGGGCTGGCGACGATCGCGCGGCAGACGGTGAAACCCGCCCCGTACATCGAGACCGACTCACTCGACCACGACGGGCTCTGGGTCGTGACCTGTCGTGTCGCCCCGCTCGCACCTTCGGCGAAGCCGGCGACCTACCGCGGCGACGCCTATCTCCGCCAGGCTGACGGCGACTACGTCATGGGGCCAGCAGACCTGCACATGATCGAGGTCGCAGGCCTCCACGATCGCGAGCGCCTCGACTACGACTCGGCAGTCGTGAGCGGCTCGGCGCGTGCGGACTTCGACGAGGAGCTCGTGGACTCACTCATCCACCACGCTCAACGGACATCGCCTCGTCTCCGACAGATGGACCGCGAGACCGTACTTCGCCAGCTCGGCGCTGTCTCCGAGAGCGGTACGCCGACGACGGCTGGGCTCTACGCGTTGGGGAACTATCCCCAGGGCCTCCTCCCCGCCCTCCGTGTCACGGCCGCTGTCCAACTGCCTCGCGACGGGAGCGGCGCGAGAACCCAAAACCTCCAGGTGTTCGACGGCCCGCTGCCTGATCTCTTGAGCTCTGCACTGCAGTGGGTCAGCGCCAACCTCTCCACACGACAGGTGTACGGTGCCGACGGCAATCTCCGATCGCTTCCCGAGCTCCCGTTGCAGGCCGTCCGTGAGGCCATCGCGAATGCGCTGGTTCACCGCGATCTGGGACCCGACACCCTCGGGGTCGGGCGCTCGATCGACATCCGCATGACTGCTGGAGCCTTGACGGTCACGAGCCCCGGTGGTCTCCGTGGGGTCACTCTCCGGCAGATCATGGGCAGCTCCCATGCACGCGCGGCGGTGAATCAACGTCTGTACGCGATCGCTCAGTTCCTCCGCACCGCGGACGGCGCCAACATCATCGAGGGTGAGGGCGGCGGCGTCACCGAGATCCTCCGTTCCACGGTAGAGGCGGATCTCCGGCGGCCTCGTCTCATCGACACGGGGGTCACGTTCACGACGATCATCTGGCGGGGCGCGATCGTCGACGCAGACGACGAGAGATGGCTCAGGGAGCGCGCCGAAGGGAGACCGCTCACTCATCTCCAGAAGCAGGTGCTGCTCCGAGCCCGCGACCGGAAGTCGTGGAGGGTCGAAGATCTTCGCGCCGAGTTCTCTCCGCTCAGTCAGCAGGAGGCAGACGAGCAGTTGGCACAGCTCGTCAGGTGGGGTCTCATCACTGCCGATCTCAGCGACGACGTGCCGGTGTCCATGGCACCGGTTGCGCGCCCGAGCGGCACTGGTCGTGCGGGGGGCAGCGCTGCTCCCGGCCGTGACCACCCCGGCGGGAAGAACGGCCCGCCCGTGCTGACCGCGATGGGGGACGGTGCGACGGCCGCGCAGGTCATCGAGCGCACGGGCCTCACTCCCCGCCAGGTCACGTATGCGCTGTCGAAGCTCCAGGACGCCGGCCTCGTCGCGATGAGCGGCGGGCAAGGGAAGCGGGGAACGATCTACACCCCTACCCCGACCTCCAGGGACTGAAGATCATCCGATCCGCCTTCGCTCTGAGCGACGAGATCCACCGCCCTCACCCGGTGGTGCGCCGCAACCAGTCGGCAAAGGTCTCCTCGCCGATCTCGGCGGCGTCGCCAGGGAGCAGGGTGCCGTCGCGCTGAGCCCGGCCCAGCCTCCCCGGCAGCGGCACGGCGGGGATCGGGCCGCGGTGGCCGGTGGCGCGGGCCCAGCGGCGCACCATGTCCACCAGGGACTCCTCGCGGGGCCCGGCGAGCTCCACGTAGCCGCCGCGCGCCGGGGACTCGGCGAGGTCCACGAGCCGGGAGGCGACCTCCCTCGCGGCGATCGGCTGGGTGCGCATGCGCGGGGCGAGGTGGACGGGTCCCACCGCGGCGGTGGCGTGGATCTGCCCGGCGAACTCGTGGAACTGGGTGGCGCGCAGGATCGTCCACGGCACGGTGGAGGCCTCGATCAGCCGCTCCTGGGCGCGCTTGCCGGCGTAGTAGTCGAACGGGGCACGGTCCACGCCCACGATGGACAGCGCCACGTGCCGGCGGATGCCGGCCCTCTCCTCGCCGGCCAGCAGGGTGCGGGTCACGGCCTCGAAGAACGCCGTGGACGCCTCAGCCTTCAGGGTGGCGACGTTGGTGACGTCGATGACGGCCTCGACACCCTGCAGCGCCTCGTCCAGCCCGGCACCGGTGGTGAGGTCCACGCCGCGGGAGCGTGCCAGCACCACGCCGTGGTGCCCCCGTGCCGTGGCCTCGTCGACGACGAGCCCTCCCAGAAGTCCCGTCCCTCCTGCGATCGCGATACGCATTGCTCTGCCTCTCCGTGAGGGGCCCCGTGCGGGCCTCTGCCCATCCGACGAGACAGGGGCGCGCGGTGTGAGGCTCACACATCGAGCCGGTGCGTCGTCGACAGGGTGGGAGGAGAATCCCAGCACACCATGACCGCCCGCCTCGCCAGCCTCTCGCCGCCCGCGCCGTCGGTCCCTCGCCGAGGAACGGAAGCAGCGGATGACGGCCGACGACGACGCCGCGGCGCTGGAGCGTGAACGCCCTGCGCTGCGCGGGCTCGCCTACCGGATGCTGGGCAGTCTCAGCGATGCGGAGGACGCGGTGCAGGAGGCGTTCGTGCGCTGGATGCGGCTGGAGGATGCGCAGCGCGCGGCGATCGAGAACCCGGGCGCGTGGATGATGCGCGTGACCTCCCGCATCTGCCTGGACATGCTGGGCTCGGCGCGGGTGCGCCGGGAGAGCTACGTGGGCCCGTGGCTGCCCGAGCCCGTGCCCGCCTTCGCCGATCCGGCCCGCTCCGCGGCCGCGGCGGATCCGCTGGATCGCGTCACGCTCGACGACTCGGTGAGCATGGCGCTGCAGGTGGTGCTCGAGACGCTCACGCCCGCGGAGCGGGTGGCGTTCGTGCTGCACGACGTGTTCGAGATGCCGTTCGCGCAGATCGCCGAGACGGTGGGCCGCACCGTGCCGGCCACCCGGCAGCTGGCCTCCTCGGCACGGCGCAAGGTGCGCTCCCGCACCGAGGACGCCGCCTCGCGCTCCCGGCACGACGCGGTCGCGGCGGCGTTCGCCGCCGCGACGGATACGGGCGACGTGGACGCCCTGATCTCGCTCCTGGACCCCGCCGTGACGCTCACCTCCGACGGCGGCGGGAAGGTCAGCGCCGCCCGGCGCCCGGTGCACGGCGGGGACAGGGTGGCCCGGTTCCTGTTGGGCGCGCTGACGAAGCATCCGGACGCGACGGTGGAGCCGATCGCGACCGACGACGGCCTCGGGTTCCTGATCACCGAGCACGGCAGCGTGGACAGCGTGACGGTGCTGGGAGTGCGCGGCGAGCGGGTCACCGAGGTGTGGCTGGTGCGGAACCCGGAGAAGCTCACGCGGTGGCGACGGGGCGACGGCGCCGCAGAACCCCACCCCGCAAGGAGACGACCATGACCGCTCACACCGACGACGCCCTGGGACGGATGCGACCGACCGACGCCGACGTGGGGTGGTGGCAGACGGCCGCGCTCGCGGCCAGCGTGGTCATCGCCGCCGTGGTGGGCCTGTGGTCCTACGCGCTCCCCCAGGTGTTCTTCGACCACTTCCCCGCTGTGCTCGGCGAATGGGTCTCTCAGGACGGCCCGTACAACGAGCACCTGGTGCGCGACCACGGCGCGATGTACCTCGCGCTCGGCGCCGCGAGCCTCGCCGGGCTGTGGTGACGCTCCCGCATCGGCCATCGCCTGCTGGGCATCGCCTGGACCGTGTTCGGGGTGCTGCACTTCGCCTACCACGTGACGCATCTGGGGCACATGTCGAGGTTTGATGCGACGTCGATGACGATCGTGCTGGTGGTCGCGGCGCTGCTGGGGGTGGTGCTGATGGTGCCGTCCCGCTCCCGAACAGAAATGAGCAGCCCGAGTTGGTACGCGCGAAGCTCCGCCACACCTGATTCGGCGGCGTAGGCCCGAGGGGTTAGAGCATCGACGCCGAGGTCGCCGCTCGTGCGAGCCACCGCGTTGCCCACGAACTGCGTGAGGAACGCTTCTGCCCCCTGGGTGGCCACGTCAGGCTCGTCGCCACGCACCGCTCTGCCGGTGCAGCCGTCCTCTCGGACCACCACGTCCAAGACCTGCGGGAACAGGCTCATCCCGGCGAACTCGATGCGGCACCGATGCACGCACTAGTTGTAGTTGGTCATGACGTTGTCGACGCCGGTGTGGAGGCGTGAGGCCGGGGGCTGATCGCCGCAGGCGGTGTGGGGCCGATGGTAGTTGTAGTGGTGGAGCCAGACGGCGTGGCGGTCCCGTCGTTCCTGTTCGGAGGTGAAGACCTCGGCGTAGAGGAACTCGTCGGCGGTGATCCGCTGGAACCGCTCGACCTTTCCGTTGTGGCGGGGCGTGTAGGCGCGGGTCCGCTGATGACGGGAGACCTTCCCGCGGACCGAGCTGGCGAACGCGTTCGAGCGGTCGTTCGCCCCGTTGTCGCTGACCAGCCGCGTGATCCGGGTGATCCCGTGCGCGGCGAAGAACGCGAACGCCCGATGGAGGAACCCGATCGTCGTCGCCGCTGTCTCGTCCTCGAGCGGTTCGGTGTAGGCGAGGCGTGAGAACCCGTCGATCGCCGAGTGGAGGTAGGTGTAGCCGACCCGCCTGCCCTTCCCTCGCTTCGAGCTGCGGGCGGCGTCGCTGTCGCGGCCGTGGACCTTCCAGCCGCCGCCGTCGGGGATCTCCCGACCTTCTTCACGTCGATGTGGACCATGTGCCCGGGGTAGCGGGCGATGATCCTCCCTGGTGACCGGAGGTTCTCCCCGTGCGGGGTGATGTCGCGGATCCGGTTCAGGCCCAGGCGGTCCAACCAGCGCGTCACCGTCCGCACGCAGTAGAGGACGTCGTGCCCGTCGGCGAGTTCGCGGGCGATCCGACGAGCCGACCACTTCCGTTTCCGTCGCCAGTGCTCGATCAGCTCGACCACCCAGGCCGGTAGGCGCGTGGGCCGGTGAGCGGGAGCGCTGGAGCGGTCCTCGAGACCGATCTCGCCGTGGTCGCGGTAGCGGGCGACCCACTTCGAGAGGGTCGAGCGGGCGATGTGGAACTCCGCAGCGACGTGAGCGATCGGACGACCCCGCTCGATCACCTGCGCGACGGCTCGCAGCCTTCCAATCACGGTCAGCGGGGCATTACGGTGGGTCATGGAACGGGTCTCCTCCCGGCAGATGAATGGCTTCAGCACCACCCATCGTGCCGGTCAGGGACCCGTTCCTTCATCCCCACCCCAGTGACCACAACGTCACGACCCGCAACACCTAGGCCAGCATCACCGAAGGAGTCCACCAGATGGTTCAGCAAACGAGCGTGCTCGATCGTCGATTCATGACCTTCGATGATGTGAAGGAAGTGCTCTCAATAAGCAGCACGCAGGCGTACTCACTCGTTCGCTCGGGCGAGCTACGTGCCATACGCGTAGGAGGGCGCGGACAGTGGCGGATCGAGAACGCAGAGCTCGAGGCATACATTCAGCGATCCTACTTCGTCCCTGTATCCACATCTTGATGCCAGATTCATAAAGGGGCTGCGGGCGGACCTGTCCAAACTACGGATCATGGGCCCAGCATTAATGCGCAAGTCGGATGTCTCACGAGACATTGGAGCAGCGGCGTAACCTGATGGGACTGCCGCACGGATAGGTGACATCTTGACCTGCCCTACGGTTTGGTTTCCACTCTTGGTCGCTAGCTTCCGGTGGTGGTGAGTGCCCGCGGGGTGCGGGCGAGGTCGTAGTCGTGGGGTGACGCGTACTCGAGTGAGGAATGCCGTCGACGACGTTTGTAGAACTCCTCGATGAACAGCGGGAGCCTGCAGAGCGATCGGCGGCGGCCACTGTCCGAGGGCGTTGGCACGTGCGGCGGCTGGGGCGAGGGGATCGATGTCGCTCGACCAGGCGCACACCTTCATTAACGGGCTGATCGCTCAGATGATGCTGCGAGCCCCGACCGGTCGGCCAGTTGGGCGGCGGGAGCGCTGGAAGAGGATCTGCGCCGATACGGCGGCTGATGTCGGCCGACTTGCGAAGTGCGGCGGTGCGAGTGTCGTCGATGCTGGAGAATGGACAGCGTTCACGAGCCGCTGCGGCGGAGAAGGAGGCCGCGGTGCCGAAGAAGCCGCACGGGCGTCTCGAGCTGACCTGGATGGGCAAGGATCTCGCCCTCATCCCGCACGAGGACGGCAAGTACGACTACGCGTGGGTCGATCCGAGCGATCCCCGGGTCACCGAGGTCCGCACCCTCGAGGAGACGGCGACGGTCGGGCAGGCTGCTTCTCTTCTTGACGGGGACGGACACATGACGGCCGCCGGCTCCGACGACAACCTCCTGATCGTCGGCGACTCGGGCGACGCCCTCCGATCGCTCGGCACGATCCCTGAGTACCGGAACCGGTACGAGGGGCAGGTGAAGCTGGTCTACATCGACCCGCCCTTCAACACCGGGAAGGTGTTCTCCCGGTACAGCGACCAGATGGAGCACTCTGTCTGGCTGACGTTCATGCGCGACCGGATCCGTGACATCAAGCCGCTCATGGCGCCGGACGCGTCCATCTGGGTGCATCTCGATGACGAAGAGGTTCACCGGATGCGGGCCCTGCTGGACGAGGAGTTCGGCGCGGAGAACTTCGTCTCCGAGGTCGCGTGGCAGAAAGCTGTCACCCCACGCAACAACGTTCGCGAGAGGCTGTCGGCAGCTCACGACTACATCCTCGTCTACCGAATCGGCAGCGGTTGGCTTCCCAAGCGGCTCGACGAGAGTTCGGTGACGGACCGCCGTTACAAGTCACCTGACGGCGACCCTATGCCGTGGCGTGATCACCCGATCGACTCGCCCGGCGCCGTGACTCACCAGGGCATGGTCTACGCGATCCAGCATCCGATCACCGGCCGACTCATGTACACGAAGCAGGGGCGCAGCTGGGGGCACGAGCAGTCCTGGTTGCTCGAGCAAATGTCCGAATACGCTCCGTACGAGCTCAGAGACATCGACGACGCCGAAGAGCGGGCTCGTATCTGCGGGATCTCCGCGTCCGAAGTGCGGCAGGGCGTGAAGGCAATCATGCTTGCCGTCCCGCTCGAGGAGGCCGCGAAGATGGCCCAGGAACGATATGACGCGGGGAACTGGCCCATCATCTACCTGACCCGCAAGGGGCAGGGGAAGAGCGGTATCCAGGCCAAGGCCTATCCCAACACGCAGAAGAAGTCGGCTGCGACCATGTGGTTCGCCTCGGAAGTCGGTGCGAACATCGCCGGCAAGTCCGAGGTTGGCGACCTGTTCCCGGACATCGCGCCGTTCGACACTCCGAAACCGGAGCGGCTACTTGAGCGGATTCTCCACATCGGCTCGAACCCGGGTGACCTGGTGCTGGACTGCTTCGCCGGGTCCGGCACGACGGCCGCGGTCGCGCAGAAGATGGGGCGCCGCTGGGTGACGGTCGAGTTGCTCGAGGAGACCGTCGAGACGTTCATCGTGCCGCGCCTGACGAAGGTGATCGATGGTAGCGACCAGGGCGGCATCTCGACCCGCACAGACCGCGTCCCCGCCGAAGGCGTCGAGCTCCCGGACGGGATGACCGCCTTGCAGGCGCAGACATTCAACTCGGCGCTTACGAAGGCGGCGGCCGACGTCGAGCTCGAGATCGATGTCGCCTCCGAGACCGCTCGTCTCGCCCGCGCGGCCAAGAAGGCCGGCGGCAGCGAGCTCAGCGATGAGGAACTCGCGGCCCTCGCCCGACTCGCCGCCAAGCTCGCCAAGACCTCCGAGACGAGCATTGACGTGTACGCGAAGGCTCTCGCGCCGCTCCGCGCGGCGACGAAGACCCGCAACGAGACGACCGTCCGCTGGTCGGGCGGCGGCGGGTTCACGATCGCGCGGCTCGGCCCTTCGATGTACGACGTCGAGGACGGGCCCGAGGGCCGCACCGAGGTGTACCTGTCACAGGCGGCGACCAACGGCGCCTGGTCCGCGGCGGTCGCCGCCCAGCTCGGCTACCGCCGCACCGCCGACCATCCTGTGTTCGCGGGGGTGAAGGGACGTGAACGTCTCGCGGTGATCGACGGGGTCGCCGACGAGGCCGTCGTCCGCGACCTCCACGCCCGTCTCGCACCGGGGGAGACCGTGACGGTGGTGGCGAAGGCCGCGCTCGAGGACTCCGCCGCGCTGCTGCGCGAGCTCGCCCCCGGATCCACCCTCCGTGTCGCACCGGCCGGACTGCTGCAGAAGGGAGCGGTCATCCGATGAACCGCACCGATATGACCCTGGACGATCAGCTGATCGAGCAGATCGCTTCCCGCTTCGACCTGCGGGCCCCGAACAAGAACGCGCTCCGCGCCGTCGTGCAGCAGATCGCGGCACCGGCGAAGAAGTACCTGACGGCGGGCGGCTATCCGGAGATCGTCGCGGACCTCGCCACGGGCGTCGGAAAGACGTACCTGATGGCGGCGCTGGTCGAGTACGCGGCCCAGCAGGGCGTGCGCAACGTCCTGGTCGTCACCCCGAACTCGACCATCCAGCGCAAGACGATCGCGAACTTCGACAGAGCCTCGGCAAAGCATGTGCAGGGCGCGGAGATCGCCCCTGTGATGGTGACCCCGGAGAACTTCCGCACCGCCCAGACGGGGGCTCAGTTGCGCGACCCGCACCGGCTGAAGGTGTTCGTCTTCAACGTCCAGCAGCTCACTGCGCCGACGGCCGCCTTGACGAGGCGGACCCACACGCCGGATGAGGTGCTGGGCCAGGCGCTGTACGAGCATCTCGAGACGGTGCGTGACCTGCTGGTGATCGCGGACGAGCATCACGTGTACCGGGAGCAGGCGAAGAAGTTCTCCAGCGCGGTGCGTGACCTGGGACCGCTCGCCCTGGTGGGCTTGACCGCGACCCCGGACCGCACCGACATCGCCCGGATCGCGTTCGAGTACACGCTCGGTGAGGCGATCGCCGACGGGTTCGTGAAGATCCCGGTGATCGTGTACCGGCGGGGCGGGATCAGCTCGGACGAGGTGCAGCTCGGCGACGCGGTCGCGCTGCTGGAGCGGAAAGAGCGCTCCTACCGGGAGTACGCCGCCGCGGAGGGCATCTCGTCGGTGAAGCCGGTCCTGTTCGTCGTCGCGCAGACCGTGGCGGAGGCGGACCGGATCGGGGACCTGCTGGCCGGAGACGGGTACATCGGTGACGGCGGCTCTGTGCTGGTCGTGACGGAGCAGTCCTCCGAGGAGGCGCTGTCGATGCTGGACGATGTGGAGTCCCCGGCCTCGCCGATCCGCGCGATCGTGTCGGTGAACAAGCTGCGTGAGGGCTGGGACGTCAAGAACATCGCGGTGATCGTGGCGATGAGGAAGCTGGCGTCGGAGTCGCTGACGGAGCAAATCCTCGGTCGCGGTCTGCGGCTGCCGTACGGGAAGCGGACCGGCTGGGACGATGTCGACCAGGTGGATCTGGTGGCGCATGACCGCTGGGAACAGCTGCTCGCGCAGAAGGACGTGCTGAAGCAGCGTCTGGTCACGCCGTCGTCGGCGATCGATGTGGATGATGGCGGTGGTGCGCGTTCGAGCACGCCGTCCGACGAGGAGAATAGCGCCGCGGGGGAGCACCAGCGGCGGACCGGGCGCGGGACCGGGGACCTGTTCGACTTCGGCGGCACTGAGGGGACGGACACGTCCGCCGAGGGCTCGGGCTCGAGCTCGGGCACGGGCAGCAGCGGCGACGGAACGGCGCCCAGCGGCGGTGACGGTTCTAACGACATGGGCGGGTTCCTCCTCCGCGAGAACGACGAGGACGAGAGGCCGCCGGCGCCGGAACGTCCTGTCGCCACGTACCGCCGGGACGGTGCTCCGCAGATCGTGTTCCCGCGTCGCGACCGGATCGTCACAGCGGGGCAGTTCGCTGTCGCCGACCTGCCTCTCTCGCACGGACGGGAGAAGGGGCGCCGGTTCACGGACACGGCGGTGATTCCCCTGCACCGCAAGGAGGTCGACGCGACGCGCGACGGCGACGACATCACGATCACGGCTCGCGACGCCGAGGAAGCGGAGGCCCGTCAGCAGTCGATGAAGCTGGACACCGTGCGGGAGGATCTGATCGCGCGGGTGATGCGCTTGCCGATGGTGCAGGCGACCAAGCAGGAACGCAGAGCGACTGTGGCACTGGTCAACGCGTTCCTCGAGGGCGCCGGCGAGAGCACGAGCGAGTGGAACGACACCCGGTTCCGTCAGGCGGCTTTCGGGATGGAGTCCCTGATCCGGGAGCAGGCGTCGAAGACCACATCCGCCGTGACGCACACGATCACAGAGGTGAAGCTCCCGGTGGAGCCGGTCGACGTGATGGAGTCGAAGGCGCTCCTCGTGGGCCGCGACTCGTACGCGAAGGGTGTCCTGTTTGGCGGTTGGAAGCGGTCAATCATGCCGTATGCATCGTTCGACGCGAAGAACACGGAGTGGGAGATTGCGGCGATCCTGGAGTCGTCCTCGAACGATGTCGAGCACTGGCTGCGCCTGCCGTCGACCGGTGAGGTCCACATCCCGTGGGAAGGGGGCCGCTATTACCCGGACTTCATCGCGATCGACTCCGCCGGGGTGCAGTGGCTGATTGAGGGGAAGGACGACAGTAGCGTGCGGCGCAGCGACCCGGAGGTGATGGCGAAGAAGGAGACCGCGGAGAAGTGGGTCCGCCACGTGAACGCGGAGGAGTACTACGGGACGTGGCGGTATCTGTTTATCACCGAGTCGGATGTCGCCTCGGCGAGCGGGTCGTGGGATTTGCTCAAGGGTGCTCTCCTGGACGACTGAGCGGGGTCGGGGCCAGGCGGTGAGCTCTCCCCACTGCTCGGTGCCGTGGTCGACGTCGAGGCCGCAGCTTCCGGGGTGGGAGACGAGAGTGATGGTGCGCTCGGTCATGGTGGGGACTCCTTCTGAACGGCCCGGGTCCAGCGGGCGGTCGGTGTCGGAATGAATCGGCCCAGGTTCGATGCCGGTGCTGTTTGAGTCCGGAAGGATGGACAACATGCCGAAGAAGATCGATCCCCAGCTGCGCGCGAGGTGCGTGCGGCTCGTGCGAGAGCACCAGCAGGAGCACCCCACCCTGACCGCCGCAGTCACCGCGGTCGCTCGGCAGGAAGGCGTTTCGCGGAGCCGTGCGGCGCTGGCTCGCGCAGGCCGAGGTCGATGACGGAACCCGCCCCGGCATCACGAGCGAAGAGTCTGCGGAGGTCAAGCGGCTGAAAGCCGAGAACAAGCGGCTGCGCGAGGACAACGAGATCCTCCGCCGGGCCTCAATATTCTTCGCGGGGGAGCTCGACCCCCGCCACCGCTGATCCTGGCCTTCATCGACGAGATGAGAGTCGAGGGCTATGCAGTCGAGCCGTTCCTCCGCATCCTGCGCCAGCAGGGCTTGAGGATCGCTGCGCGGACCTATCGGTCTTGGAAGCGACCGGCCCGCATCGCTGCCCGCACCATCACAGATGCCCTGGTCGAGGACACGATCGGGACTGCCGTACCGATAGGTGACATCTGATCTGGCTTGCCCGCAGGGTGGCCTGGAAGGATGTGCACCATGCCCGCTCCCTACCCCCAGGAGTTCCGCGACGATGTCGTGCGCGTGGCTCGGTCCCGCGAGGACGGCATCACCATCGCGCAGATCGCGAAGGACTTCGGCGTCCACGAGATGACGCTGCACAAGTGGATCCGCCAAGCCGACATCGACGACGGCAACCGGCCTGGGAAGACCCGGGAGGACTCGACCGAGCTGCGCGAGGCGCGCAAGCAGATCCGGCTGCTCCAGCAGGAGAACGAGGTCCTCCGCCGCGCCGCGGCCTACCTCTCCCAGGCGAACCTGCCGGGAAAAAGCTCTACCCGCTCGTGAGCGAGCTCGCCGCCGACGGGATCCCCGTCGCGGTGTCCCTGCGGGTCCTGAAGCTCTCCCGCCAGCCCTACTACCGCTGGCGCCACCAGCAGGTCACCCAGGCCGAGCTGATCGAGGGCTACCGTGCCAACGCACTGGTGGACGCCCATCGCGACGACCCCGAGTACGGGTACCGGCTCCTGGTCGACGAGGCCGCCGAGGCCGGCGAGATGATGTGCGAGAGGACCGCGTGGAAGATCTGCCGAGACAACCAGTGGTGGTCCGCCTTCGGGAAGAAGCGCGGCAAGAACGGGAAGCGTCCCGGACCACCAGTCCACGACGACCTGGTCAAGCGCGACTCCCCGCCGATGACGTCAACGAACTGTGGCTGACCGATATTACGGAGCACTGGACCGATGAGGGCAAGCTCTACCTCTGCGCCATCAAGGACGTGTTCTCCGGCCGCATCGTCGGCTACTCCATCAGCGACCGGATGAAGGCCCGCCTTGCGGTGAACGCCCTAGACAACGCGGTATCGCGCCGTCGCGATGCTGCCGGATGCATCGTGCACTCGGACCGCGGGAGCCAATTCAGGTCACGCAAATTCGTGCACGCACTGAACCGTCATCACCTCATCGGATCGATGGGGAAAGTCGGTGCCGCCGGGGACAACGCCGCGATGGAATCCTTCTTCGCACTGCTCCAGAAGAACGTCCTGGATCGCAAGCGGTGGCGGACCCGAGAGGAGCTACGCATCGCGATGATCACTTGGATCGAGAGGACCTACCACCGGCGTCGTCGACAGGCCCGCCTGGGCCGATTGACGCCCATCGAATACGAGACCATCATGAATCCCGCCGTGGACCTCGCGGCCTGACACCCCAACTGTCACCTGATCGTGCGGCAGTCCCTAATGCGCAGTCTCGGATGCCATGCTTACGCAAGGAGTGATCTCACTCCGCCTCACGATGAACTGCATGGAGGAGACCTACATGGCACCCCGCCCCCGTTGGTGGCACACGTTGCAGGCAGCCAAGAACGAGGCGCGCCTCGCGGTCGACCTCTACAACCGACAGGGCAACGAGCGCCAGTTAGAGGCTTTCATCGTGCACATGGCGCTGGCGTGGTTGAAGCTGATGCAAGCGCACACCGAGAAGACGGGCGGCGACCTGTTCGTGCGGAACCAGCGCGGGCAGCGTGTGCGTAGCGAGGACGGGGAGTGGCAGTACAAGTCCGCGCGGCAGTTGCGACGCGAGCTGCTGGCTGACAACGACCCCCGACGGGCGAACATCGAGTTCTTCACCGGCCTGCGTAACCGGGTGGAGCATCGTCACGAGGGCAACATCGCGGCCCTCGTCGCTGGACGCACCCAAGCGCACCTGCTGAACTTCGAGGCCACGTTGGTCGAGTGGTTCGGTCCGGACGAAGCTCTGGCGGACGAGCTGCGGTTCCCGCTGTTCGTCTCCTCGATCACCCAGGACGCCGTCTCAGCGGTGAAGCGGGTACGTAGCCAAGTACCAGTTCCGGTGATGGAGTGGATTCAAGATTTCGACGCCGCGATCGAGCCCGACGTCGCTCAGGACCAAGCCTTCGACTTCCGCATCTATCTCATCCCACACAAGGGACCCAAAACCGAGGCGGATGCCGCGATGACCTACGTCAACGCGAGCGATCTCACCGACGAGCAGAACGCTGTGGTGGACCAGGTACGCACAATCATCAGGGAGAAGCAGATCCCGGTCGCCGACCTCGGGAACCTTCTTCCAAAACAGGTCGTTGAGCGGGTAGCCGTAGCGCTTCGCAAACCGTTCACCATCCACATGCATACGCAGTGCTGGCGCCACTTTCGGGCGCGACCGCCGACCGGCGCGAGCGATCCCGCTGCCACCCGTGCTGAGTTCTGCCGCTGGAACGCTGCCTTCAAGCAGTACGTGTTCACCGAAGCCTGGGTGAACTTCCTCATCCGCAAGCTAAGTGATCCGGACGTCTACGCGAAGGTCACCGGTGCGGCTCCCCTGACGAACGAGAACAACGGTGAGGACTAGGGCCGCACCCCCTCGCTGCCACCAATCGGTCGGTACGAAAACTACCGTTCTTGGCGCACCCTCTGGATCTGGGTGCCGCGTAAGCTAAGGCATGTCGTCAGCACAGCCATATCAAGAGCAAGCCCAGGACGCCGAGCTCATGGTGACCCACTGGGGGAACATGGTCACCGGCCTTTTCTTCGCTGGTGCGGCACACCACTCGAGGATCACTAATGCTTGCGGCGTACGAGCGCCGCCTGCTTGAACTTCGAAAGACATGCCCCGACTAGTCGGCAAACGACGAAACGTAAGCCTATTGAGATTTGAACAAATGTCGGCCTTAGCGAACGCTCTGGAAGTCAATCGCTCGCACGAAGAAAGATGTTGGCACTTTGGGAAAAATTGAGCTTATTCGATTTATGATACCCCTCGACTTCTACCTACCCATCGCGGAAGGTGTGCCGATTTCGAGCATTTACCACGATTTGACCGACTCGGCTTTTGGGGCAGAGAGGGCGGTGCAGGTTACGGTTAACTTCCACCACCTTTCCGCACTGTCTGCATCGAGCTTGGAATATAATGTCGAGGCGCAGTCGAGGCTCCTTCACCACATTGGTCTATCAGGGAGCGCTACGCCAGTCGCGGATCGAGGCCAAGCTTCTGTCGCAACAATGATTGATGTCGTGACAGAAAGGAGCTGCCCGCGAAGCAACAGCGGGGCAGACGATCCTCGTACTTGGCCCCCTTTGAGTGATCCGATTCAGACTGGTATCGGCGCGGCAAATGCCGCGATTCGAGCTGTTTCGCACGTGTCGCGTAATTACTATCCGCAGATAACATACGAGTCAATGCCGTACCTGCTAATTGTCTCTCAGTCCTTCACTGATCGCGGCTGGCCCGAGGTGGAAAGGTGGTCCGTTCCCCCGGCTTCGGAATGGAATGTTAGCGGGATCGTTCATCTGGCGCATATAAATATGGGTGTGAGCGTCCGAGATGAGGCGATGGAAGAGTCTGTGACGGAGGCGATTTACGAGCATGTTGGCAAGCTCGAGCACCCTCTACGTCAATACCTCGAGCGAGCATACAGGGCGAAGCACCAGTACAAGATCGGCCAGTATTCTGACGCTGTTATTTCCATGGGTACCTCCGTCGAAACCCTATTGACGACCATTGTTAGTCACCTGCTTTGGGAGGAAGCTTGGCCGAACGTCCAAGATGAGGCGTCCGTCAAGAGTGCCCGAAGCGTGTTTTACGCTCTCGAGAAGCGAAGTAGGGTGCGGGAAGAGCTATCCAAACGCCTTGGAGGAAATTGGTCGGCGGAAGCTAGTCCGTGGGAAATTTGGATGAGACATGGCGTGGCGCTCAGAAATAGAGTTGTTCATGCTGGGTATCGACCCTCATACAATGAAACACGTGAAGCGGTAAGTGCGTACGACGAGTTTGTCGCCTTCGTTACCGATCGGATAGCGGAAAAGGCCAACGTGTATCCACGGACCGCAATCAAGGCGGTCGGTCCCGAAGGGCTCGAGCGGCGAAGAAAGCTGACCGATAAGATGAGACGTTTTCGAGATGGAGTGGCACCAGAGGAAGAAGACTGGGAGATGTCCTTCACTGGCTGGATGGAGGCTTTGCTGGGAAAGTAGTAGCGGTTCCTTGGTACGCTCTTCCAGTAAATTACTGGCACGCGGGTCCGGTAGTGGCTTTCCAGCTGATCATGATGGGCAGCGTCGCCCAGTTCGAGCGGGACCTGATCCGGCAGCGCCAGGGCGAGGGGATCGCAGAAGCGAGGGAGCGCGGCGGCTGCACGGGCCGTCCCCATTCCATGGATTCCATGAAGGTCCGCGAACTCCGCAACGCCGCACTGGCCGGTACTCCGAATGCTCACGACGCGCGTGAGGATGGCATCAGCCGTTCTGCACGGTACCGCTGTCTCGACACCCCCATGTTCCAGCTCGAAGGGCCAACGCAGGCACGCCCCACCGGATAAAATCAGGGCATGACCGCTCACGCCGATCTCGAGAACGTCATTGAGGCCGCCCGCAGGGATCTCGGTGATTCAACGACCTGGGGCGCCCCGGTGGAGATTAGGGATTCCCTTGCCCTGTGTGCTCTAAATTCCGCTTACTCCCTTCGGGCCACGTCTGCGTCTGTTCGCAACGTCCTGCGCCATTACCGCAGCCACCGTGCCAAGGCCGGCGACGACCCTGACAAGGATTCCGGACCGGACCTGCTGAACGCCATGGACTCGGCAGGAGGACCCCGACCGTTCTCGATCGAGATCCTCAATAGCAAGGCTGCCTTTCCCAAGACCGGACGAATGCGTTCTGAGGCTGTTTACGCGGCACTCTCCGGCCTCGCTGATCTAGGTGTTGCGGGTCGTGACGTTGTGGTCACTGGGGTGGGGATGAAGGAACGGGTCCCTGACCGGCACGATGGGTGGTGCTGAAGCCATTCATCTGCCGGGAGGAGACCCGTTCCATGACCCACCGTAATGCCCCGCTGACCGTGATTGGAAGGCTGCGAGCCGTCGCGCAGGTGATCGAGCGGGGTCGTCCGATCGCTCACGTCGCTGCGGAGTTCCACATCGCCCGCTCGACCCTCTCGAAGTGGGTCGCCCGCTACCGCGACCACGGCGAGATCGGTCTCGAGGACCGCTCCAGCGCTCCCGCTCACCGGCCCACGCGCCTACCGGCCTGGGTGGTCGAGCTGATCGAGCACTGGCGACGGAAACGGAAGTGGTCGGCTCGTCGGATCGCCCGCGAACTCGCCGACGGGCACGACGTCCTCTACTGCGTGCGGACGGTGACGCGCTGGTTGGACCGCCTGGGCCTGAACCGGATCCGCGACATCACCCCGCACGGGGAGAACCTCCGGTCACCAGGGAGGATCATCGCCCGCTACCCCGGGCACATGGTCCACATCGACGTGAAGAAGGTCGGGAGATCCCCGACGGCGGCGGCTGGAAGGTCCACGGCCGCGACAGCGACGCCGCCCGCAGCTCGAAGCGAGGGAAGGGCAGGCGGGTCGGCTACACCTACCTCCACTCGGCGATCGACGGGTTCTCACGCCTCGCCTACACCGAACCGCTCGAGGACGAGACAGCGGCGACGACGATCGGGTTCCTCCATCGGGCGTTCGCGTTCTTCGCCGCGCACGGGATCACCCGGATCACGCGGCTGGTCAGCGACAACGGGGCGAACGACCGCTCGAACGCGTTCGCCAGCTCGGTCCGCGGGAAGGTCTCCCGTCATCAGCGGACCCGCGCCTACACGCCCCGCCACAACGGAAAGGTCGAGCGGTTCCAGCGGATCACCGCCGACGAGTTCCTCTACGCCGAGGTCTTCACCTCCGAACAGGAACGACGGGACCGCCACGCCGTCTGGCTCCACCACTACAACTACCATCGGCCCCACACCGCCTGCGGCGATCAGCCCCCGGCCTCACGCCTCCACACCGGCGTCGACAACGTCATGACCAACTACAACTAGTGCAGGTCTCCCCCCCCCTCCCGTCGCTCTTCACCCACCGCCCTGTCCCCCGCTGGAGGCACCCATGACCATTCGTGAAGCTGTAGCAGGCATCGCCCTGGACGAGGCGCAGAGGCTCGCCGGTGAGTACTTCGCCCCCTCGGAGAAGTTCCCCGGGACGCGGGCCTACACAGGAGCGCACTTCGACACATTCGCGCAGGACGAGAACCTCACGAACACACTCACCGCCCCTGACCTCCTTGCCGTGCAGTGCCTCTCCGTGACCGTTCCCCCGAGGGCAGCGCTAGGGATTCTGGGAGATTCCTCCCAGGAGATCTCTCGTCTACTCTCCGACATCGGCCCCGAACTCTCGATCGAGAAAATCAAGAATGAGAAGGAGTTCGAGAAGCTCCTCGGTGACGATTCCCCGGCACAGGAGCTATGGAACATTCTTCGGCGCAACGACCGCCGTGACCGGCGATGGGGCATCGGCCCCACGACCGCGAGCAAGATCATGGCACGCAAGAGGCCCCACCTGATCCCCATCGAGGATTCAGTGGTCAACCAGGTCACGGGCATCGGAGGCAAGAACTCCTGGCGCCAGTGGTGGGAGGCGCTCCGGGAGGACGAGTTTCTCGCGGAACGTGCTTCATCTGTGCGTTCACACGTGGGCCAGACCCAGCTCTCCACACTCCGCACACTCGATATCGTGCTGTGGAAATGGGGTGTTGAGAACGGCAGGAACTGATCGTGCAGGTGAAGACCCCGCAGATCGGCTCCAGTTGAGTCCCGCATAGTGGTGTAGCGATCTTTCGCTGAGGGGTCAGGCGATGAGAGCGGTCGGGGAGCTGGTGGCCACCTCCTCGTTCCCCGTGCCAGGGACGAGGGTGAGGCGACAGCGGGCGAGGACGTCCAATCCGAGATAGCGTCGCCCCTCAAGCCACTCGTCGGACTGTTCGGCCAGGACCGCGCCGACGAGCCGGACGATCGCCTCCCAGGTGGGGAAAATGCCGACGGAGTCCATGCGACGGCGGATCTCCTTGTTCAGCCGCTCGAACTGCGCGTTGACCGCTGCGACGTCGGGCTGGTCATAGGCGCTGTGCAGCATCGCCTTCACCGCCGGCCACATGCTCTTCAGCATCATGGCCATGAGGTTCGCGGCGTCGTGGGTGCGGCATCGCTGCCAGGCTGCCCCGGGAAGGTGCGCAGCGATCGCCTCGACGAGTCCCGCATGCGCATCACTGGTGACCAGGCGGACCCCTGCGAGGCCGCGGGCGACGAGGTCGGCGAAGACGCCGTTCCACGCAACACCCGTCTCGCTGGTCGCGACCCGCACGCCGAGCACCTCGCGGTGCCCGTCAGCGTTCACGCCGGTCGCGAGCAGGACGACGGCGTAGCTCACGCGACCGCCCTCACGAACCAACATGGTCAGCGTGTCGGCGGAGACGACCGTGAAGGGCCCGGCCACGTCCAGGGGGCCGTGGCGGAATTGTTCGACGTGCTCGTCCAACGACTCGACCATCCTGCTGACCTGCGACTTCGAGATGCTGTTGATTCCCAGGGGCCTGACGAGCTCATCCACGCGGCGCGTCGAGACGCCAGCGAGGCAGCAGTCCGCAACCACGGTGAAGGGAGCGGGCAGAGCCCACATCCTTCCCTGCAACACTTCTCCGCACCACAAATCATGTGACGTCTCCCAGCGCATCAGTCCCCTCACACCGAGACGTTCGTGGGGGTGGAGGCAGTCATTGCGCATCTCCGAATCGCCAGTTCGGCTGTGAACGGCTGCCTACTACCGATGAAGTACGCGTCCCACTACGGGCAGACGACGCGGGAACTTCACGGCCCAGGGACTCTTGAGAGGTGGCGACAGTCGACTTCCAGGAGGGCCGAATGAACCGCGGATGTTCTGCCGTGCACCGGGCCAATGTCACCCGACCTGCGACAGCGGGGCAGCGGCGCGCACAGCGCGCCGTGGCGAACCGGTCGGTCCGCTCCTGCCGACGTCAGGACACGCGATCCGGCAACGTCGCGACCACGTCGAGTCGGCCGCGGTCCCCGCGTCCTGAAATCAGAATCATGTGCCGTTTTCATGATCAGTTTCTGGGCAACGAGTCGGTCAGACGAGCTCGGGCATGGCTACCACGGATCCCCCAATGTCCCGCGCGAGGCGTCGCGTGCTCCGTGATCACAGAGACCAGCAAGACGATTCGCCCTCGCGCCGCACCACCACACGGGATTGCCTTGCTCTCACCGCAGCTCCACACACACCCACTCGCGGTTAGTTAGCCTTGAGCTAACCGCGTGCTCGCCCCGAACCGTCCCCGATGAATGAGCCCGCCACGTCACGGCGGGCGACCTCTCACGCAAAGGAGACACCGAATGAAGAACACCCCGATCAGCATGGAAGAGCTGCACCAGCTGCGCAGCAAGTACGCACAAGAGCGGGATCGCCGCACACGCGCCGACGGGGCACGCCAATACTTGCCCGCTTCAGGAGAGTTCGGCTACTACGCCAAGGACCCCTACACGCCTCGTGCGGAACGAGAGCCGAAGACCGACCAGGTCGAAGCACTCGTGATCGGCGCCGGGTTCGGAGGACTGCTGAGCGCAGGATTCCTGCGCGGCGAAGGACTCGACTCGATTCGACTGATGGACGAAGCGGGAGACGTGGGCGGGACCTGGTACTGGAATCGCTACCCTGGCATCCACTGCGACATTGAATCCTACGTCTACATGCCACTGCTCGAGGAGACCGGATACATTCCGACGCGCCGGTATGCTCCCGGCGAAGAGATCCGGCAGCATGCCATGCGTATCGCTCACCACTATGGCCTGTACGACGATTTCGTTCCTCACACCCGGGCGACGTCGCTCGAGTGGGACGAGAACGCACTGGAATGGGTTGTCGACACTGATCGTGGCGACCACTTCCGGGCCCGATTCGTCATCACGTCTTCCGGGACGCTGACTCAGCCGAAACTACCGGGGATCCCTGGCATCGAGACCTTCCGGGGCCACACTTTCCACACCAGCCGCTGGGACTACGCCTACACCGGCGGAACTGCTGACGGCGAGCTGACCGGCCTGGCTGACAAGCGCGTGGCTGTCGTCGGCACAGGAGCAACCGGGCTGCAGGTCGTGCCCCACCTGGCGGAGAGCGCTCGTGAGCTGTTCGTGTTCCAGCGCACCCCCTCGACGGTTGACGTACGGGACAATCGTGACACCGACCCCGAATGGGCGGAGTCATTGAAGCCCGGGTGGCAGCAGGAGAGGATGGACAACTTCCTCCGCGTCCTCTCCGGCGCGGAAGTCGACGAGGTCCTCGTCCAGGACGGCTGGACCGCAACCACAACCCTGCAACGGCACATTCTCTCTGGTTCTGTCGATGACTCCCTGTCGGATGACGACCGCGAGATCCGGGATGAGCTCGACGACGCCGCCGCGATGAACCGTCTTCGAGCCCGTGTCGACGAGGTAGTCCATGACCGTGCGACAGCAGAGGCGCTCAAGCCCTGGTACCGCTACATGTGCAAGCGTCCGGGGTTCAGCGACCACTACCTGCAGGCCTTCAACCGCCCCAGCGTGCACCTGATCGATACCGCTGATCACCAGGGAATCACCGCGATGACCGACACTTCCGTGGTCGTTGGAGACGAGACCTACGAGGTTGACTGCATCATCTTCGCCACGGGCTTCGAGACGGGAGTCTCTGGGGTCGTCTCGGGCGCACTTGCTGTGGCAGGCCGAGGCGGACAGCAGCTGCTGCATGCCTGGGCCCAGGGGCCGAGGACTCTGCACGGATTCTTCACCCATGGGTTCCCGAACCTCTTCCAGATCGGAGCGATCCACAACGCGAATTCGGTCAACTTTGTCCATATCCTGCAGGAACAGGCCCGACATATCAGCTCGATCATCTCTCGCGCCAAAGCCGAGGGAGCCCTCTGGATCGAACCCAGCGCCGAGGCCGAGGAAGAATGGGTCGCGACGGTCCAGGAGACGGCGCGCGATGTCTCGGACTTCCAGGCACGATGCACCCCTAGTTACTACAACGCGGAGGGCACACAGGCCATCACCGGGTTCACCTACTCCCCCGGTCCCGTGGCGTTCCACCAGCTGCTGGACGAGTGGCGCGGGGGCGACATGTCAGACGTCCTCGTGCACCACCTCGGCGACCGCCCCTCCCGCGAAGCGGCCTTCAGCGGAGCAACGTCAAGAATACTGCACGACAGTCAGCCACGACGGTCCTCGCTGGTGCCGCGCGTGTCCTGACCGGATGTGGCGGTGCCGAGCACACGGCGACTGCCCTGGACGCACGTCTGCGAGCCCCATGAACTCACCGGTGGCACGTTGCGTGAAGGCCCCGCCTTCCACGACGACGGAGAGCTCCATGTCGGTGACGTCATGTCGCCAGCCCGCGCGCCGAAGGTTGTGCACATCGACCCGGACGCTCTGAGCGCCGAGACGGTGCATGCGGACGAGAGCAGCGCGTCCACTTCTGCGCGGTGCGATCCGGCAGACGATCGCCTGCATCTGGCGGACATCCCATCGGGCGCGATCGTGAGCGTGAATGCCGAGGGAGGCGATCCCGCCCCGTTTCCACAAGGCGAGATCGACGGGCCCACGCCGATGCCCGACGATCTGAGCACAGACCCCGCAGAGAACACGCTCCTCACCGACACACGCGGGATGGATGCCCCGGGAAGAGATGCCCCGGGAAGACGCCGAGACGTGTCGTGGGTGTGGGGCTCAACGAGAAGGCCAGCGCCCTCACCGAGGGAAACGCCCACCAAGGCCTCCATGGCACGCCTGAGATGACCATCGACGACAGCACCGGCACATCGACGCAGACCGCCAAGACCCCCGGCAGCGGTTGTGATTCCGCGACCAATCGCGCCATCGCACCAGGGACGGCCTCGTCGTAGAACACAGTCAGCGGAAATGCGGCAGGACAATGTGCACCTTCGGTGCCGCCGCAGAAGACGTCTTCCAGGCCGATGACGGACAACACCGCAGAGAAAGGTAGAACCATGGCACTGAGTGCACATTCATCGATTTCGGAGTGGCTTGACGACCCCGAGGGGTCCGATCTCCTCAAGGGTCTGCTCGCCCAGGCAGGAACCTCTGCCGACTCGCTCGCACCCGTCAGAGCACTGCCGCTGCAACAGCTGGTCTCTCTGAGTCAGGGCAAGTTGCCGCAGTCGACCATTGACGATCTGGTGGCGCAGGTCAACGACGGAGCACAGCCGGACGAGACGACGTCGGGGGCCTGGCAGGAAGCGATCACGCCGGGAAGGTTCGATGGCCAGACGGTGATCGTCACAGGGGCCGCTTCGGGCATCGGTCGTGCGGTGGCCTCTCGCGTAGCGCGCGAGGGCGGTCGAGTGGTGGCCGTCGACGTCTCCGCGGATCGCCTCGCAGACCTCGAGACGACGCTGCCCGACTCGGGACTGGTGACCGTTGTGGGTGACATCACCGACCCCTCGTCCGTCGAGGCGATCGTTGACGCTGCTGGCGGCCGCATCGACGCCCTGGCGAACGTCGCAGGCATCAACGATGACTTCTCACCGCTGCACGAGACGACTGACGCCATCTGGGAGAAGATCATTGCCGTGAACCTCACCGGGACCTTCAACATCACCCGTGCTGTGCTCCCGGCCATGATCGACGCGAAGCGTGGCTCCGTGGTGAACATTGCGAGTGAGGCGGGGTTGCGCGGCAACGCCTCCGGCAACGCCTACACCGTCTCCAAGCACGGAGTCGTCGGACTTACCAAGTCCGCTGCGTTCATGTACGGTCCCGCCGGCGTCCGCATCAACGCCGTCGCTCCCGGCGGTGTTGCCACCAACATCCCGTTCCCTCCGAACATGTCGGAGGCTGGCACCGCGCGACTTCGCCCGTTCCAGGCGCAGATCCCGACCGTCGCCTCTGCTGAGCAGCTCGCCGCCTCGATCACGTTCCTGCTCTCGGATGATGGCGTGAACATCAACGGCGCAGTCCTGGCATCCGATGGCGGATGGTCCATCCAGTAGTCATTACTGATACGCGCCGTGGCCGGCCAGCATGCTGGGTGGCCACGGCGCTGCGCTGCGCTGGGCGATCCGGCGCCACTCACCGCCTTCGTGACGCGGCGGTGCGGCATGGGCCGCTCCGGGACCTGACTGCCGACAGCGGGTGATCCGTCATCGATCCGCACATCCTGCAGGCGCAGCACCCCGGATGAGGAACGTCCGGTGAACGCCTCCACGTCCGAGCGCTCGTGCTCGAAGAGGCCATCCAGCGCAGGTCACCCCCGTTCCGAGGCTCTCCACGAAGGATCCCCACTTCCCGGGAGAGGACCTCCCCTACCCCCTGACAGCGAGACCGCGACGAACGACGCGCCGTGCGTGGCAGGGCCCTGGTCAGCCCGGTCCGCCGACCCCCGGCCCACCTGTCTCGCCGCACCTCGCCCGCCACCTCAACTCGGCGCCACTCGCTTTGGCAATCGATTGACACCCAGCGGAAGGCTCCCTACTGTAGGGACCGGCCGGAGACGACCAGCTCGCTCCATCGCGCGTGGCAATCGATGGCCATCGCTGCTCCTCCCCATGCATCCATTCCGACGAAGAGGTCAGAACCCCATGTCAGACACGACCCACACCCCACCGGCTGAGGCGGCCACAGCGACCAAGCTCCGGCCAATCAACGTGCTCGCCTACGGAGCAGGTGACGCCGCGAACAGCCTGGCCTTCCTGCTGGCCTCGATCTTCCTCCTGGTGTACTACACCGATGTCGCGGGCATCTCTGCCGCGGCAGCCGGCACGCTCCTGCTCGTCGTGCGCATCTTCGACGGCATCGGTGACCTGATCGCCGGTCGAGTCGTCGACCGCACCAGCACACGCTTCGGGAAGTTCCGGCCTGTCATCGCGGTGTTCGCGATCCCCCTGCTCCTGTTGAGCATCGCCACGTTCTCCGTGCCTCAGATCGGCGAGTCCGGCGCGCTGCTCTATGCCTATCTCACGTACGCGGGGCTGAGCCTCGCCTACAGCTTCGTGAACATTCCCTACGGTTCGCTCGCAGGCGCGATGACCCAGGTGCCCACGGAGCGCGCGAAGCTCGCGACGGCCCGGACCGTGGCCGGCACGATCGTCGGCGGCGTGATCGCCATGGTGGTGGCTCCGCTGCTGACGCCGGACCGCGACCTGCAGCAGCTGTTCACCACGATCACGATCGTGTTCCTCGGCATCGGCGTCGTCCTCTACGCCTTCATGGTCCTGTTCACCAAGGAAGTCGTGGAGCGCGACGTGCCCAAGGTGACCCTCAAGCAGTCGATCGAGGTGCTCCGCACTAATCGCCCCCTCCTGATCCTCTCCATCAGCACTTTCGTGTTCCTGGTCGGAACCTTCGCCCAGAGCACCGCGATGATCTACTACATGCGGGACGTGATGGAGGCGCTCAACGTCTACTCGCTGAACGCTGGGATCGGGATCGTCACGGTCTTCCTCCTGGCCCCGCTCACCCCGACCATCGTCCGCCGGATCGGCAAGAAGACCGGCTACCTCATGGCCATCTCGTTCATGGGCCTCGGCGGTCTCATCCTGCTGCTCGCCCCGGCCGGCGTGTGGTGGATGGCCCTGATCGGTCTGGTCCTGGGTGGCGCGGGCATCAAGCTGACCAGCATGCTCATCTGGGCTCTCGAGGCGGACACCGTGGAGTACGGCGAGTGGCGCACCGGTGTGCGGGCCGAAGGCATCACCTACGCGCTCTTCTCCTTCGTGCGCAAGCTCGGCCAGGCCGTCGGCGGCGCCGTCGCCGCCTACGCGATCGCATGGGGCGGATACGAGGCCGGCACCGCCGTCGTGGGGACCTCGGTCGAATGGGGTGTCCGCGCAGCCGTCGGCGGCATCCCCCTGCTCATGGCCCTGCTCTCCATCGTGGTGATGATCGCCTACAAGCTGACCGATGAACGACATTCCGAGATTGTCACCGAGATCAAGGCCCGACGCGCCGAGCGATCCGTGCACGCCGCCGAGTGATCCACCCCGTCCTCGACGAGGATCCTGCGGACC
Source organism: Brachybacterium saurashtrense (assembly GCF_003355475.1). Lineage (NCBI taxonomy): Bacteria > Bacillati > Actinomycetota > Actinomycetes > Micrococcales > Dermabacteraceae > Brachybacterium > Brachybacterium saurashtrense. The sequence continues at coordinate 3,692,529 of NZ_CP031356.1, read as the reverse complement.
CCGACCCATCCTTCCCACCCACCAGAAAGACGCCTCATGCTCAAGCCCCGCCCCACTCCCACCCGCGAACAGAGCTCCCTGAACGGTCTGTGGAGTTTCTGCATCGACTCGCGGGCAGGAGAACAGCCCTGGAACGCACCCCTTCCAGGCCCTCTTGAGGCAGCCGTGCCTGCGAGCTTCAACGACCAGTTCATCGATCCAGCGATTCGCGACCACGTGGGATGGGTGTACTACCAGAGGGAAGTCCAGGTCCCCCGGGGATGGGTCGGGGATCGCGTCCTGCTGCGATTCGACGCCGTCACCCACGAGGCCGTCGTCTACGCGGACGGGGAGCGGGTGGGCGCCCACGTCGGCGGATACACCCCCTTCGACGTCGATCTCACCGAACACGTCACGCCCGGCCGGACGTTCCGCCTCACCGTGGCCGTGAACAACCAGCTGACCAACGAGACCATCCCCCCGGGCACGGTCCACGAGACGGAGAACGGCGTCCGGAAGCAGAAGTATCTGCACGACTTCTACAACTACGCCGGAATTCCCCGCTCGGTGTACCTGCACAGCATTCCGACGAGTCATGTCGACGACGTGACCGTGACGACCCGGCGGCAGGGAACCACCGGGCTCGTGGACTACCGCGTGGAGACCACGGGGAGCGGCCGTGTCACGGTGGCGCTGCGAGACGAGGACGGCGCAGAGGTGGCATCCCTCGAGGGCGACCACGGCACGCTCGGGGTGCCCGAGGCCAGGCTCTGGCAGCCGGGGGCCGCCTACCTGTACGAGCTCGATGTGCAGCTCCACCAGGAGGGTCGCGTCGTGGACCACTACACAGTGCCGATCGGCATTCGCACCGTCGAGGTGCGTGGCAACGAGTTCCTCATCAACGGCGAGCCCTTCTACTTCAAGGGCTTCGGGAAGCACGAGGACAGCGCGGTCCGCGGCAAGGGGCATGATGACGCCTACCTCGTGCACGACACGCAGCTCCTGGAGTGGATCAACGCCAACTCGTTCCGCACTTCGCACTATCCGTATGCCGAAGAGGTTCTGGAGTACGCCGATCGACACGGGATCGTGGTGATCGACGAGACCGCCGCCGTAGGGCTGAACCTGGGTGTCGAAGGAGGACTCGCCGGGCGCCCCACCACTCCGTCGTTCTCTGCCGAGACCTTCAACGATGCGACGCAGGCGGCCTACGCGCAGCACGTCCGCGAACTCATCGCGCGGGACAAGAATCATCCGAGCGTGGTGATGTGGTGCCTGGCCAACGAGCCCGCCTCGAACGAAGAGGGAGCTCGGGAGTTCTTCGCACCGATTGTCGACCTGGCCCGGGAGCTCGATCCCACTCGTCCGCTCACGTATGCCGTGGTGATGTTCGCGAACGTCGGCAACGATCGGATCGTCGATCTGTTCGATGTGATCAGCCTCAACCGATACTACGGCTGGTACGTGTTCAGCGGAGATCTGGACAGCGCAGAGACCTATCTGCGGCGGGACATCAGCAGCTGGGTCGACGCGTACGACAAGCCTGTGATGATGACCGAGTACGGCGCGGACACGCAGCCCGGTGCTCACTCGATCTGGGATGCGCCCTGGACCGAGGAGTATCAGAGTGCGCTGCTCGCGATGCATCACAGGGTGTTCGACGAGTTCCCCCAGTTCGTGGGAGAGCAGATCTGGAACTTCGCCGACTTCCAGACCTCCAACGGCATCCATCGGGTGGAGGGGAACAAGAAGGGGATCTTCACTCGTGACCGCAAGCCGAAGGCTGCCGCGCACGAGCTCCGTCGGCGATGGAGAGCCTTCGGCGATCGCAAACCGACCGCCTCCGCCTGAGAGATGAGGGGGTCACGGCCCAGGCCGTGGCCCCCTCAACGTGGGGCCGGTCCCGTCGAGTCGCGCTCGACGAACGTGGTGGGTAGCTCGACCGGTGCGGCAGTCTTGCCCTCGATCTCTACGATGAGACGAGCGACGGCCGCCGCGCCGAGCTCCGAGGTCGGAGGGCGAATCGTCGAGAGTTGCGGAATCACGAAATCCGCGCCGAAGACGTCGTCGTGACCCACCAGGCTGAAGGCGTCCGGCACGCGGATGCCCTCGGAATGGGCGGCATGCAGGATCCCCACCGCCATCAGATCGTTGTAGGTGAACACGGCATCCGCAGGATGGCTGCCCAGGATCGCGAGGTTCGCCGCTCCGTCCGCGAGACGCAGCCCAGCGGCCTCGACATCACGAACCTCCATGCCACGTTCGGCCGCCGCCCGGTTCAATGCTTCGCGGCGTCGAACGCCCACCCACAGGGACTCCTCGACGGACATGGAGACGATGGATTCGTGCCCCAGCTCGGCGAGATGCTCCACTGCCTCGCGGTAACCGGCGTCCACCGCGGGCGTCACCGAGGGAATCCCGTCGACATCTCGGTTCACCAGCACCAACGGCCTGAACCCGGCAGCGCTGCGCAATGAGTGCTCGGCCGTGCGGGGCGAGACCAGCACGAACCCGTCGACGGACGAGGACAGCCGCCCCAAGGCGGCCACTTCCTGATCGGGACGCCCCCCGGTCTCTGCCAGCATCGCCCGAAAACCGGCACTCATGACCGAGTTCTCGACTCCACGCACGATGCCGGAGAACACCGGGTGGCTGATGACAGGGACGACGAGCCCGATGTTTCCCGTCCTGCCGCTGTGCAGGGCGCGGGCCTGCGCATTCGCACGGTAGCCCAGCACCTCGGCCGCCGCGCGGATGCGCTTCTCGGTCTCGCTGTTCAGCCGCCCGGGATTGCTGAGCCCCCGGGAGACGGTCGACGGGCTCAGATCTGTCAGGCGCGCGATGTCGTAGATCGTCGGTCGACGCCCGCCGCTCTTCTTCGTCCCCTCGACGGGGTCGCTCTGCTCATCACCCGTCAGCTGAGGCATCAGACGCCTTCCCCTCGGACTCGGACAGCCTGCGGAGTTCGCGGTTGACCGCCGCGAGCCCGTTCTCCAGTGCCTCCAGCTCCGCACGCTCAAGACCTGCGATCACGTGGTCTCCCAGGTGCGGGTCCGGCGAGGACACCTCCGCGACCACGGACCACCCGAGGGGAGTCAAGTGCAGCCGCCGCGCTCGATGATCGCTCTCGTCGGGAACGCGATCCACGAGTCCCCGCTGCACCAGCCTGTCGAGCGCGACGGTCACGGTCGGGAGCGAGACGCCCATCTGGCCCACCAGCTCCGTCGAGGTGCGCGGCTCCGGGCTGCACAGTGCGGTGAGCATCTTGAGCTGCTTCAGCGTGAGATCAGCCTCGAGCAGAGACCCGACCATGCGCGGCAAGGACCGCACTGAGATCGCGACGAGCAACGTCTGGATACGCTGCACGGCCTCCCTGCGCCGGCCATCCACCTGTTCGCTCACCATTCCAGCATAGAGCCTGCTCAGCTCGATTCTGCGGATTTGCTTAGTGTTGAGCTAATCGAATCTTGCAGGACCCACGCGCCCACCCGTGCACCGCGCCGCCATCGGCCCGACCCGGCCGCACCACGTGACCGCCCCGACGAGCAGGCATCACTCCTCCAGGAGCGCGGCGACATGCCCGGCGAACGGGGCGAGGCGAGCTGCCGCGTACTGGTCCAGATCCTCTTCAGGGGCGGGCGTCGCGGCCCAATCGCGGGTGGCCCGGGACGCGACAGCCATCAGCGCGTGGGTCACATCACCGAGCAGCTGTGGGTCTGCGCCCGAGGCTCGGGAGGTGGCGAACGCGACGAGCAGTCGGGAGATCTCGGCGGAGCGAAGCGCGGTGTAGGCCCTCAGCTCGGCGGAGTCGTCGACGATCCGCATCCGCCGCGCGAGGTCATCGTGCTCATCGACCCGGAAGCTCACCGAGACCTGGATCGCCTCGGTGAGCAGCGAGACGACCGGCGCGCGCGGAGCGGACACCAGGAACGCCTCGAGCCGCTGCAAGCGCTCGTCGTACTCCTCCCACATCAGGTCGCGTTTGCTCGGGAAGTAGGAGAACAGGGTGGTCCTGCTGACCCCGGCGGCGCGCGCGATGCTCGCGAGCGAGGTCCCGTCGAAGCCCTGCTCGGCGAACATGGCGCGGGCGAGATCCCGCAGCTGGGCGCGTGAGGTCTGGGGCGGCCTGCCGGGAGAGCGCGGCATCGGGCACCTCACCTTCCTCTCATTTCCGAACACTGTTAGATTATCCCGGGTCGACACCGTCGCCCGTGCCCGGGCGCGGATCAGCTCTAGAAGGGAGCGTCTCATGAGGTCCGTCCACGTCACCGGCCCTGACACGAACAGCTGGGTCGAGGTCGAGCGCCCACGCGTGGGTCCCCGGGACGTCCTGCTGAAGATGAAGGCCTGCGGGATCTGCGGCTCTGACGCCCTGTACTCGCAGGTCGGCGGGATCCCGCCGCGGCAGGGCGCCACCCCGCTCGGCCACGAGCCGGCCGCGGAGGTCGTGGAGCTCGGTGCCGAGGCCACCGGAGTGGAGATCGGGGACCACGTCGTCGTCGACACCATGGCGTTCACCGACGGGCTCCTCGGGTCCGGGGGACTGCAGGGCGCTCTGTCGGAATACGTGCTGGTCAAGGACATCGAACCCGGCAAGCAGCTGCGGGCGATCCCGAAGGAGATCCCGTGGCAGGTCGCCGCGCTCAACGAACCGATGGCTGTCGCGCACCACGCGGTCAACCGCTCCGGGGCGACCAGCGGCGACAAGGCCGTGGTCTTCGGCGCCGGGCCGATCGGCCTGGGCGCGGCCATCAGCCTGAAGGCGAAGGGGGTCGCCCACGTGGTCGTCGTGGACATCCAGTCGAGCCGTCTGGAGGTGGCCCGGGAGGTCGGTGCGGACGCTGTCATCAACTCGGCGGAAGAGGACGTGGTCGCCCGCCTGATCGCGCTGCACGGCGAGGCGACCGACGGCCTCGGTCATGGCGGTCACGCCGGCAGCGACGTGTACATCGACGCGGCCGGCGCCCCGGCGGTGGTCAAGACCATCCTGCAGGCGGCCAAGCACCGCGCCGTCCTCACGATCCCCGCCGTGCACAAGAAGCCGGTCGAGGTCGACTTCGGGAAGATCCTCGCCGCCGAGCTCGACATCCGCACCTCGATGGGATATCCGACGGAGATCTTCGAGGTCACCGATGCCCTGATCTCCAACACCGACAAGTACGCGAAGATCATAAGCCACACGTTCCCGTTCGATCAGGCGCTCGAGGCTCTCGACCTCGCGAAGACCCCGGGAGCGGCCGACAAGGTCGTCGTCACCTTCGACTGACGGCCTGCTGCCGCTCCCCGGGGTGGCGCTCTGCTGTCCACGCACCTGGCGCAGAGGCGCGCCCTCCCGCGCCTCATCGCGGCTCACGCCCCCTCCCGCGCCTCCCGCGCCGAGGCGACGTCGTCGACGATCACCGCGATGTGCCGCATGCTCGCGATGAGCGAGCCGTACAGCGGCCAGCTCCTGCGGGGCAGTCGGCCGTCCTCGGAGACGTCGGCGGCGAGGGCGGTGAGGCGGTCGTGGATGGGTTCGACCTCGGTGTCCGGGTCGGCGATGGCCCGACCGGCGTCCCGCACGATGCGCACCCAGTTCTCGCGGAAGGTGCTGTCCCACTCGCCGTCGTCGTAGGTGGCCTCGCGCAGCGTGCGCGCCAGGTGGCGCAGGTGGGAGATCCCCTCGTCCACGCGGGCGAGGATCTCCTCGTAGGAGGCGTCCGCCGCGGGAGAGGGCCCGCGGCGGGTGCGAAAGGGGACCGTGAGGCGGGTGCGCGGGTTCATCTTCTCGCTCTCCCGCGCGAAGCGCACGGTGCGCCAGGCGGAGTCGAGCTCCTCGCTCATGGACTGCGTCTCCTGGAACCAGGCCTCGGCCCGGTCGGTGTCCCAGGAGGTCTCGAACTCGTCGGCCATGTCACGGAGCACGTCCCCCATCCGCCGGTTGATGCTGTCCACGTACCGCGAGGCCTGCTGGTGCCGCAGCGGCGGGATCACCAGCAGGTTCACCGCCACGCCCACGGCCACGCCGAGCGCCACCTCGACAATGCGGTCCAGCAGCAGCGGCTGCTGGTCCCCGAACCCGCTGCCCAGCACGAAGATGGCGGTGGTCGCGATGGCGACGCCCTCGTCCTTGATCCAGGTGATCCGGGCGCCCAGCAGACCCACCAGCAGTGCCAGCGCGAACGTCCACACGCTCACGCCCAGGAGGGCCCCGATCGCGAAGGAGACCAGCACCCCCACGCTCGAGGCGATGGTGGACTGCACGCCCCGGGACAGGGACCGGTGCACGGTCGCGTGCACGGTGAGCAGCGCCGTCCACGGCGCGAGGAACGGCAGCTGGGAGTCCAGCACGTCCTTCGACAGCCACCAAGCGAGGGTCCCGGCCAGCACCCCCTTCGCGACCTGCAGGAGGTCGGTGAGGGCCTCCGGCTCGGTCAGGGTCGACAGCCGGGCGGGCAGGGTGGGGGGCATGGAGTCCTCCTCGGGCGGGGTGCGGGAGCGGGGCGGGCAGCTCCTCGGGGGCGAAGGAGCAGGGTAGCCGCCCGCACCGCGGTGCGGACCGCGCCGACGGGCCGGTGCCTCGCCCGCGAGGCTCAGCCCTCCAGATCCGCCTTCAGTCGCTCCAGGGTGCGGCGGATGTTGCCCGCCTGGAACTGAGCGAAGGTGCTGCCGCGGGTGACCAGTCGGTCGAACCGCGCCGCCCAGGCGTCCGACCACCCGGTCCGGTCGTCCTGCCAGGTCTCGGTGACGCGGCAGCGCCCCGCACCCACCGGCTCGAGGGTGTAGCTCCAGGTCGCGATCGCGCCGCGCAGCAGCGGCCGACGCAGGCCGATCCGGTGCACCCGGAACGCGAACCTCTCCCCCGGCGCGGCGGCGATCACGGTGCAGGCGGTGGACCAGCGGCCGGGGCCGCGCCGGTTGCGGCCCACGAACTCGTCGCCCACCGTGAGCGGGCCACGCCCGGGCGCAGCGGTGCCCAGGTTCTCCGGGCTCCAGCGACCCATCCGGGAGGGGTCGGCGAGCTCGCGGTAGATCGTCATCGGGTCGGCGTCGATCTCGATGCTGTCGGAGACCTGCATGGGGCGTGACATCGCGCCAGGCTGTCACAGAGGGCGCCGGCCCGCACGGCACGGGCCCGCCCCGCGGGCGCGACCTTTGGCTCGCGCTCCCGCGCGCGGCACCTGGCGCGCCCCGCGGGCAGGTCGCCACCGGCGCGCGGCACGATCGGGGTCGAGGGCGTCAAGCCCCGAGCGCGCCCGTTGACCGCACCCACGCTCCGTCCCTAGCGTGCAGGGACGCTTCGGCGGTATGTGGAAGAACCCCGTCGGCCACTCCGTCGGCCCGCCGCGTATCGCCCCGCCGAACAGAGGAGGGACCGTGGAACTGGACGAGGTGCGCAGCCTGTACGAGGGCCGGCCGCCGTTCGCGACCGTCTACCTGGAGGCGCGTTCTCCCGCGGAGGACTCGCCCCAGCAGGTGAGGCTGCGCTGGGAGGAGCTCCGCCGGGACCTGGTCGCCCAGGGTGCCGGGGACGAGGCGCTCGAGGCCCTCGACCGGGCCGTCCTCGGCGAGGAGGCCGGTGAGGTGCAGTCCTCCGGGCGGGTGCTCGTCGCCGACGCGTCGGCCGTGCGCCTGGACGCCCCGTGGGATGCCGCGCTGGGCGCCGGCGACGCGGCGCACCTGGCGCAGGAGCCGGAGCTCGGTGCCTACCTCCGCGAGCGCGAGCGCTCCGTCTCGATGCTCGTGGCCGTCGCGGACCAGCACGGCGCCGTGATCCGCGACCTGACGGTCTCCGAGAGCGACGTCCCCGCGCCGGAGGACGAGACCGTCGTGGCCGACGACTCGGACACGGTGCACAAGCCCCGCGAGGGCGCGCTGTCCCACAAGCAGATCCAGCGCCGCGCCGATGAGGTCGCGAAGCAGAACCTCCGCGAGGTGGCCGATCACCTCGAGGACGCGGCGAGGCGGCGCAGGCCGGATCTCGTGGTGCTCGCCGGCGAGGTGCAGGGACGCACGACGCTCCGGGACGAGCTACCCGCGAGCCTGCAGGAGCACTACGCGGAGGCGCAGGCCGGAGGGATCTCCGACGACGGCGCCGAGGAGGCCCTCGCCGACGAGCTGCGCAGCCTCGCGGCCGGCGTCAGCGAGAACCGTGCGCGGGAGCACCGTGAGCGGTTCGAGGCCGGGAAGGCCCACGGCCTCGCGGTCGAGGGATCCGCGGGCGTCGCCCGGGCCGCCGAGAGGGGCGCCATCGAGATGCTGCTGCTCGAGTACGACCGGTCCGCGACGGCGGAGGCCGCCCACCTGGGCGGCGCCGTGCGGACGGGCGCCGAGGTGGGGCTCGTCGACATCGAGCTCACCGACGGCATCGCCGCGCTGCTGCGCTTCGAGATCACCGAGGGGACGCGCTGACCCCCTCCCGGCGGCGGCAGCCCGGCCGCCGCCGGGATCAGCGCTCCTCGGACCGCCCCGGCGTCCCGGGCCCGTCCTGACCGGGCCCGTCCTGATCGGGCCCGTCGCCGTCGGACGCGACCCCCTCGGGGGCGACCGCGTCGGAGGCGATCCCCTCGGTCCCGGCCCCGTCGGGCGCGGCACCGTCGGACGCGATCCCCTCGGGCGCGACCCCGTCCGGCCCGACCCCGTCCGGCCCGACCCCGTCCAGCCCGACGTCGGGCTCCCGCCCCGCGCGCAGGCGCCGGTACACCCTCCGCTGCGCCGCGGTGGCGCGCCTCGCGGCGCGCTTGCGCGGATCCAGCGGGTCCTTCCCGAGGACGGGATCGTCCCCGGCCTGGTAGCGGTCGGTCCAGACCTGGATGAGGGTCCAGGCCATGGCGGTGTAGGGGACGGCGAGGACGGCGCCGAAGATGTTCCCCACGATGGTGCCGATCGTCAGGGCCAGCAGCACGATCAGCGGGTGCAGGCTCAGGGTGCGGCCCATGACGACGGGCTGGAGGAGGTTGCCCTCGATCTGGTTGACGGCGATGACGATCGCGACCACGATCAGCGCCTCGACCGGGCCGGTGGTCACGACCGTGACGGCGGCGGCGAGGATGCCGGCGACGGTGGCGCCCACGACGGGGATGAACGCACCGATGAAGACGATCACCGCCAGGGGCACCGCGAGCGGGACGCCCACGATCGCGAGCCCGATCCCGATCAGCACCGCGTCGACCAGGGCCACGGTGGCGGTGCCGCGCACGTAGCCGCCGAGCACGCCGGAGGCGCGGTCGATGGACTCGGCGAGCTTCGCCCGGGTCTCGCCGCGGAACCAGCGCAGGGCGAAGTTCCAGATCGTGGAGCCGTCCTTGAGGAAGAAGAACAGCAGCACGATGATCAGCACCACGCCGGTGAGGAACTCCGTGGCCGCGGTGACGCCGGTGAGGGTGCTGCTGGCGAAGCCCTCGCTGGTGACGTACTCCGTGACCTGCCGGGTGGCGTCGTCGAGCAGGGAGGTGTCCACGGGCAGGGGCAGGGAGGTGATCCAGGTCTGGAGCTGCTCCCAGCCGCCGACCGCCGAGCCCACCAGGGTGTCCCACTCGCTGCGGATCGCGAGCACCACACCGCTGACCACGCCGCCGGCGGCGATCACGATCGCGAGGAACGAGGCCAGGGTGGCCCACAGGCGCGGCCACCCCTTGCCCGTCAGCCACGTCACCATCGGGGACACGGCGGCGGCGAGGATGAGCGCCACCAGCACGGAGACCACCACGACCCGCACCCGCAGCAGCAGCCACACCGCCCCGACGACCACCGCGGCGATCAGCAGCAGCTGGCCGGCGCGCGCTCCGGCCCTGCCCAGTCCGTCCGACCAGGGATTCGGCGACTGCGCGGCGTCGTGCCCGGCGGCAGAGGCCCCGCGGTGCGGGGCCCGGGAGCCGGGTGCGTGAGCCTCGTGCATGGGGCCCTCCGGGGTCGGCGAACACGGCGGCGCACAGGGTGCGCCCGGCGGCAGTATCGCGGCGCGAGCTGAACATACCCTGCGCCGCGGCCGCCCCTTGCCCCCGCCCCGTCGGCCGCCTACGGTGACTTGACCGATGAAGCCGCGGGACGGCACGCGCCCCGCCCTCGACGACGAGCCCCCCCCCCCATGGCGTCCCTCTCCCTCCGCCCCCTCGCCCACGTCGGCACCACCGGCACGGGCGCCGCCCCGCCCGCCCCGGAAGGCCCCATGCCCCGCCCCCACATCCTGTTCCTGATCGCCGACGACCACCGCCACGACGTGCTCGGCTCCGCAGGCTCCCCGGCGCGCACCCCGCACCTGGACGCCCTCGCCGCCCGCGGGACGCAGCTGACCCACCATCACTGCCAGGGCGGGATGACCGGTGCGATCTGCGCACCGAGCCGCGCCAGCATCCTCTCGGGCCGGGAGGTGCTCGCGGCCACCGCCGGGCTCGGCATCGGCACCGCCGAGGCGCACGACCTCGCGCCCGACGCGCCGACGCTCCCGCAGGTGCTGCGGGAGAACGGCTACCGCACCTATGGGGTGGGCAAGTGGCACAACGGGACCGAGTCCTTCCACCGCTCCTTCGACGACGGGGCACAGATCTTCTTCGGCGGGATGAGCGAGCACACCGCCGTGCCCGTGCACGACTTCGACCCCACAGGGGCCTACCCCGAGTCCGCACGGCGCCTCGCCGAGGGCTTCTCCACCGACGTGTTCGCCCGCGCGGTGACCGATCTGCTGGAGGCGCATCAGCGCCGCCGCACCGACGCGGCCGCCGAGGGGCGGGCACCTCCGACGACGACGAGCCGTTCTTCCTCTGGGCCGCGTTCACCGCCCCGCACGACCCGCGCACCCCGCCGGAGGAGTTCGCCCGGCTGTACGACCGCACCGATCCCGCCGCGGTGCCGCTGCCGGAGAACTACCGCGCCGACCCCGTGGACACCGCCCCGCTCGGCGAGCGCGACGAGACCCTGGCCGCCCTGCCCCGGGAGGACGAGGAGGTGCGCGGCCACCTCGCCGACTACTACGGGATGATCAGCCACCTCGACCACGGGATCGGGCGCATCCTCGAGACCCTCGAGACCCTCGGCCTCGCCGAGGACACGCTCGTGGTCTACACCGCCGATCACGGCCTCGCCCTCGGGCAGCACGGGCTGATGGGCAAGCAGAACCTGTACGAGCACAGCCTGCGGGTGCCGCTGCTGCTGGCCGGGCCCGGCCTCGAGGCCGGACGGTCCCTCGATCCCCTGAGCCTGCACGCGGATCTCCTGCCCACCCTGCTGGGTCTCGCCGGCGCGCCGGTCCCGTCGGGCGTGCAGGGCCGGGATCTGGGCCCGCTGCTGCGGGGCGCCGACGACGCGACGCCGCCGCGCCAGATGGTGCACGCCGCCTACGTGGACCGGGCACGCATGGCCTCCGACGGCGAGCACAAGCTGATCCGGCACCTCGCACCGGTGCGGCGCGACGAGCTGTACGCGCTGCGCACCGACCCCGGCGAGAGGCACGACGTGGCCGCCGACCCAGCGCTCGCACCGATCCGGGAGCGCCTGGCGGCGTCCCTGGCCGCCTGGCAGCGGGACTCCGGCGACCCCTGGGCCGGGGCGGTCTGAGCCGGCAGGCGGTGATCGGCGAGGGCCCGGGGGCGGGGGCCGTGCCCTCGGCGTCGGAGCCCGGTGCGGGTGGGCGGCGCCAGCAGCGCGGCGTCCGGGTCGGGCACGCTCATCGCGGGCAGCAGCTCCTGGATCACAGCGCTGCAGAACCCGGCACCGAAGAGCTCCTGGATCCTCCGCACCGTCGACTCGTGAACCGCGGTGTACACCCGCTGCCCCGAGGCGATGCGCTCCGGGTCCAGCAGCCCGTGCTGCTCGTAGTACCGCAGCGACCGGGGGCTGACACCGGTGCGCGCGGCGAGCTCGCCGATCCTCACGCGGGGCTCACCGTCCCGCCGACGCGGTAGAGATCGTCCGGGTCGAGCTCCTCCAGGGGGATCACGGTCATGATCGCTCCTGCCCACGGGCATCGCGCGCGTCGACGGTCGCCGTGCGGATCCGGTGCACGCCCGTGCTCGCGCAGACGTACAGCGTGCGCCCGTCGGCCCCGCCGAAGCAGCAGTTCGCCACCTTCTCCGGCACCGGGATCTCGCCGAGCTTCTCCCCGGCCGGGGAGAGCACCTGGATACCGCTGAGGGAGGAGGTCCACAGGTTCCCCGCCGCGTCCACGCGGAACCCGTCGGGCAGGCCCGGGTTCACCTCCGCCAGCTGCCGGCCGTTCTTGGCGTGCCGGCCCTCGATCACGTCGTAGGCGCGGATCGCGTGCCCGCGGGGGCGCTCCGGGCCGGTCCCGTCGGGATCGGCCGGGGAGAGCGAGGAGTCGGAGACATACAGGACCGTCTCGTCCGGGGAGAAGGCGAGCCCATTGGGCGCCTCCACGTCGATCACCACGGGGGTGAGCGCGCCGGAGGGGTCGAGGCGGAACACGTACCGGTCCCCGTACTCCTCCTCGCCCGCATGCCCCTCGGCCGGGCGCTTGATGCCGTAGGAGGGGTCGGTGAACCAGAGCGCCCCGTCGGAGGTCTCCACCACGTCGTTCGGGGAGTTCAGCCGGGCCGTGCCGTACCGGTCCACCAGCACCTCGGGCGCGTACGGGGCGCCGGGCGTGGAGGCGCCGCGATCGCGCTGCACGGCGCGCCGCCCGTGCGAGCACTCGACCACGCTGCCGTCCCGGGACAGGGTGCGGCCGTTGGTGAACTCCGCCTCCGCGCTCACCACGGCCACGGCGCCGGTGGCCTCGGAGTACTCCAGCACCTGGTTGCCGGGGATGTCGCTGAAACGCAGCACGCCGCGGGCGGGGATCCAGCACGGGCCCTCCACCCAGGTGAAGCCGCCGGCCACCTTCTCCAGGCGGGCGTCGGGGGCGAGCAGGTGCTCGATGCTCATGGGATATCGCCGTCCTCGCTGACCGGTGCGCTGCGGCGGCCGGTGCCGCCTGCTGGGGTCGAGACTGCCACAGGAGCGGGGTCGCGGGAGAGGGCGCAGTGCTCCGTCGAGACAGCGCACCGGGCGCTGAGCGGCGGCGAGACGGGACCGCTAGCGCGGATCGCGGAACAGATAGCTCTCGCCGGCGCCCGCCGCGTCAGGGCTCCTCGACAGGAGGCCCGTTCCGAGGATCCCGGGCCAGTCGATGATCTGGTCCATGCTCGTCGGCAAGGGCGGCGGGTTTTCCACGACGCGTCGGGCGGCGAGCGCGGCCAGCGCCCCGGTGGCTCGCGACTGCCCCTCGCCGGTCGCATGCAGCGTCCGCCCGGTGCGGCGGTTCGTGACGAGCAGGTGCCAGCGCTCCGACCCGATCTGCGGGACGCGGGCGAGGAGCCCGTGCAGCGGAGGGACGCGGGCGATGACCGCCAGGGCCGCGGTCGCCGCGGGTGAGCTGAGCGCGAGGTAGCTCCTGATGCGACGCTCCCGCCCTCGGCCGATCAGGACGTGGTCCGGGAAGTCGGCCCTCAGGTAGGAGCGGGGGCGCCGGCCCGGGACCGAGGCCCGGTGCCAGGACCGCAGGTTGGGGACCGGGTGGTCCTCCGGCGGCGCGTGGAGGTCGGTCCCCAGCAGTCGGCTCGTCCACTCCACCGCCGCGGCGCCGTGCGCCTCACCGGAGCCGAGCGTCACCATCACGTCGATCTCGTCGCCGGGCTCTCCGGCGACCTCGGCGGCCATGAGGGTGCTCAGCCCCGGGGCCAGTCCCGCGCCGAGCAGGGCCCGCGCCCCGTGGAGCGACGCCTGCTCCGCGAGCGCGTCCAGGTAGCTGCCGGCGGCCGAGATGTCGACCAGCGGGGTGGCGCCCACGTGCGCGGCGATCTCCGGCCGCTCCATGCCGGAGGCGTTGACGACGACGTCCACCGTGCCGGAGACCCGCGCCAGCTGCGCGAGCCCTTCCCCCGTCGCGAGATCGAGGGCGACGCCGCCGTCCGACGCCGTGCGACCGGCGGCCACGACGGTGTCCCCGGCGTCGCGGAGCCGGGCGGCGACCTCCCGGCCCACCGCGCCCCGGGCGCCGAGCACCAGGGCCCTCATCGCGCAGCCCCGACGGCTCGGGGGGCGGCGTGCGGGGCGCGCCGCACGGTCGTCGGCCCGGCGGTCTCCGGGCGGGCGGGGGCAGGAACTGTGGTCATCTCGGTCTCCAGTGGCTTCGCTCGGCGCGGGACCGCTCGACGATCCCCAAACATTCGGTTGGGAGAACCGTAGCGCGGCGCCCTCCCCCTCGCAACCGTTCGTGTGGGGATAGGGTGTGCGCATGGCGTGGGACACCGAGGCGACGCGGCGCAAACTGCTGGACGCCGGGACGAGGCAGTTCGCCGCGCACGGCTTCTCCGGGGCGCGGATGGAGACGATCGGCCGCGACGCCGGGGTCAACAAGGAGCGGATCTACCGGTACTTTGGCGACAAGGAGGCGTTCTTCGCCGCCGTGCTGGAGCGAGAGCTGAGCACGATGCTCGACGAGATCGCCGTGACCACCTCCGGCCCGGACGCGCTGGGCGAGTTCGCAGGGCAGCTGTTCGATCGCTGCGCGGCCCGGCCCGAGCTGCCGCGCCTGCTCGCCTGGGAGAGCCTGGAGCTCGATCACGCCGTCGCGGTGGAGCAGCGCCGCCCCCTGTGCGCCGACTACGCCCGACGGCTGCGCGACGCCCTGCCGGGCCTCGATCGACACGACGCCGGGGACCTGCTCCTCACCGCGATCACCCTGGTCGTCGGGTGCTGGACGCTGGGGAACGTCGCCGAGTCCGTGCTTCCGACGCACCGAGCCCCTGCCGACCGCAGGGAGCGGGTCATCACCGAGCTGAACGCCCTCGCCAAGGGCCTGCTCCTTCCGGACGACGGGGCGGCCGCTCCCCACCCGCGGTGACCTCCGCGCCGCCCGCACCCTTCGACCGCCTCCGGGTGCGGCTCCTCCGCCCCCGCCTGCCTCAGCTACCCGGAACGGGACCTTGCGTCGCGATTGCCGCAGCCGACGCGAGAGGCGGGCACCTCACTTGATCCCCGTGCTCGCGATCCCCTGCACGAACTGCCGCTGGAAGGCCAGGAACACCACGAGGATCGGCAGCACGGTCACCGTCGCGACCGCCATCACCGCGCCCCATGGAGAGGCGAAGGCGGGATTGTTCGTCAGCGTGGACAGCGCCACCGGAACGGTGAGGCTCTCGTTCCCCTGCAGCACCACCATCGGCCACAGGAAATCGTTCCACCGCGCCATGAAAGCGAGGATCACGAGCACCCCGATCAGCGGCCCGCAGGTGGGCAGCACCACGGAGAAGAATGCGCGGAACTCGCCGGCTCCGTCCACCCGGGCGGCCTCCACGAGGGCATTCGGCACGGAGAGCATGAACTGCCGGGCGATGAAGATTCCCACGACGTCGAAGGCGGTGGGGAGGATGACGGCCCAGGGCGAATCGACCAGGCCCAGTCGCGCCACCACCAGGAATGAGGGCACCAGCGTGACCTGGATGGGGATCATGATGGTGATGAGGAAGGCCGTGTACAGCAGACCCTTGCCCCAGAAGCTGAACTTCGCCAGCGCGTAGCCTGCGCCGAGGGAGACGCACACCGAGATCGCGGTGGTCACCACGGCGATGAACAGGGAGTTCGCGACCCATCGCCACACGGGCTGGGTGGAGAACACCTCCGTGAAGTTCGCGAGCGTGGGCTGATCCGGCCAGAGATAGAACTCGGAGCTCTGGGACTGCCCGCCCGGAGTGAGGGCGGAGACGACCATCCAGTACAACGGGAACACCATCAGGAGCGCGAGCGCCGTGAGCGCGGCGACCAGGAGCCAGCGTCGAGGCGAGGTCCGGGGCGCGCGGGCAGCAGTCCGCGGGATGGGAGACGTGGTGGCCGGCGACGCTGCCGGCCTCAGGGTGGTGCTCATAGGAAGCTCTCCGCTCTCTTGGAGGCCTGCTGTCGCAGCAGGGTGAAGACCAGCAGGATCCCGACGAGGACCAGCCCGAGCGCGGCGGCGTAGCCCATCTGACCGTCCTGGAAGGCGGAGCGGAACACGTACTGGATGAGGACGGTGGTGGAGAAGCCCGGCCCGCCGCCGGTCATCACATAGATGACGTCGAAGGCCTGGATCGAGAACACCACGTTGAGGATGAGGAGGATCGAGGTGGTGGGCGTGAGCATCGGGACCGTGATCGACCGGAACCGCGACCAGCGCCCGGCCCCGTCGATCGCCGCGGCCTCCTTCAGCTCGGCGGGGATCGACTGGAGCGCACCGAGGTAGATCACCATGCAGAACCCGATCCGAGTCCACACCACCACGATGATCAGGGTGACCATCGCCATCGACGGCGAGGTCAGCCAGGGGATCCGATCGATCCCGACCACGGCGAGGGCATTGTTGGCGACGCCGTAGTCGACGTTGAAGATCCACGACATCACCACGCCGACCACCACCCCGGCGGCCACCATCGGCACGAAGAACATCGCCCGCAGCACGCCCCTGCCCGGCAGGGGCCGGTTCAGCGCCACGGCGAGCGCGAGGCCCGCGGCCATCGCCGTGGGGACCGTGCCGATCGTGAACAGGAGAGTGTTCACCAGCGCCGTGCGGAACAGTCGATCCGAACTCATCTGCGCGAAGTTGTCCAGCCCCACCCACTGCCCCTCTCCGAGGGTCTGGGTGTCCTGGAAGCTGAGCGTGATCGCGATGACGATCGGGATCAGGGAGAAGGCCGCGAACAGCAGCGCCGCGGGACCCACGAACACATAGGGGGTCAGGCGCCTGCGCCTGTCATCGGGACGTGACACTGAGCATCGCCTCCATCATCTGGGCCGAGGCCTCCTGCGGGGTGAGCTGCCCCAGGAAGCACAGGTCGAGGTAGTCGGCGAACACGGCGTTCAGGGAGCTGAAGTACTCGCCGGACTGGGCTCTCACCATCGGCAGCGGGATCGTGGTCCCCTGGTCGATGAACTGCTGCATGACGTCCTCGTGCTCGGCGTAGCCGATGTCCTCCGCGCGGAGCGAGGTGCGCGAGGGGATCCAGTTGCCGTTATGACAGAACTCCCGGATGTTCTCGCGACTGGTCATGTAGGCGACCAGCTCGGCGGCGAGCTCGGGATTCCTCGAGGAACGGGTGACGGCGAGGGTGTTGCCCCCGAGATCCGAGGCCTCGCCGACGTTCCGGATCATGGGGGCGGTGCCCCACTGCCCTGGCATCGCCTCGTCGAAGGCGGCGATGGCCTCGGGATTGGTCAGCGCCATGCCCACCTGCCCGGTGGTGAACAGGTCGAAGTCGACGTGGCCACCGCCGGACTTGCTCATGTTGCTGGGGCTGACCAGTCCGTCGGCATACCAGCGGCGGCCGAAGGCCAGGGCCTCGATGGCCGCGTCGGAATCCATGGAGGGGGTCAGCCCGTCCTCACCGAGGAAGGCGCCTCCGTTCTGGTAGATCAGCGGCATCCAGCGGTAGGCAGTATCGGGCCCGCTCCAGCCGTAGGAGAAGGCGTAGTTCCCCGTGACCTGCGTGACTTCTGCGCAGATCTCCAGGAACTCGTCCCAGGTCCAGGCGTCCTCGAGGGCGGTAGGTGGCTGCACCCCGATCTGCTCCATCACCTTGCGGTCGTAGAAGGTGATGAAGTTGTCGGTGTGCTGGAACACGCCGAAGATGCCGTTCTCCCGCTCGCCGATCGCCCAGAAGGGATCGCTCCAGTCCTCCGCGTAGTCGGCGGGGATCGCCGCGGAGAGATCCACCAGGCTGCCGTTCGCGGCATAGCGACCGATCTGCTGCGGGGTGATGCGGATGATGTCCGGGGCGAGGTCGGCCGCCAGGCGGGTGATGAACCACTGGTGGAAGGAGCCCGTGGTCACCTCGACGGCGACGGAGGTCCCGGGGTGGTCCTCGACGAAACGATCGGCGATGGCCTGGTACGAGTCGAGATCGGTGGGGATGTTCCAGGACGAGAGCCGGAGGTGCTCGGTGCCGGTGTCCTCGCCGCTGCAGGCGGCGAGCGCGCCGGTCATCGAGATTCCGGCGACGGCGAGGATCTGTCTCCGTGACGGGGTCGGTGGTCTCACGTGATCGCTCTCCTTTGAGCAATGGGGGGAAGGAGGCGGGTGGGGGCCTCGGCCCCCACCCGTCGGCCGGGCTCAGCCCACCTGCAGCCGCTGCGGCAGCCGGTCCGCGTGCGCGGCGAGCAGCTCCTCGGTCATGGCGCGGGCGTCCTCGAGGGTGAGCTGCGCGGCGGTGAGCGGGTCCAGCGCCACCGCGTGGTGCACGTGCTCGACCTCCCCGGCGAGCGCGGCCCGCACGGCCAGGGTCTGGACATTGACATTGGTGCGGTTCAGGGCCGCGAGCTGCGGGGGCAGGTCCCCGATCGCGGTGGGCTGCACGCCGCGGGCATCGACCAGGCAGGGCACCTCGACGCACGCGTCGTCGGGGAGGTTGGCGATGAGCGCGCCGCGGTTGGGGACGTTGCCGTGCACCACGGACGGGGTGCCGGTCACCAGAGAGTTCACGATGCTCGCGCCGTACTCGACGCTGGGGGCGAGCTCGGCCTTGAGCCGCTCGAGCTGGGTGTCGATGTCGCCCTGGTCGTCGTGGGCCACGCAGATCTCGTAGTAGTCCCAGCGCTCGGGGATGAACTCCTCCACCAGCTCCGGCGTCTTGCGGAAGTACGGCAGGTACTCGGAGGCGTGGTGGCTGGACTCGGTCTGGAAGTAGCCGAAGGCGTTCATGATCGAGGTGCGCACCTGTTCGTTGCCGCCCTCGTAGGTGCTGGCCGCGTCGGCCGCGCCCGAGTGGTCGCCGTCGTCCCCGGCGAGTCCGTCGGCGCCGCGCCCTCGCTGGTGCTTCTTGGCCATCACCTCCCGCACCTGCGGGTACAGATCTTCCTGGCCGCGCTGGAACTCCAGGATCCAGGCCTGGTGGTTGATGCCCGCGCAGCGGTAGGAGACCTCCTCGTAGGGCACGCCGAGGGTGCGGGCGAGCATGCGGGTGGTGCCCTGCACGCTGTGGCAGAGGCCCACGGTGTGCAGGCCCTTCGCGTTCAGGTACGCGGTGGCCATCGCCATCGGGTTCGCGTAGTTGATGAAGGTCGCCTCCGGGCACACCTCGAGGGCGTCGGCGGCGATCTCGTCGTAGGCGGGCACCGAGCGCAGGAAGCGGAACACCCCGCCCGGGCCCACGGTGTCGCCCACGGTCTGGTCGATCCCGTATCTCCGCGGGATCTCGACGTCGTGCCGGTAGGACTCCACGCCGCCCACCTGGAAGGTGATGATCACGACGTCCGCGCCGTCCAGCGCGGCACGTCGATCGGTGGTCTCCTCCACGACGGCGTCGAAACCGTGGTGGGCGATGAGGTCCCGGGTCGCGCTCGCGACGGGACCGAGCTTGTCCGGGTCGATGTCCATCAGGGTGAGGGTCGCCCCGCGCAGCGCGGGGAAGGAGAGGATGTCGCCGATCAGCCGGAAGGGGAACACGAAGCCGCCGGCGCCGATGAGGGTGATCTTGGGACTGCTGAGGTGCGTCGTTGCCATGCCCTCACGCTAGGGGCGCACCTGACCGGAGGTCTCCCGGTATCCTTGGCAGAAGTTCCAGGATCCTACGGCGCTCCTGGTGGTGCGTGCCCTACGCTGTGGTGATGACGCAGTGGCCGATCAGCGACGCGGTCGAGGAGATGCCCCCGGGGCTGTGGATCCGCCGCGGCGCTCCCCCGCCGATGTTCTCGATGCACCGCCACGACGACGTGGAGATCAACCTGGTGCTGGAGGGGCAGCTGCACTACCTGTTCGGCGGCGAGCCGCTGACGATCCGCGCGGGCGAGATCGCCGTGTTCTGGGCGGCGCAGCCCCACGGCCTCATCGACTCGCGCACCGGGGACATGTGCTGGGTGCACGTGCCCTTCAGCATGGTCCTCTCCTGGGGACTTCCCGAGGCGCAGACCGCTCCCCTGCTCAGCGCCCAGCCGCTGATCACCCATGCGCCGGAGCTCGCCGCCCGCATCGCCCACACGGCCGAGCGGTGGGGCGAGGAGGTGGGCGGGAGCGACCCCGGCGGCACGGCCGACGCGGCTGACGGGCCGGCCGACGAGGACGGCGCCGAGATCGCCCTGCTCGAGATCCAGGCGGCGCTGCGACGGATCCTGCGCGCCTCCTCCCGGGCGCGGCCCGAGGCACCGGCCGACGGCGGCGGCTCGGTGCCCGCGGCCAGGCTCCGCCAGGTCAGCGACATGGCGCAGTTCGCGCGCGACCACCACCGCTCCGCGCTCACCATCGCGGACGTCGCCGCCGCCGTGCACCTCACCCCCTCGCACGCGATGACGGTGTTCCGCCGCACCGCCGGGGTGACGCTCGGCGAGTACGTGACGATGTGCCGGGTCGCCGAGGCGCAGCGACTGCTGCTCACCACCTCGATGCGCGTCACCGAGATCGCCGAGGCGGCCGGGTTCGGCTCCCTCAGCAGCTTCTACCAGCACGTCAGCGCCGCCTGCGGGATGACGCCGCGGGAGTACCGGCGGCAGGCGCGGTGACCGGGGCAGGGAACCGGGCCGTCTCCCGCCTCGCACACCTCGCCGCGACGCCGATGGTGCTCAGCCCACGTCAGGGAAGCCGCAGCGCCCAGGCCCGCTCGATGCCGCCCGAGATCCGCACCGTGTCCTCCGCGAGCGGGTACAGGCGCACCGTCGACGGCGCCGAGGCCCTGGGCAGCAGCTCGGCGATGCCGCCGTCCAGCAGCAGCGTCGCCTCCCCGCCCTCGTGCTCGAGCAGGGTCTTCTCGCCGCCGTCGGCCCGCCGCAGCACCACCGTGGCCGCACCGTCGAGCCGCAGCTCCGCCCGGAAGGGTGCCGGCAGCTCGAGCGCACCGCCCGTCGCGGCCAGGTCCTCGCCGCGCAGCGCCGCCAGCTCGGCGGCCGGGGTGGAGACGAGCACGTCCCCGGCGAGGGCGAGCACCCGCGGGAAGGTGAGGCACCCGGCCCATCCCTGGTCGTCGGTCTGCTGCTGGGTGCGGGTGCGGTGCTCCCAGGACCAGCCCCAGGCGAGCACGCGGTCCTCGGCGGGGTCGACCACGGCCTGCGGGGCGTAGAAATCCGGTCCACGATCCGCGGCGCCTCCGCTGCGCGGGGTGAACACGGGGGTGCCGTCGGGCCCGGCCTCGAGGGCGCCGACGAGGTAGGCGGCCTCGGTGATGGAGCCGGGCACCTGGTTCTCCCGGAACCAGAGGGACACCATCAGCACCCAGTCCTCGCCGATGCGCACCAGCTGGGGGCACTCCCAGATCTCGGCGGGCACGTGCCGGGCCGCCACCTCGTCGCGCCCCGTCAGCAGCGGCCCCACGTACTCCCACCGTTCGAGGTCCGCGGCGTCGAACAGGAGGATCGCGGGGACCACCGAGTCGCCCTCGCGGAGGCCGGCGCCCTGGATCGCCCAGCGTCGGCCCTCGAGCGTGAACAGGAACGGATCGCGGATCCCCTCGAGGTCCAGCCCCTCGGGCACCGGGGCGGCGAGAGCGGAGCGGGTGATCCGCTCGAGGGTCTCGTCGGTGCGGGCGACGACCACCGGGGCGCGGCTGCTGTCCACCCCGTCCACGCCCGAGTACACCAGCGTCGGCACGGCGGTGCCGTCGGCGGCGGTGTCCACCAGGCCCACGCCGCTCCAGCAGCCGCCGCGATCCACCTCGCCGGGGCGGGGCACCGGGCCGGCCGGCTCCGGCCGCCAGGTCACCAGGTCGGTGGAGGCCATGTGGCCCCATTCGATGTCGGTGTGCCGGGGCGCGGCCGGGTTGTGCTGGAAGTAGACGTGCCAGCGGCCGTCGTGGTGGAGGATCCCGTTGGGATCGTTGATCCAGCCGCGCTCGTGGACGCGGTGCAGGGCCGGGAAGTGGACGGCTCGCTCGGTGCCGTCGGCGGGGACGGGGCTGTCGGTGGAGCCGTCCGCGGAGCGGTCGGTGGAGCGGTTCATGGGCGGGGTCGTCATCGTCTCTCGTCTCTCTCGGTGTCTGGGGAGCTGGGGGTCACTTGGAGGCGCCGGCGGTGAGGCCCTCGCGCAGGTAGCGCTGCCCGAACAGGAACACCACCACGGCGGGGATCATCGAGAGCACCACCCCGGCGAGCACCACGGAGATCGAGCCGGTGCCCAGGTTCCCCTGCAGCGTGACCAGGCCCAGCGGCAGCGTGTAGTTCTGCTCGGAGATCATGAAGATCAGCGGCCGGAAGAACTCGTTCCAGTGGAAGTTGAAGGCGAGCACCCCCACGATCGCCATGCCGGGCAGCGCCAGCGGCGCGTAGATCGAGAAGAAGGTGCGCCACGGGCTGGCGCCGTCGAGCGCGGCGGCCTCCCCGAGGTCCAGCGGGAGGCCCAGGAAGTACTGCCGCATGAGGAAGGTGCCGAAGGCGGTGGGGATCGCGGGGATGATCAGGGCGAGCAGGGTGTCGGACAGCCCCATCCCGCGGATCAGCATGAACACCGGCACGATCGTCACCTGGGCGGGGACCATCATCGTGGACAGCACGATCGCGAACAGCGCGTTCTTCCCCCGGAACTCCATGCGGGCGAACACGTACCCGGCCATCGCGGCGGTGAGCATCTGCCCCACCGCGATCACGGCGGTGACCAGGCCGCTGTTCAGCACCAGCAGCGGCACCCTGATCTGCTCGAACACGGCGACGTAACTGGAGAAGTCCGGGTCGAGGGGGAACAGGCTGGGCGGCAGGCTGAAGGACTCCGCGGCGGGGCGCAGGGAGGTGGTGAAGGTCCACCACACCGGGCCGAGCGTGAGCACGGCGGCCACCAGCAGGGCGGCGTAGCGGGCGAGGGACGGGAGCGTGCGCGTCATCGGGCGCCTCCTTGGCGGCAGGGGTGAGGGGTCATGGCGGGACCGGTGCTCACTGGTAGAAGACGAAGCGGCGGGCGAGGCGGAACTGGGCGGCGGTGACCAGCATGATCAGCACCATGAGCACGAGGCCAATGGCGCTGGCGCGACCGAACTCGAGCTGGCGGAAGGCGCTCTCGTAGATCACCATCACGACGGTGCGGGTGGAGTCGCCGGGCCCGCCGCGGGTGAGCACGTAGGGCTGGTCGAACACCTGCAGCGCGGAGATGATCGCCATCACCGAGGCGACCAGTACGGTGGGGCTCACCAGGGGCAGGGTGAGGTGCTGGAAGCGGCGCCAGCCGGTGGCGCCGTCGATGGCGCCCGCCTCGTAGATCTCCTGCGGGACGGCGGCGAGACCGCCGACGAAGAGCAGGAACGAGAATCCGAAGTTCTGCCACACGTACACGGCGATCACCACGACCATCGCCCACTGCGGGCTGGTCAGCCAGGGCACCGCCGGGATCCCCACCAGCGACAGCGCCCAGTTGATGACGCCGTAGCTCTCGTTGAACAGGTACTTCATGAGGATCGAGACGCTGGCCGCGGAGAGCACCAGCGGGAAGAAGAAGGTGGAGCGGAAGAAGACCCGCAGCCACGCCGGCATCCGCGACTGCACCAGCACCGCCAGCAGCATCGCGATCGCGAGCTGGGCGGCCACCGCGACCACCACGAACACGGCGGTGTTGAGGAAGGAGACCGCCACGGTGGAGTCGGTGGCGAGCTCGGTGAAGTTGCGCAGCCCCACGAACTGCGGGGAGGTGATGATGTCCCAGCGGAAGAAGGCCAGCGCCAGCGAGCCGACGATCGGCACCAGCACGAACACGCCCACACCCAGCATGGTCGGGGCCAGGAACAGCCAGCGCAGCACGGCGCCGCTGCGGGAGTCGGTGGTCATGCGTCCTCCTCGGTGAAGACGGCGCGCAGATCACGATCGAGCGCGGCCAGGGAGCGGTCCACGCCGTCCGGACCGCCGGAGAGCGCGGTGGCGACGTTGCGGATGAGGGCGGTCTCGACCGCCGCCTGCTGCGGCGGGGCGGGGATCGGACCGGAGGTGGGGAAGCGGTCGAGGGTGTCGTAGAAGCGCGACCAGTGCTCCGGCCCCACCCCCGTGTAGAGGGAGTCGGTGACCATCGAGCGCCGGGTGGGGGTGGTGGCCGGCGTGGGGAAGGCCAGCTGCATGGCCTCCTTCGAGGCCGTGTACTTGATCCACTCCCAGGCCTGGTCCGCGCGCGTGGTGGTCTTCATGACCGCGTACCCGGCGGCGCCGAACTGGTGGCGCTGGGTGCGCCAGCGGGGGAAGAACTGCACGTCGAACTGCTCGGGGGACATGCCGCCCTCGGCCAGTCCCTGCACCCAGTAGCCGCCGGCGGGGGTCGAGCCGATGCGGCCGGAGGCGAACAGGCCCACCAGGGTGGTGCCGCCGCCCTCCTCGGGCCGCACGGCCAGGCCCTCCTCGACCAGCGAGCGGAGGTACTCGGTGCTCTCGTGGACGCGCTCGTCGGTCGCGTTCGAGCCGGTCCAGAGGTATCCGCCGGAGCGCTGCTCCCCCGGGTAGAAGGTGGACCAGATCTCCTGGCCGCCCGCGGCCTTCTCCTCCACCAGGAAGGAGGTGTCGTTGACGTACAGCCAGGGCACGATCCCGCCGAAGAGGCGATTGGTCCAGTAGTAGGGGCGGGCGTCGCCCTGCATGCCGCGCAGCAGCTCGGTGAAGTCGTCGCGGGTCCAGTCCTCGCCGGGCATCTCGAGACCGTTGCGCTCGAGGACGTCGAGGTTGAGGTACATGTTCGCGGCGTTGAAGTCGAGCGGCAGCTGGTAGAGCGAGCCGCGGTACATGAACGCCTCGATGAGGCTCGGGTGGACGTCCTCGAAGTAGTCCCGCAGCTCGTCGGCGTCGCGCAGCAGGTAGTCGTCCAGCGGCCGGGCGAGCCGCTCGGCGAAGAGCTGGGCGCCCTCGGTGGCGGTGTAGACGATGTCCGGCTCGGTGCCGGAGGCGACCATCGTGAGGATCTTCGCGAAGAAGTCGCCCCAGTCGGTGGCCTGCACGGACTGGATCCGCACGGGGATGTCCGGGTTCTCCTCCATGAAGGCGTCCGCGATCTGCTGCCGCCCGGAGGCGTCCTGGGCGGTGCCGAGGATCAGCACGGTGAGGGCGTCGTCCCCGCGGCCGGGGATGTCGCTCCCGGTGAGGCGGGGCCAGGCGGCGGCGGTGCCGGCGGCGCCGGCGAGCCCGGCGGCGCCGAGCAGCGCCCGGCGGGTGAGTGTGGTTCCAGTGGCCATGCGGTCCTCTTCGATGAGCGGCGGCACGAGGGAGTTCGTGGCCGGCCGACGGCGGCGATGCCGGGGCGCGGTGCAGAACACTCACTTCTTCACGTGTCGAAGTGAGTGCGATGAGTATGGGCCGCGACTTTCACACGTGTCAAGGCCGGTGTCGGCGACGCCGTGTCCTCGCCGCGGAGGCGCAGTTCGGCGAGGCGGCGGGCGGGCTCAGCGGCGCGGGGGCGCGGGGGCGCGGGGGCGCGGGGGCGCGGGGGCGCGGGGGCGCGGCGGCCGGGTTCAGCCGCGCGGGGGCGCGGCCACCGAGGCGCGCTCCACCAGGGGGCACTCCGCGACCGTCAGCCCCGGCGCGGGCGCGGGGGCGCTGCGCTCGACGAGGTCCAGCAGGGTGTCCATGGCGTGGCGGCCCATCTCCTCGTGCGGCAGGGCGATCGTGGTCAGCGGCGGGGTGAGCACCTCGGCGAAGAAGTCCTCGTCGTCGTAGCCGATCACCGAGAGGTCCTGCGGCACCGCCAGCCCTGCGACGGCCGCGGCGTGGATCGCACCGGCGGCGACCCGGTCACGGATGCAGAACAGGGCGGTGGGCGGCTCGTCCTGGGCGAGAAGGGCGGTGGTCGCACGGTAGCCGTCGTCCATCTGCCAGCCGGCGCGCACCACCCGGGGTGCGAGCCCCGCCGCGGCGACCTCCTCGACGAACCCCTCCTCGCGCTCCCTCGTCGCCACCGCGGTGTCGTCCCCGGAGAGCATGACCACCCGTCGATGTCCCACGTCGAGCAGCCGGCGGGCGGCCCGGCGCGCTCCCTGGCGGTCGTCCGGGATCACGGCGGGTGGGGAGTGCTCCGTCCTCGGCGCCGGAGCGGACTGGTCCCCCTCCTCGCAGTTCATGAGGACCAACGGCGTCCCTGCCGGGACGCCCGGCGCAGCCAGACGCGTGCGCCCCATCGCCCCGTAGAGCAGGCCGTCCACCTGCCTCTCCGAGAGCACCTTCACCGCCTCCTCGAGCGTGAGCTCCGGCAGCGAGAGGTCCGCGGTGATCATCATGTAGCCGCGCTCCGCCGCCGCCATCGAGGCCGCGCGCACCATCCGTCCCGCCCAGGGCGACGTCGCGATCTCGTCGCTGATCAGACCGATCGTGCGGGTGCGACGCTCACGGAGCGACATGGCCACGGCGGAGCGGGTGTACCCGAGCTCCGCGGCGGCGTCGAGGACCTTCTTCTGATTCGCGGCCGAGACGGTGCCGCGGGTGCGACCGTTCAGCACCATCGAGACGGTCGCACGGGAGACGCCCGCATGCTCGGCGACATCGGCAGAGGTGGGGCGGCGGCGAGCATCGGAGGTCACCGCCCCAGCGTACGGGCAACCGGCGGGGGCGACCCCGGGGGCGCAGTCGATGCGCTCACCGGCAGGAGCGTCCGTGACGCGCCGGGGCTCTCGCCCGCGGCGCGGCTCACGCCGGGTGGCACCTCGCCCCGCGCCCCGCTACGGTCGGGCCCAGCGCGAGGAGGCGTGCCCGCAGTCCCCGCCACCCCGGAGCCGCCATGACCGCCGTCCCCCGCCGCCGAGTGCTGCGCAGCGCAGCGCAGGGAGCAGCCGCCGCCCCGCTCGCCCTCGCCATGAGCTCCTGCCTCGGCATCGAGCCCAGCCCCGAGGAGCAGGCCGCGCCCGCGCGTGGCGAGGGAACGGCAGGCACCGCCGCCCCCGAGAGCCACCGCCCCCGCTTCCACCTCACCCCTCCCTCGGGCTGGCTGGGCGACCCGCAGCGCCCGCTGGTGCGGGGGGACGCGGTGCATCTCTACGGCCTGCACCACGCGGAGGGCACCGCTCCCGGACCCACCACCTGGGCGCACTGGACCAGCACGGATCTGGTCACCTTCACGCCGCGGGGCACCGCGCTGGCCGGAGCGGACGGGGTGGACGTGTGGACCGGCTCCGTCGTGGTGGACGAGGGGAACACGGCCGGCCGAGGCGCCGGCGCCGTGGTCGCGCTGGTCACCCGTCCCACCGATGGCCGCAGTGCACTGCAGGAGCAGTACCTCGCCGCCTCCGAGGACGCGGCGACGTTCGCGCTCGAGCCCGATCCCGTGCTGCGCAGCCCCGAGGGCCGCACGGCACGCAGCGAGGAGGAGATCGCCCAGGCCTCCTGGTTCCGCGACCCGAAGCTGCAGCGGGACGAGGAGCGGGACCAGTGGGTGTGCGCCCTCGGCCGCGACCGCCGCGTCTCCTTCTGGACCAGCCCCGACCTGCGCTCCTGGGAGCACCGCTCGGATCTCGTCCCGGCCGAGCTGACCCCGGACGGCCCGGACCTGGGCGGGGTGGAGTGCCCGGATCTCTTCACGCTCACCGCGGACGACGGCTCGGCGCACTGGGTGCTGGGAGCGAGCCTCGACGGCAGCGGAGCCGGCGAGCCGACGAACTATGCGTACTGGGTGGGGACCTGGGACGGCGAGCGCTTCCTCCCCGAGGATCCCGCCCCGCGCTGGCTCGACCGGGGCTGGGACTGGTACGCCGCGGTGACCTGGCCGGCCGCCGAGGACCCCGCGCACGTGCGCCACGCGATCGGGTGGATGAACAACTGGGCCTACGCCCGCGACCCCTCCGCCACCGCGGAGTCCGACGGCTACGACGGCCAGTACTCGGTGGTGCGCGAGGTGCGACTGGTGCGGGACGACGACGGTGCGCTCACCCTCGTCTCGACCCCGGTTCCCGCGCTGGCCTCGGCGGCGACCTCCGCGCAGGAGCTCGATGACCAGCAGGTCTCCTCGCAGGAGGACGCCGACGGCGGGGTCGAGGGGACGGCGGAGCTCGGGGCCCTGGGACCCGCGTTCGCACTGGAGATGGACGTGGACTGGGCGGACGCCGAGGGAGCGGCGCTGACCGTGGTCGGCTCGGCGGACGGTGCTCGGGGCACCAGGATCAGCCTCGGGGACGGGGCGCTGCACGTGGATCGTCGTGGCAGCGCGCTCACCGCCGGCGACACCCACGACGGCGGCGAGGGCGAGACCGGCGACGGGGGCGGCGGCGACACCGCCGGCCGCGGCGGGTCGGACCCGTTCGCCGGCCTCACCGTGGCGCGCGCACCGATCGACCCCGGGGCGCGTTCGGCGCATCTGCACGTGCTCGTGGACACGCAGAGCGTGGAGGTGTTCCTCGATGACGGCCGCACCGCTCTGTCCCTCACCGTGCACCCGGCGCCCGGCGAGGAGCACGTGCGCCTGCACGCGCTCGGGGGGACGGCGCGCCTCACGGGTGTGCGCCTGCGCCAGCACTGAGGGCGACCGCTCGCGCGGCCTCGGATGCCGCCGGCCACCGGACGGCGCCGCGGGCACCGACCGACGGCGCCGACCGCCACCTCGCGCCGCGGAACGGATCGATGGGCCCGCACGTCACGGCCGCCGCGGCAGCCCCCGTCGAAAGCCCTGTGCGCAAACGCTTGACCATCTGTCGGCGAGCGGTCTACAGTCCGTGATCAAACGTTTGCTCACGAAGGAGTGACATGCATCGCGCACCGTTCTTCACGCCCGCCCCGGACTGGGTCGGGGACACCATCCCGTTCGTCCACGACGACGTCCTGTACGTCTACTACCTGCACCATCGTCGTGACTCGCAGGAGCCGGGCACGTCCTGGCACCTGCTGACCACCGAGGATCTGGTGCACTGGCGCGACCACGGCGAGGTGCTGCCCCACGGCACCGAGGCCGAGGAGGACCTCAACTGCTACACGGGCAGCGTCGTCACCGATGACGACGGGCTGCACCACCTGTTCTCCACCGCGCAGAACCCCTCCCGCACCGCGGAGGACGGCCGCCCCCGGCAGCGCGTCGCACATGCCACCAGCACCGACCTCCTGCACTGGACGAAGCACCCCGAGCTCACCTTCGGCGCGCCGGAGGGCTACGACCCCGCCGACTTCCGCGACCCCTTCGTGCACCGCCCCGTCCCGGACGGTCCGTGGGAGATGCTGCTCGCCGCACGGCACAGCACGGGCCCGGAGCGCCGCCGCGGCACCGTCGGCCGCCTCACCAGCGCCGACCTGCGCACCTGGGAGCCCGCCACCCCGTTGTGGGACCCGCAGCGGTTCCTCACCCAGGAGTGCCCGGAGGTGTTCCGCATGGGCGACTGGTGGTACCTCGTCTACTCCGAGTTCACCGACGCCTTCGTGACCCGGTACCGGATCAGCCGCTCCCCCGAGGGCCCGTGGCACGCCCCGCGGCACGACTCGGTGGACGCCCGGTCGTTCTACGCGGCGAAGTCCGCCGAGTGGAAGGGCCGACGGATCTTCGCCGGCTGGATCGCGACCCGTGAAGGTCGGCGGGACGACGGCCCCTGGCAGTGGGCCGGCACGCTCTCGCTCCTCGAGGCGGTGCAGCGGGAGGACGGCACCCTCGACCTGCGCCTGCCGGCGGAAGTGCTCGCCCAGGACACCACCCCGGTGGATCCCGGCCTCGGCCCCGTCACCCTCGAGGCGCGCACCGGCTACGCCGCGACGGTGGGCCGCACAGCGCTTCCGGCCCGTGCGACGCTCCGCGCACAGCTCACGCTCGATCCCCACGGACGGGCCGGCGGGCTGCTGCTGCGCACCGATGCCGAGGGCGAGCACGGCTACGTGCTCCGCCTGGAACCACGCGCCGGGCGCATGGTGCTCGACCGCTGGCCCCGCGCCATCACCGGCACCGAGCAGTGGCAGATCTCCGGCGACGTCCCCCACCTGCTCGAGCTCGAACGGCCCGCGGACCTCACCGCACCGGACCATCGCCTCGACGTGGTGCTCGAGGACGATCTGCTGGTGGCGGTCCTCGACCAGAAGGTCTCGCTGTCCACACGCCTGTACGACCATCCCGCCGGCCGCCTCGGGGTGTTCGCCGAGGACGCCGCTCTCACCCTCACCGACCTGCACGTCACCACCGCCTGATCCGCTCATCACCTGTCGAAGGAGACATCCCATGAAGCGCAAGCAGTTCCTCGCCCTGGCCGCCGGTGCGGCCACCGTCCCCGTGCTCGCCGCGTGCGGCGGCACCTCCGGGGGCGCCTCGTCCACCGCCGCCGCCGTGGAGGGCGAGATCGAGCCCCGTCCCATCTCCTGGCTGCTCTCCCGCCCGGCCAACGGCGCCGTCATCTCGATCGTGTCGGCACTGGCCGAGGAGTACGCCGCCGAGCACGAGGGGTTCTCCCTCGAGCTCATCACCACTCCGGACCGCCCCAGCTACATCCAGAAGTACGAGACCCTCGCCGCGGCGAACGAGCTGCCCGAGCTGTTCGACACCGACGCCACGCCCTTCGCCGCGAAGCTGGCCTCCGTGGACCGCATGATCGACGTCGAGGACCTGCTCACCCAGCTCGGCGTCATCGAGGACTTCCGCCCCGCCGCGCTGGACTACCAGCGCTTCGACGACGGCTCCCTGCACATGATCCCGCTCGAGTTCGGGGTGGAGCTCTTCTGGTACAACAAGGCGCTGTTCGAGGACGCCGGGGTCGAGGTTCCCACCACCCTCGAGGAGATGGTCCCGCTGTGCGAGGCGCTCGCGGCCTCCGGTGTCACCCCCATCGCCGTGGGAGGAGCCGATGCCTGGCCGCTCGAGAGGTATGTCGCCTACCAGCCGTTCCGTCTCGCGGGCCCCGAGTACATCACGGCGCTGAAGCAGGGCGACGCGGCGTTCACCGATGACCCCGGAGCGGCCTCGGCCCGCTGGCTCGCCGCGCTCGGCGAGGCGGGAGCCTTCCAGGAGGGTTTCTCGTCGGTGGGCTATGCGGACGCGCAGGCCCTGTTCACGTCCGGTCGGGCGGCGATGTACAACATGGGCACCTGGGAGCTCCCGAACCTCGCCACCACGGAGCTGCCCGAGGAGATGCACGAACGGATCGGCTTCTTCACCCTCCCGGTCACCGACGGGTCGGTCACCGGGCCGGACGAGTTCGTCGCGCCCTCGGGCATCGGAGTGGCGGTCAACGCCCAGACCTACGACCCCCTGGTGCGCGACTTCCTCGGGTTCGTCCTGGCCCGGTACCCCGAGGAGTACGCGAAGAGCGGCCTGCTGGGTCCCACCGGCATCGAGCCGGCGGTCCCGGACAACGCCCTGCCGCTCTACCAGGAGGCGATCGACGTCGCCGCGGAGCTCGGTGACGCCACCCTCATGCCGTGGGACACCCAGCTCGACCCCTCCACGAACTCGCGCCTCCAGCAGGAACTGGTGCTGCTGGTCCAGGGGGACATCACCCCGGAGGAGTTCCTCACCACGATGGACGACACCCTCACGAAGAACGCCCCCAAGTACTTCGAGGACTGAGCGGCGCGCCGCCGGTCACGGACGGAGGTTCCCATGCTCCCCCATCGCTCACGGCTCTCGGTGGCCGTGTTCCTCGCCCCTCCACTGCTGCTCTTCGGCGGCGGCGTGCTGCTCCCCATCGTGCAGTCGCTGGGCCTGAGCTTCTACGAGTGGGACGGCATCACCGGTCTCGACTTCGTGGGGCTGGCCAACTACCGCGAACTGCTGCTGCACGACGACGTGTTCCGCACCGCCCTGGTCAACCAGCTGGGCTACCTGGCCATCTGCCTGCTGCTCCAGGTGGGCGGCGGTCTGCTGGTCGCCACCCTGCTGATCTCGATCACCCGAGGTCGCGAAGTGCTCAAGGTGCTCTACCTGATGCCCGCGGTGATCTCGACGCCCGCGATCGCGCTGCTGTTCCAGCGCGTCTACTCCTACGAGCCCGTCGGGCTGGTCAACACGCTCCTGAACGCGGTGGGCCTGGGCGCCCTGGCCCGGCCGTGGCTCTCCGACGTCTCGACCGTGCTCGCCGCGGTCTCCGCGCCCGAGGGGTGGCGGTTCCTGGGTCTGTACACGGTGATCCTCTACGCGGCGCTGCTCGCCGTGCCCAAGGAGCTCGAGGAGGCGGCCTCCCTGGACGGTGCGAACCCGCTGCAGGTCTTCACCAGGATCCGCTTCCCGCACATCATGCCCGTGTTCGTCACCACGCTGATCATGGCCACGACCTATGCGCTGCGCGGCTTCGACATCCCGTTCCTGCTCACCAACGGCGGGCCCGGCCAGGCCTCCGAGCTGGTGACCACCTACATGTACAAGACGGCGTTCACCTCGGGCCACTACGGCTCCGCGAGCGCGATCTCGGTGATCATCGTCCTCGAGTGCCTGGTCGCGGTGGGACTGATCCTGCTGCTCCTGCGCAGGAAGGCGGCGTGAGATGACTCCTGCGTCCGCAACGCCCCCGCCCGCTCCCGCTCCCGCCGCCCCGGCGAGCATCGCCTCCGAGCACGCGCCGAAGGAGCCGACCATGCACCGCTCTCCCCTGCCCGCCGACGGCTCACGGGACCGCACCGCGCCCCCTCGTCGCCGGCGGCCCTCGCCGCTGCGGATCTCGACGGTCGTCTCCCGGGTGCTCATCGCCGCCGTGCTGGTGGTGCAGGTCTACCCCTTCCTCTGGCTGCTCCAGACCAGCCTGCGCGACCGGCAGGACTTCGCCTCCGCGAACCCGTTCTCCCTGCCCGCCCAGCTGACGTTCGACAACGTGGTGCGGGCGATCGAGCAGGGGGACCTCCTGCGCAACATCCTCAACAGCCTGCTCATCACCGGCGGCGCATGCCTGCTGCTGGTGGTGTGCGGGATGGCCGGGGCGTACGCGATCGCCGTGCTCGGCTTCCGCTTCTCCGGCCTCGCCAAGGGGCTGTTCCTGCTGGGCATCGTGGTGCCGGTCCAGGTGGCGCTGGTGCCGCTGTTCATCGACTACTCCCGCCTGGGCATCCTCGACACGCGCGCGGCGGTGATCATCCCGCTGGCTGGCTTCGCGCTCCCGATGGCCCTGTATCTGTTCCTCTCCTTCTACAGCTACATCCCCCGCGAGCTCTACGAGGCGGCCACGCTCGACGGCGCCGGCCCCTATCGGATCTTCGCCCGGATCACCCTGCCGATGTCATGGAACACCGTGGTGACCGTGGTGATGGTGAACGCGATCTTCATCTGGAACGACTTCATCTTCGCCAACACCTTCCTCCTCAGCGAGGAGCTGAAGACCATCCCCCTGGGGCTGCAGAACTACATCGGGGCGATGGGCAACACGGACTGGACGGCGACCTTCGCGGCCGTGTCCATCACGGTGACCCCGCTGCTGCTCGTGTTCCTCGTGCTCAACCGCGCCATGATCTATGGTCTCGAGAGCGGAGCGAGCAAGGGATGACATCGATGACGAGCACGGGGCGAGCAGACCGCACGGTGACGATGCGCGAGGTCGCCGAACGGGCCGGCGTCTCGGTGACCACGGTCTCGCACGTGGTCAACGACAAACCGGGGGCGCGCATCGGCGCCGAGGCCCGCGCCCGGGTGCAGCAGGCCGTGGAGGAGCTCGGCTACCGCCCCAACGTGCTGGCCAAGAACCTGGTGCAGGGCACCAGCGCGTTCATCGGGCTGGTCGCCGACTCCATCGCGACCACCCCCTTCGCCGGGCAGATCATCCGCGGCGCCCAGGAAGAGGCGTGGCGGCACGGCCGCGTGCTGCTGGTCGCCAACACCGAGGGGGACGAGGCGGCGGAGCGCGATGCGCTGGCGATGATGCTGGAGTACAAGGTGCGAGGCATCCTGTACTCCACCTGGAACCACCGCGCGACGGCGATCCCGGACGCCCTCGCGGAGACGGACCACGTGCTGGTCAACTGCTTCGCCCCCGGCACCCCCACCCGCGCCGTGGTGCCGGACGAGGTGGACGGCGGCCGCACCGCGACGGAGCTCCTGCTGTCCCAGGGGCATCGCCGGATCGCGTTCGTGAACACCACCTCCCCGTCCCCGGCGCGGGAGGGGCGACTGCAGGGCTACCGCGAGGCGCATGCCGCCCTCGGCGCCGGGGTCGACGAGGCGCTGGTGCTCGAGGCGGCCCCGGAGCAGGAGGGCGGGTACGCCATCGCCGAGCAGGTGCTCTCACTCGGCGCGACCGGCGTCTTCTGCCACAACGACCGGGTCGCGATGGGGCTGTACGACGCCCTGCGGGAACGAGGTCTGCGCATTCCCGGGGACATGGCGGTGGTCGGCTTCGACAACCAGGAGGTCATCGCCGGCCACCTCCGCCCGCCGCTGTCCACCGTGGCGCTTCCCCACTACGAGCTGGGCGCCGCCGGGGTGCGGGTACTGCTCGGCGCGGAGGAGGTGGAGCCGGGCGCGTCCCTGCGTGTGGCCTGCCCGGCCGTGACCCGCTCCTCCATCGCTGCGCTCTGAGCCGCAGCGTCTCCCCACCCCGTCTCGACCAGCCCCGTCGCGGGCACCGCCCGCCGTGCGCACGCGCGGCGAGCCCGGCGCGCCACACACACACACACACCGACCGCTCCCACCGATGACGATGGAGAACACCCGATGATCCGACCCACCCGACGAGACCTGCTGCGCACCACCGGCTGCGGAGCGCTGGTCCTCACAGGAGCCGCGATGCCGCCCCTCTCCACCCCCTCCCACGCGGAGGGCCCCGCCTCCCTGAGGGCCCGCTTCCACCTCACGCCGCCGCAGGGCTGGCTCTGCGATCCCCAGCGGCCCGTGGTGCTGGACGGCATCGCTCAGCTCTACTACCTGCACTCCGCCGAGAACTCCGGGGACGGCGGCTGGGACCGCGCGAGCACCGCGGACCTGGTCACCTTCACGCACCACGGCGAGGCGATCCCGCTGCGACCGGACTTCCCGGTCTGGTCGGGATCGCTGGTGCTCGACGAGCACGGCACCGCGGGGTTCGGCACCGGCGCGGTCCTCGCCTACGCCACCCAGCCCACCGACGGCGTGCGCAGGCACCAGGAGCAGTACCTGTACTACTCGCTCGACGGCGGCGCGACGTTCACCCCGGTCGAGGAGCCGGTGATCGTCAACGAGGACGGGCGGGAGGCGGAGACGCCGCAGGAGATCGAGAACGCCGAGTGGTTCCGTGACCCGAAGCTCCACTGGGATGCCGCGAGGGAGGAGTGGGTGTGCGTGATCGGCCGGCAGCGCTACGCAGCCTTCTACACCTCCACAGACCTGCTCACCTGGACGCTGCGCCGCAACTTCGACTACCGCCTCCACCCCGACGATCCAGATCTGGGCGGGATCGAGTGCCCGGACCTGTTCGAGATGACGGCCGACGACGGCACGTCCCACTGGGTGCTCGGCGCGAGCATGGATGCGCACGGGGCGGGCCTGCCGATGACCTACGCCTACTGGATCGGCCGCTGGGACGGCGAGCAGTTCCTCGCCGAGTCGCTCACCCCGCAGTGGCTCGACCACGGCTGGGACTGGTACGCGGCGGTGACCTGGCCGGCCCCCGAGGATCCGGAGCAGCTGCGCTACGCGATCGGCTGGATGAACAACTGGAAGTACGCGAACCGGGAGGTCCCCACCGATGCGAGCGACGGGTACAACGGCCAGTTCTCCGTGGTGCGCGAGCTGCGCCTGCGGCGTGAGGCCGACGGTCGCTGCGCGCTGGTCTCGACGCCGGTTCCCGCGCTGGCCGCGGCGGCGCGGTCCGAGCGGTCCCTGCCCGACGTGACGCTCGACGGCGCGAGCGGAGGCGCCGCCGCGATCCTGGACGTCGATGCCCGGGCCTATGAGCTCGAGCTCGATCTCCACTGGGAGGCGGCCACGAACGTGGGGCTCTCGGTGGGGCGCTCGGCCGACGGGAGCCGGCACACGAACGTGGGCGTGATCGACGGCTGGGTCTACGTGGACCGCGGCCCCTCGGACCTCGAGGGCTTCTCCTTCGGCGAGTTCCGGCAGGCGGAGGCGCCTCTCGACCCCGCCGCCCGCTCCGTGCACCTGCGGGTGCTGGTGGACACCCAGAGTGTGGAGGTGTTCGTGAACGAGGGGTACACGGTGCTCTCCCAGCAGGTGCACCTGCTTCCCGGGGACACCGGGGCGTCGCTCTACGTGGACGGCGGCGACCTGCACGTCACCGGCCTGGTGCTGCGTGAGCACTGAGCCGTGACACGCTCCGGGCGCGGCGCCCTCCCCGGAGGGAGGGCGCCGCGCCCGGATGCTCAGAGGGGGCCGCCGATCACTTGTAGTGGCCGACGCCGCCCTTGCGCTCGTTGGTCGGGAGGTACGCGTACGGCCCCAGGCCGTCGTCCCCGAAGGAGTAGTCCACCGCGGAGGTGGCGGTGGCGCCGTCGACGTCCACCTTCACCGTGGGCGAGAGGGTTCCGCCGCGACGGCCCTCCACGTTGTCGATGAACGACTGCACCAGCCCGCCGGGCTGGATGTAGTGCGAGTACGCCTGGAACTGGCGGGGGTTCTGGCCCGCCGTGGGCGATTCAGGGGCATCGGCCGGGAGGTTGAGGTCCACGGGGCTGCCCAGCACCACGCCGGAGGAGTTCAGCGGCTGGAAGTCGGAGCGCACGCCGTCGCCCACGAATCCGTAGACGCCGTCGGGTCCGCGGAGACCCGCCGCGTAGGTGAACTGGTGGGAGATGGTGAACAGGTAGTACTTCCCGTCCTCGATGATCATCTGCGGGCGCTCGGTCTGATCGTTGACCGCGTAGGCGGTGAGGATCGGGGGGAGCATGGTCCAGGAGGTGAGGTCCTTGGAATCGGCCCAGGCCAGGCCGATGTTACCGCGCTGCCACTGGACGCCCTGGGAGTTGACCTCGTCGACGGTCTCCGCGAACGGGTCTCCGTCGACGTAGCCGAGGTCCGCAGCGGTGGCATCGGTCCGGGCGGTGCCGGGCACTCCGGCGCCGCAACCCTCGAAGAGCATGAACGTGATCCCCGGGGTGGCCGGGTCCTCGAAGGTGAAGGGGTCGCGGAAGGAGAAGTACGGGTTCTGCTCCTGGGTCTGGTACCACGTGCCGTCGGGCTCGGCGATCTCGAGGTGCTCGCCGAACTTCGAGAAGCTCACGCCGTCGCGGGTGGCCTTGATGGCGCCCTCGACGGTGGCGAGCACCGCGGGCTTGCCCGCCGTGCCGGGCCGCTTCTCGCCGAAGGTGGTGGCGGTGTAGAACACGCGCACCTTGTTGCCCTGCATCAGGCGGGCGGAGCCGGACCACTCGGTGTTCGACAGCGAGGTCTCGTCCTCGAAGAGGTAGCCGCCGTAGGTCCAGGCGTCGTCGGGCTCGGCGCTGGAGGGGCGGGTGAAGTAGCCGATGCGAGCGCTCCAGTGGCGCTCGTCGAAGGGGATGTCGCGCGGGGCGACCAGGGAGAAGATGACGTCCCAACCCTTGTAGCTCATCTGGTTGGAGTACTCGTCGGTCAGCGACCAGGTGTCCCAGACCCACACCTCGTCGGTCATGATCGGGAAGTCCGCGGGGATCTCCGGCATGGTGATCGACTCGGGCATGGAGTTCTCGCCGCGCGCCACGGAGGAGTCGTTCTGGGTGCGCATGATCTGGCGGGCGTCGGCGCGGGTCCACCGGGCGTGGAAGTCGCTGGAGATCGGATCGTGCGCCGCCTGGGTGTGCGGGGTGGGCTGCGGGCCGTCCGCGGTCGGGGCCGCGGGGGCGGCCGGGGTGGCGGGCGCGGCCTGGGCCGCGGAGGAGCCGAGCGCCGAGGCGGTGCCGGCGGCGGCCAGGGTACCCAGCGCGAGGGCGCCGAAGCCGCGGCGGGTGGGGTTCAGGGGGGTGGTGTGACGGGACACGTCTTCTCCTGGATCGAGGATGCGGGAGACGGGTGTCGGGGACGGCGACCCACGTGCGGTCGTCGACCGCCGGCGCTCGTCGGACCCGACTTTGACACGTGCTGAAGCGAGGGCGTCAAGTCCACGTGGCGGCGCTCACCCGCCGCTCAACCCTTTGAGCCGCCCCCGCCGTACTCTCGTCACCGCAGGTCAGGGGCTTGCGAGAACGCTCACGAGAGGGCACTCGACTCCTCCCACATCCTTCGACTGGCTCTCCTCACCGCCTCCCGCACCGGTGCGCATGCTGGAGCGGGAGAGCCGTCGGCGGGACGGCCTGCCCTGCGGCACGCCGGAGGAGCGCGAGGTGCTGGAGCGGTGGAAGGATCTCCTCGCCCGCAGCGGCGCCGTGGTCGAGTACGTGCCCGAGACCGCTCAGGGCTTCGTCCTGGTGCACGCGCAGGAGGTCGCCGGGGAGGATCTGATCCGCAGGCCCGGGCCCCGGTAGGGTCTGCGGGTGGCCAGCACTCGTCGCTCCAGCACCCGCCGGCGCCGGTCCTCCTCGCGCAGGAGGGGCGGCGGCGCCCGCTCGGCCCCGAAGGAGCTGCCCTTCGTAGGCCCCGGGGAGCGGCTGTGGATCCTCGACGTCCCCTACGGCACACAGGTCGAGGGCGCGAGCTGGCATCCGGCCGTGAAGATGCACGTGTTCGTCGGCCGCAGCCTGCCCGCGCACCTGGCGCCCTACTCCCCCGGCCCGCACACGCTGGGCCGCTTCCTGGAGAACCTCCACAATCCCGGCGCGCCCGCCGCGGTGCCGGAGCCGGCGGAGGATCTGGAGCCGCGGCAGCTGCAGTACGAGGCGGCCGATGCGATCGCGGCACGGGCCGCCGCCGGCGGGCGCCAGTTCCTGCTGGCCGACGAGCCCGGCGTGGGCAAGACGATCTCCGCGGTGCTGGGGGCGAGCGCGGTGGGCGATCTGCGCGGCGCGCAGCGGGTGCTGGTGGTGGCGGACCGGCCGGCCGCGATCACGATCGGGCACTGGTGCCGCACCATCACGGCGCTGGGCGACAGCGGCCTGGAGTGGGTGGTGATCACCTGGGACCGGCTGGAGAAGGTGCTCGGCCACGACTGGGACGTGATCATCGCGGACGAGGCCCACGCCCTGCGCCGCACCACCACCAAGCGGTGGACGCACTGGGCACGGCTCTCCGGGCACTCCCGCTCCCATGACGCGGCGCCGTTCGTCATCGCCACCACCGCCACCCCCGGCCACACCCCGCTGGAGCTGCCCTACCTCGCGCCCGCCTACGCGCAGGCGCACGGCGAGCCGATGCGCGAGTGGACCTCCGTGAAGCAGCCCGGCGTGGACTTCTCCGCCGCGCTGGAGCGGCACGGCATCGCGCTGGAGCGCGGCCGCTACGGCGCCGCCTGGACCACCGACGCGACCCGTCGGGCGGAGGATCTCGCACGGGTGCGCGCCTGGCTCGAGGACCAGCGGCCGACGGCGATGCTGCACCGGGCCGCACCCTGGGGCGCCGTGCCGATCTCCGGGATGCCGGTGGCGCTCACGCCCGCGGAGCGGGAGGCGTACGAGACGGAGTGGGGCGAGTTCTGCCGCGAGATGGACATCGCCCGGCGCGGCCGCAACACCGCGAAGGGGCGGGCCGCGCTGCTGCGGTTCCGGCAGAAGGCGGGGCTGCTGCGGGTGGACTCCACCGTGGCGTGGATCGGCCAGCAGGTGGAGGCCGGGCGGCAGGTGGCCTGCTCGGTGGAGTTCGTGGGCACCGCCGCGGAGCCGATCACCGAGCGGCTGCAGGACGCCGGGCTCGAGGTCGCCACGATCTACGGCCGGGACCGGTTCGACGTCGAGGCCGAGAGGCTGCGCTTCCAGACCGGGCAGGCGCCGGTGTGCGTGTTCACCACCGTCGCCTCGATCAGCCTGCACGCCGGGGAGACCCTCCCGGGCGGGCGCCAGGCCTCGACCGCGCCGCGCATGGGACTGTTCCACCAGGCGCGCTTCTCCGGCATCGCGGGCCGGCAGGTCACCGGCCGCACCCACCGCGACCACCAGGTCTCCCCCTGGCACATCGCCTACGCGGAGGGCACCGTCGAGGAGCAGGTCTCGCGCGCGATGGTGGAACGGATCGCCGCCGCCTCCGACACCGTGGGCGGGGACACCGAGGGGCTCACCGACGTGGCCGCACTGCTGGGCGCGGACTGGCTGCCCACGGCGAGCTTCACCGAGGGCAGCGGCTGAGGGCGCGGGGCGCTGCGCGGCGGGGGCGCCTGCGACCGGGCCGCCTGCACGCGGGCCGACGCGGCTCTCCGGGCGCCGCGAGCACAGGCCGCACCGTGCGCAGTGTGCTCAGAGGAGCAGGCGCAAGAGCATCAGCGGCAGGCGCACCAGCACAGCCCCCACCTCGGCGATCAGATCGAAGGTCTCCAGGAACAGGGACGCCCGGTCGCTCCGGAACGGGCGTCCACGTCGGCGTCGTCGTCCCATCGCTGCTCCGCTCCCCCTCGTGGATCGACGCCACCGGACGCGGCGCCGCGTTGCGGGCCACCCTACGCGGGGCGCGGACCCGTCGCAGGCCCGCGGGCGGGAGGGTGGTCGTGGGCGCCGGAGTCGTCTCCTCGCTGCGCACGTCCCGGTCGCCGGCGTTCACACGGAGCCACGCAGGAGACAGCGCCGCGGCGCCGGGCTACTCTCGCCCCCAACCGCCCCGCACCGATCGACGACGGAGTACGACCATGTCCCAGAACATCCTCACCGACCGCCTCGACGCCGGTCCCGTCCTCTGTGCGGAGGGGTTCCTGTTCGAGCTCGAGCGCCGTGGCTACCTCACCGCCGGAGAGTTCGTCCCCGAGGTGGCGCTGGAGCACCCGGAGGCGCTGCGCACCCTGCATGTGGACTTCCAGCGTGCCGGCTCCGACATCGTCGAGGCGTTCACCTACAACGGCCACCGCGAGAAGATGCGCGTGATCGGCAAGGAGGAGCTGCTGGAGCCGCTGAACCGCGCCGCGCTCGGCATCGCCCGCGAGGTCGCCGACGCCGTGCCCGGCAACCTCATGGCCGGCAACATCTCCAACTCCAACATCTGGGACCCGGCCGATCCCGCCCGCCAGGCCGAGGTGCGCGGCATGTTCGAGGAGATGGTGGGCTGGGCCGTGGAGGAGGGCGCCGATCTGATCATCGGCGAGACCTTCTACTACGCCGGCGAGGCGCTGGCCGCGCTCGAGATCGCGAAGGCCTCCGGGCTGCCGGTGGTGCTCACGCTGGCGCCGATGGCGTTCCAGGAGATGGCCGACGGGGCCGGGATCGTGCAGACCGCCCAGCGTCTCGAACAGGGCGGGGCGGACGTGGTGGGCCTGAACTGCTTCCGCGGCCCGGACACGATGCTGCCCTGGCTGCGGCAGATCCGCGAGGCGGTCTCCTGCCACGTGGGCGCGCTGCCGATCCCCTACCGCACCACCGAGCAGGAGCCCACGTTCTTCAACCTCTCGGACGTGGCCGCCACCGTGCCCTCCCCGCACGGGCGCACCTTCCCCACCGCCCTGGACCCGCTGTACACCAACCGGTACGAGATCCGGGCCTTCGCCGAGGAGGCGTACGGCCTGGGCGTGAACTACCTGGGCGTGTGCTGCGGCGCCGCCCCGATCCACATCCGCGAGGTGGCCGAGGCGGTGGGCCGCACCCCGGAGGCCAGCCGGTTCTCCGAGAACATGGCCAACCACTTCATGTACGGCAGCAACGAGCGCCTGCCCGAGCACGTGGTGGGCCTCGGCGAGCGCGCCTGAGGGGCGGGGAATCCGCACTTACCGCCCGTACGCCACCGCCGGGATCTGAGTGGCGAACTTCCCGCCGGAGACGTCCAGCAGGGCGCCGGTGATGTAGGAGGCCTGGTCGCTGGCGAGGAAGAGCAGCAGGTCGGCGACGTCGTCGGCGCTCTCCCAGCGGCGCAGCGAGAGGGTGTCCAGCAGGCGGTCCTGCTGCGCGGCGGGCATCTCGGCGAATCCGTTCATGGCGGTGGGCACCATGCCGGGGGCGTAGGAGTTCACGGTGATGCCGTGGGGGCCCAGCTCGGAGGCGAGCACCCGGCTGAGCTGCACCACCGCGGCCTTCGAGGCGGCGTAGGCGGCGCTGCCCACGCTGGGCACGATCGCGGCGAACGAGGCGGCGTTGAGGATCCGGCCGCGGCCGGAGTCCTGCATGTGCGGGGCAGCGGCCCGGCACATGAGGAAGGTGCCGCCGGCGTTCACGTCGAGGCAGCGCCGCCAGGTCTCCCAGTCGGTCTCGAGCACCGTGGAGTCCGCGACGATCCCGGCGTTGTTGACCAGCACGTCGATCCGGCCGTGGCGGGCCACCACCTGCGCCACCGCGGCGTCGACGGAGTCGGGGTCGGTCACGTCGCACACCACCGGCAGGATCGCGGTCCCGTCGGCGGCATCCGGCGCCCCGCCCGCCCCGTCGGTCGCCTCCTCGGTCGCCGTCGCGGCGTCCTCGTGGGCGAGGTCCAGCGCGGCGACGTGCGCACCCTCGGCGGCGAAGCGCCGCGCGATCACCGCGCCGATCCCGCGCCCCGCCCCGGTCACCACGACCACCCTGTCCCGCAGATCCAGTTCCATCGCTCGTTCCTCTCCTCGCGGCGGGCGTGCCGCACACCGACCGTTCCTAATAGTCATACTATTGGTGGGCAGACGTCCTGTCACCGACACCCTGGCCGGCCCGTGGGGCCGCGCCGCGAGGAGGACCGCGATGAGCACCACCACACAGCGCACGGTGTGGATCACCGGCGCGGGCAGCGGGATGGGCCGCGCCACCGCCCTGCAGGCGGCGCGTGCGGGCTGGGCCGTGGCGCTGAGCGGCCGTCGGCCCGCGCCGCTGGAGCAGCTCGCCGCCGAGATCCGCGAGGAGGGCGGCACGGCCCTGGCCCTCCCGCTGGACGTGCAGGACCGGGCGGCGGTGCGGGAGACGGCCGCGCAGGTCGCGGAGCGGCTCGGCGGGATCGACGCGCTCGTCCTGGCCGCCGGGCTGAACGCCCCGCAGCGTCGCTGGGACGATCAGGACCTCGCGCAGTTCGACGCCATCCTCGCCACCAACCTCACCGCCGTGGCCAACGCGATCGACGCCGCCCTCCCCCGCCTGCGCGAGCGCGACGGGCAGGTGGTGGTGATCTCCTCCTATGCGGGCTGGTCCTTCCAGCCCGGCGCGGGGGTGGCCTACTCGGCGAGCAAGACGGCGCTCGGCTCGCTGGTGCGCACCCTGAACCAGCAGGAGGCCGCCCACGGCGTGCGCGCCTGCCACCTGTGCCCCGGAGACGTCGCCACCGACTTCCTCGACCAGCGACCCTCCGTCCCGGACGCCGAGGCCCGCGCCCGGATGCTGAGCGCCGAGGACATCGCCCGCACCGTCTGCTTCGTGCTGGACTCCCCCGGCCACGTGCGGATCGACGAGCTGGCGCTCTCCCCCGTCTCCCAGGCATGAGCACCGGCACGACCACCCCGCCGAGCGCCTTCGACCGGGCGCTGGAGCAGCTCGGCGCCGCGATCGTCGCCGGTCAGCTGCCTGCCGGGCACACCGACACCGTGGACGGCTTCATCGCCCGCACGGGCGCGTCCCGCAGCGTGGTGCGGGAGGTGACGCGGGTGCTCGGCGCGCTGGGGATGCTCAGCGCCGGGCGCCGGGTGGGGCTGCGGATCCGCCCTCCGGCCGAGTGGGACCTGCTGGATCCGCGGGTGATCCGCTGGCGGCTCGAGGGGCCGCAGCCGGCCCGTCAGCTGGCAGAGCTGCGGGCGCTGCGCCACGCGATCGAGCCCGCCGCCGCGGCGGCCGCCGCCCGCGCCGTGCGCGAGGAGCAGGCCGGGACCGCAGCGCTGGAGCGTGCGGCGGCGGCGATGGTCGAGGCGGCCGACGGACCCGAGCACGGCGCCTTCCATGCCGCGGACCGCGCCTTCCATGCCGCCGTGCTGGACCTCTCCGGCAACGCGATGCTGCAGCGTCTGCGCGAGGTGATCGAGGAGGGGCTGCGCCACCGCGCCCTCGTGGAGCGCGGCGCCCGGGTGCCGGATGGTCACGACCTGTCCCTGCACCGCGAGGTCGCCGCCGCGATCCGTGCCGGCGACGAGGAGCGCGCCGCGGCGCGGATGCGGGAGATCATCGAACGCCTCGCCGGCGAGAACGGCTGAGGGCCCGGACCTCACCCTCGAGGTGACGGGCCACGGCGACACGCAGCCCGCGGCGAGCGGAGGCGCCGACGATCCCTCGGCCCTCGCGGCGGACCGTCGCGTGGAGCTGCGGTTCGGGGACTGAGGCGAACTCTGCTACGGTCGTCCGCGATCCCTCGGGTGCCCGTCGCAACGGGCTGAGATCGAACTGACGCGGTTCGAGCACCGACTGAACCTGCCCGGGTC
Organism: Brachybacterium saurashtrense; assembly: GCF_003355475.1. Lineage (NCBI taxonomy): Bacteria > Bacillati > Actinomycetota > Actinomycetes > Micrococcales > Dermabacteraceae > Brachybacterium > Brachybacterium saurashtrense. The sequence goes on along the minus strand of NZ_CP031356.1, from coordinate 3,648,529 downwards.
ATGCCGGCGAAGGAAGAAGGAGAGCGACGCCTGTGTCCGCACGCCCTGAGAACTACCCCACCCATTCCCTCGGCCACCTCGAGGACCCCGCCCACGGCATCCGGGTGCCCGTCACCCGCATCGCCCAGGACCCCTCCCCCGACGGCACCGCGAACCCTCCCCTGGAGGTGTATCGCACGGCCGGTCCGGGCTGCGTGCCCGAGGAGGGCCTGGCGCCGGTGCGCGAGGACTGGGTGCTGGGCCGCGGGGACGTGGAACGCTACCCGGGCCGCGGCCGCACCCTGGCCGACGACGGCCGCTCCGCGGTGCGGCGCGGCGAGGCCAGCGCCGAATGGCGGGGCGCCCGACGGGATCCGCTGCGCGCGCTCCCAGGCCGTCGCGTCACCCAGATGCACTATGCGCGCCGCGGCGAGATCACCCCGGAGATGCGCTACGTCGCGCTGCGGGAGGGATGCGACGTGGAGCTGGTGCGCAGCGAGGTCGCCGCCGGCCGCGCCATCATCCCCGCGAACGTGAACCATCCCGAGGCCGAGCCGATGATCATCGGCCGCGCCTTCCTGGTGAAGGTCAACGCCAACATCGGCAACTCCGCGGTGACCTCCTCGATCGCGGAGGAGGTCTCCAAGCTGGAGTGGGCCACCCGCTGGGGTGCGGACACCGTCATGGACCTCTCCACCGGGGAGGACATCCACACCACCCGCGAGTGGATCCTGCGCAACGCGCCGGTGCCCATCGGCACCGTCCCGATCTACCAGGCGCTCGAGAAGGTGGGCGGCGACGCGAACGCGCTGACCTGGGAGATCTTCCGGGACACGGTGATCGAGCAGTGCGAGCAGGGCGTGGACTACATGACCGTCCACGCCGGGGTGCTGCTGCGCTACGTGCCGCTCACGGCGGAGCGGGTCACCGGGATCGTCTCCCGCGGCGGCTCGATCCTGGCCGGCTGGTGCCTCGCCCATCATCGCGAGAACTTCCTCTACGAGCACTTCGACGAGCTGTGCGAGATCTTCGCCCGCTACGACGTCTCCTTCTCGCTCGGGGACGGGCTGCGGCCCGGCAGCCTCGCCGATGCGAACGACGCCGCGCAGTTCGCCGAGCTCGACACGCTCGCGGAGCTGACCCGCCGGGCGTGGGAGCACGACGTGCAGGTGATGGTCGAGGGGCCCGGGCACGTGCCGCTGCACCTGGTGCACGAGAACGTGGAGCGCCAGCAGGAGCTGTGCGACGGGGCGCCGTTCTACACCCTGGGCCCGCTGGTCACGGACATCGCCCCGGCCTACGACCACATCACCTCCGCCATCGGCGCCACCGAGATCGCCCGCCACGGCACCGCGATGCTCTGCTACGTCACCCCGAAGGAGCACCTGGGGCTGCCGGACCGCGACGACGTGAAGACCGGCGTGATCACCTACAAGATCGCCGCGCACGCCGCCGATGTGGCCAAGGGGCACCCCGCCGCGCGCGATCGCGACGACGCCCTGTCGAAGGCCCGCTTCGAGTTCCGCTGGCGGGACCAGTTCGGGCTCTCGCTGGATCCGCAGCTGGCCGAGGAGTACCACGACCAGACCCTGCCCGCCGAGCCGGCGAAGACCGCGCACTTCTGCTCGATGTGCGGGCCGAAGTTCTGCTCGATGCGGATCTCCCAGGACATCCGCGACGCCTACGGCGACGCCGCCGCGCAGGAGCGCATCGCCCAGGAGGGGATGGCGGCGAAGTCCCGGGAGTTCCTCGCCCAGGGCGGGACGGTGTACCTGCCGGACCCGGTGCGGGCACCGGGCGGGGGCGGCGCCGCGGGCTGAGCGCGGCGGGGCCGTGTCCGGCACCGGTCGCCCCGGGTCAGCGCCCGCGCACCCTGTAGCGCCTCGCCAGCCGCCGCATCGCCGCCCCGCTCAACACCGTGGTCAGCACGCACAGTATCAGCAGGCAACCCAGCCAGACCCACGCGCTGGGCTCCCACAGCGGATCCTCGCCCACCAGGGAGATGGCCGTGATGTCAGAGGTCGCTCCCATCGCCGCGAATCCCCAGCGCGACGGGGACAGCCAGGCGAGCTGTTCGAGCACGGCTCGATCTGCGACAGGGAACAACCCGCCGCTGAGAACCAGCTGCATCGTCACCAGCACCACCATCACCGGCAAGGTCTGCTCCCCGGAGCCCACGAGGGAGGAGACCAGCAGACCCATCGCTGCGCTGGTCAGGGCACACAGCCACAGCGCGAGCACGAGCTCTCCTGCTGGCCACAGGAGGATTCCGCTGTCGGGCCCGTCCCGGAACAGCAGCACCACGGGCACCAGCATCACTGTCTGGGCGAGGGTGAGCATTCCCAGCACACTGAGCTTGGCGAGGACGTAGGCGACCGGTGAGAGCCCGATAGCCCGCTCGCGCACGAAGATCGCGCGCTCGGTCACCAGGTCACGGATGCTCGCGGAGAGTCCCAGGAACACCGCACCGAGGGTGAGCACGATCAGGATCTGATTGGGCTGCCCCGAGGGCAGCTCGCCAGGTCCGGGTGGGCCAGGCCCTGCTCTCCCGGGATCACCAGCACGAGAGCCGCGAGGATGAGGGGCATGGCCACCACGAAGCCGGCGAGCGCGCGGTCGGCCCAGAGGATCCGCAGTTGGCGTCGCCCCTCCACGGAGGCCTGCCGCCGCAGCGACGGCGAGCGGGGATCCTCACCCAGCTCGGTGCGTGTGCTGGCCATTCGGCCGATCGGTGTGCGCACATCGCGCACATAGCCGGCCGAGGCACGGAACCGCGAGACCGTTCCCTCCGGATCGGTTTTGGTCGCGGCGACGACGTCACCGAAGGTCTGGGCGCCGAAGTGGGGACGCGCGTCGTCCGGATCCCCGAAGAAGGAGACCTTCCCACCGGGGGCCAGGATGAGCAGGCGGTCGCACAGATCCAAGCCCTCCGGCGAATGGGTGACCACCAGGACGGTCCGTCCGTCGTCGGCCAGTCGGCGGAGGGTCTCCATCACCTCGGCGACGAGATCAAGGTCGAGACCCGAAGTGGGTTCGTCGAGGACCAGCAGAGAGGGGCGGGTGAGCAGTTCGATCGCCACCGAGACACGCTTGTGCTGCCCGCCGGAGAGGGAGCTGATACGGGTGTGCTGGTGCTCGGTGAGGCCGAGCTCCTCGAGCACCTCGCTCACGCGTCGTTCCCTGTCGGCGCTCGGGACCTCGGGATCGAACCGGAGCTCGGCGGCATACCCGAGTGCCTGCCGCGCCGTGAGGTGGTGGTGGACGACGTCATCCTGAGGCACCACGCCTATGCTGCCGCGGAGGCTTTCCAGATGCTGGGAGAGGTCACGCGCGTCGTAAAGGACCTGCCCGGACGTTGCAGGCTGGGCTGCGGTCAGCGCATTCAGCAGGGTGGTCTTCGCTACGATACCCCCTATATTTTCTCGCATTGAATCCTGCTTTGAACAAGTATTCATCCGTGCACATCCGACCATCCGGAGCTCCCCGTGAAAGCGCGTAGCATCTCTGACGCCTCGACGGCTCGACACGGCTTCCCTCCCCGTTCTCGCCGACCTAGAAACATCACCACGGACACGGGACTCGTGAGCCGGACGCTCAACACTCAGAGACTGCGACCTCGGGATCACGCTCTGAATCCGCCCTGCCAGAGTGCCGAACGAGGCGGGGCAGGCCTTGCGTCGAGCCCGATAGGGTGAGCTCATCGCCGGCATGCGCGGCCATGAAGCACGAAGGGAGCGGGCTCCGATGACACGCGTCGCTTGGGCACGATATGAGGGCAACGACGTCGAGGCTGTCGTCGCGATGCTCATCAACCGGGAACGGCCAAACTCTGTGCGGATCACACCCTCAAGAGGCGATGGCGGGGTCGACATCCTCGACAGAGGCGCGGCCGCGAACGGCGGGGATGTCGTCTACCAGGTCAAGCGCTACACGGGGCCGCTCTCAACGACTCAACAGAACAACGTTGAGGAGTCGTGGACTCGGCTGCAAACCGACCCTCGGTGGGCCACTCTCAACGTCGAGGAATGGCATCTAGTCACGCCCTGGGATCCGACGCCGGAAGCTGACGCTTGGCTACAAGGCCTCGACGACAGAGGGCGCACTGTAACGTGGAACGGCCTGGCATACGTCGAGGCCCTCACGGCAAAGTACCCGGAAGTCATCGATTACTACCTGGATGGCGGCAAGAGCCGCATCGAGCAGGCCTACCAAGCAGTCGTTGCCCTGCTCGCTCCCGCCGACGCAGGTCAGAAGCTGGACGTCCCCACCGTTTCATCCCGGTTGGCGACAGCGCTCACGGTCCTCGACGGAGATCCCCACTACCGGTACGAACTCCGGCTTGGAGAGGGAGAGCTGCCGGGCCTGGTCAAACGGCCGAACCTGATGATGACGTGGATTCAATCCGACGGGCAGGGAAGGAAGTGGCAGGCCGTCGACGTCATCGCTCGATGTGCAGCCTCGGCCACGGAGCGTCCGATTGTCATCTCCGGGGCCGTGAGCGCGGAAGGCGGTTCCGATCTGGCGACGGCTCTTCAAGACTTCTTCGATTACGGCGCACCGTTTGCGGTACCGGCTGGCGCATTTGCAGGCAGTATCGACGCGCCCGGCGGTCTCGGCGGCCCCTTGACGAACGCGGCGATGCAAGTCCTTCCGGTTGACGACGAGGTGGGAGCTGACCCAGACCTCATCCTCGCAACCCGCTCCGCCGAGGGTGTGCCTATCGCCGAGACCGAGGTGACCCGGATTGCGCGAAGCGAAGGCACGAAAGGCCTCCGGGTGGTTCTGCAGCAGAAGAACCACGTCTTCACCATCGAGGACCGCTACACGGCGTCGGAGAGCGGAAAACGAGAGTTCCGGTTCGGCGACTACTCGAACCAGCCCGCGTCGGACGTAAAAACTGCTTTGGCCTTCATCACGTCAACGTCACACCCGAACACCGTCTACGTGCGACGGAAAGGCGCCCCTCCCCTGAGCGCGACCGTCGACCCGAACTGGAATATCGACTTCCCCGATGAGATACGCGAGGTCCTCAACGGCGTCGCAGCTCCGGTTGACGCGCTGGCACGGCTGCAACAGCACACAGGCACCATCGTCCGAGTTCCAGACCTGACCGAGACCACCTTCGCTCAGGTTGCAGAGTGGCGGCGCGCGGCCACGATCCTCGAGGGGAAAGTGGTCATAGCTGCTTATCCCAAGGGCCACGCCCTGGGGGTCGAGCTGCCAGCCGAGGTCGACACGATTCCGGGTCTGCTCGCAATCGACGTCCCCCTTGAGGTCACCATCGGTGAACAGACGATCCACTTCGGCACGGCTCGCATGTGGATCGAAGACGCAACCATCCTTGAACGACGCGAAGTCGATGGCCGGTCGGTGCACTGGCTCACGACGCCCAATCGGCGCGTCCGATTCTCCTTACCCATGGAGCATTCAGACGACGCAGCAGGTTGAGCCTCCCTGGTTGCCCCGGCCCGGTTACGGATCAGCCGAAGTTACGGATCAGTCGAACGAGATACTCCCGGGGGTCCAGTCAACGATCTTCGCCGTCGTGACGCCAGCGTCGGCTCCGGGGATCAGTCGGAAGGTATCTCCAGGGTGGAGGGCCGCGGGATCGATCCCTGCTTCGAACTGGACTGAATGCGCGGTGCTTGCGAGAGGATGGTCGATCGTGTAAGTCCGGTTCCCGAGCTGGAACACGGGTTCTTCTACCTTGACCAGGTGGCCGCCGGAGGCGACGTTCGCGGCGACTTCCTTGATGCGCAGTGCCTCGGCAGGATCCTCGGGCACCCGGAGGGTGACCTCTGCCCAGTTCCATCGGTGCGCGGTGCCACCGTAAATCGAGGCCAGGAGCGAGAGGTAGCGGAACTGACCGTCGGTGATTTCCTCGATTGAGGGCATGACGAGCACGGCCGCCGTGTGAGCTTGCAACTGGACGAGATGCTGCGCCACCGGTAGATGAATCGCTTCCAGCGCGGTCGGCAGGACTGTTCCGTGCGTTCGAATCAGTGACTGGCCGTTGCTGGTTTCCACGGAGATGACATCGCCTTCGCTGATGCTCAGCAGGGTTTCGAGCTCATCGCGGACAGCCTCGGGGTTGCGCCCATCAACGTTCCCCATCTGCACCTTTGCGTCAGTGTCCTCGCCCTGCTTGAAACGCAGCTCGAAGTTGAGCGCTCGCTCTGGTGTGTCGGCGACCAGACGCAACCAGCCAGTGTGCGTGCCGACCGTCCGTGCGGCAACGACCAACGGCAAGCGGAACCGACTCTCCCCGTCGCTTGTAATGCAGCGGAGGTAGAGCGGTGGCGCGTCGTCGCGTCCTCTCTCGATGAAAGAGACCGTTGATTCGGCTGGCTCGTCGTCGGAGAAGGGACCGCCGACGGTGGTGGTTCTGACGTGCGCGCCCTGGAACGGAATGCCCCATTCGGACCACGCTCGCACGGCGTCATGTTCAGGTGTGCCCGGCGCCGCCAGGAACTCCATGTTCAGGATGATGGGATCGATCTCGACGGCATCCACGGAGCGCGGCACGACGGACTCGTATTTCCACCGAGCGTCTCCGAGATAGGTCATCCGGTGATAGACGGCCGGATCGTCATCAGACGGCAGCGGAACGTCATGGGCGTTAGCCGCCGTGCGGGTGCCGTGCTCAATACGGTAGTTCTCGCTGACCGTGTCACGGATGACGTCCAGCGCGTCCTGCCGGGTCTCGATCGCATCGAGCATTGTCAGCGATTCGCCACGCTCGACCGGCGAAGATGCCAGCATCGCCTTCTGGCTGATGAACTGCTCCAGCACCCCTTCACCGTGAACGAACCGCTGCATGGTCTCGGGATAGCGGTCCGCGAGACCAGCGATGAAGGCGTCGCTGTCCCACTGGCACGAGAACGATGCGTCCGCGGTGAGCTCATCGAACAGAGTGATGCGCTCTTCGGTCGGTGTCCAGGGCGTCACGAGGTGGTAGCGGAAGATCTGATGTTTGCCTGGTGTGACATGTTCTTCTACGAGCCGTTCCCAAGACTTCTTGACCTGACGGAACTGGCTGTCGGTCATCGCGGTCGTGAAGCCTTTGACCTGCCAGATCTCGAGGCCATCGTCTGTCGAGCGGAGGATGTCGATGCCGCCATCACCCTGTGACGGGTTGACCTGCCGCGCGTCGGTGTACTCGCGGCGCAAGAGGGTCGCGATAAGAGACTCGATCGAGTCTCCGCTCCGCTGCTGAATTAGCGGCCAGTCGTAGGTGGGCACAGTTCAAGACTACGAACTGGGTCGGAGACGTTGGGCGGGACGCACGCTGCTACGTGATGTGCGAGTCGGCTGTCGGTCAGCGCCTGGCGATCGCATCCCACGACGCGGTCCTGAACCATTGAACGAGCCCATCTGTGTCAGTCAGGGTCGCACGCAGCGCAGAGGTGAGGAACCGCGAGGGTTCCTTAGCGAACACTCTCCCGTTCAGCGCGGGGACCGCTGCCGCGTGGGACAGGATGAGCCCGTGCCGGGCGCGTGACATCATCACGGAGAGGACGCGCGCCTCTTCTCGCAGGGCCTCGTCGCTCTTTGCCTCGAAGAAGGGAACGTTGCCGTCCTCGAGGCCGATGACGACGACCCAGTCGAACTGCTGTCCTTTTCCGGCGTGGCCGGAGAGCAGGTGAACCCCTGGCTTGGTGAGCAGGGTCGAGTTGTCACCGACTCGGATTCGTTTCGAGATCTCGGCCAGGGTCAGCCCCTGCGTGAGCAGTTCGAGTACCCAGCCCAGGGCGTCGGCGAGCGCGAGCCGATCCGCCGGATCCTGGATCTGGTGGAATTCGGCGAAGTCCCGCAGGAACTCGATCGAGTCGTCCGCGTCGAGAACTGCTGCAGCGTCCATGCTGGCCAGGACCGACTTGACTCGACGTGCGGTATCGGTATCCAGCACGCCGTCGTCCCACCTGTGAACCTCGAACCCTTGCTCGGCGGTGAACGCGGCGTCCGCGAACCGTCGTCTCGAGCCGATGCGGGAGATGACGCCGATGCGCTGGCCCGGGGCGCGGGACAGGATGGCCTTCGCGAGCTTGACGAGCCACCCCGCCTCAGCGTCTGCGGTCTGATGGCTCACTTCGACGGCGATGCCACCGGATGGCCAGGTGTCGGGGGCTGCGCAAGTGAGCGCGGTTCCGTGCGTGAGCGGCACTAACGCGTTCACCGCGGCGAGCACGGCCGGTGATGAGCGATGCGACTCGGTCAACTGGACAACCTCGCCTACTTCGTCGGTGATCTGTGCGTACACCTCTTCGGGCTTGGCTCCAGTGAATCCGTAGATGCCCTGGGCGAGGTCGCCGGCATAGGTGGTGCGGCCGGCGCCGATCCGTTTGATGATCCGCAGCTGCTGAGGGGTGAGGTCCTGGAACTCATCGACCACGACCGCGACGAAATGCACCCGGTACAGGTCTGCCACTTCGTCGCGAGCGAGGATCAACTCGGCCATGCGCGGCAGATCATCGTAGGTGAGCTGCTGGTCCTGTACGCGAAGCTGCTCGATCTCGAGGGCGTCGACGTTTCCGTGTGCTTCGACAAGCCGGAGCACGTCAGCGTCGTTCACGGGGTCCTGCTTGATGCATTGGAGCACTTTGTCGACTCCGGCGGCTTGTCCGTAGTTGAGTCCGGCGCGCTGGCACTGTTCCTTTACCCAGTCGTTCTCCGGCAGAGTCCACTCTGGGTCCAAGCCGATCGCGGCGGCGTGCGATCGGTACAGGCGAGCAGACAGCCCGTGGAAGTTGATGACGGTCACCTTGTCGCGGAGCTCTGCTGGGGTCAGGTAATGGCGCAGGCGTTCTCGGATGTTGTCCTTCGCGCGGTTGGAGAATGTGGCGACCAGGATGCGTCGGGCCCCTGCGGCAACACCCCGACGGAGCATCCCCTGCACGCGCAGTGCGAGCGCTTCGCTCTTGCCACACCCTGCTGGTGCGACGACGAGCATTCCCATCTGGTTGCTGTCGCGGATCTGGACCTGTGCTGCGGTGGGCTGGATCTTCATAGCGAGGCCTCGACCTGCGACAGCATCCCCTCGATGCTACGAATCGCACGCGCGGCGGCCTGGTCGAGTAGCGAAACAGCGACCAGCGCCGCGTTCACCTTGTACGACCTGCAGAAGCTCGCCACGTCGGCATCGGTGAACGTTCCGCCCGGACCGGTAGCCCGCAGCGCGCGTAGCTGGTTCGGTTTGAAGAGGGTGGAAGCGGCCAGAGCGGCTTGAAGGGGCGCTGCTCCGATGGCGGCGACGTACTCGTCTTCGAGATCCGCTCGCGAGACCCACACGAAGTTGGCGTTCAGGTCCGTCGGCTGCACGCCCAGTTTGGTGGCGGTGGCTGTCTCCGCGTCCGCGTCGATCAGCAGGGACAGTGGAACGTCGAAGCCGCTGGGGCCGAACAGGGTGTTGATCGCGCCCATGTCGCCCGCACCGTTGGTTTCGATGAGGGAGACCCCGAGCCGGTCGAGGGTCCGGCTGGTGAGGTCCGCAGCTCGCTCGACAATGATCCGGTCGGCGATGCCTTCGACTGCGATCACGCGGCGGGCGGTGAGCGGCTCGAGCCTGTCGCGAACCCACCAGCGCACGGTCAACCGTTCATCGCTGGTGAGAAAGCCAGCCAGCGGCTGTACCAAGACGCCGCCGGCCTTGACGACGACGATGGAGTCGGGATCGAACGCGCCGACGATATCCGGTGAGTGCGTCGCGATGATCTTCTGGCTGCTGCTGGCTTTCAGCAGGCGCGCCAGACTGCGCTGGCTGGTCGGGTGGAGGTGGATCTCGGGTTCGTCGATTCCCACGACGTTGGCGCCCGAGCTTGTCAGGTCGTACAGCGCGATCGCATACAGGGCACGCATCCCGTCGGACTGTGCCGTGAGATCCCGCAGCGTCCCGTCCTTCTGGATCTGCAGGCGCACGTCGCTCAGGACATCCTGCTCGGCCGATGAGCCGGGCACGAACGTTAGATCGTCGGTGTCGATCGCGGACGGCAGTGCCTTCGTCAACTGCGTGGCAAGGTCTGTACGGACGCCTTCCATCACCGTCGACTCCGACAGCACCGTCGCCAGTTGCTGCACGGCACCGTCGAAGTCCGCCTTCTCGGCGCCCAGCTCGACTGCTTCCAGGAGGTCTTTGAGTGCCGAGCGGCGATCGTCGCGGAGTTCACGCGCCTGGCTCGTGGCGCTGAGAAACCGCCATCCGATCGCATCGAGCTGCGCCCTGGACAGCTGACGTCGGGTGCCCGCGCCCACGGCGATCCGCTCGACGTTCAGCGTCTCGTTCGCGTCGATGCTCGCGCTCAGGCGAAGCGCCAGCGTTCTGGCCCCAGTGATCGCGTCGATGTCGATCTCGTCCGGAAACGCCGCCTTCTCATCATCCGAGAAGTCCACAAGCTCGACCTCCACGACGAACTCGCTGTCGGCGTCTCGGAAGTCCTCCCCGGCGATCTGCGCGTACAGCTGAGCGGTCGACGCCCCGAGAACGAGCTGAAGACAACGCAGCACCGAGCTCTTGCCCACGTCATTCGCACCCACCAGCACCAGATGGTCGCGGATATCGATCGAGACATCCGCGATACGACTGTGATTCGCGATGTGCAGACGAGTGAGCTTCATCGGGTCCTCATCCCCTAGGGCGAGCGTTCGCCCGCAGATCGACTGCCTCGAAGTCGCGAAGCAGAGTCCCATTCTGGCGAAGGAGTCTCCGGGAGTGCTGCTCGTACTGGTCTCGATCTGATAGCTCTTTGCGAGCGCGAGGGCGAGCGACATCGCGTCCCACCGTTCCACCCGCAACGGCCATCACAGCCTCGGCTCAGACAGGGCTGCGGTCCTGGGGGGACGGCCAACGACACGGACCGATCGTCCTCCTCGCGCGCCAAGCGTCAATCCTCGGCGTCCAACATTACCTGGCGGTGACGCCGGTCGCTTTTCTAGGCTCAGAACGTGGGTGCGATCGACTGGGACGGGATCTACGGGGAGTCAGACACGTTCTTGCCCGTCGAGGACGTTGAAGCAGCCGAACGGGAAGCTGCGGCGGCAGTCTACCCGGCGGGTGACGAATCGTTGCCTGACCTCGATCTGGAGCGCGCTGGTCGGCGACGTCATGACCCGCAACAGCTAGGAATGGCAGCCAGGACGAACACGACGAACAACCCCACAGCGCTCACGACGAAGATCTCGCGCACGGCCTCCTTCGCAGGCCGGGAGGGCAAGACATCGCCGTCGCGGGACACACCACTAGTCATACCGGGAACATTAGGGACGACCACGGACATTTCCGCTCTCCTACCTTGGGAGAGGGAGACAGAGGTGTAGTGATGGGGCAAGCGGCGGTGTATCTGCGGATCTCGCAGGACCGCACCGGCCTGCAAGCCGGCATCCAACGCCAGCAAGAAGACTGCGCCGCCCACGCGGCGAAGCTCGGGTTCACCGATCCGCAGGTGTTCATCGACAACGACGTGTCCGCGTTCGATGGTGGCCGACGGAACGGGTACGACGCGCTGGTCGCGCAGGTGCGGGCCGCGGTGAGGCACATCGTCGTCTGGCACGTCGATCGCCTCTACCGGTAGCCGCGTGAACTCGAAGACCTGATCGATCTGGTCGAGCAGCACCCGGTGCGGATCGAGGCCGTCCGTGGTGGCGGGTTCGATCTGAACACCGCCGAGGGCCGGCTCATGGCCTGGCAGCTCGTCGCGATCGCCGCGTACGAGTCCGGGCACAAGTCCGACCGCGTCAAACGCGCCAACAAGCGCCTCGCCGAGCAAGGCGCCTGGCACGGCCCCGCACGGTTCGGGTACGGGCCCGGCGGCGTGCTGATCCCGGAGCAGGCGGCGGTGATCCGGCAGATGGCCGATCGGTTCCTCGCTGGCGAGTCTCTGCGTTCCATTACCGCCTGGCTCAACCGCTCCGGCATCCCGCCCCTGCGCGCCGGGACCGGGACGTCTGGGCTGTGGCACCCGTACACGGTGCGCAGCGTGCTGTCCTCCGCCCGCATCTCCGGGCAACGCGCCTACGCTCCCGACACGCGGGTGGTCCCCGCGGGTGGGCGGGAGATTCTCGGCCCGGGTGATTGGGAACCGATCATCCCCCCGGAGTAGACCGCGCAGATCCGGGCGATCCTCACCGATCCCGCCCGCCGCCGCTCCACACCGGCCCTCCCGACGCTGTTGGGTGGGATCGCGCGGTGCGGGAAGTGCGGCGCCGGGCTCACCATCACCGGGAAGCTCTCTCCCGCCGGCGAAACGCGGCGATACGCCTGCCAGAAGAACCCGTCCCGTCCGGAACGTGGCGGGCTGAGCATCAACGCCGCCCATCTCGATGCCTATGTCACCGAACGCGTCCTGCACCGCCTCACCCATCCGCGAGTCGGCGCGGGCAACGCGTCGGCCAGCGGGCCACTGCGGCAGGTCGTGAAGATCAACACACGGATCGGTCAGCTCGATCAGGACTACCAGGACCGTGTCATCACCCGCGGGGAACACCGCAGCGGGGTCGAGGCCGCCGCTGCCGCGCTTCGCGATGTCGAGCGGCGCCTGGTCACCGCCAAGGGGGCGATCGCCCTCTACGCGGCGCCGATCGGGAACCGGCACGCGCTACAGGCCTGGTGGGACGCGCTGGATGTCACCGACCAGCGCGCGGTCATCACCACGCTGATCACCCGCCTCCGGATCGTTCCCGGACGCCCCGGGCGAAGCTTCGACCCCGGCCGCGTCCGCATCACCTACCGCCCCTGACCAACCGCCCACCCGCGGTCCGGTCTGATGATCGCGCCCCCGTGGGAAGCAGGTGCGGGCTGCGCCTGCTCGGAGTATCCCCATCAGAACAACGACTGCGCTGCTCTACCTGCGGATCTCCGCGAACCGCACCAGCGAACACGCCTCCATCGAGCAACAACGAGCCGACTGCACCGCCCTCGCCGCCCACCTCGGCTACACGCGCACGATGGAGTTCGTCGACGAAGCCGTCTCCGCCTACCAAGACCGCGCACGCCCCGCCTACCAGCAGCTCCTCCGACAACTCGAGGAATCCGAAGCGGGAACGATCCTCGTGTGGCACCTGGACCGTCTCTACCGCAAACCCCGAGAGCTTGAACAGCTTCTCGACCTACTCGACATGCGCCCGATCCGGGTGGAGTCCCGTCCACGGCGGATGCTTCGACCTCAACCGGCACGAGGGACGCCTGTTCGCCCGTCAACGCGTCGCGTTCGCGAACTACGAATCCGCCCACAAAGGCGCGCGGGTTGCGCGAGCCCAACAGCAGCGCGCGGGCTACTCCATGGAGGACGCCACTACGGGTATCTCGACGATGGGTCTCTCCACCCGTCCGAGGCTTGGACGCTGCGGCGCATTGTCCATGGTTACCTCGCTGGCCTCTCCGTCGCCGTGATCGCCGGCGAGCTCACGGACGCCGGCATCCCCACTCCCGCCGGTGGAATCTCCTGGCGCCCGACGACAGCGCGATCGATTCTGACCAGCAGCCGGCTTCACTCTCAACGCGGACCTAACCAAGGGACATGGGAAAGGGCTATCACCCCCGACGAATCTGCGCTGATCCGCGCCATCCCACTCGCGCCTCGACGCGACGCCACCCGTTCATCAACGACGCTCCTCGGCGCGCTCGCACGCTGCGGCACGTGCGGTCACCGACTGGTGAGCACAGTCACCAGCAAAGGGCAACGCGTGTATCGGTGCCGAGCGCAACCCAGCTCGTGTGGCAGCGTCGCCGCCGACATGCGCCGGGCCAATCGAGCAGTCATCGCTCAGCTTGGACGGCTCCAGTCCTCAGCGTTAACGTGTCTTCCGGTGCGCGCTCCCGCAACGCTTCTCTCGATGCTCGAAGCCGCATCGACAGAGATGCTAACTGCCGCGGAGCAGTACGGTGCGGGCAAGATCACGCACAAGGCGTTCCTTCACCGGCGCCTTCACCCCACGTCGATCATCGCCGAGGCCGACGCCGATCTCCGCAGGCACCTCAGAGGCAGACTCCTCCGCCAACACCCAGAAGCTGCGTCGACCATCGGCGTCCTGACGGCCGGCCGCCAGCGCACGATCGTCGATGCGCTCGTCTCAACCTTGATCGTTCAGTCCGGGCGCTCGGGTAGGCATTTCGACTTTCGCATCGAACTGCATCCCCGCAAGTGATGGCACGCAGTCCTATGCCTGGGGTGGGTCGCCGACGATCCGTAGAGCTGGTCGGGGGTCTTCCGCACCGAGGACCTCGCGCACCCGCGCGGGGTGCCATTTCAGCTCTCGTGCAAGGTCGGCCTGCCCGTAGCCTGCTTGATCGGCGAGCCCAGACGCCTGCGCGAGCATCGAGGGCACCTCTCCGGGGTAGACGTTCACGGGTTCGGGTGTTTCCAGTCCCGAGCTACGCAACTGGTTCAGCTTCTGATACCCGCGCCGGATCGATGCATCAGAGACGGTGCCGGTCTCCTTCATCCGCAGCAGCAGCGAGTCGACGGAGACACCCCAATGTCGCGACAACTCGTCCAGCCGAGACAAGTTCACCGTGCGTGGCAGCAGGTTCACGATCTGGGAGCGCGGCGTGAGGAACTCAGCGGCGAACTGGTCCGCTTCGCGTTCTTGCTGCTTGTCACCCGGTGCCGCCTCACCGTGCAGCAGCACGTGTCCGAGCTCGTGCGCGATCGTGAACCGGTACACGAACACGGACTTCGCCCGCTCCGGGGTGACCACGATGACTGGCCTTGCCAGGTGCGACGTAGAGAATGCACCAACACGAGCAACATCCGCGTTCGCCATCGTGAGCAGACTGACGACGATTCCGTGCGACTCCGCCAGTGCGACCAGATGCTTCACCGGCTTCAAGCCAAGCCCCCACTGCGCGCGAAGGGCCTGGGCAGCCGAAATCGGGTCCGCGTGCCCCCGGTCGATCGGTGGCAGATCGACCTCCGGGAAGCGGACCTTCTTCTCCAGCGCGAATGTCAGCTCCCACACCTGCTCGATGAACGCGATCGCCTTCGCGCGGTCTCGCGCGGACGTCGAACGCAAGCTCCGGAAGTGCGCCTGTGAGCCGTCCACTCGACCGATCGGCCGGCCGGTTGCGAAGTAGTCCACGGGCACGTGCAGTTCGCGTGCGAGCACGGGCAGGAGGTCACGTCGGGGCGTAGAGGACTGTGACTCGTACTGACCGATGGCCGCGGGTGTCACCCCGACGAGGTCGGCGAGCTTGGCCTTCGACAGGCCTGCCGCGAAACGCGCCTGCGTCAGGCGTGCAGGGTCGAAGCTGCCCGCGACCGTACCGAGGTCAGGGCGATCGGATGGCCCGACCAGGGAGAACAGGGTGTCCCGGTCATCCATGAGCGCCTCCGTCTGCCTCTTCCTCCTTCACCCCCAGCTGAGGGCGCGGGATAGGGCCGTTCGAGAAGCCCTCTTCCTCTGCAGGCTCGACATCCACCAACGAGTCCGATCCGACGTCGAGCAACGACTCCATCGATACAAAGGTGAGGTAGCCATCGGCTCCCAGAGTCGCCTCGCCCCAGTCGATGCTGTGAAGCGCAGACGAGTTGCTCGCGTAGGGCACGACGACCACGCGGTGAGACGTCAGCGTCTCTTCGAGCGCCTTGGCTTCGGCGTTGAGAAGCTCTCGCTCCTCCTCGGTCAGTTCCGGGTGCTCGTACTCAATGTCTAGGCGCTGCTGCGCGAGATCCCGTTCCTGCCTAAAGAGGGAGATACGCGTGTCCGACACCGCGAAAGGACGCGATCCGATGTCCGTGGAGCGCTCCCTGGCGAAGCGCCACGGGAAGAGGACCACGCCGTTGAACGAGACCAGCTTGTAGCCCCGCCGCGGGATGATCTCAGCCGAGGGAAGCCGCCCGAGCACCGCCACAAACTCATCCAGGCACTTACGCCAGATCTGCCCGTACACGCCGGTGTGCTTCATGTCGGCTTCCGCCTGCGCGTTCGCCATCTTCTCGTGGCAGTCGCGGATGATGGCCGAGATCTGCTCCCGCACCAGCACTCCATCGGCTCCCAGCGCCCGCAACGCCCATGCACGTCCCTCGTCGATCGCCACCTGAGGCTCCCTTCATCCACCTACAGAGAAGGTATCACATCACTTTAGTTTTCGACGCCAGTCGCTCATTGCTGATCAGCGTGTCGTCGTCGATAGTCGTTACTGGCGTCAGATCCGCCATGTGGTATTGCCGGTGCCGGAGCCGCCGATGACGGCCATGAGGGCGCCCGGGGCCAGGCTGAAGCTGACGTCGTCGAGCAGAGTGCGACCGCTGGGCAGCGTGACGCCCAGGCCGACGGTAGCGAAACGGACCTCGGTGCCCTCGATCAGGCGGACACCGCTGGCATCGACCTGCAGCCGGCTCCCGCCGACCATGAGCAGGCTGTCGGCGTCGATCTCCGCCCGGGTGATGCGATGGCCGTCCACGTAGGTCCCGTTCACGCTGCCCAGGTCCTCGACCACCGGGCTCGGTCCATCCCAGCTGATCCTGGCGTGCCGACGCGAGACCAGGAGGTCACCGAGCCGAACCTCACAGGCGTGGTCCCGTCCGATGAGCACCTCATGGAAGGCACCCCGGCCGAGCGCCGGGGAGGGCGCACTGGTCTCGTGAACGAGATGCAGCACGGGCCCGGCCGGGCCCAGCTGCATAGACGCCGGAAGCGTCCCGGTCACGACGCCGCGGATCCTCTCCCCCGCGAGAAACGTGCCGTGGGTGCTGCCCAGGTCCGACACTTCGCAGGTGGCGCCGAGGTGGCGGATTCTCGCATGGGAACGCGAGACCAGCGGATGGACCACCTGGACCCGGTGCTCGTCGGAGCGCCCCACGCAATCGCTGTCGCCGGGGGCGAGGGTCAGCTCGCCATCCGCCCAGAGCAGGCGAGCCTAGGGAGCGGACGGGCTGCCGAGCGGGCTCTCATTCATCGGCGGGCTCGGGGACTTCCTCCGGCAGTCCGAGCAGGTGGACGTCACCGAGGACCAGATACGCTTCTTCCTCCTCGAGCGAGGTGTACTCGATGCGCAGACGGAGCGCGTCTGTCACGTCGATCCGCAGCTCCACCGGGTTCCCGACCTGTACCCGCTCCGACCACACGCTGCGGCCGTCGAGATAGACATCGACCTGGACCGTCTCCCCTGCGCCCGTCGCATCATCGGACCGCCCGACTAGGGCCACCATCTCGCGGTAGCCGCGACCGAGGTTCCATTCACCGTAGCCGTCGTCGTCCCAGAGATCCGAGACGACCGATCGCGGGTACGTCTCTCCGTCCAGGTGGGCCAGGTCGGTGTCGAAGCCATATCCGTCTGCCGTCTCAAGGGTGTCCAGGTACACGGTCACCGGCTGTCGCGCGACCGTCACCTCGACGCTGTCCGGCACCTCCTCCCCTTCCGGGACGGTCTGCGCGAGGATCGTGTTGTCCACCGTGTCCGGATCGAGCTGCTCCACCACGGATATCTCGGTGCCCGGCAGGGAGAGCTTCGCCTCGGCGAGCGACTGTCCCACCAGATCGGGCATCGCGAGGACCTCCTCCGGGGACGGTGACGGCGCTGCGGTCGCGGACTCGCTCTCGCCTGCGTCATCGCCCGTGGGATCGCCCGCGGCGACTCGCGTCGCCTCGACGGTCTCCTCGACCGAGTCTCCTGATGGCGCAGTCTCACCGCCCTCCGTGGCCTCGGTGGAGCGCTCTGCGGCCTCGTCAGGGGCTTCGTCCGAGCCCCACTGCGAGTACGCGAACACCCCACCGGCACCGCCGAGGACCATGAGCGCAGCGGCCACCGCGAAGAATCGCCGCATCCCGCGGGAGCGGCCGCGCCGCACACTCTCCTCCTGCGGAGCGGCCTCGGTCACCCTTGCGCCGCGCGGCACCGGGGTCATCCGGGCCGTGGGCGAGGAGAGCGCGACAGTGGGAGAGGCGCCGGTGTCCGCAGGGAGCGCGGCCGTCGGGGAAGCGGTGTTCCGGGGCACCAGCGGCACGGTCGGCAGCGGATCGGTGAGTTGCGGAGCGGGACGCTCCCCCGACAGACGCTGCTCCAGCTGAGAGAGATAGAGCGCGACCTGTGCCGCCGTGGGCCGTGCGAGCGGATCCTTCGCGGTCATGTCGACGATCGTCCGCCACAGGTCCTCAGGGATGCCCTCCGGGCGCGGCACCGCGTCGTCGGCGTGGCGCCGCATCACGGCGAGCTGACTTCCCCCTTGAAAGGGCGTGACTCCGCAGGCCAGCTCATAGAGCATGATCCCCAGCGAGTACACGTCCGCGGCTCCCGTGGGCACCTTCCCGTCCGCGATCTCCGGGGCGGCGTAGTTCGGGGTGCCCATCGGCACGGTGGACCTGGTGGCCGCTGCCGCATCGGCGATGCGTGAGATCCCGAAATCGGCGACCTTCGGCACCCGGCGTCCCCCGGTCGTGTCGAGCAGCACGTTCTCGGGCTTGAGATCGCGATGGATGAGTCCAGCCGCATGGACGGCGGCCAGTCCCGAGGCGACGGCTGCGCCGATGGACGAGATCTCAGCTGGTCGCAGCGGACCGTGCGAGGCCAGCTCTGCACGGAGGTCATGGCCTTCGACGAGCTCCATGACGATCGCCAATGTGCCTCCTTCGACGACCAGGTCGCGCATCACCACCACATGCGGATGGTCGACCCCGGTCAGTGCCGACCTCTCCTGGACGAACTTCTGCACCAGCACCTGGTCCTCGGCGAACTCGGTTCGGAGCACCTTGATCGCGTAGGGGTTCCCCTGCCGGTCGCGGCCTCGGTACACGACGCCCATCGCGCCGGCCCCGAGCCGCTGGTCGCTGAGCAGGTAGGAACTGCCCACGGGCCGTTCGTTCATTTCGAGCTCCTTCTGGTTTTGGTGCTGGACCGAGTGTGATCAGCAGTTCTCCACGATGAAGGCGTCCACCCGCTGCAGCGGGCCCTGCATCATGAGGTAGTTCTGCAGGACGGTAGGGAGCTCCGCCCCCACCTGGGCGTCCATGAGCTCGGCGACGCGTTCGGTGTCGGCGCGGATCTCCTCGGGTGCTGCGGCGGCCAGCTCGTGCCACATGTTCGCGAGGTCGCCGACGGCGGTGCCGCCCTGTGCCACAGCGCCGAGGGGATCGTCCTCGAATCTCTCGACGGCCTCGCTCATCGAGGTCTGGTAGCGCTCCTCGTAGGTGGCGTGGACGTCGCAGTACGCGGCCACGGAACGTCCACCGGAGCATCCGCTGAGCACCGCGAGTGAGAGCGCGACGACGGCGACGGCTGCCGCATCTCGCTGGCGGACGCTCCAGGGGGCGTTCATCGCAGGCGCGTGATCTGACCACGCTCGGCGTCGAACGTGACGAGCATCGACCCGATGCTCACGACCTCGTCCTCGGTCCTCAGGCGCAGAGACCACAGCTCGTCCCCGTTGCCCGCGTCCATGGCGCGGAGCCGATCCTCGTCCGTGGTGTAGATGACGTCGGTGGCAAGCGTGACCGGTCTTCCGCGGAGCCGGTGTGTGCGCTCCCCGGTCTCCGCCTCCACGAGAACTGCGCTGTCCTGGACGTGGACGACGAGCTGTCCGTCGACGGTCTGCTCGAATGCCGACCAGAACGGCTCTTCGTACTCCTGGTCCCACATCTCGTCCCCCGTGAGGGGATCGATGCGCATCAGGTACCGGAAGGGTCCGTCGTCGCTTTCCACGTACTCGGAGAAGAACAGCATCCGGCCCGTCGGCGAGGCGACGGCATGGAACATGTCCGGCTCCGCGGACCACATCACCCCGCCCTCCTCGTCGAGCCCATCGAGGTAGTAGATCCCCGAATCGGCGTACTCGAAGCGAAGGATCATCGAGTCGAAGGTGGGAAGGAACATGACTTCCTCCCCCTCGCCGACGAACCAGTCCGGTTCGAATCCGGTGTCGACATCCAGCCACCACTCCGTGCCGGCGGTGCTCACCCGCACGAAGTCTCCGACGATCTCGGTGGTGTAGACGTCCGGGATGTTCGCAGACCACACCGGATCACCCTCGAGGTCCGAGGTGTCGAGCCGCACGAGCCCGCCGTCGCGCTGCACCACCACCGCCTGGGGCGGCGGGACGTGGAAGTACGCGGTCTCTGCCCCGTACTCCTGGGCGATGTAGGCATGCCCGCGCATTGTGGTCTCGGAGACGACCCGTCCATCACTCGGGTCGAGTGCGATGAGGTACACCTCGGTGGCGTCCCAGGTGCGATCACCCTCGCTGTCGACGGCCGAGTCCGTGACTGCGACCGTCAGATGCCCTTCGGGAGAGACAGGCAGCAGCTCGGGCCACGCCATCGGGTCTATGCCGAGCGATTCGAGCGGGACGGTCCACGTCTCCTCGCCGGTCTCCCCATCGACCATCGCGACCCGGCTCGGCTTGCTCTCCCCGGTGGAGAGGTAGATCGCCGCGAAGGTTTCCTCGCTGACTGGGACGAGGCCGGAGATATCTGTTATCTCGTCACGGCCCTGGTAGGAGTACGTCCACGCCTCTTCGGGCTGCTCCCGGATGCTCTCGACCGTCGGCACCGAGGCACTGCCCGCAGAGCCGCCCAGGAGACGGGTCGCAGCGATCACTCCGGCCATCGCGACCAGGAGCACGAGCACCACGGCGATCACGATCACTGTGATCAGCCCTCCCCTCCGGCGACGCCTCACGGGGCCATCGAGCGGGGCACCGTGGGGGGCGGAATCTCCCTCAGCCGGTGCGGGTGTTCCGTTCCCGGGCGGCGGTGGGAGGGGCGGCGGGGGCTGCATTCCCGCCGCCTGGGCTCGGGAGGCCGACGGAGGCGCAGTCGCAGAGCCTGACCGGCTCGGGGACCAAGGCTGGGGCGTGTTCTCGGACATCGGTGGCCTCTGCGAGTGTTCGGGATCGGGTTTCTGCCGCTGACGAGGCCAGTCTCCTCAGCCCGGGGCATCGTCGGCTGCGTTCGAGATCGACCCGAACAGTTCCGGACACCTCGGAGCCCACAGGTGGACTGCCCCGTGATCGACGGAGCCCGCCGCGAAGAGCCAGGCAGTACCGGACCGAGTCGGCCCTGCCGTCCGGGAGCGTCCGAATCCCTCCGGATCGCAGCGGATCCATTGCCGCGATCCCGGAGACATCGTGTGATGAGGCGAGCCATCATGATTCCGACCACGTCGGGCGGCTCGGCGGCCCCGCAGCGGAGGCGGCGCCGGCACGCAGCACCGCACGAAGGCTGCTCGGAGCTCAGCCCGCGACCGCCCCGCCATCGAAGAGAGACCCATGTCGCACACTCCTCGCGCCACCCTCGCTGCAGTCGCACCCCCACCCGCTGTGAATCGCGACGGCGATGCCTGCCAGCAGTCGATCTTCCGGACGGGAATCCGGCCTCCCCGCGTCACCCCTGAGGGCGCAGCGGGACGGGCCCGTGGGTCACCGATCGCGCAAGCACGGTGACGACAGTGACCCGAAACGTCTGCGCGCGTCGCACCGCGCTGGCCGGCCTCGCCGCCCTTGCTCTCTCCGCCTGCTCGCGCCGCGACGCGACCGACCTGTCTGCCGAGAGCGGCCCGCCGTCTCCGTCGGCCTCCTCTGTCCGCCGGGACGCGACGCCTTCCTCGGCGGCCGCTCCCACCGAGGAGAGCACGAGCCTCGAGAGGCGGCAGCCGCTCTCCTACGAGGAGGTCATCGCCTCCGGCCCCCTCGCCGAGGAAGGGGCGATTCGCAACAGCACCTGGGCAACGGGCGTGCGAGACCGGGGCACCCTTGTCCGAGGAGGGACGCTGCACAACCCTGTCTTCTCCATCTCGATGAGCCCCGACGCGACACCGCGCGGATTCGATGCCGGGATCACCCAGCTGCTGGCCCGCTACCTCCTCGGTGCGGGCGGCGAAGAGCAGGTGCACTACATCGAGTCCTCGGTGGACACCCGCGAAAGCCTGCTGACCAGCGGCTCCGTGGACTGCGTGGTGGCCACCTACCTCATCACGGAAGAACGCCGTCGATTCGTCGACTTCGCCGGCCCGTACTACCTGACCGGCACTGCGATCCAGGTGCGGACCGACGATGCCTCCCAGATCACCTCTCCCGCGGATCTCGCCGGGAGGGATCTCGTGACCCTGGACGGCTCCGCGGGGCCCGAGGCGATAGAGAGCCATGTCCCCCGACCCCGAACCGTCCAGATCCTCCCGGACAACGAGAGCTGCCTGCTCATGCTGGAAGAGGGCCGCGTCGATGCGTACGTCTGCGACCAAGGCATCCTGTTGCGCAACGTCGTTGCCGATGCTGCCGTCGCCGTCGTCGGCGAACCGATCCTGACCAGGCCATACGGGATCGGGCTTCCACGGGGCGGCGATGCACGTGAGTTCGTGGACACCTTCCTCGAACAGATGGTCGCCACGGGAACCTGGACGCACCTGTCGGAGGCCATTCTCGGACAGATCACATCAGGGCCGACGCCTGAACCGCCCTCGCCAGGCGACCCAGGTTCCACGCTCTGAGTGCCCCGGCGACACCGATGCCACCATTCAGCGTCGGCGGGTGATCGTCGTCGCCTCGTGTCCGGCCCCCATGGGCTTCGAGGCCGACCGCCGACTCCGCCCCCACGACTGACGGGCCCCGCCGCGGATTTCTCGCGGCGGGGCCCGTCAGCCTCAGGGCTCAGGCGCCCTTGCGCACTGTGATGGTCCAGCCCGCCTCGCCCACGCGGTCGAAGTTGACCACCTCGTGGCCGTCCTCCGCGGCCCACTGGGGCAGGGAGTCGGTGGCCTGGGTGCAGTCGAAGCCGATGATGAGGTCGTCCCCGGGGTTCAGCTGCTGCATGGCGCTCTTGGCGTCGATCAGCGGGAAGGGGCAGACGGCGCCGTTGGTCTGGAGGGTGTAGGCGGGCATGAGGGGTCCTTCCGGTGGGAGCGGTGAGGGCGGTGGGTCGCCGGCTCAGGCGGCCGGGGTGAGGGTGGGGGCGGGGCGGCTGGCGGCGGCGGCCTTCTGCGGGCGCACCAGGAACAGCCAGGCCGCGCCCCAGGTGCCGAGCATGATCGCCACGAAGGAGACCCAGCCCTGGTAGCTGAACAGGCTGGTCTCCACGAGGGAGTTGCCGATGGTGCAGCCGCCGGCGAGCGCGGCGCCCACACCCATCGCGACGCCGCCGCCGGCGCTGCGCAGGATGGTCTGCGCATCCGGCACCCGCCAGCGGAACTCGCCGGAGAGCTTCGCCGCGGCGAAGGATCCGAGCAGGATGCCGAGCACCAGCATCACGGACCAGTCCACGAGGGTGACGTCCCCGGTGGTGAGGAAGGTGGCGATCTTGGCCGAGGGGGTGGTGATGCCCAGGCCGCCGTTGCGCCCGGCGGCGGTGGAGAGCACCCAGGCGGCGATCGCGAGCAGGCCCAGCAGCACGCCGCCCACCCAGGGGTTCCAGGGGATGTCGGCGAGGTAGTGGCCCAGGCCGCTGCGGCGGGCGGGCAGGCGCACGGCGGTGCGACCGGCGTTGGCGCGCACTTGGCGCACCACCAGCACGGCCACCAGGGCGCTGAACGCGATCGTGGGCACCCAGGCGCTCACGCCCAGGGTCTCCTGGATGGTCGCGTCGCCCACGGTGCGGGCGCGGGCGGACTCGGTGAAGCCCTGCAGCGGGCCGTACTTCATCACGGCCGCGAACAGGGCGTAGAAGATCAGTGCCACCCAGGAGCCGATCAGGCCCTCGCCGGCGCGGTAGTAGGTGCCGGTGGCGCAGCCGCCGGCCATGACGATGCCGATGCCGAACAGCAGCCCGCCGCCGATCACGGCCAGCGGCGCGAACTGCGCCGCCTCGGGGGCGATCACGCCGGCGCCCGTGAGGAGGACGACGCCGACGGCCTGGATCGCGATGGCGAGCAGGAAGGGGGTGAAGTAGCGCGTGGACCGGGTCATGTACAGGTCGCGGAACGCGCCGGTGACGCAGAACCGGGAGCGCTGGAGCACGTAGCCGAGCAGGGCGCCGAGGAGGAGTCCGGTGACGATCATGCGGCGACGCTAACTTATGAGACTCATAAGCGAAACCCGTGAGTCGGGGGATGAACGGTCCGGCGAGGCGCACGACGGCCGACGCCGCACCCCCGTGCGGGCCCGCACCGATGACCCCGCCGCGCAGCGGCCGACAGCGCCGAGGTGGGGCGCTTCCCGGGGTCAGCGCATCCCGCCGCGGCGGGCGAGCTTGTCCTTCATCTCGGCGACCGCGCGGCCCATCCCGGTGGGCTCCGGCTCCTCGGGCAGCTCCACGTAGTCCACGATCGAGCGCATGGTGGCCAGGTCGATGCTGGGCATGCCGCCCTCGCGGAGGGTCGCGATGCGCTGGCCCACGAGCTCCTCGAGCTGTGCCGCCGCCTCCTGGCCGCGGCTGCCGCGCACGGACTCGAGCCGCTCGCGCAGGAGCCTCGCCGCGATCGGCGAGGTGGGCACGGGCTCGGGGCTGCCGGAGACGGTGATCTGTTCCATGTGGGGTCCCAACGGGTCGCAGGAGAGCCGCGGCCTCCCTGACCGGGCGGCCACGACCGGCTGCTGAGCACAGTACCGCCGCCCACGGCCGACGGCGCGGACCGTCCGCGCCCCGTCGGCCCACCCCCGTCGACCGACGATGGCTTCCCGCACACCGCCCGCGGACCTCCCTGGCCCCGCTCCCCCGCCCGCCACTACGATCGAACCGTCCCCCTCTCGCTTCCAGCGTCGGCAGCGTGCCCCACCCTGACCCGCGCTGGAGGCTCCTCATGTCGCTCCCCACCCCCTCGGCCTCGACGGCGCCGCTCTCCCGCGGCCGCCTGCGCCTGGTGATCCTCGCGATGGCGATGGGCGCCTTCGCGATCGGCACCACCGAGTTCGCGTCCATGGGCCTGCTGCCGCAGATCGCGGACGATCTCGAGGTCTCGATCCCGCAGGCCGGCATGCTCATCACGCTGTACGCGCTGGGCGTGGTGGTCGGCGCCCCCGCGGTGACGATCGCGGCGGTGAGGATGCCCCGGGCAAGGCTGCTGATGCTGCTGATCGGCCTGATCGGCCTGGGGAACCTGCTCTCGGCGATGGCACCGAGCTTCAGCGTGCTCGCCGGGGCGCGCTTCCTCTCCGGCCTCCCCCACGGCGCGTTCTTCGGCGTCGCCTCGCTGGTCGTCGCGCGTCTCTCCCCCGCCGGGCAGCGGGCCCGCTCCGTCTCGCTGGTGATGCTGGGCCTGACGATCGCGACGATGCTGGGCGTGCCCGCCTCCACCGCCTTCGGCCAGGCGGTGGGCTGGCGCTCCGCTTACGTGATCGTGGTGCTGGTCGCGGCCGTGAGCACGCTGGCGATCTGGCGCCTGGTGCCCGAGCCCGAGAACGCCGGGACCACCGGGTCGATCCGTGCCGAGCTGGGCGCGCTGCGCCGCGCCCAGGTGTGGTTCGCCCTCGGCATCGGCTCCATCGGCTTCGGCGGCATGTTCGCCGTGTACAGCTACGTGGGCGAGATCGTGCCGGGCCTGATGGGCCTCGGCGAGCGCGCCGTGCCGGTGGCGCTGTTCGTGTTCGGCGTGGGCATGACGGCCGGGAACATCCTCGCCGGCCGCCTCGCGGACCGCAGCGTGTACGGCACGATCTTCGCGGGCCTGGTCGGGATGGCGCTGAGCCTGACGGTGTTCGCCCTGGTGGCCGAGCACGCGATCGCCGGGATGGCGATGCTGCTGGCGATCGCGGTCACCTCCCAGCTGATGGGCCCCTCCCTGCAGCTGTTCCTGCTGGACGCCTCGCCGGACGCCCCCTCCCTCGCCGCGGCGCTGCACCACTCGGCGCTGAACATCGGCAACTCGCTGGGCGCCGCGCTCGGCGCGGCCGTGCTCGCGGCCGGCTGGGGCCTGGTGGCCCCGTCCTGGACGGGCGTGGTGCTGGCCGTGCTGGGCCTCGGGATCGCCGCCTGGTCCTTCGCGGTGCACCGCCGCCAGCAGGCCCGCGCGGCGGCGACGCCGCCCCGGGTCGAGGAGCCGGCCGCCTGCTGAGCGGGCCCGCGCCGCAGCTCGCTCCACGACCCGCACGCCGGCGACCGCACCCCGGCCCGACAGCTCCCCGCCGGGCCGGGCCGCATCGCCCGGAGGGCCGCGCCCGCCTCGCCGACCCTTGACGCCCCGGGGTGCCCCACGTCACACTCATCGGTGAATCACCGTTCACTTCCGCTGAGCGGTCTTCTCATCGTCGAGAGGTCGTGCCGTGCTGCGCTCCGAGGCCCCCATCGCCCCGCAGGAGGCCGCCCGTGCCACGCGCTCGGACGCGCGCCGCGCCCAGATCCTGGCCGCCGCCGTCCCGCTGCTGGAGCGGCGCGGCTCCCACGAGGTGTCCATGCAGTCCATCGCCACCGCCGCCGGGGTGTCCGTGGGGCTGATCTACCGCTACTTCGCCGGCAAGCAGGAGCTGGTCCGCGCCGTCACCGAGGACGTGCTGGACGACATCACCCGTCGCGTCGCGGCCGCGCTGGGGCCGGAGGAGGACCCGGTGCGGCAGATCGCCGCCGCCTTCGCCGCCTACTGCACCGTGATCCGCGACGACCGCCAGGCCGTCATGCTCACCTACCGGGAGTCCCACACCCTCGACGCGGAGGGGCGGAAGGTCATCAAGGAGCTCGAGATCCGCTCCACCGCCCCGCTGCGCAGCGCCGTCGACGCCGCCGTCGCGCAGGGGCTGCTGCGCCCGCTGCACGCCGAGCTGTTCACCTACGACCTGGTCACCGTCGCCCACTCCTGGGCGCTGAAGAACTGGTACTTCGCCCCGCGGATCAGCTTCGAGGCGTTCGTGACCGAGCAGACGGCGCTGCTGCTGTCCGCCGTGCTCGCCCCCGGACATCGCGACCGCTACGCCGATCTGCTCGCCGACCTCGCCGCAGAACCCTCCGATGACCGCACCCACCCGCACCGCTGACCGCGCCGGGCATGCCCGCCCCTCCCGCACAGGAGACGCCATGGACTTCGCCCTCGACGAGGCGATGCAGCACGACATCGACTCCGCGGCGGAGATCGCCACCCGCATCGCCCCCGGCATGGCCGAGCGCCAACGTGCCGGTCGCATCGACCCCGACCTGGTCCGCGAGATGGGCCGGAAGGGGCTGATCGCCCCGGAGCTGCCCCGTGCCTTCGGCGGCCGCGACGGACGCTCCCTGGCCACCGGCATGATCGCCGAGCAGATCGCCCGCGGCGACCTCAACGTCGCCTACGTGCAGATCATCGGCTCCCTGGTGGGCCAGGTCCTGGCCCGCAACGCACCGGAGGAGATCGCCGCCCGCTGGATCCCGCACCTCACCTCCGGTGCCGGGATCGTCGCGATCGGCCTGTCCGAGCCGGGCAACGGCTCCGACGCCGGCAGCCCCTCGATGACCGCGCATCGCGAGCGCGGCGGCTGGGTGCTGCGCGGCACCAAGTCGATGTCGTTCGCGATGCACTGCGACGCCGCGGTGGTCTTCGCGCGCACGGCCGACGGGAGCCGCGGCCGCGGCCTGTCCGCCTTCCTGGTCGAGCTGGACCGCGAGGGGATCACCCGCCGCCGCCTGCCGGACATGGGCACCACCGCGGTGGGTCGCGGCCTGATCGACGTCGACGGCACCTGGGTGCCCGAGGGACACCTGCTGGGCACCGAGGGCTGCGCCTTCACCCAGGTGATGCAGGGATTCGACTTCTCCCGCGCCCTGATCGGGATGCAGGTGCTCGGCGCCGCGCAGGCCACCCTCGAGGAGACCTGGGAGTACACCAGCACCCGCACCGCCTTCGACAGGCCTCTGAGCTCCTTCCAGGGCCTCGCCTTCCCGCTCGCCGAGGCGGAGACGCAGGTGGCCGCGGCGCGACTGCTGTGCCAGAAGACGCTGTGGCTGAAGGACAACGACCTGCCGCACACCAAGGAGGCGGCGATGTGCAAATGGTGGGCGCCGAAGACGGCGTACGACGTGATCCACCAGTGCCTGCTCAGCCACGGCCAGTACGGCTACCTCACCGACCGTCCGATCGAGCAGAGGCTGCGGGATGTGCTGGGGCTGCAGATCGGGGACGGCACCGCCCAGATCATGAAGCTCGTCATCGCCCGCCACTGCGTGGACCGCGAGGCAGCGCCGTGACCCTCCCCCACCGATCCAGGAGCACCTCCATGGAGACCACGCCCGAGACCACCGACCACGACCTCACCGGGCGGATCAGCATCGTCACCGGAGCCGGCAGCGGCATCGGCCGCGGGATCGCCCGCCGCCTCGCCGCCGAGGGCGCGGTGGTGGTCGTCGCCGACATCGATGGCCCGTCGGCCGATGCTCTCGCCGCCGAGCTGGGCGGCCAGGCCCTCGCCGTGCCGGTGGACGTCAGCGACCGCGCCGGCGTCGAGGCGATGGCGGCGCAGGTGGTGGAGCGCTTCGGCCGCATCGACGTGCTGGTCAACAACGCCGGCTGGGACAAGGCCGGCCCCTTCCTCGAGCAGGACCACGCCGTCTGGGACACGATCGTGCAGATCAACCTGTTCGGCACGCTGCACTGCAGCCAGGTGGTGGTGCGGCAGATGACCGAACAGGGTCACGGCACCGTCGTGAACATCGCCTCCGACGCCGCCCGCGTCGGCTCCTCCGGGGAGGCGGTGTACTCCGCGTGCAAGGGCGGAATCGTCGCCTTCACCAAGACCCTCGCCCGCGAGGCCGCCCGCGCCGGGATCACCGCCAACGCCGTCTGCCCCGGCCCGGCGGACACTCCCCTGTTCGACCAGATCTCCGCCGACAACCCGAAGCTGCGCACCGCGCTGGAGAAGGCGATCCCGCTGCGCCGCCTCGCCCAGCCGGAGGACCTCGCCAACGCGGTCGCGTTCCTGGCCTCCCCCGCCTCCCACTACATCACCGGTCAGACCCTGTCCGTCTCCGGCGGACTGACGATGGCCTGACCGCACCGGCGCACCCCGCCGCCCCGCCCCAGAGAGCAGGAGATCATGTCCGTTCCGCAGCCGCCCGCCCGCTTCGAGACCGTCCAGGTCGCCGTGCGCGACGGCATCGGCGCGCTCACCCTCGACCGGCCCGCGCAGCTGGGCGCGCTGAACGCCGCCATGCTCGGCGAGATCGGGCAGGTCCTGGACGAGTGGGAGGCCGACGACGCCGTCCGCGGGATCATCGTCACCGGCACCGGCGAGCGCGCCTTCGCCGCCGGCGCCGACATCGCCGAGGTCGAGAACTGGTCGATGGCCGACGGGCTCGCCAACGCCATGCAGCGCCTGTACGACCGGATCGAGGAGTACCCGAAGCCCACCCTCGCCGCCCTCAACGGCGCCGCGCTCGGCGGCGGGCTGGAGCTGGCGATGGCCTGCGACATCCGCATCGCCGTCCACGGCGCGACCATGGGACTTCCCGAGACCGCGCTCGGGGTGCTGCCCGGCGCCGGCGGCACCCAGCGCCTGTCCCGCCTGGTCGGGGCCGGCCGCGCCCTGGAGATGGTGCTGACCGGCCGCGCCCTGACCGCCGAGCAGGCCGAGCGCCACGGCCTGGTCACCACCGTGGTGCCCGCCGAGGACCTGCTCGACACCGCCACGGAGATCATGACCACCGTACTGCGCAAGGGGCCGCTCGCGATCCGCCTGGCGAAGATGGTGATCCGTCCCGGCAGCGACACCGATCAGCGCACCGGCATGCTGCTCGAGCAGCTCGCCCAGACGCTGCTGTACACCACCGAGGACAAGGCCGAGGGCACTGCAGCGTTCCTCGCCAAGCGCCGGCCCGAGTTCGGCGGGCGGTGAGGCGGGCGCGGAGGCTCACCAGCTCAGCAGCGGCTCCAGGTCCGAGGCGTCCACCAGCGGATCGTCGAGATCCACGGTGACCCTCGAGCGGGCCAGCAGGCGGGCGGAGCCGGTGATGTGGGAGTGCCAGGCGGGGAAGTCCCCCACCGTGTCCTCCCCGATCACGGTGCCCACGAAGCGGTTGCCGCGCGGGGAGATCGTCTCCAGGCTGTCGCCCGGGCGCAGCTGTCCCTGCACGGCCATCAGGGCGAGGCGGGCGGAGGTGCCGGTGCCGGTGGGGCTGCGGCAGAGGACGCCGGGGTGGACGTAGGTGGCGGAGCGGGACACGCAGCGGCCGTCGGCCGAGTCCTCCACCGGGCCCATGAAGTGCACGAACGGCAGCGGGCCCACGTCCCCCAGGGAGGGGTGCTCGCGGCGCAGGCCGGGCCGGGCGGCACGCACGAAGGCGTCGCCGAAGGCGGTCAGGGCGATCTCCTCCTCGCGGGCGAGGGTGAAGCCCTGCGCGGTCGCGTCGATCATCGCGTAGTAGCCGCCGGACCAGACCAGGTCGCAGGCGACCGGGCCGATGCCCGGGACCTCGATGGTCACGGCGCGGTCCGCGACGTAGGCGGGGGCGCCCTGGGTGGTGACGGACTCGACCCGCCCGTCGGCGTTGCGGGCGGTGATGTGGGCGAGACCCGCCGGGGACTCGAGCACGATCTGCTGCTCGCCGTCGACCATCTCGATCATCCCGGACTCGAGCAGGGCGGTGGCGACGCACAGGGTGTTGGAGCCGGAGTACAGGGGGTAGCCCATCGCCTCCATGATGATGTAGCCGGCCTGCGCCTCGGGGTGGCCGGGCTCGACGATCAGGTCCACGGACATGGCCGGGTCGCCGTACGGCTCGGACAGCAGCAGGCGGCGCAGACCGTCGCCCTCCCGCTCCAGGAACCGGGCCTTCTCCAGGGCGGTGGTGCCGGGGATCGGCTCGATCCCCGCGGTGACCACGCGGGACACGTCGCCGCCGGACTGAGTGTCGATCAGGGTGATGCTGCGTTCACGTCGCATCACGGCTCCCGTGCTCGAAGGGCGCCCCCACCTGCTCCCAGTGACGGTCCGGGACCACCACCAGCTTGCCGATGTAGGACTTGGCCAGGAAGGCGCGCTGCGCGTCGTGCAGATCGGACAGACGGAAGGTGCGGTCCAGCAGCGGTCGGATGGTGCCGGACTCGATGTGGCCCAGCAGGCGACGGAAGGCGGTGCGGGTGCCCTGGGAGGAGCCGTGCAGCTCCAGATGCTTGAGGTACACGGTGCGCAGGTCCAGGTCGACCACCGGTCCACCGATCGCCCCGGCGGTGGTGTACCGGCCCTCCGGACGCAGGATCCGCAGCAGGTCGTTGAACAGCGGCCCGGCCACCAGGTCCGCGACCACGTCGATCGGGCCGTCGGCCACGCTCTCCACCGCGGCGACCAGGTCCGGGGCATCGCGCAGGACCGTCGCCTCGGCGCCGAGGGCCTGCAGCGCGGCCTCCTTCCCGGCGCTGGTGACGGCGTAGGGGATCGCGCCGCGCGCCCGCGCGAGCTGCAGGACCGCCGAGCCGACGCCGCCGGAGGCGCCGGTGACCAGCACCCGCTCGCCCTCCGCGAGCCGGGCCCGGTCCAGCATGTGCTCGGCGGTGAGGTAGGCGCAGCAGAAGGTGGCCAGGCCTGCGTCCGAGACCTGCTCCGGGGCGGGATGGGCGTTCTCGGCGGGGACGGTGACGTACTCGGCGTAGCCGCCGTCGCGGCCGTGGCCGATGTAGTCGATGTCCGCCAGGGAGTCGTCCCCCTCGGGGCGGTGGTAGAGGGAGAAGTCCACGAGCACCCGCTGCCCGATCCGGGTCTCGTCCACACCGTCGCCCACGGCGGCGATGCGGCCCACGATGTCCGCGCCCTGGATGCGGGGGAAGGTGAGGGTGGAGCGGCCGCGCCGCCAGGTGGAGACCGCGGCCGGGTCGGTGTCCGAGCCGTAGGCGCCCTCGCGCACCCAGATGTCGGTGTTGTTCATGCCGCAGGCGTGCACGTCGATCAGCACCTCCCCCGCGGCTGGCTGCGGGGTGGGCACGTCGCGGGCATGGATCAGCTGTTCCAGGCCGCCGTGGCCCACCAGCTGCACCGCCTGCATCGTGGTGGGGATGCTCGGGCCGGGGTGGGCCGGATCCGGGCGCGGCGGGGGCATCGGGGGTGTTGCCATCATCGGCCTCCCATCGTCGGGGCGGCGGACCGTGTCGGCGGGGGCTCCGCGACGGCGCGGGGCCGGCGGCGGGGCGCTGAGGGGCGGCGCCACCGCTCACGATCACTATGGCATCACGGGCCGCGGAGGGTCCAGAGCTGGAGTGGCCGATGCGCACAGCAGGGCCTCCGCACCGCGGCAGGGCGCCCCGGCACGGCGAACGCCCGTCCCTGACCGGAGTGCTTGATCCGGTCGAAGGGGGCGCGGGGGTTCACGGCGCCGTCCCTGTTGATCCAGGTGGTCCCGGTATGGGTCGGAGCCGCGACCTCCCATGCGCGGGCCACGTCCTCGTCGTGAGACGGGACTGGTGTCGCGGGCCCGGCAGCGTCCGGGCATGAAAAAAGGGAGTGGAGGAGGCGAACACCCGACACATATCGGGGTTCAGCAACTCCTCCACTCCCAGTGAAAGATGTCCGGCGGCGACCTACTCTCCCACACCCTCCCGAGTGCAGTACCATCGGCGCTATCGAGCTTAGCTTCCGGGTTCGGAATGGAACCGGGCGTTTCCTCGACGCTATGACCGCCGTAACACGACGAGACCCAACCAGCCCCCACACACCCCCAACAGGGCACGCAGCGGGTTGCTCCTCGAGAACCGCACAGTGGACGCGAACACACACAGCAAACAATCAACACATAACACTATGTTGTTGTAAGTCATCAGCCATTAGTACCAGTCAGCTCCACACATTACTGTGCTTCCACATCTGGCCTATCAACCCAGTCATCTACTGGGGGCCTCACACACCTCAAGGGTGCAAGGATATCTCATCTCGAAGCAGGCTTCCCGCTTAGATGCTTTCAGCGGTTATCCCTTCCCGACGTAGCCAACCAGCCATGCCCTTGGCAGAACAACTGGCACACCAGAGGTCAGTCCATCCCGGTCCTCTCGTACTAGGGACAGGACTTCTCAAATATCCAACGCGCGCAGCGGATAGGGACCGAACTGTCTCACGACGTTCTAAACCCAGCTCGCGTACCGCTTTAATAGGCGAACAGCCTAACCCTTGGGACCAACTCCAGCCCCAGGATGCGACGAGCCGACATCGAGGTGCCAAACCATGCCGTCGATATGAGCTCTTGGGCAAGATCAGCCTGTTATCCCCGGGGTACCTTTTATCCGTTGAGCGACACCCATTCCACAATGAGGTGCCGGATCACTAGTTCCTGCTTTCGCACCTGCCCGACATGTCTGTCTCGCAGTCAAGCTCCCTTGTGCACTTACACTCAACACCTGATTGCCAACCAGGCTGAGGGAACCTTTGAGCGCCTCCGTTACTCTTTAGGAGGCAACCGCCCCAGTTAAACTACCCATCAGACACTGTCCCTGATCCGGATCACGGACCGAGGTTAGGAATCCAGAACGACCAGAGTGGTATTTCAACAATGACTCCACACTCACTGGCGTGAATGCTTCCCAGTCTCCCACCTATCCTACACAAGCCGTCCCGAACACCAATATCAAACTATAGTAAAGGTCCCGGGGTCTTTCCGTCCTGCTGCGCGTAACGAGCATCTTTACTCGTAATGCAATTTCGCCGAGTTCGCGGTTGAGACAGTGGAGAAGTCGTTACGCCATTCGTGCAGGTCGGAACTTACCCGACAAGGAATTTCGCTACCTTAGGATGGTTATAGTTACCACCGCCGTTTACTGGGGCTTAAATTCTCAGCGTCGACACCCGAAAGCGTCTAACCGGTCCTCTTAACCTTCCAGCACCGGGCAGGCGTCAGTCCGTATACAGCGTCTTACGACTTCGCACGGACCTGTGTTTTTAGTAAACAGTCGCTTCTCCCTGGTCTCTGCGGCCCTCCCCGCTCTCACGGATCGGGCCCCCCTTCTCCCGAAGTTACGGGGGCATTTTGCCGAGTTCCTTAACCACGATTCTCTCGAACGCCTCGGTATTCTCTACCTGATCACCTGAGTCGGTTTAGGGTACGGGCGACCGTATTCGTCACGCCGGGACTTTTCTAGGCAGTACAGGATCACTCTCCTTGTTCCCCGAAGGGTCCTCCCCATCACGTCTCACCCACACGACCCCAGCATTACCCGGGATCGGGCTGCACGCTTGGACGGAGTATTCCATTAACTCCGCGGAAGCTGCCTCACTGCGTCATCCCACACGCTGACCTACTACAACCTTGGTTCCCAGCCTCACCATCACCCCTGCCCCGAAGGGCAGGGAGACAGCTCGGGTGGTTAGCATCGACTGCCTCGGTATGGGTCCTCCTACGATCGGTACGGGAATATCAACCCGTTGTCCATCGACTACGCCTGTCGGCCTCGCCTTAGGTCCCGACTAACCCAGGGCGGATTAACCTGGCCCTGGAACCCTTGATCAATCGGCGGACGGGTTTCTCACCCGTCTTTCGCTACTCATGCCTGCATTCTCACTCGTGCAGCCTCCACCACTGGGTTCCCCCGCGGCTTCGCCGGCTGCACGACGCTCCCCTACCCACCCAGCCCCAAGGACTGAGTGACACAGCTTCGGCGGTGTGCTTGAGCCCCGCTAAATTGTCGGCGCAGAATCACTTGACCAGTGAGCTATTACGCACTCTTTCAAGGGTGGCTGCTTCTAAGCCAACCTCCTGGTTGTCTCAGCAACTCCACATCCTTTTCCACTTAGCACACGCTTAGGGGCCTTAGCTGATGTTCTGGGCTGTTTCCCTCTCGACCATGAAGCTTATCCCCCACAGTCTCACTGCTGCGCTCTCACGTACCGGCATTCGGAGTTTGGCTAAGGTCAGTAACCCGGTGGGGCCCATCGCCTATCCAGTGCTCTACCTCCGGCACGAAACACGCAACGCTGCACCTAAATGCATTTCGGGGAGAACCAGCTATCACGAAGTTTGATTGGCCTTTCACCCCTATCCACAGGTCATCCCCTCCATTTTCAACTGAAGTGGGTTCGCGCCTCCACGCGGTCTTACCCGCGCTTCACACTGCCCATGGATAGATCACTTCGCTTCGGGTCTAGAGCCGGCGACTGAACGCCCCGTTCAGACTCGCTTTCGCTACGGCTACCCCACACGGGTTAACCTCGCCACCGACCACTAACTCGCAGGCTCATTCTTCAAAAGGCACGCCGTCACCCCTCAAGGCTCCGACGGATTGTAAGCGCACGGTTTCAGGTACTATTTCACTCCCCTCCCGGGGTGCTTTTCACCTTTCCCTCACGGTACTTGTCCGCTATCGGTCACAAGGTAGTATTCAGGCTTACCAGGTGGTCCTGGCAGATTCACACCGGATTTCACGGGCCCGGTGCTACTCGGGAACAGCGTCACGCCATGCAGCAGTTTCGTCTACGGGGGTCACACCCTCTACGCCGTCGCACTCACCACGACTTCGACTACCACTACACGTACACGCTGATGAGCCGGCAGACCCATCCAACACGTCCCACAACCCCTGACCTGCAACCCCTGCCGGGTATCACACAGAACAGGTTTAGCCTCCTCCGCTTTCGCTCGCCACTACTCACGGAATCACTGTTGTTTTCTCTTCCTGCGGGTACTGAGATGTTTCACTTCCCCGCGTTCCCTCCACACCGCCTATACATTCAGCGGCAGGTACCACGACATGACTCGTGGTGGGTTTCCCCATTCGGACATCCTCGGATCACAGCTCTGTTGTCAACTCCCCGAGGCTTAACGCAGACTCACACGTCCTTCGTCGGCTCCTTGTGCCAAGGCATCCACCGTGCGCCCTTTAAAACTTACGGCAACACAAAGACACTTTGCGCTATAAAAATTGCTTACAAGATGCTCGCGTCCACTATACAGTTCTCAAAAAACAACCCCACACCCACCACACACACCCACAAGGCGCCCATGACAGGGGAGACCAGCCACACACCCTCACCCGTTCCCGAAGGAACCAGAAAAGGGGCCGCGTGCAGCCTCACAACCCAATAGCGTGTCTCCACCTCGAACCCACACCACCACAGGTCCGTTCCCCACCCCACAAGAGGGGCCGTACTAGAACCCGGCAGTGCCGGCGAAGTGCCCATCCATCGATGTTCCACCCTTGAGCAACCGCCCCCACCACACTCGGGCAGGCAGACGGCCACCAATATTGGTGATGCTCCTTAGAAAGGAGGTGATCCAGCCGCACCTTCCGGTACGGCTACCTTGTTACGACTTAGTCCCAATCACCGATCCCACCTTCGACAGCTCCCTCACGAGGATGGGCCACTGGCTTCGGGTGTTACCGACTTTCGTGACTTGACGGGCGGTGTGTACAAGGCCCGGGAACGTATTCACCGCAGCGTTGCTGATCTGCGATTACTAGCGACTCCGACTTCATGGGGTCGAGTTGCAGACCCCAATCCGAACTGAGGCCGGCTTTTTGGGATTCGCTCCACCTCACAGTTTCGCAACCCATTGTACCGACCATTGTAGCATGCTTGAAGCCCAAGACATAAGGGGCATGATGATTTGACGTCGTCCCCACCTTCCTCCGAGTTGACCCCGGCAGTCTCCTATGAGTCCCCACCATCACGTGCTGGCAACATAGAACAAGGGTTGCGCTCGTTGCGGGACTTAACCCAACATCTCACGACACGAGCTGACGACAACCATGCACCACCTGTGCACCAGTCCGAAGAAAGCCACATCTCTGCAGCCGTCCAGTGCATGTCAAGCCTTGGTAAGGTTCTTCGCGTTGCATCGAATTAATCAGCATGCTCCGCCGCTTGTGCGGGCCCCCGTCAATTCCTTTGAGTTTTAGCCTTGCGGCCGTACTCCCCAGGCGGGGCACTTAATGCGTTAGCTACGGCGCGGAAAACGTGGAATGTCCCCCACACCTAGTGCCCAACGTTTACGGCATGGACTACCAGGGTATCTAATCCTGTTCGCTACCCATGCTTTCGCTTCTCAGTGTCAGTAATGGCCCAGAGACCTGCCTTCGCCATCGGTGTTCTTCCTGATATCTGCGCATTTCACCGCTACACCAGGAGTTCCAGTCTCCCCTACCACACTCTAGCCTGCCCGTACCCACCGCACGCCCGAGGTTGAGCCTCGGGTTTTCACGGCAGACGCGACAAGCCACCTACAAGCTCTTTACGCCCAATAATTCCGGACAACGCTTGCGCCCTACGTATTACCGCGGCTGCTGGCACGTAGTTAGCCGGCGCTTCTTCTGCAGGTACCGTCACTCTCGCTTCTTCCCTACTGAAAGAGGTTTACAACCCGAAGGCCGTCATCCCTCACGCGGCGTCGCTGCATCAGGCTTTCGCCCATTGTGCAATATTCCCCACTGCTGCCTCCCGTAGGAGTCTGGGCCGTGTCTCAGTCCCAGTGTGGCCGGTCGCCCTCTCAGGCCGGCTACCCGTCATCGCCTTGGTGAGCCATTACCTCACCAACAAACTGATAGGCCGCGAGTCCATCCCCCACCGATAAATCTTTCCAACACCCACCATGCGATGAGTGTTCGTATCCGGTATTAGCCACGATTTCCCGAGGTTATCCCGAAGTGAGGGGCAGGTTACTCACGTGTTACTCACCCGTTCGCCACTAATCAGGCGGTGCAAGCACCACCGTCATCGTTCGACTTGCATGTGTTAAGCACGCCGCCAGCGTTCGTCCTGAGCCAGGATCAAACTCTCCATGAAAAAACATGAAAAACAGTATCCTGACAACAGAAACAAACAACCAGCATTTCTGCTGTATCATCCGTTTCAAAATTGCCATTCAAAATAATGGCATCGATAAACAGACACGCTATTGAGATATCAAGCAACACGCGCACTCAGTGCTCTGAACCCTTCCGGGCCTTCGCTCCGAGGCAACTCCGCTAACTTAGCCGGGTCAGTTCTCCGAGTCAAATCGGTGCGGTGTGATCCGCGCCGCGATCCTCTCTCGGAAGATCTGTCGTGCCAGGTCAGTGCGGGAATCTCGGTCCGGATCGCTGTCCGTTCCTCGTTCCCGTTGTCCGGGGCACGAGGAAGAACATTACGCACCTCCACAGACCCCGTCAAGCCAGAACGGCCCTTTTCGAGGTGTCCTCGGCCACATCATCCTGTGCGGTGTTCGGGCGCCCTCGAGAAGGCCCTTCCGAGGGCTGTCCTCGAGTCCGTGGCGCGGGCTCTGCTCTGCGCGCCTCCAGTGCTCTGCGCGGGATGGACGAATGACGACCATCCGCGCCAGTCCCGACGCAGCGTTCCCGCGCGAGGCGCGCCGGAGTTCTCGCACGAGGCGCACCGACACCGCCTCGCGGACGCGCAGCGACCCACGCCTCTGCCGGCGCTCACCGGCGTTCCGCCACCGCCGACCCCGGCACGTGCCGCCGGTCCCTCGCCGAGCGTCGCCCCCCTCGCTTCCCGCGCCCGCCCTCGCTCCCCGGCACGGGTCTCTGCGTCGGCCCTCCGAGAACCCCTCTGTTGCCATGAATTGCCAGATCTGACGACGGTCGGATGCTCCGGGCATCGAGGACTCGCACATCACGGCCCGAGAACATTTCGCGATCCGGACGCGCTGCGAACCCAGGACCAGCGTTGATGGCGTCACCCTCCCGGCGCCAAGCGTTTTCCCCGCACCGCGGTCGGCAACCGCGCCTCTGCAACTTGTGGCAGCTTGCCCAGTCCGCCGCCTCGCGCTCCAAGACTCTCGGCCCACGACGCAGCACCGCGTCACACCGTCCGCCCACCCGGCGGCACCGCGAGCGCACCCCGCTCCCTCGCACTGGAACACCGCTGTTCACCTCTGCCCCGGGCAGATCTCGAGAGGACCAACGATGGACGACCTTTCCCCCCGGGGCCGGCACCGGCCGGCCCGACCCCTTCCCCGGCGCCGTCTCCACGGCCACCGGCTCGATCGTCGCCCCGCCGGCGGCCCCGGCCTCGGCGTCGCCCTCGTGGACAGCGATGCGCGCCGCCCCGACGCCCTCGCCGAGGACGGCCCCTCGGGCAAG
Organism: Brachybacterium saurashtrense; assembly: GCF_003355475.1. Classification (NCBI taxonomy): domain Bacteria; kingdom Bacillati; phylum Actinomycetota; class Actinomycetes; order Micrococcales; family Dermabacteraceae; genus Brachybacterium; species Brachybacterium saurashtrense. Next base: position 3,609,750 of record NZ_CP031356.1, on the reverse strand, counting down.
GGCAACGGCAGGGCGATGGCCGCCATGGGCTTCTCCCAGGCGGTCGACAACTCCGAGGGCGGGCTGATCGACACCTTCTTCCCGCTCATCGGCGCCGCCTTCGGCGTGGGCGAGGGGATGCTGGGACTGCTCAGCGCGATCAGCAAGTTCGCGCGCATGCTGTTCGGCCCTTTCTGGGCGATGATGGCGGACAAGTACGGCCGCAAGAAGATCCTCCTCCTCGTCACCGGCGTGTGGGGGCTGTGGACCATCGCCTCCGGCTTCGCCCCGAACTTCACCTGGCTGCTGATCCTGTACTCGATCAGCGTGGTGGGCACCGTCGCCTCCGAGCCGATCATCAACGGCCTGCTCCCGGACCTGTTCCGCCAGTCGCAGCGCGGCAAGGCCTACGGCACGATCCGTGCGGTCGGCACCGGCGTGGGCATCGTGATGGGGCCGGCGATCGGCCTCTTCGCCCGCGGGGACGACCCCAGCCCCGACGCCTGGCGCTACGCCATGTGGACCATGGGCGCGATCTCCATCCTCTCCGGCGTGCTCATAGCGATGTGGGTGAAGGACCCCCGCCAGAACACCGCCCGCGAGGACATGATGGCCGAGGCCGGCCGCTTCAAGATCTCCGACGGTGCCACGCTGTTCAAGATCCCCACCGTCTCCCTCATGGCCGGCATGGTCGTGCTGGTCACGAGCCTGGTGCTGCTGGCCTTCTACCCGAACTTCCTGGTCGTGGAGCGGGGCCTGAGCGTCTTCCAGGCCACGATGGCGATGTCCTTCTTCTCCCTCGGCGCCGTGTTCTCCAGCTTCCTCGGCGGGCGCCTGGCGGACCTGTTCGTGCGGAGCTTCGGCGAGAAGGGCCGCATCATGCTCATGCAGATCTACCTGGTCTCCTTCGCGGGCACCGTCGCGCTGGTCACCCAGCTCCCCTACGAGGGCTTCGTGGTCTCGATCCCGCTGAACCTGCTGCTGGGCCTGGTGTTCTCCGTGGGCTTCTCCGGCTGCGTGCCGCCGATGGTCTCCAACGTGGTCCCCTCCCAGCTGAGCGCCACCGCGTTCGCGATGCTGTTCTCTCTCATCCAGGGCGGCATCACCGCCCTGATGGTTCTCGGACTCGGCTTCGTGGCCGAGGCGTTCAGCAGCCAGACGACGTTCGTGTGGTTCGCGGTGGTGCCGTACCTGCTCAACGCCGTGTACTGGACGATGTTCTACCGGGTCTACCCCCGGGACGTGGCGCGCCAGAAGGAGCGCACGAGCTGGTGGCCACCGGGCGGTTCTGAGCGACCGCTCCCCGACGCCCTCTTCCCTCCGAGCTCTCCCGCTCCGCGGCCGTCGGGCCCCTCGCACCCCGGTGCAAGGGGCCCGTCGGCCGTGCAGCGCGCACCGTGCCTCGCCCGCCCGGCTCACGGTGCAGGCGGGGTGAGCCGCTCGGGCGCGGCCTCCGTCTCGAGCTGCTCCGCCATCGCGTCCAGGAAGCAGATGGCGGCGGTGCGCGCGGAGGGCGGCACGTCGTGGGCGATCTCCAGCATCCTCTCGTGCATCCCGCGCAGCCGCTCCCGCACCTGGGCGTGGGCATGCTCGGTGGCGACGACGATCCGGGAGCGGCCGTCGTGGGGGTGCGGCGCCCGGGCGAGGTGGCCCGAGGCGGTGAGCCGGTCCAGCAGCTTCGAGGTGGAGGCGCCGGAGATCTCCAGGTGCCGCGCCAGCTGCAGCGGGGTGACCGGGGACTCGGCGAGCTCGTGCGCGATCACGAAGCGCAGCGCCTCGAGATCGGTGGTGTTCATGTCCATGCCGGCGCTCATCCGGCGGCGCATCTCCTGATCCGCGGCGCGGAAGCGACGCAGCGCGGCGAGCAGCGCCACGGCGCCGTGCTGCTCGGTGTACCAGTACGGCGCGGCGGTCCCGGCGCCATCGTGCCGCGTGCTCTCGCTCATGCTCAGATGTTACAGTCGATTTAGGTAGACAGGCTAAGTACTTGTGAGGAGCGCTTGTGATCGACACCACCGTGCCGGAGGGGGATCGGGCCGAGGGGGCCGTCGAGGACCACGTCGTCCTCCTCGACGCCGACGGCGCGCCGTGCGGTCTCGCGCCGCGCGCTACCGTGCACTCCGCCCGCACTCCCCTGCACCTCGCCTTCTCCTGCCATGTGGTGGACGCCGGCGGCCGGGTGCTGCTCACCCGTCGGGCGCTGGGCAAGCGCACCTGGCCGGGGGTCTGGACCAACTCGTTCTGCGGCCACCCCCGGCAAGGCGAGAGCTTCCCGGAGGCCATCGCCCGCCATGCCCGGCACGAGCTGGGCATGCGCGTGGGCGCACCGCGGGAGGTGCTGCCGGAGTTCCGCTACCGCGCGGTGGACGCCTCGGGGGTGGTGGAGAACGAGGTGTGCCCCGTCTTCGTCGCCCTCGCGCAGAGCGACCCCGTGCCGAACCCGGACGAGGTGATGGATCTGCGCTGGGTGGAGCCCGCCGACCTCGCCGCATTGGTGGACCTCGCCCCGTGGACCCTCAGCCCGTGGGCGGTCGCGCAGGTGCCGCAGCTCGGGGAAGCCCTCACGCCGGGGAGCACGCCATGAGCGACGCCCACCTGCCGTCCGTCGATCGCGAGCTGCGCCGCCAGCTGGCGCGCGGCGCCGCCCTGCCCGGGCCGCTCCCGCTGCCCGATCACGAGCAGCTGTGGACCGCGCTGGGCGACGCCGTCGAGGGCGGCAAGCGGCTGCGCCCCGCCCTGCTGCTCTCCGCGCACGCGGCGCTCGGCGGCACGAGGCACGAGGCCGCCGTGCAGGTGGGGGCGGCGCTGGAGCTGCTGCACACGGCCTTCGTGGTGCAGGACGACGTGATCGACGGGGACGAGGTGCGCCGCGGTGTGCCCAGCGTCCCCGGGGGCGCGGCCGCGCAGGCCGCCCGGCACGGCGCGACCCCCGCCGGGGCGCGCCGGCTGGGCCAGGCCGCCGGGATCCTCGCCGGGGACCTGGGCCTGATCACGGCGATGCGCACGATCTGCCGCTGCGAGGCCCCGGCCCCGGTGGTGGAGGGGCTGCTGGACCTGTTCGAGACCACCCTGCACGCGACGGCCGCCGGCGAGCTCGCCGACGTGCGCCTCCAGCTCGCACCGGCCGCCGACCCCGCCCCGCTGCGCGAGGTGCTCGCGGTCGCGGAGCTGAAGACGGCTCTGTACTCCTTCCAGCTGCCGCTGCGCGCCGGGGCGCTGCTGGCCGAGGCGCCCTCCGAGGTGCACTCCGCCCTCGACGAGATCGGCAGCCTGCTGGGGATCGGCTTCCAGCTGGTGGACGACCTGCTGGGCACCTTCGGCGACGCGCAGCGCACCGGCAAGAGCGCGCTCGGGGACCTGCGCGAGGGCAAGCGCACGGCGCTGATCGCCCACGCCTCCACCACCGAGACCTGGCCCGCCCTGCAGTCGCTGCTGGGGCGCGCGGACCTCGACGACCACGACGCCTCCCGCGCCCGCGACCTGCTCACCGCGTGCGGCTCCCGCGCCTGGGTGGAGGATCTCGCGCACTGGCACCTCACCAGCGCCTCCGAGGCCGCCCTGCGGCACGGTCTGCCCGCGGCGCTGCGCGACGCCCTCGAGGCCACCACGGCCCAGATCCTCCGCGGCGTGGAGCTCACCCTGCCCGGCCCCGCCCACCCGTCGGCCGACGCCGCGCCGCCCCGCGCGAAGGAGGACCAGCCCGCATGAGCACCACCGCCTCACCCCCGGCCGACGCCTCCTCGGCGCTGGTCCTGGTCACGGGAGCCAGCGGCTACATCGGCGGCCGCCTGGTCCCGGCCCTGCTCGAGGCGGGGCTGCGGGTGCGCGCGATGGCCCGTCACGCCGACCGGCTCGAGGGCCGTCCCTGGCGCGGTGCGGTCGAAGTGGTGGAGGCCGACGTCGAGGACGGGGCGAGCCTGGACGCGGCCCTCGCCGGCGTGGACACCGCCTATTACCTGATCCATGCCATGGGCGGCGGGCGCCGCTTCGCCGACCGCGACCGCGAGGGGGCGCGTGCCTTCGCCGAGGCCGCGGCCCGGGCAGGGGTGCGACGGATCGTGTACCTGGGCGGGATCCATCCCGACCAGGAGCCGCTCTCCGCCCACATGGCCTCCCGCCGGGAGGTGGGGGAGATCCTGCTGGCCGGCGAGGTGCCAGCGGTGGTGCTGCGGGCCGCGGTGATCCTCGGCTCCGGCAGCGCGTCCTTCGAGATGATGCGTCATCTCTCCGAGCGCCTGCCGCTGATGGTGGCGCCGCGCTGGCTGCACAACCGGATCCAGCCGATCGCCGTGCGGGACGTGTTGCACTACCTGGTGGCGGCCGCCCGCCTCGAGGGCGCCCCGAACCGCACCTTCGACGTGGCCGGGCCAGACGTGCTCTCCTTCGCCGCGCTGCTGCAGGCCTACGCCCGGGCTGCAGGCCTGCCCAGGCGGCGCATCCTCACCGTCCCCGTGCTCACCCCGCGCCTGGCCAGCCACTGGATCGGCCTGGTCACCCCGGTGCCCACTGCGATCGCGCGGCCGCTGGTGGAGTCGCTGATCCACGAATCGGTCGCGGCGGAGTCGGATCTGCAGCGTCTGGTGCCCGCGCCCCCGGGCGGCCTCACCGGGGTGGACCGGGCGATCGCGCTGGCGCTGACGAGGATCCGGGAGCTGGACGTGGTCACCGCCTGGCACTCGGCCACCCCGGCCGGCGCGCCCTCCTCCCCGCTGCCGGAGGATCCGGAGTGGTCCGGCGGGATCGTGCGCTGCGACGAACGGCAGTGCCCGGTCGATGCCGCGCCGGAGACCCTGTGGGCGGTGATCGAGGGCATCGGCGGCCGCCGCGGCTGGTACTCCTGGCGCCTGGGCTGGGTGGCGCGGGGGCTGATGGACCGCCTCGTCGGCGGGCCCGGGCTGCGCCGCGGTCGCCGCCACCCCGACCGCCTCGCGGTGGGAGAGGCGCTGGACTGGTGGCGCGTGGAGCGCCTGGACCGGGGGCGCCTGCTGCGCCTGCGCGCCGAGATGCGCCTGCCGGGCCGGGCCTGGCTGGAGCTCGGGGTGGAGGAGACCGCCGACGGCTCCGCGATCCTCCACCAGCGCGCGATCTATCACCCCCGCGGCCTGCGCGGGGACCTGTACTGGTGGGCGGTGTGGCCGTTCCACGGGATCGTGTTCGGCGGCATGCAGCGCAACATCGCCCGCACCGCCGAGACGGCGGAGCCGGCCCGGTCCACGACAGCCCGTCCCGCCCCTGCCGCGCCCGCCCGCTCCGGCACCGACCCCGAGGAGCTCTCATGACCCGCCCCGCCCGTCCGCTCCTGCGCCATCTCGCCGTCACCGTGAGCTTCGCGCTCGCGATGCTGGGCACCGCCGTGGGGGTGGGGGCGTTCGGCGGCGACCCGATCGACGAGGCCGCCGGCGGCCTGCTCGCCGCCGACGCCACCCACCTCGCCCCCGCGACCGGCGCCTTCCGGATCTGGAGCCTCATCTACCTGGGACTCGGCGCGTACTGCGTGTGGCAGTGGTGGGACCGCCACGACCACCGCGGCGTCACCCTGCCCGCGATCGGCTCGCTGCTGCTGAACGCGGCGTGGATCCTCAGCATCCAGGCCGGGGCGGTGGGGGTCAGCGTGGTGGTGATCGTGCTGCTGCTGGCGGTGCTGGGCCTGCTCGCCCATCGGCTCGCCGCACGCCCCGCCGGCGGCACCCTCGAGCGGCTCGTGGTGGACGGCACCTTCGGGGTGTACCTGGGATGGGTGAGCGTCGCGACCTGCGCGAACATCGCCGCCGCGCTGAAGGGCGCCGGGTTCGCCGGCTTCGGGGCGCCCGGCGTCCTCGCCGCGGCCGTGCTGGCCGCGGTCGCGGTGCTCGGCGTGGCGCTGGTCCGGGCGGGACGCCGGCCGGTCGCCGCCCCGGCGGCGATGATCTGGGGGCTGGTGTGGATCGCCGTGGGCCGCGCGCTGGACGCGCCCCACTCCCCCGTCACGGCGCTCGCCGCCCTCGCCGCCGCGGCGGTGATCGCGGCGGCGGCGGTGTGGGCGTGGTGGCGCACCGCGCAGGCGGCGGAGCCCGGCCGCTCCCCGTCGGCCGTCCGTCCCGCCGCCGAGGCGGCCCGCTCCCCGCGCGGCGGGCATCGACCGACGGAGGAGGCACGATGACCCCGCGGGAGCGGACCGTGCCCGCCGCGACGCTCTACGACCGGGTCGCGCAGCGCAGCGCCGAGTGCGTGATCGCCGGCTACTCGACGAGCTTCGGATGGGCCTCGCGCCTGCTGGACGAGCCGGTGCGCACCCACGTGCGCAGCATCTACGCCCTGGTGAGGATCGCCGATGAGGTGGTCGACGATCCGGAGCCCGCCCTCACGGTGCAGGAGCGGTCGCGGATGCTGGAGGACCTCGCCGCCGAGACGGCCCGCGCCCTCGCCGGAGGGCGCTCCACGAACCTCGTGGTGCAGGCGTTCGCGGTGACCGCCCGGCGCTGCGGCATCGACGCCGCGCTGATCGATCCGTTCTTCGCCTCGATGCGGGCGGACCTCACCGTCGCCGTGCACGACCGGGCGAGTCTCGCGGAGTACGTGCACGGCTCCGCCGAGGTGGTGGGCCTGATGTGCCTGCGGGTGTTCCTGGACGGGGACGAGGCCGAGTACGCGCGCCTGGCCCCGGCGGCGAGCGCGCTCGGCGCCGCCTTCCAGAAGGTGAACTTCCTGCGCGATCTCGCGGAGGACCACGACCAGCTGGGACGGGTCTACGGGCCCGGCCTGGACCCGGCGGCGTTCGACGACGCCCGCCGGGACCTGCTGCTGGACGAGATCGAGGCGGACCTCGCCCACGCCGCGACCGCGCTGCCGCATCTGCCCTCCTCCAGCCGTCGCGCCGTCGCCGCCGCCCACGGCCTGTACGCGGAGCTGGCGCGCCGGCTGCGGGCCACCCCCGCGGCCCGGATCCGCCGTGCCCGGGTGCGAGTGCCCGCGCCGCGCAAGGCGCTGGTGCTCACCCGCGCCGCGCTGGGGGTGCGGCGATGAGCCGGGTGGTGGTGATCGGCGGCGGGATCTCGGGCCTCGCCACCGCAGCGCTGCTGGCCCGCGACGGGCACGAGGTGGACCTGGTGGAGGCGCGCGAGGAGCTGGGCGGGCGCGCCGGCACCTGGGAGCACGGCGGGTTCCGCTTCGACACCGGCCCCTCCTGGTACCTGATGCCGGAGGTGTTCGACCACTTCCTCCGCCTGCTGGGCACCTCCGCCGCCGAGCAGCTGGACCTGCGACAGCTGGATCCCGGCTACCGGGTGCTGTTCGAGGGGCGCAGCGAGCCGTTCGACATCAGCGCCTCCGCCGCCCGGAACACGGACCTGTTCGAGCGGGTCGAGCGCGGGGCGGGGCTGCGCCTGGCCCGCTACCTCGACTCCGCCGCGCGCACCTATGACGTGGCCCTCGAGCGCTTCCTGTACACCTCCTTCACCTCCCCGCGCGGCCTGCTGCACCCCTCGGTGATCGCCCAGGCGCCGCGGCTGCTGGGCCTGCTGGCCGAGCCGCTCGAGCGCTTCGTGGCCCGCCGCTTCCGCGATCCGCGCCTGCGGCAGGTGCTGGGCTACCCGGCGGTGTTCCTGGGCTCCTCCCCGGACCGCACCCCGAGCATGTACCACCTGATGAGCGCCCTGGACCTCACCGGCGGGGTACAGTACCCGATGGGCGGCTTCACCCACCTGATCGACGTGATCGTGCGCCTGGCCGAGGAGCAGGGGGTGCGCCTGCACACCGGCGTCCGCGCCACGCGGATCCTCACCGCCCCGACAGGCCGCCGGGCCGCGGCGCGCGGGGCGCTCACGCACAGGGCCGAGGCGCGCGGGGTCGAGGTGCGGGCGGCCGACGGGACCGTGCGCACGCTCCCGGCCCGGACGGTGGTCGCCACCGCTGATCTCCACCACGTGGAGACCGCTCTGCTGCCGAGCGCGCTGCGCACCTATCCCGACTCGTGGTGGCGCCGGCGCACCCCCGGCCCGGGCGCGGTGCTGGTGCTGCTGGGCGTGCGCGGCCACCTGCCGCAGCTGGCCCACCACACGCTGCTGTTCACCCGCGACTGGGGGGAGAACTTCGGGGCGCTGCGCGAGGGACGCGTGCCCTCCCCCGCCTCGAGCTACGTGTGCCGACCCTCGGCGACCGATCCCTCGGCCGCACCGCCGGGCCACGAGAACCTCTTCGTGCTGGTGCCCGTGCCGGCCGATCCGTCCCTGGGCCGGGGCGGGCAGGACGGCCGCGGCGACGCCGCGGTGGAGCGCATCGCCGACGAGGCGATCGCCCGCCTCGCCGAGGAGGCGGGGATCGACGACCTCGCCGAGCGGATCGTGGTGCGCCGCACCATCGGGCCGGGAGAGTTCGCCGAGGACCTCGGCGCTTGGCACGGCAGCATGCTCGGTCCCGCCCACACGCTGCGCCAGAGCGCCTTCTTCCGGGCCGGCAACGCGTCCCGCCGGGTGCGCGGGCTGCTGTACGCCGGATCCAGCACGCTGCCGGGCATCGGGCTGCCGATGTGCCTGATCAGCGCCGAGCTGGTGGCCAAGCGGATGCGCGGCGACCGCTCCTCCTCCCCGCTGCCGGAGCCCGCCCGGAGCCCCGAGGGGGCGGCGGCATGACGGGAGGGACGGGCCTGGTGTACCTGCTGTGCCTGCTGGTGCCGACGGCATGCATGGCGCTGCTGGACCGGCGCTTCCGCCTGGTGCTGTGGCGCGCCCCGCGCCGCGGCGTCATGGTGGTGGGGGCGGGGTTCGCGCTGTTCCTGCTGTGGGACCTCGCGGCGATCTCCGTGGGCCACTACCGGATGGGGGACAGCCCGTGGATGACGGGCATCCTGCTGGGGCCCGAGCTCCCGCTCGAGGAGCTCGTGTTCATCACCTTCCTCAGCTATCTCACGCTGGTGCTGTGGGGGCTGGTGGACAGGGTGCTGGCCGGGCCGCGGGCGGAGGTGCCATGAGCTACGCGATGCTCGCCGGGCTGTTCCTGCTGGTCCCGCTGCTGGTGCTCGCCGTGACCGTCGTGCTGCGTCGGCCGGGGAGGCGCTGGTGGGCGACCACCGCGGTCACGATCGCTGTGCTGCTGATGCTCACCGCGGTGTTCGACTCCCTGATGATCGCGGCGGATCTGTTCCGCTTCGCCGGGGAGGACCTGCTGGGGCCCCGCCTCGGCCTCGCCCCGGTGGAGGACCTCGCCTGGCCGCTCGCCGCCGGGCTGCTGCTGCCCTCGCTGTGGCTGCTGCTGGGCCCGCAGGAGGAGAGATGAGCACCGTCGAGACCGCCCCCGGTCCGCTGCGCCAGCTGCTGGGCACCTCCCGGCCGCTGAGCTGGATCAACACCGCCTACCCCTTCGCCGCCGCCTATCTGCTGGCAGGCGGCGGCCTCGACGCGGCGCTGCTGATCGGCACCGTGTTCTTCCTGATCCCGTACAACCTGCTGATGTACGGCGTGAACGACGTCTTCGACCACGACTCGGACCTGCGCAACCCCCGCAAGGGCGGGGTGGAGGGGATCGTGCTGTCCCGGGGGATGCACCGCGTGACCCTGTGGGCCGCGGCGCTGAGCACGCTGCCGTTCGTGCTGGTGCTGCTGGCGATGGGCGATGCGGCCTCCGGCGCGGTGCTCGTGGTGGTGCTCGCCGCGGTGGTCGGCTACTCCGCGCCGCGGATCCGGCTGAAGGAACGGCCGGTGCTGGACTCGCTGACCTCCTCCACCCACTTCGTGGGCCCGGCCGTGTTCGGCCTGGCGCTGAGCGGCGCCCCGGTGGGGCCGACGGCGCTGTGCGTGCTCGGCGCGTTCTTCCTGTGGGGCATGGCCTCCCACGCCTTCGGTGCGGTGCAGGACGTCCAGCCCGACCGGGAGGCGGGGATCGGCTCGATCGCGACGGTGATCGGCGCGGCCCGCACCGTGCGCCTCGCGCTGGCGCTCTACGCCGCGGCCGGGCTGCTGATGCTGCCCGCGGGATGGCCGGCCGCGCTCGCGGGCCTGCTGGTGGTGCCGTACCTGGTCAGCACCTGGCCGTTCCGGTCCCTCACCGACGACGAGGCCGAGCGGGCGCACCGCGGCTGGGCCCGCTTCCTGCGGCTGAACCTGCTCAGCGGCTTCCTGCTCACGCAGCTGCTGCTGTGGATGGCCCTGCGCGCCTGACCGTCAGAGTCGTCAGCCGATCATGATCCCGGCGATGGTGGCGCTCATGAGGTTGGCGAGGGTGCCGGCGAGGATGGCCTTCAGCCCCAGCTGCGCGATCTCGGAGCGCCGGCTGGGGGCGATGCCGCCCAGGCCGCCCAGCAGGATCCCCAGCGAGGAGAGGTTGGCGAAGCCGGTCAGCGCGAAGCTGGTGATCGCGGCGGTCTTGGGGCTGAAGGACTCGATCTGCGGGCCGAAGCCGGCGAAGGCCACGAACTCGTTGACCACCACCTTCTGGCCCACGAAGCTGCCGGCGGCGACGGCCTCGCTCCAGGGCACCCCGATCATCGCCATGATCGGTGCGAACACCCAGCCCAGGATCTGCTCGAAGGTGAGGTCCCCGGCGCCGAACCAGCCGCCCACCACGCCGATCAGCAGGTTGATCAGGGCGATCAGGGAGATGAAGGCCAGCAGCATCGCGCCCACGTTCAGGGCGAGCCGCAGGCCGTCGGAGGCACCGCCGGCGGCCGCGTCGATGACGTTCGCATACCGGGTGCCCCCGGCATCCTCCTCTCCGTCCTGGTCCGTCCCGTCCTGCACCGGGCCGTCCTGCGCAGGACCATCCTGCGCCAGCCCGTCGGCGCTCTCCTCCGGAGCGGCCACCGCGGAGGCCCCGCCGCCGGTCGCGCCGCGGCTGCGGTTCGTGGCCGCGACCAGCTCTGCCTCGCGCGCCACGGCCTCCGGATCGGTCTCCGGCACCAGGATCTTCGCCATCAGCAGCGCGCCCGGCGCGGCCATGAAGCTGGCGGCGATGAGGTACTCCAGCGGCGCGCCCAGCAGCGAGTAGCCCACCAGCACGGAGCCGGCCACGGTGGAGAGGCCGCCCACCATCACGGCGAACAGGCCGGAGCGGGACAGCCCCTCCACATAGGGGCGGATCACCAGCGGCGCCTCGGTCTGGCCCACGAAGATGTTCGCGGCGGCGTTGACCGATTCGCCGTAGCTCGTGCCCAGCAGCTTCCCCAGCCCGCCGCCGAGCCACTGCACCACCTTGGGCAGGATCCTCCAGTGGTAGAGCACCGCGGTGAGGGACGCGAAGAACACGATCACCGGCAGCACCTGCAGGGCGAAGATCGCGCCCTCCCCCTCGGCGGGCAGCAGGCCGCCGAACAGGAAGGAGATGCCCTCCCCGGAGGTGTCGATGACGGCCTGGAAGCCGGCGGAGACCTTCTGCAGCGCCCACTGCCCCGGCCCCCAGTACAGGACGAGGGCGCCCAGGCCCAGCTGCAGCGCGAAGGCGCCGAGCACGGTGCGCAGGCGGATCGCCCGCCGGTTGCTGGACAGGGCGACGGCGATGAGCAGCAGCCCGGCCATCCCTCCGAGACCCCAGAGCAGGTCGATCATCGCGCTCACCTCATTGCGGATCGGGAACAGTGCGCGTCCGTCGCGACAGTGTAGGGGTCGCGGGGAACGAGGGAGAGGGACGGCGGTCACGGGGCCGCGCCCTCGAGGGCCCCTGCGCCCCGGGGCGCCGCCCGCGGCCCCGCTACGGTGGTGGCATGCACTCCTCCGATCCCCTGCACGTCCGCGACGCCCCCGGCGCGGCGGGCGACGACTCCGCCCTGGTGGAGGAGCTGCGGGCGCTGCTCGCGGAGGCCGACGGGGTGGAGGAGCTCGCGCGGAGGATGGCGCTGCTGGCCGATCCGCGGCGCCTGCGGATCCTGTTCTGCCTGCACGCGCACCCGGGGGTGCGCAGCTCGGACGTGGCCCGGGCGCTGGACGCGCACGACTCCACCACCTCGCACGCGCTGGCGATGCTGCGGGAGGCCGGCTGGGTGCGGTCCCGGAGGGAGGGGCGCGAGGTGCGGTACGAGCTGGCCGACGCGACGATCCATGCGCTGCTGCACGATCTCGGCTCCGGCCACCTGCCGGGAGTGCGGCACACGGACGATCGGCCCGAGCACTCCCCGGAGGGCGACCCCCTGCCGCCCCGCTGACCGGCCCGTCCCCCGGCCCGCGCCACGATGACATCTCGTGGCACGGGCGAGCCCGACCCACCCCAATACTTGTACGCTCGCACAAGTATAGAGGGAGGGAGGGTCATGTCCACACCGCACGCCGATCTCTCGCCGCTCCGGGCGGCGCAGCGGCCCGACGACGTGGCGCAGCGGCCTGACGACGCGGCGCGAGGGCCGGCCGCGCCGGGCCTGTCCGGTGACCCCGTCGGCGCCGGCTCCGACCCACTGGGGCTGCGCGCCCGGTCCCGCCGCACCGCGGCGATCCTGCTCGTCCTCGCCGCCCTGCTCGCGGTGAGCCTGCTGCTGTGCGTGGGGATCGGACCGGTGCCGCTCTCCCCCGCCGTCTCGCTCCAGGTGATCGCGCACCAGCTCGGCGCGCCGGTGCCGCCGGTCCCCGATCCCGCGGCCCAGGCCATCGTGTGGTCGGTGCGGGTGCCGCGGGTGCTGATGGGCGCGGCCGTGGGCGCCTGCCTGGCCATCAGCGGTGCGGCGCTGCAGGCGATGGTGCGCAACCTGCTCGCCGATCCGTACATCCTGGGCGTCTCCGGAGGGGCCTCCACCGGCGCGGCGGCGGCGATCCTGCTGGGCGCCGGGGCGGCGCTGGGGGCGTACGCGCAGCCGGCGCTCGCGTTCGCGGGCGCGCTCGCGGCCGCGCTGACGGTGTTCGTGATCGCCCGGTCGAACGGCCGGGTCACCTCCCTGCGGCTGCTGCTCTCCGGGGTGGCGGTGGGCTACGCCCTCTCCGCGCTGACGAGCCTGCTGATCTTCTCCTCGGACTCCGCCGAGGGCTCCCGCTCGGTGATGTTCTGGATGCTGGGCTCGCTCGCCCTGGGCCGGTTCGACGCCGTGCTGCTGCTGGCGGTGCTGGCCGCGCTGGGCGGCACCGCCGTGCTCACCGCCCGCGCCCCGCTGCTGGACGCCCTCGCCGCCGGGGACGACGTGGCCCACGCGCTGGGCCTCTCCCCGGACCGCACCCGGATCGGGATGCTGGTGATCGTCTCGCTGTGCACCGCCGCCGCGGTGGCCGGGGCCGGGGCGATCGGCTTCGTGGGCCTGGTGATCCCGCACCTGGCCCGGCGCCTGGTGGGCCCCGGGCACCGGGCCGCGCTCCCGGCGAGCGCGCTGCTGGGCGCCGGGTTCCTGGTGTGGGCCGACGTGCTCGCGCGGCTCGCGATGGCGCCGCGCGAGCTGCCGATCGGGGTGATCACGGCGGCGGTGGGGGCACCGTTCCTGCTGGTGCTGATCCGGCGCATGCGGCACGACGGCGGGTGAGCGCCGCCGCTCCCTCCCCCGTCCCGCCCGCTCGCCCGGTGCTCGCCCGCCTGCCCCGTCGGCTCCCTCCACACCCCCGCTCCGCTCGCCCCGTCCGAAGGATCCCCGCCTGATGTCCACCCTCCCCCGCCGCACCCTCATGACCTCGCTCCTCGGCGTGCTGGGCCTGGCCGCCACCGCCTGCACGAGCGCCGAGGGCGGTCATCGCTCCTCCCCCGACGGCGCGCCCGGCACGACCGCCTCCCCGGTCACGGTCGAGAACTGCGATGCCGAGGTGACGTTCGCGGCGCCGCCGCAGCGGGTGGTGCTGCTGGACAGCGCCCCGGTGACCACCCTCGACGGGCTGGGGGTGCTGGACCGGGTGGTGGCGCGCGCCGGCTCCTTCCCGCCCGGGTACTTCGCGGACGAGCTGGCGGCGCGCCTGGAGCAGATCCCGGCGCTGTCGGAGGAGATCGACGCCACCGGTCACCTGCAGATCAGCCAGGAGGTGGTGATCGCGCAGCGACCGGACCTGGTGCTGGGCCTGCCCGACGGCGTCACCCGCGAGGGGCTCGCGGCGGCCGGGGCGGCGGCGCTGCTGCCGCGCACCTACTGCGGTGATCTCGGGGAGCGGGCGCGGTTCGAGGCGCTGTACGCGGAGATCGAGGACTACGGGAGGGTGTTCGACCGGGCCGAGCAGGCGGCGTCCCTGGTGGCGTCGCTGCAGGAGCGGGTGGCGGCGGTGCCGCCCGCCGCGCCCGGCCTCACGGCCGCGGTGCTGTACGCGAGCCGGGGCGGCGGGCCGCTGTACGCCTACGGGGCCACCTCCATGGCCACCGCGCAGCTGGACGCCCTCGGGATCCGCTCCGCCCTCGAGGGCACCACGGAGCGGGTGTTCGAGGTGAGCGCGGAGCCGCTGCTCGCGGCCGCGCCGGATCTGCTGATCGTGCTGCACGAGGGCGACGTCCCCGGCCACGAGGTGGTCGCGTCCTTCGCCGACACGGCCGGGCTGAGGGCGCTGCCGGCGGTGCGGGACGGTGCGGTGCTGCCGCTGCTGTTCAACTTCGCCGAGCCCGCCTCGCCCCTGGTGGTGGAGGGCCTGGAGCGGATCGCGGCGTGGCTCGCCGAGCGCGGGGCGGCGGGATGAGGACGTCGACCACGTCGCGCCGCCGCCCCGACCCCGCCCCGGCCGATGCCGCGGTGCTCGAGGCGCGGGGTCTGCGCCACCGGATCGGGGCCGTGGAGGTGCTGCGCGGGGTGGACCTCACCGTGCGGACCGGGGAGCTGGTGGGCCTGGTGGGTCCCAACGGCAGCGGCAAGACCACGGCGCTGCGGGCGCTGCACGGCGAGATCGTGCCCACCGCCGGCACGGTGCACCTCGAGGGCGGGAACCTCGCCGCGCTCTCCGGGCGCGAGCGCGCACGACGGATCGCGGTGATGGCCCAGGACGGGGCCGCCGCCCTGCCGCTCCCGGTGGCCGACGCGGTGCTGCTGGGCCGGCTGCCGCACCGCGGCGCGCTCGGCACCACCACCCGGGAGGACGCCCGGCACGCCGCTCGTGCGCTGGAGCTGGTAGGGGCCGCGCATCTGGCCCGTCGGGACCTCACCACGCTCTCCGGCGGCGAGCGGCAGCGGGTGCTGCTGGCCCGCGCCCTGGCCCAGCAGCCGCGCCTGCTGCTGCTGGACGAGCCGACGAACCACCTCGACATCAGCGCCCAGCACCACATCCTGCAGCTGGTGCGCGCGCAGCGGCTGAGCACGCTGGTGGTGCTGCACGATCTGAACCTCGCCGCCCGCTACTGCGACCGGGTGGTGGTGCTGGATCGCGGCAGGGTGCGGGCCGACGGCCCCCCGGCGGCCGTGCTCGACGAGCGGACCGTCGCCGAGGTGTACGCCGTGGCCGCGGATCGACGCGTCGCGGCCGACGGCACCGCCCAGCTGCTGTTCCGGCCCGGGCCCTGAGGTCAGTCGGGCCGCGCCTCGGTCTGCTCGGCGTGCGCGGCCGGCAGCCGGGCGTTGAGGCTGGCCAGCAGCCGCAGGCGCTCGGCGCTGGGGGATCCCGGCTCGGCGGTGTAGACGAGCAGGGCCCGGCCGGGCTCGGCGGTGATCGCGAACTCCTCGTAGGCGAGGGTCAGCTCCCCTACCTCGGGGTGCTCGAAGCGCTTGGTGCCCGCGCCGTGGGTGCGCACGTCGTGCGCGGCCCACAGCCGGCGGAACTCCTCGCTGCAGGTGGACAGCTCCCCCACCAGGTCCTGCAGCACCGGATCGTGCGGGTCGCGGCCCGCTTCGACCCGCATGCTGCCCACGCACATCGCCGCGAACCGCTCCCACTCCGGGTAGAAGTCCCGCGCGGCCGGGTCCAGGAACTGGAAGCGGGCGAGGTTCGGCACCCGGCCGCCGTCCCCGAGCACCGGAGAGTAGAACGCGCGTCCCAGCGCGTTGGTGGCCAGCAGGTTCTGGTACTGGTCGCGCACGAAGGCGATGCCCTCGCCGTGGGAGTCCAGCGCCCATTGCAGGGCGGGGCGCAACGGCGCGGGGGTCGCGGCGCCGCTGCGCCGGCGGGGGCGCCCGGAGGTGGGGATGCCGTCGGCCGCGCGGGCGAGGTCCTGCAGGTGGATCCGCTCGGTCTCGTTCAGCCGCAGCGCGGAGCTGACCGCGTCGAGCACCCCGGCGGAGGCGCCGGCGATCGCGCCGCGCTCGAGCTTGGCGTAGTACTCCACGCTCACCCCGGCGAGCATCGCCACCTCGCTGCGGCGCAGGCCTGCCACGCGGCGGCCGCCGCCGGCGGGCAGTCCCACCTCCTGCGGGGTGACCTTGGCGCGGCGTGACATGAGGAACTCGCGCACTTCGGAACGGTTGTCCATGCCGGTCACGATATCCCCGTGCCCCGGCCCCAGAGGTGCCCTGCGGGTACACCCCTTCTCAGTCCCTTCCGCGCCCGCGCCGCGGGGTGTTCCATGGGACGGTCACCGAACGAAGGAGCACATCGTCATGCGCGCAGTCATCATGCATGCCCCCGGGGACGTCCGCGTCGCCGAGCGCGAGGACCCCCGCCTCATCGAGCCCACGGATGCGATCATCCGACTCGCCGCCACCTGCATCTGCGGCTCGGACCTGTGGCCGTACCGCGGCGCGGACCAGCCCCAGGACCAGCACATGGGCCACGAGTACGTGGGCGTGGTCGAGGAGATCGGCGAGGCCGTCACCACCCTCGAGGTGGGCGACTTCGTGGTCGGCTCGTTCGTCATCTCCTGCGGCGAGTGCGAGATCTGCCGCGAGGGCCACCCCTCCCGCTGCGTGCACGCCGTGTTCGTGGACGGCGAGATCGGCACCCAGGCGGAGAAGGCCCGCATCCCCTTCGCGGACGGCACCCTGGTCAAGGCCCCGGGCACGCCCGATCCCGACCTGATCCCCTCCCTGCTCGCCGCCTCCGACGTGCTGGGCACCGGCTGGTTCGCGGCCGACGCCGCGGGCGCCGGCCCCGGCCGGATCGTGGCCGTGGTGGGCGACGGCGCGGTGGGCCTGATGGGCGTGCTGGCCGCGAAGCAGATGGGCGCGGAGCGCATCATCATCTTCAGCCGCCACCCCGACCGTCAGGCGCTCGCCCGCGAGTACGGCGCCACCGACATCATCACCGAGCGCGGCGACGAGGGCGTGGCACGCCTCAAGGAGCTCACGGGTGGACTGGGCGCGCACTCCACGGTCGAGGCCGTGGGCACCCAGGAGTCGATGATGCAGGCGATCCGCGCCACCCGCCCCGGCGGCGCGGTGGGCTTCGTAGGCGTCTCCCACGACGTGCAGCTGCCCGGCGACGAGCTGTTCTTCTCCGCCGTGCACCTGCACGGCGGGCCCGCCCCGGTGCGCCGCTACCTGCCCGAGCTGATCGACCTGATCTGGCGGCGCGAGATCGACCCCGGGAAGGTCTTCGACCTCACCCTGCCGCTGGCGGACGCCGCCGAGGGCTACCGGGCGATGGACGAGCGCCGCGCCACGAAGGTGCTCCTCACGCCGTGACCGCCACCCTCACCCCCGAGGCCCGCCCGGCGGCGACCGCCCTCTCGCCGGTCACGCTGGTGCTCGCCGCCGGCACCTTCCTCATGGGCACCACCGAGTTCGTGATCGCGGGGCTGCTCACCTCCGTCGCGGCGGACTTCTCGGTCACCGTGGCCCAGGCGGGCCTGGCGATCACCGTGTTCGCGCTCGGGATGATCGTCGGCGCCCCGACGATGGCGCTGGCCACTCTCCGCCTGCCGCACCGCGTCACCCTCTCCGCCGCTCTGGCGGTGTTCGCCGCCGGGCATGCGCTGGGCGCTCTCACCGACAGCTTCACGGTGCTGCTGGGGGCGCGGTTCGTCACCGCCGTGGCCACCGGCGCGTTCTGGGCGGTGGCCTCGGTGGCGGCGGTGCGGGCGGCCGCGCCGCACGCCCGCACCCGGGTGCTGGGGATCGTGCTGGGCGGCGGCATGCTCGCCAACGTGCTGGGCGTCCCGCTGGGGGCGTTCATCGGCCAGCTCGTGGGCTGGCGCGGCACCTTCTGGCTGCTCGCCGGCCTCGCCGCGGTGCTGGCCGTCACCGTGGCGCGCCAGGTGCCGGCCTCCCCGCCGGCCGCCGAGGCGCCCTCCGTGCGCGCCGAGATCGCCTCCCTGCGCTCGGGCCCGCTGTGGCTGGTGCTGGCCACCTGCGCGATGGTGACCGGTGGGGCGCTGTCGATCTACAGCTTCATCTCCCCCGTCCTCACCGACCTCGCCGGGATCTCCGAGCGGTGGGTGCCGCTGGTGCTGATGGGCTTCGGGATCGCGGCGCTGGCGGGGTCGATCCTGGGCGGCCGGCTGGGCGATGCGCGTCCCTTCGGGGTGCCCGTGCTCACGGCGAGCGCGACGCTCGTGATCGCGCTGGCGCTGCTGGTGCTGCCCGCTCGGCCCGCGCTGGTCCTCGTGCTGCTGGTGCTGCTGGGCCTGGTGAGCCTCTCGGCCAATCCCGTGCTGGTGGGGCTCGCGAACCGCTACGGCGGCTCCGCCTCCACCCTGGCCACGGCGATGCCCACCGCGATCTTCAACCTCGGCACCGCGATCGGGACCGGGATCGCGGCGGCGGCGCTGTCCAGCGGGCTCGGAGCACGGGGCCCGGTGCTGGTGGGCTTCCTGGGCGCCGCCCTGGTGCTGGTGCCGCTGGGGATCCTGGTGCTGCGCGAGCGCGGCCTGCGCCGCGCAATCTGAAACGCGCACTCTGAGTCGCGCAGTCTGAGTCGCATCGACTGAGACGCACAGCCTGAGGCGCGAGCCCGGCGGGCGGGTCCGGAGGTTCTCCGGGCCCGCCCTTCCCCGTTCAGGCAGTGCGGCTCGCACGTGCCGCGGCGACCGCGGCGTCGGCCCCGGCGAGGGTGAGCGCGCCGTGGAGGTGGCCGCCGGCGAGCGCGCCGCCGGCCGCCGCGGCACCCACCTGCGCGGCGGGGTCGGCGGCGTTGCCGGCCACCCACACCCCGGGCACCTCGCTCGCCCCGGCCATGCCGGTGGGGACCTTCCAGCCCATCCCGCCGGGCAGCTCCTCGAGCGCGAGCCCCAGCCCCTCGAGGCCGTCCAGGCGCGGAGTGAGCGTGGTGGCGACCGCGAGCACGGAGCGGGGGACGATCTCGCCGCCGGCCAGCCGCACCCCGGCGATCCCGCCGTCCTCCCCCGCGAGGACCTCCTCGACCGCGCCCTCGTGCACGGTGATCCCGAGCGCGGCGAAGCGCTCCCGGGAGGCGGGGTCCAGCTCGGCGCCGGCGGCGAACACGTGCAGGTCCTCGGTGAGCTCGCGGAACATCAGCGCCTGGTGGGCGGACATCGCCGTGGTGGCGAGCACGCCGATGGCGCGGTCGCGCACCTCCCAGCCGTGGCAGAAGGGGCAGTGCACCAGGTCGCGGCCCCAGTGCCGGGCCAGGCCCGGGATCCCCGGGAGCTCGTCGCGCACGCCCACCGCCACCAGCAGCCGCCGCGCGGTGAGAGTGCGGCCGTCGGCGAGGTCGAGGGCGAAGCGCAGGTCGCCGTCGGGCGCGGGCCGGGCCGCACGGGCGGAGACCACCTGGGCGGGGACGATCCGCCCGCCGTAGCGCCGCACCTCGGCGCGGCCGCAGGCGAGGTACTCGGCGGGCGGTGTGCCGTCGTGGCCGAGCAGGGCATGGATCGCCGCGGCCGGCGCGTTGCGGGGCGTGCCGGCATCGAGCACCACCACGCTGCGGCGGGAGCGGGCCAGCATCAGCGCGCCGCTGAGCCCGGCGGCGCCGCCGCCGAGGACGGCGACGTCCACGAGCGTCTCGGGCAGCGGGTCGCCGGCGGCGGGCTCGGCGGTCGGGGCGGTGGTCTCGGTGCGGGTCATGGCGGTCCTCTCGGGGCGCGGGGCGGGCTGTCACCGCGATCCTCACCCCGAATTGCCGCTACCGCATATACTCTTGCTCATGACGCAACACATTGGGGAAGTCGAGGGGCTGGTGCGGCAACGCCTGCGTGCGCTGCGTCTCGCCCAGGGCCTCTCGCTGGCGGAGCTCGCCGCCCGCGCCCACCTCAGCCAGTCCACCCTCTCCCGGATCGAGAACGGCGGCCGGCGCCTGGCGCTGGACCAGCTGGTCACGCTCGCCCGCGCCCTCGACACCGGCCTCGACGAGCTGGTGGAATCGCCGGAGGAGCGAGTGGTCTCGAACCCGGAGCGCGACCATTCCCTGGAGGCGCTGCGCTGGCGCGCGCGGCACTCCCCGGACTCGGTGATCATCCGGCGTCGCGTCACCGCCCCGCCGCCGGAGCCCGCACGGATGCGCGCCCACCCCGGCCACGAATGGCTGGTGGTGCTCTCCGGCACCCTCACCCTGCTGCTCGGGGACCGCCGCCACCTGGTGCAGGAGAACCAGAGCGCCGAGTTCGACACCCTGATGCCGCACGCCTTCGGCGCGGAGAGCGGACCGGCCGACGTGCTGATGATCGTGGACCGCGCCGCACGGCGCGGCCACCAGGGCGACGCGGACACCTGACACTCCCGGCATCGAGGCGCATACTGACCCCGACGCCGCCATGACGACGACGCCCCACTACGGTGGGCGCGCTTCCGCCCACCTCGGATGAAGGAGTGGGCGATGACCACACAGCTCTCCCCCGCGGCAGGCCCGCACAGCCCCTCTGCGGCAGCCCCGCACGACCCGTCCGCGGCGTCCCCGCACAGCCCGCGCCGCATCAGCTACCCCTGGCATCTGCGCCTGGCGTGGCTGCTGGCGCTGGTGGGCGGCGTGGTCGCCTACGTGACGACCTTCGCGATCATGCTGCTCACCTCGAACCCGACGATGCTGCCCACGGTGCTGCTAGTGGGCGCGGCGGTGATCCCGCTGACGGTGCTGCTGCTGGCGCAGTCCACGGCGGCCGGCCCTCTGGCGCCGGGCCGGATCGTGCTGGTCACGGCGGCCGCGGGCGGGCTGTTCGGGATCTGTGCGGCGGGGCTCGAGGAGTCCCTGGCGGGCGTGGCGCTGGGCCGGGCCTCGATCCTGCTGGTGGGGGTGATCGAGGAGACGGCGAAGCTGGTGGTGCCGCTGATCGTGCTGGCCCTCGCCCACCGGGTGACCCGCGGCGGCGGGATCGTGATCGGCATCGCCTCGGCCACGGGCTTCGCGGTGCTGGAGACGATGGGCTACGGCTTCGATGCGCTGCTGGCGCGCAACGGCGGCCTGGGCGCACTGGACGCCACCCTGGTGCTGCGCGGGATCCTCGTCCCGGCCGGGCACGTGGCCTGGACCGGCGCGGTCTGTGCGGCCCTGTGGTATCTCGTGGAGACCTCCCACTCGGGGCGCGGGGCGCTCGCGCTCGGCGCCGCCTACGTGGGCGCAATCGTGATGCACACCGCTTGGGATGCCACCTCCGGCGTGGTGCTGCACGTGGGGATCGGGGTGGTCAGCGTGGCCGTGCTGCTGTGGCTGATCCTCGCTGCGCACCGCGCCCACGTACGGCGTCCGGCCCCGTCGGCCGCGGGCCCGCGGCTCGGCAGCGCACCCCTTGCCCGCACGGCCTGACCCCGGAGCCGACGGCGCCGCCCGTCCCTCCGTGCCGACGGCGCCGGGCCTCCCGGCCCCGTCGGCCCCCGTCGGCGTCGACCCCCGTCGCCGCGCCCCCGGCGCCGACGGGGGCCGCGCGCTCACACCGCCGCGTCGCGCGCGCCGAGCCACGGCGCGAGGGCGTCCTCGGTGCCGAGCCACGGGGTGAGCCCCCGGGACCATTCCTGGGGGGTGAGCAGGCTGGCGCCGAAGGCGTCCCGCACGCGGGGGAGGTCCTGCGGCTCCACGCCGGTGACCACGAGGCGGGTGGTGGGCAGGTCGCGCCCGGCCCGCCACACCGCGCCGATCGAGACCTGGCCGCCGGCCCCGTCCCACTGGCAGATGCTGTCGGGCCGGTCCGGCACCCAGAAGCGGCCGCGGGCCCGCAGCCGCCCGCCGCCGAGCCGTTCGATGTTCTCCAGCAGGCGCCCGGGATGGAAGGGCCGCTCGCAGCAGAGGTCGAGGGTCCAGGTGCCGTGGGCGGTGGGCCCGCCGTAGGGCTCCACGTGACGGGCGTCCCGGCGGCGGAGGGCGAGCAGGTGGTCGAGCCGACCCTCCAGCACCTCGGCGGCGCCGAGGGCATAGAGGTCGTCGACGCGGCGCTGCTCGGGCGCGCGCAGGTGCTCGATCAGCTCGGCCCCCGCACCCTCGGGCTCCCCCACCAGCACCAGGGTGTCGGAGTACTCGAGCTGGGCGGCCAGCGCCTCGCCCACGCTGCGCTCGTCCCCGGAGGCCCACTGCAGGCCGCGCTCGGCGAGGGTGTCGTCGCCCAGCAGGTCGTGCACGGCGGTCTCGGCGGAGGCCACGGCGACGGTGGGGGCGAGATGCCAGGCGTCCTGGTGGGGGCGCAGGGTGCCGGCCACCACCGAGGGGTCGGCGCTGATCGGCGGCGCGAGCAGGATGCCGGTCACGCCGGGGCGCTCGGCGAGGCGGGCGAGAGCGGGCACGGCGTCCTCCCGCATCGCGCAGGAGGCGCAGGGGTGGGCGAGCTCCACGAGCTCGTCCTCGATCACCCCGTCGGCCGCGACCACGATCCGGCGCAGGGAGGCGGAGTGCTCGTCGACCTCGTAGCGCAGGGCGATGACGCCGTCGGCGTCCAGCAGCAGGCTCGCCACCAGGGCGTCGCGCAGCACCGGCTCCAGCGCGGTGAGGACGGCGACCGGGAGGGCGGGGCGCTCCGGCGAGGACGGGCGATCGGAGGCAGGGATGTCGGTCACGCGGGACGACCTTCCAGCTTGACGATAATGATTCTCAGTACGTAATCTCAGCGTCCATGTCGCACCGCTGTCAAGTCACCGGGACCGTGCCCACCTTCGGCAAGCAGGTCTCCCACTCCCACCGCCGCACCTCGCGTCGCTTCGACCCCAACATCCAGCGCAAGCGGTTCTACGTCCCCTCGCTGGGGCGCACCGTGAGGCTGCGGGTCTCCGCGAAGGGGCTGCGGATCATCGATCGCCGCGGGATCGAGGCCGTGGTGGCCGAGATGCGCGCCCGCGGCGAGAAGCTCTGACCCCACCGACCCTCTGGAGAGGACCCCCATGGCGACCAGGAACGCCCTGCGCAGCACCGTGAAGCTGCGCTCCACCGCCGGCACCGGCTACACGTACATGACCACCAAGAACCGCCGGAACACCCCGGACCGCCTGGTGCGGCGCAAGTTCGATCCGCGCGTGCGGGCCGTGGTCGAGTTCCGGGAGGAGCGCTGATGGCCAAGACCTCCAAGATCGCGGCCGATGCCCGCCGCCGCCGGATCGTGGCCCGCCACGCCGAGGAGCGCCTCGCCCTCAAGCGCGTGCTGAAGGACCCGGCCGCCTCGATGGCCCAGAAGCTGCAGGCCCAGCGCGCCCTGCAGCGCCTGCCGCGGGACGCGAGCCCCACCCGCCTGCGCAATCGCGACGCGATCGACGGCCGCCCCCGCGGCCACCTGCGCGCCGTCGGTCTCTCGAGGGTGCGCTTCCGGGAGATGGCGCACCGCGGCGAACTGCCCGGCATTACGAAGTCCAGCTGGTGAGCGCGTCCCCGCGCGCCCGCCCCGTCCCCGAGAGGACCCCATGAAGCAGTCCATCCACCCCGAGTACCGGCCGGTCGTGTTCCGCGACGCCAGCGCCGGGTTCTCCTTCCTCACCCGTTCTACCCGTACCTCTGAGCACACCGTGACCTGGGAGGACGGTCACGACTACCCGGTGATCGACGTGGAGGTCTCCTCCGCCTCGCACCCGTTCTACACCGGCCGCGCCACCGTGCTGGACACCGCCGGGCGGGTGGAGAAGTTCCGCCGCCGCTACGGCCGGGCCTCCGCGGCCGACGGGGCCGACGGGGCCGGTGCCTCGGCGGGGCGCGGCGGCTCGGCCGGCGCACCCGGTGCGCGGACGGGGGCGGCGCGATGAAGGTGCGCAGCTCCCTGCGGTCCCTGGCCGCGAAGCCCGGTGCCCAGGTGGTGCGCCGTCGCGGCCGGCTCTACGTGATCAACAAGAAGGACCCGCGGTTCAAGGGCCGCCAGAAGGGCTGAGCCCGCGCGGGCGCCCGGCGGCCCCCTGACCGGCCGGGGAGAGGGAGTCCTGCTCCTTCGCCCTCTCCCCGGCCCTCCCGGGACACGACAGCGCCTCGCCGGGAACAAAACCCTGGACGGCACCGTTGCACTGGTGTAACGTTGGCGAGCCGCGGGTGACCGCGCCCCGCCGTTCGGGGTGCTCGCCACAACTCCCTGCAGGCCATGACGGCCGCGCAGCAGCGATCAGCCCGCGCCACCCGCGCATCGCCCCCGCGATGCCGCACCCGGACGGTGCCCCGCGCCGCGCCCCCGCCCCGACGGCAGGGCCGCGCAGCCGGCAGGCGCCCGCAGCCGCCCCGCCCCAGCGGGGCACGGCCGCGAGGAGCGACTCCCGTCGCCCCGGTCCGCGACCGCCTGCCCCAGCACGCGGCGCACCACCGAGCGCATCTCGCGCACTCCGGCCCTGCCGGACCCGAACATTCCGTCGGCCTCGCCGACATCGAAGGAGCATGACCATGAAGTACACCGACACCACCCGCCGCAGTCCGCAGCAGCATCTCGTCGTCTTCCGCGACCAGAGCGCGGACCTGCGCTACCTCGCCCGCTCCGCCCGCACCTCGGAGCACACCACCACCTGGAAGGACGGGAACATCTACCCCGTCATCGAGGTGGACCTCTCCTCCGCCGCGCACCTGGCGCGCACCGGCGGCGCCGCCACGCCGCGCGGCGTGGAGCTCGCGGCGGCCTCCGCCTGACGGAGCCGGGGCCCGACACCGCACGGCGTCGGGCCCGATGGCCGTCGGCCCTCGCCGACGGCATCCACCCTGCGGGTCGGGCGCTCCGGCACCCCTCGAGGTGATGCGGGGGCGTCCGGCCGTGCAGGGAGGTCTACCGTGGGACCGTGCGCGGCCTCCGCCGCGCCCGAAGGAGGTCCCATGACCGCCCCCTCCTCAGCTCCCCCGCCGCTGAGCGAGACCGACGTGCTCGTGGTCGGCGCCGGCCCCACCGGCCTGATGGCGGGCCTGGTGCTGGCCCGACGGGGCGTGCACGCCCTCGTGGTGGACCAGAAGCCCGGGCCGACGCGCGAGTCGCGCGCGATCGTGGTCCGGGCCCGCAGCATGGAGATCCTCGACCAGCTGGGGCTCGCCGATGCCGTGCTCGTGGCCGCACAGCCCGCGCTGCGGGTGCAGATCCGGGGTGGGGCGCGGCCGGTCAGGGCCGATTTCTCGCGGCGGCAGCAGGACGACACCCCGTTCCCCGGCGCGCAGATCTTCGAGCAGAGCCGCACCGAGACCCTGCTCGCCGAGACGCTCGCCGCCGAGGGCGCCCCGGTGGCCTACGGGCACCGGCTGGTCTCCCTCACCCCGGGGCCCGCCCGGGAGGGGGCCGTCCCGCGCGCTGACGCGGCCCCCGGTCCCGGCGGGTCGCCGGCCCGTGCCCCGGACGCACCGGCGGATCCGTCCTTCGAGGACGCCGCCGGCGTGGAGGCGCTGCTCGAGGGGCCCGACGGGCCGCAGCGGGTGCGGGCGCGCTACCTGATCGGCGCCGACGGGGCGAGCTCCCCGGTGCGCCATCTGCTGGGCCTCGGTTTCGAGGGCGTCACCGACGACGCGACCTTCTGCGTGGCGGACCTGCACGGCGTCGAGGGCGCACCGGAGAACGCCCTCTCGACGGCCTTCGGCCGGGAGCGCTTCGCGCTGCTGTTCCCGCTGGGGCCCGGCGGCCACGCCCGACTGATCTGGCTGCACGGCCAGACGCAGCCCGACCAGGAGGAGGCGCTGGCCGGCGCCCGTGCCGACCTCGGCATCCGCTACCGGGAGGTGGCCTGCTTCTCCGCCTACCGGGTGCACCACCGGGTGGCGACGCACTTCCGCCGCGGCCCGGTGCTGCTGGCCGGGGACGCCGCGCACGTGCACTCCCCCGTGGGCGGGCAGGGCATGAACACGGGCCTGCAGGACGCCCACCACCTCGCCCACCTGCTCGCGGACATCACGCAGGGCCGCCTCGCGGAGACGGCACTGGCACGCTACGAGGCCGAGCGCAGACCCGTCGCGCTCATCCTGATCCGCGTGACCGACCGGGCCTTCGGCCTGATCGTCCGGCCCGGCCGCGGCACCGCGTTCCTGCGTCGTCGGGCCCGGGACGTGCTCGCCGTGCTGGCCCTGCGGGTGCTCGCGAGCCGCGCCGGGCCGTACCTCGCCGGGCTGCTGGGCCAGTACCGGAACCACTACCACCCCGTGCCCGAGGGGCGGCTGCTGCCCCGCTGGGCGCAGGACGCCGGCTTCTTCCGCGCGATGTTCGACTACTCCTTCCAGCACTTCATGACCGTGAGGTTCTCCAGCTTCCTCTACGTGCTCGCGTTCGTGGTCGCGGGGCTGTACTGGCTCGCGCAGATCCGCACCGGGCTCCTCATGGGCTTCGCCCTCGGCGCGGACATGTGGACCGGCGAGCAGGGCTTCAACCCCGTGCCGCTGATCCTCGCGATCCTCTTCGGCTGGGTGCCGTCGGTGATCCTGCTGATCGGCCTGCGCCTCGGCCTGGAGTTCGCCGTCGCGACCGTGCGCACGGCGCAGAACACCGCGCGCCTCGCCGACGCGGCGAACCCCGGGCGCGGCATCGCCTGACCCGTGCCGCCGGGCGGCCCCGCACCGCCGCCCGGCAGCGTGACCTCCCGCCGCACCTCCCGGCACCGCCGGCTCTCGACGTGCCGCGGGACCGCCACCCGACAGCGCGCCGCGGGGCGTCGTCCCTCAGCGCCTCGCCGAGGCGTCGGCCGCGAACTGCCGCACCCACTCGGCCTCGCTGCGCAGCGGCCTGCCGGGCACCAGGTCGCCCTCCTGCACGAACCCCTCCTCACGGCCGTCGAGGTGCGCGACCAGCAGCGCGCGATGGCGGGCCAGCTCCTGCGCGCACTCGGCGCGACCGGCCAGGTCCACGCACTCGTACGGATCCTCCACCAGGTCGAACAGCTGCTCACGGCCGTCCCCGGAGAACCACACGTACTTGTGGCGCTCGGTGAGGATCCACTGCATCGAGTGGACGCCCAGCTGGTGGATCAGGTGCTCGCCCTGGAGGTGCTCGCGCAGCGGGGTCCCGTCCGACACGGCGCGGCGCACACTGGTGCCGGTGACCGATTCCGGCACCGGGACACCGGCGAGATCCAGCAGCGTGGGCATCACGTCCCGCAGCTCCACGATCTGCTCCACCTCCCCCGCCGGGCCCCATTGCTCGCGCAGCCGCGGCGGCAGGTGGAGCAGGAACGGGATGTGGCTGGATCCCTCGTAGGCGACCGACTTGCGGTACAGGTCGTGGTCGCCGAGCATCTCGCCGTGATCGGAGACGAACAGGATCGCGGTGTCCTCCGCGAGGCCCTGGTCGTGCAGCGCCTCCGTGAGCCGGTGCATCTGGAAGTCGAGGAACTCGATGCTGCCGTAGTAGCCAGCCCTCACCGCCTCGTGCCGCGACCGGGAGCGGTGGGCGAACTCCGCCTCCTCGTCCCCGTCGCGACGATACTCCGCGAACTCCTCCACCCACTCCCCCATCGGCCGCTCGGGGAAGTCGCGACGGGAGTACTTGTCCCACAGCCACCCCGGAGGATCGAACGGGGCATGCGGCCGGTGGAACGACATGTACAGGAAGAACGGCCGGGTGGGATCACGCCGGCCCAGGAACTCGAAGGACTGATCGGCCACCCAGCGGGTGGGGTGCAGGCGCTCCTCGCGCTCCCAGGGCCGGGCCACCATCGCATTGCAGCCCAGTCCCGTGTCCTGGTAGTCGGCGGAGGGGTCCCCGGTCTGCGCGCGCAGCCAGGGCA
Source organism: Brachybacterium saurashtrense (assembly GCF_003355475.1). Taxonomy (NCBI): domain Bacteria; kingdom Bacillati; phylum Actinomycetota; class Actinomycetes; order Micrococcales; family Dermabacteraceae; genus Brachybacterium; species Brachybacterium saurashtrense. The sequence goes on along the minus strand of NZ_CP031356.1, from coordinate 3,582,041 downwards.
GGTAGTCGTCCGCCCGCGCCGAGGCGCCGCGGTGCTCGGGCCGGGAGACGTGCAGGTAGCCGTCGTGCAGCAGCACGTCGTCGAAGCCGCAGCGGGCCCGCTCGGGCCACACGTGCATCTTCCCCACGCCGAAGGTCTGATAGCCGTGCTCGCGCAGCGTGCCGGGCAGGGTGACCGGGTAGGCGGCGGGGAAGTCGATGCGTTCGCGGTAGCCGTAGCGGCCGTGGGTCTCCGGGCCGGTGCCCGTCATCAGCGCCACCCGGGCCGGGATGCAGGTGGGCGTCGAGGAGTAGGCGCGGGTGAAGCGGTTCCCGCGCCGGGCGAGCGTGTCCAGGGAGGGGGTGTCGATGTGCTCCTGGCCGGCGCAGCCCATCGCGTCGAAGCGCATCTGGTCCACGCACACCAGCACCAGGTTCGGCCGCGGGCTCGCGCCCGGCGCGCGGGCGTCGTCTCTGTCGGGCATCGTCCTCACCGTTCTACTCGTCGTCATCCCGCCGCGGCGCCCTCGGCGAGCGCCGTCGCGCACTCCCGCATCCGGGTGCGCCAGGCCTCGTGGCACGCGGTCAGCTCCGCCACCACCTCGGGGTGCTGCGCGGAGAGGTCCACCGTCTCGTCCAGCCCGGCGAGCGTGGCGGTGGCGGGGCTGAGCTGTAGGCCGGCGCCGATGTCGGTGTGCTCCACCTGCTGCAGCGCCTGCCGCTCCGGGGCCTCGGGATCCACCCAGCGCAGCTTCCAGTCCCGGGTGCGCACCGCCCACTGGAAGCCGGTGTCGTGGTGGAGCACGTCGTGCACCTCCGCGGCCGGGTCTGCGAACGAGGGCCGCAGGTCGATCCCGTCGCACATCTCCCCCGCCGGCGCCTCGCGCCCCGCCGCGGCGAGGAACGTGGGCGTGAGGTCCAGGGCGCTCACCAGCGCGCTCGAGACCGTGCCGGGCTCGATGACACCGGGCCAGGAGAGCAGCATCGGGGTGCGGATCCCGCCCTCGAACAGGGTGTACTTCGACCCCTGCAGCGGCGTGTTGCGGCCGTGGTTGCAGTGCGAGCCGCCGTTGTCGGTCATATACACCAGCAGCGTGTTCTCCGCGAGGCCGCGCTCCTCGAGGTGCGCGCGCAGCCGGCCGATCTCGCGGTCCATGATCTCGAGCTGGGCGAGGTAGTACTCGCGGCCGTTCTCGAGGTTCGGCTCGACGGCCCCGTCGTACCAGTCGAGGTACTCGCTCACGTCGGCGTCGAAGTCGGGGTGCTGCGGCAGGCCGCGCGCGTCGAGCTCGTGCTGCGGCAGCTGCCAGGTGAAGTTGTGGACCGCGTTGAAGGCGACCATCGCGAAGAAGGGGCGCTCATCCGGCTGGTCGATGACCCCGATCGCCCGGTCGATGAACTCCTCGGTGAGATGGCGCTCGCAGTCCACCTGTTCCTCCCCCTCCCACATCGGGGAGACGCCGTGGGCGCGCGCGGCCTCGCCGTACGCCTCCTCGTGGGCGCGGGAGTGGTGGAGGTAGTGCAGGCGGCCCATCGACTGCGCGGCGAGCCCGTAGAACGAGGTCTCGAACCCGTGCCGGGGAGGGCAGGCACGACTGCCGGGCTCATCGGGCCCGTAGTGGATCTTGCCGAAGTACCCGGTGCGGTAGCCGCTCTCCAGCAGCCGCTCCGGAAGGGTGGGGACCTGCGGGGGCGCCACCCGGGAGTCGGTGAACCAGTGCGCGCCCCACCGCGCCTGGTGGGCGCCGGTGAGGAGCCCGGCACGGGACGGGCTGCAGATCGGGGCGGTGACGTAGGCGTTGTCGTAGACCCGCCCGTCGGCCGCGAGACGATCCAGGTGCGGGGTCGACACGGCCGGGTCGGTGCCGCGGAAGCCCAGGTCCCCGAAGCCGTGGTCGTCGGAGACGATGAGCACGATGTTGGGTCGCACGGCAGCGGGACGAGCCGACGCGGACACGGTCACGCCTGCCCGTCGTCGAAGTAGCGGCGCACGTCCTCCGGCACCGGCGGGACGTCGTACGGCATCCCGTCGTGGCGGATCGACTCCGCGCCGTACACGCCCGTGGCCACGGCCTCCCGGGCCGCGACGGCGGAGACGTCCGTGACGCCTCCGTGGCGCACGAAGCCCAGGAACTCCGCGATCAGGCTCGGATCCGCGCCGCCGTGGCCGCCCTCGGCCCGGGCGATCACCTCCACCGCGTCGGGGCGGCCCGGGCCGGAGCGGCGCGACTCCCACAGGTGGATCTGGTCACCGCTGCCGTCGCCCATGTTCTCGATCCGCCCGGCGTCCCCGATCACCGTGTAGCTGCGGAAGTAGTCCGGGGTGAAGTGGCACTGCTGGTACGAGGCGAGCACACCGTTGTCCAGGCGCATCTGGATCATCGAGATGTCCTCGACGTCGATCACGGGGTTGAGCTCCTTCTGGGCGGTGGGCGGCCAGATGTCCGCATCGAACCAGTCCCACATGCGGCGGTCCGAGTTGTCGCGCCGGTCGGTGATGTCACCGTAGACGGCGAGGTCGCCGATGCCGGAGACGCGGCGCGTGTAGCCGCCGGCGAGCCAGTGGATCACGTCGATGTCGTGCGCACCCTTCTGCAGTAGCAGGCTGGTCGCCTTCGCCCGCTCGGCGTGCCAGTCCTTGAAGTAGAAGTCGCCCCCGGTGCCCACGAAGTGGCGGCACCAGATCGCCCGCACCCGGCCGATCCGGCCCGAGTCCACGATCGCCTTCATCTGCCGCACCACCGGCATGTGGCGCATGTTGTGGCCGATGTACAGCCGGGCCCGCTTCTCCTTGGCCAGCGCCAGCATCGCGTCGGTGTCCTCCACCGTGATCGCCATCGGCTTCTCGCAGAAGGTGGGGATGCCGGCCTCCAGCGTGCGCAGCGCCACGGAGGCATGGGCGTAGTCCGGGGCGAGCACCATCACGGCGTCCACCTCGTGCTGGGCGAGCAGCTCCTCGACGCCGTCGACGATCGCGACGTCCTCGCCGAGCGCCTCCCGTGCCGCCTCCTTCCCGCGCTCGCTCGGATCCGCGACGACGGTGATGCGGGACCCCTCCCCGGGGTGATGGGCATGACGGGACAGGGAGCCCCGGGCGCCGAAGCCGATGATGCCGATGCGGAGGTCTGTCATGAGAGGGGAACCGCTTTCGAGTAGGGGATCCGATTCCAGCGCGTGCCTCCATCATCACGGCCGCGCAGCCGTCGAGAGGCATCCAACATCTGTGAACCGATTTACAAGTTCGGTGAAAGCATTTACTCTCTGGGGCATCCTGTCAAGCAGAGTCGCTGAACCCCACGGCACCCCTCTCTGCTCCGGGCCGACCGAGAGGACACCGCACCAGATGACGCGAAGCACTGCGCAGACCGGAGCGCCGCCCGGCTCCTCGGCAGAGTCGACTCCCACGTCCCTCGCCGATCACGCCCCGCGACCCCCCGTCGATGTCGGGCACACGCACCACGAGTCGGCACGCCCCCATCCCCGCCGCCCCAAGAAGACGCTCCGGGCGCGGGTGCGCCGGGACTGGCAAATGCTGGTGCTGATGATCCCCGGCGCATTGGCGCTGCTGCTGTTCTTCTACATCCCGATCCTGGGCAACGTCATCGCCTTCCAGGACTACCAGCCGTACTACGCGATCACCGAAGCTCCGTTCGTCGGACTGTCGAAGTTCGCCGAGCTGTTCCAGGACGACAGGTTCCTGCTCGCACTGCGCAACACGTTGATCTACGCCGCGTTCCAGCTGGTGCTGTTCTTCCCGCTGCCGATCCTGCTCGCACTGATCGTCGACTCGATGATGAGTCAACGACTGCGCAAGGCGTTCCAGTCCATCGTCTACCTCCCCCACTTCCTCTCCTGGGTGCTGGTCATCGCACTGTTCCAGCAGATGCTGGGCGGTGCGGGGTTGATCAACCAGGCGATGGTCCGCTCAGGCCTGGACCCGATCCCGTTCATGACGAACTCCGACACCTTCGCGCTCCTGATCGTGGCCGAGGTCGCCTGGAAGGACGCGGGCTGGGGAATGATCATCTTCCTCGCGGCCCTGGCCTCCATCGACCAGTCCCTCTACGAGTCCGCCGCCTCCGACGGCGCGGGACGTTTCCGCCGCACCTGGCACATCACCCTGCCGGGCATGCGTCCCGTGATCGTGCTCCTGCTCATCCTGAATCTCGGTTCGATCCTCACCGTCGGCTTCGAGCAGTTCATCCTCCAGCGAGACGCCGTCGGCGCAGACACCGCGGAAGTCCTCGACACCTACTCGTACTACACCGGCGTGATCGGCGGCGACTGGTCGATCGGCGCAGCGGCAGGTCTCGCCAAGGGCGTCGTCGGCACGATCCTCATCGTCCTGGCCAACAAGATCGCCCACCTTCTGGGCGAGGACGGCATCTACCGCGGGAGGCCCCAGTGACCGCACGCACCCAGTCCACCTCTCACCGCAGCATCCACCAGCGGCTCTGGGAAGTCGTCGCCGGCACCGCGTCCAGGCCCGCCTGGATGGAGAAGCCGAGCCTGCCGCTGACCATCGCGAAGACCTTCGTCATCACTGCGATCTCGCTGGCGGTCGTCGTGCCGATGCTCGTGGTCGTCTCGACCTCCTTCGCCTCCGGCGCGCAGATCCGGGAAGCCGGCGGCTACGTCCTGTTCCCGACCGATCCCACCCTCGAGGCGTATCGGACGATCTTCGCCAGCCCCCTGGTGTTCCGCTCCCTCGGGGTGAGCGTCTTCGTGACCGTCGTGGGCACGCTCCTCGCGCTCTTCGTGACGATCTGCATGGCCTATGCGCTCAGCCGCCCGGTGCTGGGCGGGAAGTTCATGCTCATGGCGATCATCCTGACCCTGTTCTTCAGCCCTGGCCTGATCCCCATGTTCCTCATGGTCAAGCAGCTGGGACTGCTGAACTCGATCTGGTCGCTGATCCTGCCCGGGGTGTTCGCCGGCTTCAACTTCATCGTCATGCGGTCCTTCTTCATGGGCATCCCAGCCGAGCTGACGGAGGCGGCGCGCATCGACGGCGCCAGCGACTTCCGGATCCTGCGCACGGTGGTGCTCCCCCTGTCGAAAGCGGTCATCGCCGTGATCGGCCTCTTCTACGCCGTCGGATTCTGGAACGCGTTCTTCAACGCGATGCTCTACATCAACGATCAGACGCTCTGGCCGATCCAGATGATCCTGCGCAGCTACGTCATCCAGGGCACCTCCCTCACCGCCGACCAGCTCGGCGTCCAGCAGACCCCTCCCCCACAGTCCATCAAGATGGCCGTCGTCGTCGTGGCGCTGGCACCGATCGTCCTGGTCTACCCCTTCCTCCAGAAGTACTTCTCCAAGGGCGTCATCACCGGCGCCATCAAGGGCTGACTCTCCTCCCACCCCATCTGGTGCCCCGAGGCGGGGCACCCCCACGAAAGGATTCCCGGATGCCTGTCGAGATCCGCCGACGTGACCTCCTCGCCCTCACCGGGGCGGCCGCCCTCACCACGGGCGCTGCCGCCTGCGGCGACGGCACCTCTCGCCAGGGCGGCGGGGCCGAGGCGTCGGCCGAGCTGACCCTTCCCACCTACCAGCCGCTCGAGGGCTTGGCCCCTGACCTCCCCGGCAACGAGGAGGGTCTGCACAACGTGTTCCTCAAGGCACCCGAAGAGCTGATCGCGACCACGGATGCCGCACCGATCACCTCCGGCGAGATCACCGCGCTCACGCAGACCTTCGCGACCCCGCCCACCCCGATGGGCGACAACGGGATGTGGCAACGACTGAACGAGGCGCTCGGCGGCACGCTGAACCTCGACATCGTGATCGACTCCTATCCGGAGAAGTTCGCGACGATCCTCGCCTCCGGCGACCTGCCCGACCTGATGTGGGTGCCGCCGAACCAGGGAATCCCCAACGTCGGCCCGATGCTCGAATCCCAGTTCACCGACCTGACGGAGTACCTTTCCGGTGACGCCGTCCTCGAGTACCCGAACCTGGCCGCGCTCACCCCAGGCTCGTGGCGCACGGCCGTGGTGAACGGGAAGATCTGGGGCGCGCCGATCCCCTCCACCCCCTTCGGCCAGGTCTACCTCGGCAATCCCGCGGTGTGGGAGGAGGTCGACGGCTTCCAGTGCTCCAGCGCCGAGGAGTTCCTCGACAAGTGCAAGGAGATCCTCATCCCCGGCAAGCGTTGGGCGCTCGAGCCGTTCCTGCCCAATGCCTTCCACATGTTCGGCGAGTGGTTCGGCGTCCCGAACCAGTACCGGGTCAACGAGGACCGCACCCTCACCGCCGCCGCCCAGACGGACGAATACCTCGAGACCCTCGAGTACGCGCAGAAGGTGTTCGAAGCGGGAGCCTTCTACCCCGACCTGAACCATGCAGAGACCGCGCAGGACTTCGCCAACGGCTCGATCGCCGCACTGGTCTCCGTGGGTCCGCGCGGAGCGTCCGAGTACCGTCAGCTCAATCCCGATCTCCTCGCGGACATCCTGGTGCCCTTCTCCGCCGTCGAGGGGCGCCGACCGGTCTACGACATGGGCTACGGCACCGTGGGCTTCACCCCGTTCAAGAAGACCGACGACGAGGGGAAGGTCCGAGAACTGCTGGATCTCGTCAACTGGCTCTCCGCACCCTTCGGCACCGTGGAGTACATGCAGAAGAACTACGGCACCGAGGGGAAGGACTACGAGGTCGAGGGCGGCAACTACGTGCAGATCGGCGACGCTCCTGCAGACGTCCCCGGACTTGCCAGCGCACTGAACATCATGACCGCCGGCGAGGGCGTCATCTACAACACCCATCCCGAGGATTCGGAGTACATCTACGGCAAGGAGCAGGAGCTGCTCGAACTGATGATGCGCCGTCCCACCAACGGCCTGTACTCGGACACCAGCTCCTCCAAGGGCACCGAGCTGAACTCCCGCCTGAACGACGTCCGCAACGACGTCATCCAGGGACGCAAGACGATCGATAACTTCTCTGCTGCGGTGAAGGAATGGGAGGAAGGCGGCGGCAAGAAGATCCTCGAGGAGTTCGCTGCCGTCCTCCCTGAGGACGTCCCGGTCACCCCGAGCACGTCACTGTGATCTGACCACAGAGTCCACAGCACGGTCGCATCGCGGAGGGGCACATGCCGGACGGGGAGACCGCCGGGCATGTGCCCCTCGCCCGCACGCCGCTCAGCCGCCCGCGCTCCCGAAGACGTGCTCTTCGGCGAGCGCGAGGCGCGTCGGCCGCGTGTCCAGGTCGAGCAGCAGCACCTCGTTGCGTCCCTCGCGCACCAGCGGCGCGGGGACGTAGAGCGTCTGCTGCGGGCCGATGTTCCAGTATCGCCCCACGCACACGCCGTTGACGAAGGCGACGCCGTGCCCGGCGTGGGAGACGTCGAGGAAGGTGTCCTCGCTGCGGGCGGCGTCGAAGGAGGCGCCGACGAGGACCGGCAGGGCGTCGGCGCCCTCGGGCCCGTCGGCCGCGCCCGCCGCCGACCCGTCGGCCGCCGTCCCCGGCCCTTCGGCCGCGCCGTGGGCCGCACCGTCGACGGGGGCGAGCGCCGGGGCGCCCTCGAGCAGGTCGGCCAGCTCGGCCCCCATCTCCTCGAGCGGCCAGGCATCGGCCTGCCAGTCGTTGAGGAAGCGCACCCGCTGCCACACCCCGCCGAGGATGCCCTTGCGCTCCCCGAGGCGGGGCCCGAAGTTCACCCGGCCCAGGTTCTCCACGAGGATCTCCACCCGCACGGTGCGGTGGCCGCCCTCCGGCAGCAGCCGCGCCGCGAACGGGGCGAGCTCGATCACGGCCGGGTCCGTGGCGTCGGTGCGCTCGGCGAGCGGACGGTCCGCCTGCGAGGGGTCCAGGCCGGTGGCGCCCACGAAGGTCCCGTCCACGTACACCCAGGCGCGGTCGTGCAGGTCGTAGAGCCGCAGCGGGGCGATCGAGTGCCCGTCCCCGTGCGTCTCGGCCTCGATCTCGATCTCGCGGGAGAGGCGCAGCATGCCGCGCTCCAGCCCGATGTCCTCGAAGGCGGGAGGGACGGGGTGGATCGGGGCGCGGCGGGTGAAGCGCTCGGTGCCGCGCAGGGCGATGGTCTTCTCGATCCGCACCTCGCCCGCGGGGAGCGTGGCGGGCTCCGCGTCCAGGCCCAGCTGCGCCAGGTGCTCCTCCAGCGGCGGCAGCTCGCGGTGCCGGGCGATCACCTCGCGGAAGGCGCGGAACTTCGCCGTCAGCGCGCCGTTCTCCGCGATCGGGGCGTCGTAGTCGTAGCTGGTGGTGGTGGGCTGCAGGGTGCCGTCATGGTTGGCGCCGGCTCGCAGGCCGAAGTTGGTGCCGCCGTGGGCCATGTAGAAGTTCACGCTCATGCGATTCTCGAGCATATGGGCGAGCTCGCCCGCGGCGTTCTCACCGGTGCGCTCGTGGTGCTCCTCGCCCCAGTGGTCGAACCAGCCGTTCCAGAACTCCATGCACATCTGCGGCTGATCGGGCAGCTCCCGCTGCGCCATCGCGAGCACCTCGAGGGTGCGGGAGCCGAAGTTCACGGTACCGAGCGCTCCCTCGACGGTGCCGCCGGTCAGCCACATGCGGGCCGGGCCGTCGGAGGTGACCAGCAGCTCCTCGATCCCGCGGCCGATCAGCCCGTCGCGCAGATGAGCGAGGTACGCGGTGTCGTCGCCGAAGCTGCCGTACTCGTTCTCCACCTGCACCATCACCACGTTCCCGCCGCGGCAGGCCTGCCGCGAGGCGATCACGGGGATCAGCGCGTCGAACCAGGCGTCCACCAGCGCGAGGTAGGCGGGGTCACGGTGGCGCAGGCGCAGGTTCCTGTCGGCGAGGATCCAGCCGGGGAAGCCGCCGTTCTCCCACTCGGCGCAGATGTAGGGGCCCGGGCGCACGATCGCGTCCAGCCCCTCCTGGGCCGCGAGGTCGAGGAAGCGCCCCAGGTCCGCGATGCCCTCGAAGCTGATCGAATCCGGCTCCGGGGCGCCCTGGTGCACGTTCCAGGCCACGTAGGTCTCCACCGTGTTGCAGCCCATCGCCACCAGGCGGCGCAGCCGGTCGCGCCACTGCGCGGGGTGCACGCGGAAGTAGTGGAGCGCGCCGGAGATCACCAGGTGCGGCTCGCCGCCGCGCAGGAAGCCGTCCGGGGTGGGCTGGAGCAGTGCGGTCATCGTCGACGATCCTCTCGCGTGAAACGGTTTGCACCAGTGTGTCAGGTGCGACCGCCTCCCGCGACCGTCGGCGCAGGCCCGCCGGCGCGCGACCGTCGGCTCGGACCGGCGCTCGCTCACCGCACTGCCGGCCCGTCCGGCGCCACCGGCCGCGGTCAGCGTTCGCGGATCACCGCCACCGCGCCGGCATGCACCGTCAAGGCACCGTCCGCCACGGTGCCGCGCAGCAGCTCCTCCCCGCTGACCTGCACCACCTGGTCGCGCTCGGAGTGGTTGAGCACGAACAGATAGGTGGTGCCGTCCTCGGCGAAGCGGCGCACCGCCTCCACGTCCCGGTGCAGGCCGGCGACGGCCGGCTCCACCCCGGCGGCGGCCACGATCTCGGCCACCAGCGCCCCGAGCCCCTCGGCCGACGGGCGGGCGGCGACGTACCAGGCCGCGCCCTCCCCCACCGGGTTCCGCGTCACCGCGGGCAGGCCGTGCAGCGGCCCGTCGGCCCACCGGCGCACCGCCTCCGCGCCCTCGAGGTGCGTGCGCTCGCTCCACAGGTCCGCGGCGGTGCCGTCGTCGAGGTGGTGCACCTCCCCCTCGAGCAACGGGTGGAACTCCTCGCTGCGCACCCCGAGCAGGTCGCGGAACGCCCCCGGGTAGCCGCCCAGGTGCACCTGGTCGTGCTCGTCCACGATCCCGGAGAAGAAGGTGATCACCACCTGCGCGCCCGCCCGCGCCGCCTCCGCGGCCCCGGCGGCCTGCGCCTCGCTCACGGAGTACAGCGTGGGGGCGATGACCAGCTCGTAGCCGGTGAGGTCCGCGCCGACGCCCACCACGTCCACGCCGACCCCCAGATCCCACAGCGCCGTGTACCAGCGCAGCATCTCCTCGCTGTAGCGCAGCGCCTGGGTGGGGTGGGAGTCCAGCTCGCTCGCCCACCAGGAGGGGTAGTCCATCACCAGCGCGACCCGGTTCAGCACCCGGCTGCCGCGCACCGGCGCGAGGGCCTCGAGAGCGCGGCCCAGCGCCACCGTGCCGCGCCACACCTCGGACTCCGTCCCCGCGTGCGGCACCATCGCCGAGTGGAACTTCTCGGCGCCGGCGCGGGACTGCCGCCACTGGAAGAACATGATCCCGTCGGCCCCGCGCGCCAGGTGCGAGAGCGAGTTGCGCAGCATCTCCCCCGGGCCCTTGGCGCGGTTCCGGCTCTGCCAGTTCACCGCGGAGGTGGAGTGCTCCATGAGGATCCACGGGTCCCCGCCGGCCACCCCGCGGGAGAGATCCGCGGCGAAGGCCAGCTCGATCTGGCCGCGCGGGTCCGCGGCGATGAGGTAGTGGTCGTTGGCGACCACGTCCACGTCCTCGGCCCAGGAGAAGTAGTCCATCCATTTCGTCGCCGAGGAGAGCATGAAGTTCGTGGTGGCCGGCACGTGCGGGGTCACCTCGGCCAGCACCTCCCGCAGCGCCCGGTAGTGGGCCAGCAGCTCGTCGCTCGAGTACCGCGCGAAGTCGAGCTGCTGGGTGGGGTTGGGGTAGGTGGGCGCGGCCCGCGGCGGCAGGATCTGCGCGAAGTCGCTGTAGCGCTGAGACCAGAAGGCCGTGCCCCAGGCCTCGTTCAGCGCCTCGATCGTGCCGTAGCGGCGCTCGAGCCAGCGGCGGAAGGCCGCGGCGGCGTGGTCGGAGAAGTCGTGCGGGACATGGCATCCCAGCTCGTTGTCCACGTGCCAGAGGGCGAGCGCGGGGTGCTCGGCGTAGCGCTCGGCCATCACGCGGGTCATCCGCACCGCGTAGTCGCGGAACACGGGCGAGGAGACGGCGTAGGCCTGCCGACCCCCGGGACTCAGCACCGTGCCCTCGGCGGTGACCGGCAACAGCTCGGGATGCTGATGCGTGAGCCACGGCGGCGGGGAGGCCGTGGCGGTGGCGAGCGCGACCCGGATCCCGGCCTCGGCGAGGAGGTCCAGCACCTCGTCCAGCCACTCGAACTCGTACTCGCCCTCGCGCGGCTCCAGCGCGGCCCAGGAGAAGATGCCCACGCTGAGCAGGGTCACGCCGGCCTCGCGCATCAACGCGATGTCCTCCAGGCGCACCTCGCGGGGCCATTGCTCGGGGTTGTAGTCGCCGCCGTAGGCGATCCCCTCGATGCCGAGCGGCCAGGGTCGTGCAGCGGTCATGTCTCCTCCATCGTGAACACTGTGCGGAACGCGCTTACCACCAGGATAGTCGGCCCGCTCGCGGCGGGGTGGGCTCAGCGGGTCTGCGTCGGGTCCCCGATCCAGCCCACCACCAGCGGTGCCAGCGACTCCCGGTGGTAGGCGACCACGAGGAACGGGGAGTCCAGCACCAGCTCCTGGTCCGGGACCTGCGCCGAGGTCTCCACCGCGGTCACCGCGGTGGCGGCCGCGGCCTCCATCCCGTTCTCGTCCACCGTGAGCACGGCCTTCTGCACCACGGCGTCGATCATCAGCTCCGCCTGCCCCGTGATGCCGGAGAAGTCCGCCCCGGCGGTGAACGCGTCGGTCATGCCGAGCCCCTCGAGCAGATCCTTCAGGGAGTACTCCGCGTCGATGTCCACGGCGGGGACGCTCAGCGCGACGGTGGCCGAGGACTCCTCGAGCCCCGCGAGCACGGCGCCGAGTCCCGGCCCCGCGGCGCCCGCGCCTTCGGGATCGCCGGCCGCGTCGGCCGCGTCGGCCCAGGCCGTGAGCACGTCCGGGAGGTCCAGGACGGGCTGCACCAGGGCGAGCGCCAGCTCCTCGCCGTAGGTGTCCAGGGAGGTGGCGCGGCACACCTCGTCCTCGTACCAGGTGGCGGTGCTGCCGTGGAGCATCTCGCAGCTGCGCTGCTCGCCGCCGGCGGTGGTGAAGCGGCCGCCGGCCACCGTGAGCGGCTCCTGCCACGCGGCCTTGAGGTGGAGGGCGTTGACGAGCACCAGGCGGGTGCTGGGCGTGAGGATCTGCTCGGGCAGCAACTCCTCGATGAGGCCCTCGGTGGACTCCTCCACCCATCCGTTGATCTCCTCGCGGGCCGCCTCTCGCGCGGCATCATCGGCGAAGTCCGCCTCGAACACGCCGCTGCCGAACCAGGTGGCGAGATCCTCGAGGAACGCCTGCTCCACCTCGAACCCCTGCTGCAGCCAGGTGGCGTTGACCAGGGAGGCGGTGGCCGGCTCGGGGTCCTCCTCGGTGCCGCCCTCCCGCTGCGCCTCCCCCACTGCGGCGAGCGCGGTGGAGAGCGTGTTGGCGGTCCCGGCGAGCGCGTCCATGTCGCCGCCGAGCACCTCCTCCATCTGGGTGCGGGTCTCCCCCGCCGCGCCCATGCCGATCATCGTCAGCGCCACCTGGGCGGACAGCGGCGAGCACACCGCATTGGTCTCCGCCCGGTCGAGCGCGCCGAGCATCCGGGCGGTGAAGGGCACCACCGGCTCGCCCGCGCCCGGCACGGGGCCCGGCTCCGCCCGCGGCAGCTCCGCGGCGAGATCCGGGCCGTCCCCGCCCGGCTCCCCACCGCCGCAGCCCGCGAGGCCCAGGGCCGCCAGTCCGGACACCGCCAGCGGCAGCACGGCCCCGCCACGCAGCACCGCACGACGGGCCGGGCCTGCGGGTGGCGGCGCGACGGGAGGGGTGCCCGTGGACGGGGACGCTGCCCTCGGGGACACGACGGCCGGGCGGGAGCGGGCCGCGTCGAAGAGGGCCGGGCGGGAGCGGGAAGAGGCCGAGGTCATGCGCCCATCCAACGGTGCCCCGGGCGCCGATGCAAGGGCTGCCGGTCGCCCGATGCCGGGGGTGCCGGACGCCGCCGGGCCGGAACGTGCCCAGAACGGATTGGCCGGAGCGTGCCCAGAACGGTTTTGCCCGCCTGACTTCCGTTCATGGAAGCCAGGCGGGCAAAACGATGAGAGGGCGGGCCGGGGATGGCGGGCCGGGCGGCCGGTGGCCTGCGGCGCGACGCCGGGCCGGAGCGTGCCCGGAACGGTTTTGCCCGCTGGGCTTCCGTCCATGGAAGCTCAGCGGGCAAAACCCTGAGGGGTGAGGTGGGCCGGCCGGGCCCAGGCAGGCAGGCCCAGCCCAGGCAGGCCGGCCCAGGCTTAGGCCGGCCCGGGGTCAGCCCTTGATGGAGCCCTCCGTGAGGCCGCCGCGCCAGAAGCGCTGCAGCACCAGGATGAGGATCGCCAGCGGGATCACCGACATCAGCGCGCCGCCGGTGGTGAGCTGGTAGAACTCGGGCAGGCGATCGGTCTGGGCCCGCCAGTTGTCCAGGCCCAGGGTGATCGGGTACAGCCGCTCGTCGGCCAGCATCACCAGCGGCAGCATGTAGTTGTTCCAGATCGCGACGAACTGGAACAGCAGGATCGTCACGATCGCCGGGGTGAGCTGCGGCAGCGCGAGCCGGTGGAACAGCCCCAGCTCGCCCACGCCGTCGATCCGGCCGGCCTCCAGCAGCTCGTCCGGCACGGCGGCGCTGGCGTAGATCGAGGCCAGGAACAGCCCGAAGGGGCTCACCAGCGACGGGATCAGCACCGACCAGTACGTGTTCGTGATCCCGATCGAGCTGAACAGGAAGAACAGCGGCAGGGCCACGGCGGTGCCGGGCACCAGCACGCCGCCCAGCACGAGCACGTACACGAAGCGTCGGCCCGGGAAGCGGTACTTGGCCAGCGCGTAGCCGGCCGCGGTGGCGAAGTAGGTGGCGAGCACGGAGCCCACTCCCGCGTACAGCACGGAGTTCAGGCCCCAGCGCGGGAAGATCCCGTCGTTGGCGCTGAGCACCGAGCGGAGGTTCTCCACCAGCTGGAAGCTCTCGCCGAACCAGAACCCGCTGGTGCCGAAGAGGTCCTCGGTGGACTTGGTGGCGTTGATGACCACCCAGTACACGGGCACCAGGAAGTACAGGGCGACGATCACCAGGATCGCGGTGACCAGGATGGTGGTGGTGGGCTTGCGGCCGGCGTCGCGGGCCCCAGTGCGGGACTCGGCGGCGGCGCGCCGGGAGGCGGCCCGTCGGCGCCCGGAGGCCGCGTCGGCATCGGGGCGGGCGGTGTCGTGGGTGGGGTGCGAAGTGGTCATCGGCGCTTCTCCGTCCAGGAGGAGACTCCCAGCGCGATCGCCGAGAGGAGGAAGGCGGAGACCGCGATGATCACGGCCTGCGCGGCCGCCATGCCGATGTCGTTGTACTGGAACGCGAAGGCGTAGGCGGACATGTTCGGGGTGTACTCCGAGGTGATCCCGGAGCTCATGGTCTGCAGCAGACGCGGCTCGGCGAACAGCTGCAGGGTGCCGATGATCGAGAAGATCACCGTGAGCATCACGGCCGGGCGGATCAGCGGCAGCTGGATCGAGGTGGCCACGCGCACGGCGCCGGCGCCGTCGATCTTCGCGGCCTCGTACAGCTCACCGGGGATCGCTTTGAGCTGGGCGATGATGATGAGCATGTTGTAGCCGGTGTAGGTCCAGGTGACGATGTTCGCGATCGACCACAGCACCGCGTTCGGTCCCAGGAAGTCCACGTCGAGTCCCACCAGCTGCAGCACGTCCACGATCGGCGAGAGGCCGGGGATGTACAGGAACGACCACAGGATCGTGGCGATCACGCCGGGGATCCCGTAGGGCAGGAAGTAGGTGGCGCGGAAGAAGCCGGGCCACTTCGCGTTCGCGCTCTCCAGCAGCAGCGCGAGCACCACCGCGGCCACGATCATCACGGTCACCTGCACCACGCCGAACAGGATCATGCGCCCGATCGACTCCACGAAGTTCACGTTGGAGAGGGCCTTGACGTAGTTGTCGAATCCGGCGAAGGAATTGGTGATCCCGCCCTCGCCGAGCAGGCCGGAGCGCTCGACGGAGCTGAAGGAGTACCCGATCGCCATCACGATCGGCACGATCATCGTGCCGATGAAGACGACCAGGAACGGTGCCAGCAGGATCCAGGGGGCTGTCTTGGACCTCATCGTGCCTCCTCCGCGTTCAGTCCCATCTCTCGCATGATCTCGACGATCCTCGTCTGCGTGGCGGGGAGCATGTCCACCAGCGGAACCTCCCCGGTGACGGCGGTGGTCATGCCGTCGCCCACCATGGCGGCGGCGCGCTGCATCATCGGCGCCCAGGTCCAGTCGAGGTTCTGGCCCTGCGCCATCGGCAGGATCACCTCCTCGTTGTAGTTCTGGCCGGAGAAGAACTCCGAGGGCTGGCGGCGCACTTCGCCGATGTAGTCCTTCGCCGGCGACCAGCCGATGCCGGAGTACTCGATCATGGCGTCGATCCCGGCCGGGTCCGAGCACATCCAGGTGACGAACTCGAGCGCCTCGGCAGGATGCTGCGAGTTCGACAGGATCGCGGCGGAGGAGCCGCCGTGCGCGCCGGAGGCGACACCGCCGTCGGGCCAGGTGGGCATCGGGGCGACGGCCCACTTGCCCTCGCCGCCCGGCACAGACTGGATCAGGGCGTCGGACCAGGAGCCGGAGATCGTGGCCAGCACGTTCCCCTCGCCGGCGGCGGCCATCCACGGGGTGGAGAAGGAGCCGTAGCCGGTGCCCACCAGGCCGTCGGCGAGGATCTGGTCCCAGAACTCCGCGACCCGCATCGAGGCGTCGCCGGTCATGTCCACGATCCAGCCGTCGCCCTCGGGGCGGAACCACACCGCGCCGGACTGCATCACCCAGGAGATGAGGTACGAGCCGTCGGAGGGGTCGAGGGTGATGAGGTTCTTGCCGGCCTCGGAGACGATCCCGGCGGTCTCGCGGAACTCCTCCCAGGTGGCCGGCGGGGTGAGCCCCATCTCGCCCTCGAGCACCTCGCGGTTGTAGAAGGTGGCCACGGGGCCGGTGTCCTGGGGGACGGCCCAGTAGGAGTCGCCCACCTTGACCTGGCTGAGGGCGCCGGGGTCGAAGGCGTCGACCTGGGAGCCGAAGTCGTAGCGGGTGAGGTCCACCAGGGCGCCGGCGAGCGCGAACTCGGGCACCTGGCGCAGCTCCACCTGGGCGATGTCGGGGCCGCCGCCGGCGGAGACGGCGGAGAGGATCTTCGCGTAGCCGCCGGTGTTGCCGCCGGGGATCCAGGTGGTCTCTACACGGATCCTGTCCTGCTGGGCGTTGAAGACGTCGGCGACCTTCTGGAGGTCCTTCAGCCAGGCCCAGTAGGTGATGGTGACCGGGCCGTCCGCGGGCGGGATCGCGGCCTGGTCGTTGACTCTGCCGGGATTGGGGGGCGCGCAGGCGGCGAACCCGCCGAGCACCCCCGCTCCGGCTCCGGCCAGCGCAGTGCGCCGGGTCAGGTGTGGCGTCATCGCTCTCCTGTGTCCTTCCTCGTCGTCGAGTGTCCGGTGAGCGTACTCGGGGGAGCAGGCGTCGCGGCACAGAATAGTTCGCGCTCACTAATCAGAGGTCGTGAACGTTCACGGTTCGTGACTCTAACCCACCCGCGCCCCTCTGCCCACCCCATGACCGATTCTCGGCCGACCCGACCGGCGCGGTGCCTCCCCCGCACCCGCCCCGCCGCCCCTCGCATAGCATCGAGGCCGACGCCGGATCCGACGAAGGAGCACGAGTGACCGCCCAGCCCACCTCCCCCGCCCCCGAGACGCCGGCCGGCCAGGCCGCCGCCGAGACGCCCGAGGACCACCTGGTCACCACCCTCCACTCGCTCGACCTGCCGGAGGGGACGCTGGACTACACGGCCACCGCCGGCACGGTGGTGCTGCGCGAGGAGCCCGAGGGCGAGGAGTACGGGCGCGGCAAGGCCTACGCGGAGCTGTTCTCCGTCAGCTACCTCGCGCAGAACACCGGGGAGACCCAGCGCCCGGTGGTGTTCGCGTTCAACGGCGGGCCGGGGGCGTCCACGGTGTGGCTGCACCTGGGACTGCTGGGGCCGCGCAGGGTGGACTCCGGGGACGCCGGTGCGCCGGCCGCTCCCCCGCACCGCCTGCTCGACAACCACGAAACGATCCTGCAGGTCGCCGATCTGGTGGTGGTGGACGCGATGACCACCGGCTACTCGCGCCCGGCGCCCGGGCAGAAGCCCGCCCGCCACCACGGGCTCGCCGAGGACCGCGACCTCATCGCCGCGTTCGTGGTGGACTGGCTCACCCGCCACCAGCGCTGGACCTCCCCGGTCCACCTCGCGGGAGAGTCCTACGGCACCACCCGCGCCTCCGCCGTGGCGGCGCGCCTGATGGACCGCTACTACCTGGCCGTGGCGGGGATCGTGCTGATCTCGCCGGTGCTGGACTTCGGCACCATCGTGTTCTCCGAGGGCAACGACCGCCCCTACCTCCACTACCTGCCCACCTATGCGGCGATCGCGCACGCGCACGGCAGGCACGAGGAGCGCATGCTGCAGGACGTGGTGGACGAGGCCGAGGCCTTCGCCGAGCAGGAGTACCCCGCGCTGCTCGCGGCCGGACTGCGCCTGGCGCCGGCCCAGAAGCAGGAGGCGGCCGCCCGGATCGGCGCCCTCGTCGGCGTGGACCCGGAGTGGGTGGAGCGTGCGGACCTGCGCATCGAGCACATGGCCTTCCTCGCCGAGCTGCTGCGGGACCGCGGCCTGGTGACCGGGCGGATCGACGGGCGCTTCACCGCCCCGGCCGGGAACGGGAACGCCGCGAGGATGGAGACCGACCCCTCGATCGACCAGCTGGCGCCCTCCTACACCGCCGCCATCAACCAGTATCTCGGCACCGAGCTGGAGTTCTCCTCGGACGTGGTCTACGAGATCATGTCCGGCCGGGTGCATCCGTGGAGCTACAAGGACTTCGAGAACCGCTCAGTGGAGGTCGCCTCGGACCTCGCCCGCCTGCTGCGGAAGTCCCCGCACACGCGGGTGCTGGTCTCCCACGGCTACCACGACGCCGCCACGCCCTTCCACGCCAGCGAGCACGTGCTGGCGCAGCTGGCGATCCCGCAGGAGGACTACGAGCAGCGGATCCGCATCGAGTACTACGAGGCGGGGCACATGATGTACTGCCACGAGCCCAGCCGCCTCGCGCTCTCGCAGCACCTGCGCGAGTTCGTCACCGGCGCGGGCGAGGAGCCCGAGCAGGACTGACCCGGACGTTCGCCCCGCCCGCACCCACCCCGCACGGCGTGATGGACTGGGAGGCATGACCGCACCGCTGATCGAGGACCACGCGCTGCTCTCAGACCAGCGCACCGCCGCGCTCGTGACCCGGGAGGGGGACGTGGACTGGCTGTGCATGCCGCGCTTCGACGCCGACGCGCTGCTGTGCGCGCTGCTGGGCGACGCCTCGCACGGGCACTGGTCGCTGCGGATCGCCGACGGGGAGGTGCTCGCGCGCCGGTACCTGCCCGGCACGATGGTGCTGGAGACCACCTGGCGCTCCCCCACCGGCACCGCCGTGGTCACCGAGTTCCTGCCGCTGGACCCGACCGGCGGCGACGGCGCCACCACCCTCGCCGGGGACGTGGAGGACCGCTCCGACCTGGTGCGTTCGGTGACCTGCACCGACGGTGAGGTGGAGGTGGTCCAGGAGCTGCTGCTCCGCTTCGAGTACGGCCAGGTGGTGCCGTGGGTGCGGCGCGGCGAGGACCGCGACGGGCGCGGTGCGCTGATCGCGGTGGCCGGCGGGGACGCGGTGTGCCTGCACGGCCCGGCGCTGCAGGCCGACGGACGCGCCCACCGCGGCCGTCACCGCCTGTCCGCCGACGAGAGCGCCGACTGGGCGCTCACCTGGTACCCGTCGTGGCGGGAGGTACCGGCCGCACCGCAGGTCGCGGCGGCCCTGGCGGAGACCACCCGGCACTGGTCCCACTGGCTGGGCCAGGTCCGGGTGGAGGAGGAGTACGCGGAGCCGGTGGCCCGCTCGCTGCTGGTGCTGCGCGCCCTCACCCACCGCCGCACCGGCGGCATCGTGGCCGCGCCCACTACCAGCCTGCCCGAGGACTTCGGCGGGGTGCGCAACTGGGACTACCGCTTCTGCTGGCTGCGCGATGCGGCGCTGTCGCTGGAGGCGCTGCTGGCGCACGGGCACGTGGAGGCGGCCTCGTCCTGGCGCGACTGGCTGCTGCGCGCGATCGCCGGGGACCCGGAGCGGCTGCAGATCATGTACTCGCTCACCGGGGACCGGAACCTGCCCGAGCGGGAGCTCCCGCACCTGCCCGGCTACGAGGACTCGGTGCCGGTGCGGATCGGGAACGGCGCGGCCGCCCAGTACCAGGCGGACGTGGTGGGCGAGGTGATGATCGCGCTGGAGAGGATGCGCGAGGCGGGCCTGGAGGAGACCCGCTGGTCGTGGCCGCTGCAGAAGGCGCTGGTGCGCTACACCGCCCGCCGCATCGACACCCCCGACCAGGGCATCTGGGAGATGCGCGGGGAGCCGGCGTTCTTCACCCACGGCCGGGTGATGGTGTGGGCGACCTTCGACCGCGCCGTGCGGGCGGTGCAGGAGCACGGCCTGCCCGCCGACGCGGAGGAGCTCGCGGAGTGGGAGCGGCTGCGGGACCGGGTGCGCGAGGAGGTGCTCGCCCGCGGGGTGGGGGCCGACGGGGCGTTCGTGCAGACCTACGGCAGCACCGAGGTGGACGCCTCGCTGCTGCAGATCCCGCACACCGGCTTCCTGCCGGCCGACGACCCGCGGATGCTCGCCACCGTGGCCCGGATGGAGCAGGACCTGCGCACCGAGGACGGGCTGATCCTGCGCTACCGCACCCAGGGGCAGGACGGCCTGCCCGGGGACGAGCACCCTTTCCTGGTGTGCTGCTTCTGGCTGGTGGAGCAGTATGCCGCCTCCGGCCGGCGGGACGAGGCGGCGCAGCTGATGGAGCGCCTGCTGGCCTCCGCGAACGATCTGCACCTGCTGGCCGAGGAGTACGACGGCACCGCGGGGCGGATGGCGGGGAACTTCCCGCAGGCGTTCAGCCATCTGGGGCTGATCCGCGCGGTCGACGCGCTCACCCGCGCTGCTGGCTGACCGGCACCGTCGGCCGCGCGGCGCGACCGTCGGCCCGCGGCCCCGCTGCAGGCAGTCCGCCCTGCCGGGTACCCGCACCACCCCGGTGACCTGCACGCCTGTCCATGATCGGGCCTGCGCCGCGATGTGAGCCACGCCTCCCCCGTCCCGGGCCGGGTTCATCTGGACGTCACCTGGACGCCAGAGCGACTCTCCCTGACCGGGTTACGTTGCCTGCGTGACCACACCAGCGATCCCCGGGCTCGAGCGCCGTCCCGACACCGAACCGGTGGCGCGCTCGCGCAGGCTCGACTGGCGGCAGTTCGCCCTCGCCGCGGTGCTCATCGTGCCGAACATGGTGCTGCTGGGCCTGTTCACCTACCGCCCGCTGATCGACAACTTCCGCATCTCCTTCTACCACTGGAACATCTCCTCCCCCACGATGACGTTCGTGGGGCTGGACAACTACGTCGAGTGGTTCACGGACGAGACCAGCTGGCAGATCATGCGCAACACGCTCGTGTTCACGCTGGTGGCAGTGGTGGGCTCGATGGTGATCGGGCTGGCGCTGGCGATGCTGCTGGACCAGCACCTGCGCGGCCGCAACCTGGTGCGCACGGCGGTGTTCGCGCCGTACGTGATCTCCGGCGCGGCGATCGGCGTGGCCTTCCAGTTCGTGTTCGACCCCGGGTTCGGCCTGGTGCAGGACCTGCTGGGCCGGGTGGGCGTGGAGAGCCCGAACTTCTACCAGCACTCCGGCTGGGCGCTGTTCATGATCACCACCACCTACGTGTGGAAGAACCTCGGCTACACCTTCGTGATCTACCTGGCCGCGCTGCAGGGACGGCGCACGGACCTCGACGAGGCCGCGGAGATCGACGCCACCGGCGCCTGGCGGAAGTTCTGGCGGGTCACGCTGCCGCAGCTGAAGGGCACCACCTTCTTCCTCTCGGTGACGGTGCTGCTGAACTCGTTCCAGGTGTTCGACGTGATCCAGGTGATGACCGCCGGCGGCCCCTTCGGCACCGGCACCACCACGCTGATCTACCAGATCTACCAGGAGACCTTCGTCAACAGCCGCGCCGGCTACGGCGCCGCGGTGGCCTCGATCATGTTCCTGCTGGTGCTGATCGTGACGCTGGTGCAGGTCAAGCTGCAGGACAAGCAGGAGTGAGGGCGAGCTGATGACCACCACCGATCAGGTGCGCCACGCCCTCCCGCCCACCCCCGGCACGGGGCCCGGCACGGAGGACGCCCCCGCGCTCACCGCGGCGCAGCGCCGCCGCGCCGCCCGCCGCGGCCTCGCCTTCCAGGGCGGGAGCGGCGCGCGGATCCTCGGCTACGCCGGCATGGTGCTGGCGCTGCTGCTGTTCTTCGTGCCGCTGTACTTCATCGTGATCACCTCGCTGAAGACGCAGGGCGACATCTACTCCGATCCGATCTCCTGGCTGCCCAATCCCTTCGCACCGGAGAACTACTCCTACGTGCTCTCCGAGGTGCGGTTCGACCGCTACCTGCGCAACTCGATCATCATCACCGCGATCCTCACCGTGGTGCAGGTGGCGCTCGGCGTGCTGTGCGCGTACGGTCTCGCCTTCCTGCGCTTCCCCGGGCGGAACCTGGTGTTCCTGCTGGTGATCGCCTCGCTGATGGTGCCCAACCAGGTCACGGTGATCTCGAACTACGCGCTGGTGGCCAGCTGGGGCTGGCGCAACACCTTCCAGGGCATCATCGTGCCCCTGGCCGCGGTGGCCTTCGGCACCTTCCTGATGCGCAACCACTTCCTGTCGCTGCCCAAGGAGGTGATGGAGGCCGCGGAGCTGGACGGCACCGGCTTCGGCCGCACCCTCTTCCGGGTGGTGCTGCCGATGTCCTGGCCCACCCTGGTCGCGTTCACGCTGATCACGGTGGTCACGGAGTGGAACCAGTACCTGTGGCCGTTCCTGATGTCGGACACGGACGCCGTGGCCCCGCTGCCGATCGGCCTCACCCAGCTGCAGGACAACGAGGGCCTGACCAACTGGGGCCCGGTGATGGCCGCGACGGTCCTCACCACCCTGCCGATGCTCGTCATCTTCCTGATCCTGCAGAAGCAGATGATCAAGGGCCTGACCGCCGGGGCCGTCAAGGGCTGACCTCGCCCTCCCCGGATCCGCACGACCCCCGCACCTCATGAATGGGAGACCCGCATGACCTTCTCACGACGCTCGCTCCTCGGACTGGCCGGCGCCGGTTCCGCCGCTCTCGCCCTGGGCGCCTGCGCCGGCGGGGAGACCTCCGCCGGAAGCGGCGGCGGAGGCGAGGAGGGTGACGGCACCATCCAGTTCTGGTCCAACCACCCCGGCAGCTCGAAGGACGTCGAGCAGGCGATCATCGACCTCTGGAACGAGGAGAACCCGGACACCCCGGCCACGCTGGTCGACGGCGGCGCCAACTACGAGGAGCTGGGGCAGAAGTTCAACGCCGCCCTGGCCGGCGGCGGGCTGCCGGATCTCATCGTCGCCTCGGACGTCACCTGGTTCAACTTCGCCTTCACCGGGGCCACCACCCCGCTGGACGACCTGTGGACCGAGGCCGGCGTCGACGCCGACGACATCGTGGACACGCTGCGCGAGGACTACAACTACGACGGCAAGCACTACGGCATGCCGTTCTCCCGCTCCACCACGCTGATGTACTTCAACTCCGACGTGCTGGGCGAGGCGGGTCTGCCCACGGACCGCGGCCCGGAGACCTGGGACGAGTTCGCCGAGTGGGCGCCGCGGATCATGGACGCCAACGGCGGGCAGCCGGCGCTGGTGGTCCCCGACGGCTCCAACTACCTCGACTGGTACTTCCAGGGCATGATCTGGACCTTCGGCGGCGCCTACTCCACCGAGTGGACCCCCTCCTTCACCGAGCAGGGCTCCCTGGACGCGGCCACCTTCCTGCAGGAGCAGGTCGCGGCCGGGCACATCCAGATCGCGGCCGACGCGAACAACACCTTCGCCATCGGCAACGCCTCCGGCCTGCTGCAGTCCACCGGCTCCCTGGGCGGTCTCACGGACTCCGCGGAGTTCCCGTTCCTCACCACCTACCTCCCCGGCCCCACGCCGGGCGCCTGCACCGGTGGTGCGGGCGTGGCGGTGCCGGACGGCATCAGCGACGAGCGCAAGGTCAACGCCGTGCGGTTCGCGGACTTCCTCACCAACACCGCGAACACGATCACGTTCAGCCAGGCCACCGGCTACATGCCGGTGCGGAAGTCCGCCCTGGAGGATCCCGAGGAGGCGACGTACCTCGAGGAGAACCCCAACGCCATGACCGCGATCCGGCAGCTGAACGAGAACACCGCCCCGCAGGACAACGCGCGCGTGTTCGTCTCCGGCGGCGGCCAGCGGATCGGCGCGGGCCTGGACCGCATCGCCATCGGCGGCGAGGACGTCGCCGCCGTGATGGAGGACCTGCAGAACGAGACCCAGGAGGTCATCGACCGGGACATCACCCCCAACCTGTGACGTCCCGTCCCACCCCCTGAAGGAGCACGAGGAACACCATGGCCACCGTCGAGTACCAGCAGGCCTCCCGCATCTACGACCCGTCCCGTCCGCCCGCCGTCAACCGGATCTCCCTCACCGTCGCCGACGGCGAGTTCCTGGTGCTGGTGGGCCCCTCCGGGAGCGGGAAGTCCACGGCGATGCGCATGCTGGCCGGTCTCGAGCCGATCGACGAGGGCTCGGTGCACATCGACGACGTGGACGTGTCCGAGATGCGCGCCCGTGACCGCGACGTGGCCATGGTGTTCCAGTCCTACGCCCTCTACCCCAACATGACCGCCCGCCAGAACATGGCCTTCGCCCTGCAGAACCTCAAGCTGCCCTCGGCGGAGATCGACGCGCAGGTGAAGCGGGCCGCGGCCATGCTGGAGCTGGAGCCGCTGCTGGACAAGAAGCCCTCGCAGATGTCCGGCGGGCAGCGTCAGCGGGTGGCGATGGGCCGCTCGATCGTGCGCAACCCGAAGGTGTTCTGCATGGACGAGCCGCTGTCGAACCTCGATGCGAAGCTGCGGGTCTCCACCCGCGCCCAGATCGGGGAGCTGCAGCGGGAGCTGGGTGTGACCACGGTGTACGTCACCCACGACCAGACCGAGGCGATGACGATGGGCGACCGCGTGGCGGTGCTGCGCGACGGGGTGCTGCAGCAGGTGGACGAGCCCACCCACCTCTACGACCACCCGGGCAACACCTTCGTGGCCACCTTCATCGGCTCCCCCGCGATGACGCTGCTCGACGGCGCCCGGATCGACGCCGAGGGGCGCGCCCGCCTCGCCGACGGCCACGGCCCGGCCCTGCCGCTGCCGCGGGAGCTGCGCGCGAGGGCCGACGACGAGGTGATCGTCGGCGTGCGCCCCGAGAACTGGGAGATCGCCGCGGTGGGCGAGAACGCGGGGAGCGCGGACACGATCCCGCTGCGGGTGCGCCTGGTGGAGCGGCTGGGCGGGGAGGCGCACGTGCACTGCCGCCCGCTGGAGGGCGAGACCGTGGGCGCCTCGGTGCGCGGCGGACAGGTGGTGATGCGCCTGGTCACCGGGTTCCGCGAGCTCGAGGCGGAGATGGTGGTGCACGTGCGCCCCACCCCGGGCAGCTGCACCTTCTTCCATCCCGAGAGCGAGATCAACCTCGAGTACCTGTGAGCGCCTAGGATCCGTGCATGCCCACGACGATCTACCTCACCGGCGAGGCGAAGGCACCGCACAACAATCCGATCACGTCGCAGTGGGGGCTGTTCTTCATCGGCCTCGTGGTCGATACTGAGAGCCACGTCATACGGGCGGCGGACTGCACCGCCACCTTGACCCTCACGGTCGAGTTCGTGCGCGAACTGCTGGTGGGGCGGTCCCTGCTCGATGACGACGCCCTGGTGGGAGCGATCACCGACAGGTACCACGGCTCCTCGCAGCGGGCGCTGGCCGCCTCCGTGCGCAGCGCCGCCGCGAAGTACCGCGACTTGTCGGCCCTCCCGGAGCAGGCGACATAACCGCATACCCGCTGCCGCCCGCCCGGAACCTCACCGAACCGGATCCCGTCGGAAGCACCGCACCGCGCCTCGTCCGAGGCGTCGGTCGCCGGTGCTTCCGATTTTTTTGTCCCCGCGGCGGCGATCCCTCCCATCCCCCGAGGAGTCCCCCGTGATCACCGACGGAATCCTGATGCTGGGCGTGCTGCTGGCACTGTCCAGCACGCTCATCGTGCTGGAGCGCACCACCGGCTGGAAGCTGTTCAAGTTCGTGCCCGGCATGGTGCTGATGTACCTGGCCTGCGCGGCGCTGAACTCCCTGGGCGTGTTCGGCCAGGACGAGGCCACCCGCGCACCGGTCGCGCAGGTCAAGGACGTGCTGCTGCCCGCGATGATCCTGCTGTTCCTGTTCAGCTGCGACATCCGTCGGATCATCCGGCTCGGCCCCAAGCTGCTGCTGACCTACGCGGTCTCCGCCGCGTCCCTGTTCGTGGGCATGATCGTGGTGGTCACCCTCTTCCAGGCTGCCCTGCACGACGAGTCGTGGAAGGCGTTCGGCGCCCTGCTCGCCTCCTGGACCGGCGGCAGCGCCAACATGGTGGCGGTGCAGGACATCCTGCAGGCCCCCGAGTCGATCTTCGGCTACGCCCTGATCACCGACACGATCCTGTACTCCGTGTGGCTGATGGCGATGTTCGCCGCGGTGGGCAGCTCGCCCCGCTTCAACCGCTGGACCAAGGCGGACACCTCCCACCTCGACGCCCACCTCGGCGCGGAGGACGAGGAGCAGCACCCGATCACCCTCGCCTCGCTCGCGATCGTGGTGTTCGGCTCGCTGTTCGTCTCCACCCTCGCCACCCGGATCGGGGCGCTGCTGCCGGAATGGGGCACCGTCGTCAACGCCACCACCTGGACGATCGTGATCGTCTCCGTGCTGGGCCTGCTCATCGCGGTGACCCCGCTGGGCCGCACGGCCGGCTCCCTCGAGGTGGCCACGCTGATGCTGTTCGTGGTGATCGGGCAGATCGCCTCCGGCTCGGACTTCTCCGCCCTCACCCAGGCACCGCTGTACCTGCTGATCGGCGTGCTGGTGCTGCTGGTGCACATCGCGATCATGCTGGTGTACGCCAAGATCGCGAAGGTGGAGCTGTTCTCCCTGGCCGTCGCCTCCACCGCGAACATCGGCGGCGTCGCCTCCGCGCCCGTGATCGCCGCGGCCTACAACCGCCAGCTGGTGCCGGTGGGCGTGCTGATGGCGCTGATCGGCTCCTTCGCCGGCACCTTCCTGGGCCTGGCCGCCGCACAGATCATGTCGGCGCTGTGACGGTGGCATCCCGCTCCCGCGAGGGCGCCCCCGAGGAGTCGGCCCCGCTGACGGTCGCGGCGGTGCACTGCCACCGCCATCGCGCACCCCTGCTGCGGCCCTTCGTCACCGCGGCGCGGCGCACCGAGGCCGTGGAGTACGTGGTGGCGGAGGTGGAGCTCACCGGCGGCGCCGTGGGCCAGGGCTCGGCGGCGGAGACCGTCGCGGTCACCGGCGAGTCCGCGCAGAGCATCGCCGCCGCGCTCGCGGGGCCGCTGCGGGCGGCTGTGGAGGGCGCCACCGACACCGTCGCCGGGCACAGCGCCCGAATCGCCGCCGCGCTCGAGGGGGCGACCAGCGCCAAGGCGGCGCTCGAGGTGGCGCTGCACGACGCCTGGGCGCGCGCGGCCGGCCGGCCGCTGGTGGAGCTGCTGGGCGGCGACGTCCACGGCCGCCTGAGGAACGACATGACCATCTCTCTCGAGGACCCGGCCGTGATGGCGGCCCGGTCCCGGGAGGCGGTGACGGGCGGCGCGGAGATCCTCAAGATCAAGCTGGGGCGGGACGTGGCCCTGGACCGCGAACGGCTCTCCGCCGTGGTGGAGGCCGCACCGCAGGCGCGGCTGCGGCTGGACGCGAACCAGGGCTGGCTGCCCGCGCAGGCGATCGAGATCATCACCGGGTTCACGCAAGCGGGCCTGCCGGTGGACCTGGTGGAGCAGCCCGTCGCCGCGGAGGACCTCGACGGCCTGGCACGGGTCACCGCCGCCGTGGACGTGCCGATCATGGCCGACGAATCCGTGTGGAGCGCCGAGGACGCGCGCCGGCTCACCGACGCCGCCGCCTGCGACCTGCTGAACATCAAGCTCGCCAAGACCGGCGGGCTGCGCGGGGCGCTGGCGATCGCGGACGTCGCCGCGGAGGCGGGGATCGAGTGCATGCTCGGCGCGATGATGGAGCCGCGGATCTCGGTCACGGCCGCGGCGCACCTCGCCCTCGCGCACCCGGCGATCACCATGATCGACCTGGACCCGCCCGCCTGGTTCGCGACCTCCCTTCCCCGCGGCGGCTACATCCAGGAGGGCGCCTGGCTACGCCTGACGGGCGGCCCCGGCCTGGGGCTGGAGCCGCTGCCGCCCGGCGCCCCACCGGCCCCGGGAGGTGAGCACTGACCACCGACCCACCTGGCACGAGACCCGATCCCCCATCGCGCCGCTCCGGCGGCCGCTCAAGGAGAGCATCATGACCTCGCATCCCACCGATCACCCCGTCGCACGTCCCACCGCCTCGCTGTCCCGCCGCACGGGCCTGCGCCTGGCCGCCACCGGCACCGCCGCCCTCGCCGCCGCGGGCCTGGCCTCGCTCACCCCCGCCGCGCTCGCGCAGGGGCCCGGGGTCGCCGCATCGGGGCCCGTCCTCGTCGGTCGCCCGCGGCCCGCGCCCGCCCCGGGCACCGGCCTCGAGCCCGGCGCCGTGGCGCACGTGGCCGTCACCGCCACCACCCTGTGGGTGGCGCCGCGCACCGCGCGGCCCGGGATCGACGACCCCTCCCTCACCACCCCGGTGGACCTCGACGCCTGGAACCGGAACATGGAGGACACCGAGACCCGGCGCTGGCTCACTGGGGAGCTCGAGTCGCAGGCGGTGCTGGGCAGCGAGGTGATCGTCGACGAGATCGACGGGGACTGGGCGCACATCGTGGTCACCGCCCAGCCCACCCCGCGCGATCCGCGCGGCTACCCCGGCTGGGTGCCCACGGGCCACCTGGTGGCAGATCCCGGGTTCGCCGAGCTCGCCGCCACCGCACCGACCGCCACCGTCACCGCGCTGACCAGCACGCTCGCGGCGACCCCTGCCGGGACGCGCCCCGGGATCGACGTCTCCTTCGACACGATCCTGCCGGTGCTGGGCCGCACCGGGCGCTCGGTGGAGGTGGCGGTGCCCGGCGCACGCTCCGCGCACCTGCCCGCCGCCGACGTGGTGGTGCGCGCCCCGGGCGAGCAGCCGCCCGCCCCCACCGTGGAGGACGTCATCGCCACCGGCGAGCGGTTCCTGGGGCTGCGCTACCTGTGGGCGGGGGTGAGCGCCTACGGCTTCGACTGCTCCGGCTACACGTACACGCTGTTCCGCCACCACGGGATCACGATCCACCGCGATGCGGGGAACCAGATGCACGACTCCGGTCTGGCCGAGGTGGCGCGGGAGGATCTGCGCCGCGGGGACCTGGTGTTCTTCGCGACCGAGCCGGGCGGCTCCTCGATCCGCCACGTGGCCCTGTACCTCGGCGACGACCAGATCATGCAGGCGCCGAACGCGGCCCGCAGCGTCGAGATCATGTCGCTGACGGAGTACGACCCGACGGGCGAGTATGCCGGGGCGCGCCGCGTGATCGCCGCGGACTGACGCGGCGCGACCGGCCGCGACGCGTCCGCGCGAGGGCGGGGCGCGTCGCGGCCGATGCCACGAGACCAGGGGGGGTGCGGAGGGTCCGCCGGTGAGGGGACCGGCGGGCCCGGGGCGGGCGGAGCCCCCGCCCGGTCAGCGGGCGAGGTCCGGCAGCAGTGCGCGCACCCGCGCACGGATCGCCTCGTCGGCCGCCACCTCGTCCATGCCCGCCGTCATCACCGCGAGCACGCGCACGGACTCCGCATCGGGGTCGCCCACCAGGGCGACGTCGTGCCGGTAGCCGTCCACCCAGCCGGACTTCGACCTGTACGGGACGTCCTCCCGCAGCGCCGTCCCGATCACCGGGATCCGCTGGGCGCGCAGGGCCTCGAGGGCGAGGGCGCGGGAGGCGGGTGCGAGCAGCGGGCCCGGCCCCACCAGCAGACGGTGCAGGGTGCGGGCGAGATCCGCGGCGGAGGTCTCGTTGGTGCGCCCCTGCGCGAGCGCGGAGGCGTCCCCTATCAGCCGCTCCACCCGCGTGGCGGGCAGCGCCAGCTCCGCGATCGTCGCCGCGACGGTGTCCAGGCCGATCAGGGAGATCACCTGGTTGGTCGCCTCGTTGCTGGAGCGGTCAATCATCCGCACCAGCAGCTCCTCCACCGTGATCGGTGTGCCCGGCGCCGGATGCGTGGCCTCGAGGTGGTCGCCGGCCAGGGTGAACGGCTCGCCGTCGGCGCCCGTGGCGGTGCGGGTGGCGGGCACCTCCGCGGCGAGGTCCAGCACCCCCGCATCGGCCGCGCGCAGCGCCGCGGCCAGCACGTGCAGCTTGATCGTGCTGGCCGCGTAGTACGGACGCCCGGCATCCTCCGCGTCCAGCACCGCCCCACCCGCGCCCAGCAGGCAGTGGGAGACGGCGACCGTGCGCGGCGCGGCGGCGGTGGGGAGCGACATGCCTCGAGACTACGGCCGGGGTGCGGGGTGCGAGAAGGGGTGAAGGAGCCACGCCGCCGACTGCGCCTCCCCGCCCCACGGCGGCAGCGGCGGGCGCGCGAGACGCCGCACGGCGGCAGCGGCGGGGCCTGCGCCCCTCGCCGCTGCCCGGCTCAGGCCCCCTGGTGCCCGGCGAACTCGTCGGGGTTTGGCCCCTTCCGGCCGGCGGCGCCCTTGTCCAGGGCGCTGATCCGGGCGATCTCCTCCTCGGTGAGGGTGAGATCGAGGGAGGCGAGGTTGGAGACGATCCGCTCGGGGGTGACGGACTTCGGGATCACCACGTTGCCCAGGGCCAGGTTCCAGGCGATCAGCACCTGCGCCGGGGTGGCGCCGTGCCCGGCGGCGACCTCGGTGACCACCGGGTCCTCGAGCTCGCCGCCGCCCTGGCCCAGCGGGGACCAGGACTCGGTGACGATGCCCTTCTCGGCGTGGAACGCCCGCAGCTCGGGCTGGGCGATGTAGGGGTGCAGCTCGATCTGGTTCAGCACCGGCAGCACGCCCGTCTCCGCCTCGAGCCGCTCGAGGTCCTCGCGGCGGAAGTTCGAGGTGCCGATCGAGCGGATCCGGCCCTGCTGCTGCAGCTCGATGAGCGCCTGCCAGGTCTCCACGGCGAGCCCCTTGGAGGGGGCGGGCCAGTGCAGCAGGTACAGATCGAGCTCGTCGAGGCCGAGATCGGCCATGGTGGCGTCGAAGGAGGCGAGGGTGGCGTCGCGGCCCTGGTCCTGGTTGGGCACCTTGGAGGTGACGAACACGTCGTCGCGCGCCAGGCCGGCGGTGCGCAGCGCCTGGCCCACGCCGGCCTCGTTGTTGTAGCCGCGGGCGGTGTCCACGTGGCGGTAGCCGGCCTGCAGCGCCTGCACGACGACGTCGGCCGCGACCTCGTTCTCGACCTTCCACACGCCGTATCCCAGCTGCGGGATCGAGCGGCCGTCGCGGAAGGGGAGGCGGGGAGAGAGGGTCATGGTGCTCCTTGCTCGGGTGGGCGCGGCCTGCCGCCGCGCCGACGGGACCCCGCCAGGCTAGCGCTCTCCCGCCGCGGCGGCCACCGCCCGGGCTCGCTCCCCGCCGCTGCGACCAGGGCCGATGGGGCCGGCGTGCGCACACCCGGTGCAGGCCCGGCGCACACCCGGCACCGGACCGACGTCGGCCCGGCGCAGACCCCCGTTCAGGCCCGGCTCACGCCCAGGGAGAGCGGCCGGTCGCTGGGGTCGGAGGCGAGCCAGCGGGCCAGAGCGGGCGGCTGCACGTCGAACTCCTCCAGCCGGCCCAGCGGCAGCCAGGCGGTGCCCTGCTGGCCCGGATCCGGATCGGTGCCCTCCCCCGGCAGCTCCCCCTCCGCCAGGCCGCACCAGTAGGCGACGTTGACCTGGTGGAACGGCGCGATCGGGGTGCCCTCGCGCACGCTGCGCGTCGCCATGAACTCGAACAGGCACGCCACCTGGTGCACCTCCACCTCCGCGCCGATCTCCTCCCGGCACTCGCGGCGCAGCGCGGCGGGCTGGTCCTCGCCGTGCTCCTGCCCGCCGCCGGGCAGCTCGAACATCTCGTGCCCGGAGGGGTCCACGTAGCGGTTCATCAGCACCGCCCGGCGGTCGATGATCAGAGCCTTCACGGCCACGCGGGGCCCGCTCACGCGCTCTCCCCCACGCCGTCCGCTGCACTGCTCACCGCGCCCGTCGCACCGCCGGGCAGGGCGGCGAGGCGCGCGGCCGCCCGCTCCCGCAGCGCGGCGTCGTCGGGCGCCTCGAGCAGGTCCCGCACCGCCGCCTCGTCGCTGAGCAGCCCCATCAGGGCCTGCAGGGCGGCCAGGTGCTCGCGCGCGTCGGTGAGCAGCGGCATCGCCACCAGGTGCACGTCCACGCGCCCGTCGCGCACGCCCATCTCGCCGAAGGGCACGGGCCGGGCGAGGGTGGCCACGGCCAGGCCCGGCACCCGCACGTGCGCCGGGTCCGCGTGCGGGATCGCCGTGGGGATCGGGGTGGGCAGCCCGGTGGGGTACTCGCGCTCCCGGGCGCGCAGCGCCTCGGCGAAGTCCTCACCCACGGCCCCGACCTCCTGCAGGTGGGCGGCGAGGGCGGTCAGCACGCCCTCGGCATCGGCGGCGTCGAGGTGCGCGCGCACCACGGTGAGGGCGAGATGCTCCTCGCCGTGGGCCGGCGGTGGCGGTGCGGTGCTCATGATTCCTCCCGGATGGCTCGGCACGAGTCTGGCACGGCAGCGGGCCGCACCTGCGTACGCTGGGCGCATCCGGCCGGACGCGCCCCGCCTCCGGCCCTCCCGGACCAGGAGTGCCCATGCCCGCCCCTCGTGACACCGCCGTGGTCGTGCGGGCGGCGCGCCTGTACTACGAGCAGGGCCGGTCGCAGACGGAGATCGCCCACGAGCTGGACCTGTCCCGCTCCAACGTCTCCAGGATCCTCTCCCAGGCGAAGGAGCGCGGGATCGTGGAGATCACGATTCACGACCCGGACGGCCCGCCGCGCCGCGACGAGGCGCTCGAGGCCGCGCTGCGGGCGGCGTTCTCGCTGCGGGAGGCGCACGTGGTCTCCGCGCCGCGCGCCCCGGCGATGGAGTCCGTGGCGCGGGAGGGTGCGGCGGTGCTGGCGCAGCGGGTCGCGACGGTGCGCAGCATCGGGGTGTCCTGGGGGCAGACGGTCCAGAGCGTGGTCGCGGAGCTGGAGACGCTGCGCCCCCGCCCCACCCCCGCGGTGCTGCCGCTGGTGGGCGGGCACAGCACCCTGGACCAGTTCGACTCCGGCGAATCGGTGCTGCGGGTGCTCGCCTCCCGGCTGGGCGCCACGCCCCGAACCCTGTACGCCCCCGCCGTGCTGGAATCCGCCACCGCGGTGGCGACGCTGCGCGGCGAGTCCAGCATCGGCGAGGTGCTGGCCGCCGCCGCGCAGGTGGAGCTGGCGCTGGTGGGGATCGGTTCGCTGGGCCGGCACTCCTCGCCGCTGGTGCTGGGGCTGATGCGGCTCAGCGAGGCGGAGCGCGCGGCCTTCGCCGCGCAGAACCCGGTGGGGGACGTGTGCGGCCGGTTCGTCGACGCCGACGGGGTGCCGCTGGGGGCGCCGACGGATCAGCGGGTGCTCGCGCTCACCTTCTCGCAGCTGCTGCGGATCCCCGAGGTGGTGGGCGTCGCGGCCGGTCCCGAGAAGGCGCCGGGGGTGCTGGGGGTGCTGCGCAGCGGCGTGATCGACACCGTCGTGGTGGACGTGGACCTCGCCCGCGAGGTGCTCGCCCGCACCTGAGCGGCGGTGCGTGGGCGACGGCGCCGGCACTGCCCGCGCACCGACGCCGCAGCCCCCACGTCGGGCCGTGCCGGCGGCCGAGCGGGTCAGGCGCGGCCCATGAGCACCTGCTGGAAGCGGTCGGTGAGCGCGGCGTCCACCGGCAGCTCCGTCTCGTCGAGCCGGGCGATCGGGGCGGCGAGGCGGGTGGAGGAGAGCAGCCAGGCGCCGTCGGAGCCCGCCACGTCCGCGACCGTCATCAGGCGCTCGGCCACCTGGTGGCCCTGCGCCTGCAGCCAGGGGAACAGGGAGGCCACGCTGGTGCCCGGCAGCACCCCGGCGCTGGCGGGGGTGGTGGTGAACTCGTCCCCGCGGCGCACCAGCAGCGTGGAGGTGGGGCCCTCCAGCACGTAGCCGTCGCTCGCCACGAACAGCACGTCCACCGCGCCGCGGCGCTTCGCCTCCCGCACCGCCGCCATGTTCACGGCGTAGCTGAGGGTCTTCGCGCCGGGCAGCAGCCAGGGGCTGGTCTCGGCGACGGCGGTGGAGAGGCCGCGGTCCAGCGTGGCCACCCGCATCCCGGCCCGGTACGGCGTCCAGTCATCGGAGACGCGGGCGTGGATCCAGCAGGTGGGCACGCCGGTGCCCTCGATGCCGCGGGTGAGCATCACCCGCACGCTGAGCTCGGCGACGTCCTCGTGGGCGGCGATGGCGGCATCCACCGCCTCGGCGAGGGTGGCCTGGTCGGGAGCGGACAGCTCCA
Organism: Brachybacterium saurashtrense; assembly: GCF_003355475.1. Taxonomy (NCBI): domain Bacteria; kingdom Bacillati; phylum Actinomycetota; class Actinomycetes; order Micrococcales; family Dermabacteraceae; genus Brachybacterium; species Brachybacterium saurashtrense. The sequence goes on along the minus strand of NZ_CP031356.1, from coordinate 3,548,376 downwards.
CCTGGGCGGCGCTGTGGGCCAGGCGCGCCAGATGCGGGCCCACGTTGACGGGCACGCCGTCGAAGGCACCGATGGTCTCGAACACGCCGTCGCCGCGGGTGGCGACGAGGTCCGTGACGGAGAGCTGGGGGACGGTCGCATCGGCCAGATGGAACCGGGGGCCGCCGTCCGCGGGGGCACCGGTAGCACCGGGGACGAGGACGAGCACCGGCGCGGGGCCGACGGGGATGGGCGCGGACATGGCACGGCTCCTGATCGGGGTGCCTCACGGCAGCGGAGGCGTGGCACCAGGGTAGACCCGTCGTGCCCCGTCCCGGGCGGACTCGGCAGGTCAGGGCGGGGCGAGCAGGTCAGGCGCGGGCGCCGCCCGTGGCGCCGGGAGCGGCCCCGTCCTCCAGCAGCGCCCGCACCCAGGCGGGCATCCGCTCCGCGCCCACCCGGGCGGCGAGGCGCCGGGCGTACTCGGCGTCCACACCGCCCAGACCGTTGAGGCTGCCGGGGTCGCGGTCGTGGTTCAGAGCGCAGTCCACGCTCACGCGCTGCCCGTCCTCGGCGGAGCGGGTCACCACCACCCGGCAGGAGACGAAGGCCTGGGACTGCGCGGCGGCGGCCTCCTGCAGCGCGTCGAGCTGTTCGGCGAGGCGGGAGCCCGCCTCGAGCACCGCGTCGCCGCCCTCGTGCGCGCCGGCGGCGTCGGTGCGCAGGATCCGCGCCGCCCAGGTGTCGCGGTGCGGCAGGAACGCGGCGGCGACGCGCACCGCGCTCGCGCCGGGGTCGGCCGCGTCCAGCAGCGCCGCGGCGAGGCGCTGCAGCTGCTCGCCCTCGTGCTCCAGCCCGGCGGCGCTCATCGGGGGAACCTCGCACCGTCGGGGGTGTTGGCCAGGCGCATCTCGGTGCGCTCGCCGCCGTCCTCGAGGATGCTCACGTCGTAGCTCTCGGGCACGTACTCCCAGGGCTCGCTGCCGTGCTGCGGCCCCACCCCGGCAGGCTGCTCCTCGCCCCAGGTCACGAGGGTCTCGTAGGAGTAGGAGTGGCCCTGCTCGCCGATGCCGTCGGCCATCATCTCCTCCACGGTGTAGATCGTGTCCTTCCCGCTGCGGGCCTGGTTCACCTCGTCCCACTGGCGGGTGTAGTTGATCTCCTCGCGGATGCCGCCCAGCTGGCGGGCCAGCACGTGGCCGGCGTTGAACTCGACCGGCTCGGAGGTGCCGTCCCCGGCCATGTCCCAGCGTTCCGCGATCCTGGACTGGATCGACGTGCTGCGGGCCATGTCGCGGTCCACGATCACGTCCGGCACGTACAGGTGCTCGGTGCGTCCCACCTCGTCGGTGCGGTAGTAGGCGTTGTCGTTGACGTGGTAGGTGGCGTCGGGGTGCACCTCGCGGAGGTTGGGGTTCATCTCCTCGCCGCCGCCGGAGGCCTCGACGTAGACCACCTCGCCCGCGGCGTCGGTGTAGTAGCGGCCGTGCGCGCCCACGTCGTACACGGTCCCGGGCGCGAGCTCCAGCGGCTCCCCCTCGGCGTCGAACCCGAAGGGGACGTCCGCTCCGGCGGGGGCGAGCTCGTGCTCCGCGCCCACCTCCACGGAGTGCTGCACCTCCGGCGGGGACAGCCGCATCCCGGTGTCGTCGAACATCAGGGCGTCCTCGCCGATCGCCGCGGAGGCCTCGGCGGCGGTGGGCGCGGGCACGCCGGGGCCGGGCACGGGACCGGAGGCGGCCGGCCCGCCGAGCGCTCCGCCGCCGACTGTTCCCCCGCCGGGCCCGCCGAGTGCCCCGCCGCCGAGGCCCGTCGCCTCCGGGGCGGAGCAGGCGTCCTGCTCCTCGGCGTGGAGCATCAGCTCCCGCGCCCTGCGCTGCAGCCCCTCGCTGCGATCGTGCAGGCGCGGGCGCGCGTCCGTGCTCCAGTCGGCGCGGAAGGAGTCCGCGTCCGGGCCCTCCCACGGCACCGTGTCCACGAGCGACGCGAGGCGGGCGGTGAGCCCGTCCAGGCGGTCGGCGCCCAGCACCAGGCGCCGGCCGGCCTCTCGCAGCGCGGCGGTGTCCGCCCCCAGGAATCCGTTCACGTCGCCTCCCCCGTGGTCCCCGTCCGCTCTCGCACGGGGCCACGCTACGGAGCGGGGCCGGGCCGGGGAATGGGGAGTTCTCCCCTCCCCCGGCTCAGCCGCCGAGGAGGGCGACCACGAGCCCGCGCTCGCGCCAGGCGACGCGCAGGTCCAGCGGGTCCCCGGGGGCCTCCACCTCCATCAGGTCCGCGCGGGCGCCGACGGGCGCCGCACGCAGGTCCGCGACGGCGAGGGTGCCGGGCGGGATATCCACGATGCCGGCGGAGCTCGGTGCCTGCCAGGGCACCTCCGGGCCGTCGGCGGCCTCGTCCGTGCCCAGCAGCGCGGCGAAGAGGTGCTGGTCCATGAGCTGTGCGGCGGCCTCGTCGCGCTCGGACTCGACGTCCTCCTCTGCCGGGCCGCGCGCGGCCAGGGCGGTGAGCGTCGCCTCGAGCGCGTCGGCGAGATGCTCGAGGTAGGTGGGGAGGTCCGCGGCGGCCAGGCGCAGCGCGAGGTCCTCCCCGATGCCGTGGACGGCGCCGGCGGTGCCGTCCTCCCCGAGGGCGAGGATCACGGCGGAGTCCTCGGTCTCGTACAGCGGGTAGTAGCTGGTCGCCTCGCCCAGCAGGGTGTACGGGCCCTCGTCGGTGCGGTCCTCGATCTGGAGGGTGAGGACGGTGCGGCCGCGCAGCACGATCCCGCCGAGCTCGTCGCCGATCTGCTCGAGGGCGGGCGGCGGATCGGCGGCCACCTCCTCCTCCGTGACGGCGAGGCCGGGGATCAGCGCGGTGTCCTGGGCGTGGGTGGTGACCAGGGAGGACAGGCGGTCCAGCACCGGGCGCGCGGCGGTCAGCGGCAGCACCTCGGCGGGCTCGGGCCAGGGCAGGGAGTTGTTCATCGGCGTGCTCACCTGCTCAGTCTGTCACGCGGGGCCACCGGCTCCGGGGAGTGCGGCGAGCACCTCCCGCACCGCGGCGATCGCGGCCTCGGCCTGGGCGTCGGGGAGGTCGCCGGGCAGGGTGCAGCGCACCGCCGTCTGCGCCACCTCGCCGGGGATGCCCAGGGCCGTCAGCACGTGCGAGGGCTCGTCGCTGCCGGCCGCGCAGGCGGAGCCGCTGGAGGCGATCACCCCGTGCTCGGCGAGATCCAGCAGCACGGACTCGCCGCTGCGGCCGGGCAGGCAGAAGGAGACGTGGCCGGGCAGGCGGTGGCCGCCCGTGCGCGGATCCGGGCCAGTGAGCAGGGCGTCGGGCCGGCTCTCGCGCACCGCGTCCAGCAGCCGGTCCCGCAGCAGGGCCAGGCGGGCGGCCTTGTCCTCCCGCTCCGCCTCGGCGAGCTCGAGCGCCACGGCGAGCGCGACGGCGAAGGCGACGTTCTCGGTGCCGGAGCGGCGCTCGTTCTCCTGGCCGCCGCCGTGGATCAGCGGCTCCACCGGCAGCCGGCCGCGCAGCATCGCCAGGCCGATGCCCTTAGGGGCGCCCACCTTGTGCCCGGAGAGGGTGAGGGCGTCCACGCCCAGGCCGCGCAGGTCCAGCCAGCCCGCGGCCTGCACGGCGTCGGTGTGGGTCAGCGCCCCGACGGCGTGCGCGGCCTCCACCAGCGGCCGCAGCTCGGTGACGGTGCCGATCTCGTTGTTCGCCAGCGCCAGGGTGACCAGCGTGGTGTCCTCCCGCAGCACGGAGGCCAGCGCCTCCGCGGTGACGGTGCCGTCGGCCTCCAGCGGCACGTGGGAGACCTCGAAGCCGTGGGCGCGTCGCAGGTGCGCCACGCTCTCCAGCACCGCGGAGTGCTCGGTGGCGGCGGTGACCAGGTGGCGGCCGCGCGGGGCGGCCAGGGCGAGGCCCTTGATCGCGAGGTTCGCGGCCTCGGTGCCGCCGGCGGTGAACACGATGTCGCTGCGGCGCACGCCGAGCACGGCGGCGGCGCGGCGGCGGGCGTCGGCGAGCCCGGCCGCGGCCGCCTCCCCCACCGCGTGGTGGCTGGAGGGGTTGCCGAAGGTGCCGGTGAGGTAGGGCCAGGCCGCCTCCAGCGCCTCGCGGCGCACGGGGGCGGTGGCGGCGGCGTCGAGGTAGAGCATCCGCGTCCCTCAGGCGCCGGCGTCGACGGTCATGTCGAGGCCCAGGTCGAGGTGGCGGGCGCTGTGGGTGAGCGCCCCGGAGGAGATGACGTCCACGCCGGTCTCGGCGATCGCGCGCACGGTGTCGAGGGTGACGGTGCCGCTGGCCTCCACCACGGCGCGGCCATCGATGCGGCGCACCCCGGCGGCGAGGTCCTCGAGGGAGAAGTTGTCCAGCATGACCACGTCCGCGCCGCCGGCGAGCACGGCGTCGATCTGGTCGAGGCGGTCCACCTCCACCTCGAGCACGGTGGTGTGGCCCAGGCGGGTGCGGGCCGTGCGCAGCGCCTCGGCGAGGTCCAGTCCCTGCTGGGCGAGCACGGCGAGGTGGTTGTCCTTCGCCATCACCGCGTCAGAGAGGGAGAAGCGGTGGTTCACGCCACCGCCGCAGCGCACCGCGTGCCGCTCCAGGGCGCGCAGGCCGGGGGTGGTCTTGCGGGTGTCGGTGATCCGGGCGGAGGTGCCCTCCACCGCGTCGACCATGCGCCGGGTGGCGGTCGCGATGCCGGACATCCGCTGCACCAGGTTCAGGGCCACCCGTTCGGCCCGGAGCACGGCCCGGGCGGGGCCGGTCACCTCGGCGAGCACGTCTCCGGCGGCGAAGCGGTCGCCGTCGGCGGCGCGGGCGGTGACCTGGGCGGCGGGGTCGGCGAGCCGGAACGCGGCGGCGAACACCTCGGCGCCGGCGAGCACGCCCGCCTCGCGGGCGGTGAGCCGGGCGGCGGCGGTGGCGTGCGCGGGCAGCAGCACCTCGCCGGTGAGGTCGCCCCAGGGGGCGTCCTCGGCGAGCGCGGCGGTGACGACGGGATCGATCTGGGCGGTGGTCAGCATGCGGAGGCCTCCGGGACGAGGGCGGGCTGTGGGGCGGTGGTGCGGTGCGGGGCGTCGGCCGGCGCGGGGGCGTCGCGCGGCGCGGGGGCGTCCAGCAGGTGGTGGGCGCCCACGGAGTCGGGGCGCGCCAGGGCGTGGGCGGTGAGCAGCCGGGCGAGGTCGAGGAGGTTGCGGTCCTCGAGCGCGGCGAGCGAGGTCGTCGCGGCGGGAGGCGGGGCCTGCCAGGCGGCGAGCTGCGCGGCGGCCTCCTCCAGCCCGGCCCGGTGGCGCAGCGGGCCCACGTGCCGCCACAGCAGCGCCTGCAGCGCGGCGCGGGACCAGTCCCGGCCGCCCCGGGCGGGCGCGGCGGACGGCGCGGTGGCAGCCGGCGGAGTGGCGGTCGACGGAGCGGCGGCCGACGAGGCAGGAGCCGACGAGGCAGCGGCTGACGGGGCAGGAGCCGGCGCCCGCCCGGGTGAAGGCGCGGGAGCGGGGAGCTCCGAGCCGGCGCGGGCGGCCGCGGCGGCCGCCTCCCCGGCCCGTTCCCCGAACACCGCGCCCTCGAGCAGCGAGTTCGAGGCCAGGCGGTTCGCGCCGTGCACGCCGGTGCGGGCGCACTCCCCGGCCGCGAACAGGCCCGGCACCGTGGTGCGGCCCTCGAGGTCGGTGCGGATCCCGCCCATCCAGTAGTGGGCGGCGGGGGTGACGGGCACCGGCGTGCGGCTCCAGTCGATCCCGGCCCGGCGCAGCGCGGCGTCGATCGTGGGGAAGCGTCGGCGCAGGTGCTCCGCGCCCAGCGCGGTGGCGTCCAGCAGCACCGGCCGCCCCTCCTGCGCGACCATCACCTGCGCGATCGCCCGCGCCACCACGTCCCGCGGGGCGAGCTCCCCGCGCGGGTCGATCGCGGGCAGGAACCGGTGGCCGTGCTCGTCGCGCAGCAGCGCACCCTCCCCGCGCACCGCCTCGGAGAGCAGGAAGCAGGCCTCCGGGCCGTCGACGGCGAGGGCGGTGGGGTGGAACTGGTAGAACTCGAGGTCCTCGAGCGCGGCCCCGGCCCGCCAGGCGGCGGCGAGGCCGTCCCCGGTGGCGGTGGCGGGATTGGTGGTGTGGGTGAACAGCTGGCCCGCCCCGCCGGTGGCGAGCAGGACGGCGCCGGCCCGCACCGCGAGGCGGGATCCGTCGGCCGCCCGCAGTGCGGCGCCCACCGCCCGGCCGTCCACCATGTCGAGGTCCACCAGGGCCGTGTGCTCGCGCAGCGTCAGCGGGGAGTCCTCCACCGCGGCCCGCGCGCGCACCGCCGCGACCAGGGCGTCCTGGATCGCGGCGCCGGTGGCGTCGCCGCCGGCGTGGAGGATGCGGGGACGGCCGTGGGCGCCCTCGAGCCCGAGCGCGGGGCCGCCACCCGGGGCCCGGTCGAAGCGCACCCCGTGGGCCTCGAGCGCCGCGATCGCCGCAGGGGCGGCCTCGCAGAGCCGCCGCACCGCCTCCGGATCGCCCAGCCCGGCGCCCGCGTCGAGGGTGTCCCGGGCGTGGTCGGCGGGGGTATCCGCCGCATCGACGGCCCCGGCGATGCCGCCCTGGGCGCGGGCGGTGGCGCCGTCGGCCAGCGCCGCCTTGGTCACCAGCAGCACCGTCGCGCTCCGGGCGGCGCGCAGGGCTGCGGTGAGACCGGCGATGCCGGAGCCGATCACGAGCACGTCGGTGCGCAGCGGCTCCGCGGGCAGAGCCTCGTCCTGGGCGGTCGTCTCCCGACGCTCCTGGGCGGGCATGCTCAGCGCACCGGGGCGGGGCGCACCGCGAGCATCCGCTCCAGGGCCACCCGGGCGGGCTCGGCGACGTCCTCGCCGACGGTGATGCGGTTCAGCACGGTGCCCTCGCACAGCGCCTCCAGCACCCAGGCGAGGTAGCCGGGGTGGATGCGGTACATCGTCGAGCAGGGGCACACCACCGGGTCCAGGCAGAAGATGGTGTGCTGCGGGTGCTGGGCGGCCAGGCGCTGCACCAGGTTGATCTCGGTGCCGATCGCGAAGGTGGTGGGCTCGCTCGCCCCCTCGATGGCGCGGCGGATGTAGTCGGTGGAGCCGGACTCGTCGGCCGCATCCACCACCGGCATCGGGCACTCCGGGTGCACGATCACCCGCACGCCGGGGTGCTCGGCCCGGGCGGTGTCGATCTGGGCGGTGGTGAAGCGCTTGTGCACGGAGCAGAAGCCGTGCCACAGCAGCACCTTCGCCTCACGCAGGGCCTGCTCCTCGTTGCCGCCCAGGGGCCGGCGCGGGTTCCACATCGCCATCTCCTCCAGCCCCACCCCCATCGCCTTGGCGGTGTTGCGGCCCAGGTGCTGGTCGGGCAGGAACAGCACCTGTCGGCCGCGGGCGAAGGCCCACTCCAGCACCGCGGCGGCGTTCGAGGAGGTGCACACGATTCCGCCGTGGCGGCCCACGAAGCCCTTGATCGCCGCGGAGGAGTTCATGTAGGTCACCGGGATCACGGGGGCGGGGGCGTCCTCGCCCGCGGCCGCCGCCTCCTCGGCGTACACCTCCATCAGCTGCTCCCAGCACTCCTCGACCTGGTCGATGTCCGCCATGTCCGCCATCGAGCAGCCGGCGGCAAGGTTGGGGAGGATCACGGCCTGCTCGGGGGTGGAGAGCAGATCGGCGGTCTCGGCCATGAAGTGCACGCCGCAGAAGATGATCGCCTCCGCCTCGCGGTGGCCCTTCGCGGCGGTGGCGAGCTGGAAGGAGTCGCCCACGTAGTCCGCGTACTGCACCACCTCGTCGCGCTGGTAGAAGTGGCCCAGCACCACCACGCGCTCGCCCAGCTGCGCCTTCGCGGCGCGGATGCGGCGGTCCAGCTCCTCGGCGCTCGCCTCGCGGTACTCGCGGGGGATCTCGCCCTGCCGCGGGGAGGCGGCGGGGATCGCATCGGACATCGAGGCGCCGGGGCCGTAGCCGGGGTCGCGGGCGTCCACGTCCCAGGGGGCGTCCAGCAGCTGCGTGGAGCAGGTGCTCGTGGGCAGCGCGCCGGTGGGCAGGGTGCGCAGGGTGAGATCGACCGAGGCGGTCGGGGCGGTGCTGGTCATGGCGTGCTCTCCGAAGGGGTGAGGGGTCACTGGCCCGTGAGGGGGCCGTTGTCGGCCAGGTGGATGGAGCGGTCGTGGCGGTAGAGGCGGGCGGGGCGGTGGCGGCCGCCGGTGCGGAAGCCCTCGGTGGCGACGAGCCGCCCGGAGGCCTCCATCTGCCGGCGGAAGTTCGCGGGGTCGAGGGAGCGCTGCAGCACCGCCTCGTGCACGGCGCGCAGCTCGGCGAGGGTGAAGGTCTCCCCGAGGAAGGCGGCGGCGATGCGGGAGTACTCGACCTTGTTGCGCAGGCGCCACAGGGCGTACTCGACGATCAGCGAGTGGTCGAAGGCCAGATCGGGCAGCTCATCGGCCACGAACCAGCGCACGTTGACGCCGTCGGCGCCGGCCTCGGCCTCCTCGGGGCGCACCAGCGCCCAGTAGACGACCGAGACGGTGCGCTGGGCCTCCTCCGGGGAGCGGTCCGGGCCACCGAAGGCGTAGAGCTGCTCGAGGTACTGCGGGGCGAGGCGGGTGGTCTCGCGCAGGTTCCGGGCGGCGGAGGCGGCGAGCCCCTCCTCGGGGGCGAGGGGGCCGCCGGGCAGCGCCCAGAGCCCGCGGTGCGGCTCGCGGATCCGACGCACCAGCGGGATCCACAGCGCCGGCCGACGGGTGCCCGGATGGGGGCGCAGCGCGAAGATGACCGTCGAGACGGCCAGGGAGAGCGGAGCGCTCATCGACGACACCTCCTGTTAAAGTCACCGAGACCTTTACTGGTGCCGAGGAGATTAGACTCACCGTGACCAGAAGGGCACGCGACAGCGCAGGGGTGTGAGCGGGGTCACGTGATCCGTGACTCGAACTCCGCGCTCCGGGGACGGCCCGTGGCGGCGCCGTCGTGCGGGGGAGGGGCCCGGAGAGGACGGTCCGACGGGCGCGCGTCAGCCGGGGGTGATCATCCCGTCCAGCGCGGCCAGGTCGAGGGTGCCCTCCTGCGAGGCGGCGATGATCTCGCGGGCCGCCGGCACCTGGTCCCAGGTGTTCCACAGCAGCACGCCCTCGACCGTGTTCCCGTCGAGGTAGTGCACCACCGCGGCGGTGCCCTTCGGGTTCCACACCTCGCGCAGGGTGAGCGAGGTGTCCAGGCGGCCCACGGCCTCGTAGCCGTCGTCGAAGAGGTCCGAGTAGAACATCGGGGTGTGCTCGTAGGGCTCCTGGGCGCCGGCCATGTTCCGCCCGGCAACGGCGCCGGAGGCCTGCGCGTGGTCCACGTGCTCCACGTGCCGCCAGCCCAGCAGCGGATCGTCGAACAGGGCCACGTCCCCGGCGGCGAAGACGTCCGGGGCGCTGGTGCGCAGGAAGCGGTCCACCACCACGGCGCCGCCCTCGAGGTCCAGGCCGGCGTGCGCGGCGAGGGAGATGTTCAGCTCCGCCCCGAGTCCCAGCAGCACGGCGTCCGCCCGCAGCTCCTCCCCCGCCCCGGAGCGCAGCACCAGCTCGGGCCCGGACTCGATCCCGGCCAGGCAGAATCCCGGCACGAGGGTGATGCCCCGCGCGGCGTACACCTCCTCGACGTGCGCGGCGATCGAGGCGGGGAGCATGTGCTCCAGGAGCCTCCGCCCGGGATGCGCGAGGGTGACCTGCGCGCCGGTGCGGGTGAGCGCCGCCGCGGCCTCGGAGCCGATATAGCCGCCGCCCACCACCACGATCCGAGCGCCCTCCGTGGCGAGGGCACGCAGGTGCCGGTAGTCGCCCACGGTGCGCAGGCAGGTGACGCGCTCGTCGTCGACGCCCGGGAGGCGTCGCGCGGAGGAGCCGGTGGCCAGCAGCGCGGTGCCGTAGTGGATCACCGTCCCGCGGGCGGTGACCACGGTGTGGGAGCGGGGCATCAGCTCGGTGACGAGGGTGCCCGTGCGCACCTCGGCCCCGGTCTCCGCCGCGGTGCGCAGGTCCTGGCTGTCCGGATCCGCGCTCTCGCCGTGCCAGAGGTCCTTGGACAGCGCGGGGCGGTGCACGGGACTGTGCGGATCCGCGGAGAGGAGCAGGATCGACGCCTCCGGGGCGGCCTCGCGCAGGGCACGGGCCGCGGCATCGGCGGCGACGCCGCCTCCGAGGATCACATGGTCGTATCGAGGTGCGAACTCGGACATCACAGGCTCCTTCGCCGAACGGATGGTGCCTCCCACGGTATGCCCGTCCCCGGTCCGGGGCAACGCCGTGACCGGCGCACCCGCCCTCCCCGCGCCGAGTTGTCCACAGCCCGCGCCCGCGCCGCGCGCCCGGCGCCGCGACGGTGCTCGACTGCCGCCATGACCGACACCCCGCTGGACGAGGCCGAGGAGCTGCTGCGCGCGCTCTCGGCACGATTGACCGACCCCGCCGAGGGCGAGTGCCTGCTCTGCTACGTGCACCGGATGCTCGAACACGGCTGCCACGGGCTACGCTGGGCGCTGCGCTACCGCGACCTGCGCGCACCGCGGGCCACCGCGCTCGAGCGCCGGCTGCAGCAGAGGGGTGCCTTCTGCGACTGCGAGGTCTTCCTCAACGCCTACCAGCTGCAGGAGGAGCACCTGGTGCTGGGCGCCCTGCTGGACGTCGGCGGGTTCCCGGTCGGGGAGGTGCTGGAGTACCCGCATCCGATGCCTCCCTGCCGCGGGGTGCGGGCCGGCTCCACCCGGCCCTGCGCGCTGTGGCGGCGCCAGCACCTGTGCCGCTGGTGATCCGGGCGACGACCGAGGGCGGCGCGGAGGTGGCCGATGACCCTGGCGGCGCGGACGCGGCCGCCGCGGGGCCGACCGCCCGTTCCGGCCGGCGGCCCCGGTGCCCGCCCGCCCCCGTCGGCGTGCTTTGATGAGGCCCCATCCCGTCACGGCCCGGAGGTCCCCATGGGACGCGAGATCGGCAGCACCGAGTACACCCGCTCCCAGCGCACGCGCTACCGCCGCGAGCTGCGCCGGAACCTAGACCTGTTCGAGACGTTCCTCGACACCGCCGAGTTCGTGGACGAGGGGACGGTGGGCGTGGAGCTGGAGATGAACCTCGCCCGCACCGACACGATGGCGCCGGCGCTGCTGGCCGATCAGCTGCTCGAGGACCTCGACGACGAGGACTACGTGCACGAGATCGGCCGCTTCAACATCGAGGTGAACCTGCCGGTGACCCGGCCCCAGGGCGAGGGGCTGCGGGCGCTGGAGCGCGAGCTCACCGAGAAGATCGAGCGGGCCGACGCCGCCGCCCGAGCCCGCGACGCCCGCGTGGTCCCGGTGGGCCACCTGCCCACCGTCACCGAGGAGCTGTTCGCCGGGGACGCCTGGCGCGCGCCGGGCGCCCGCTACGAGGCGCTCGAGGCGACGGTGCTGGAGGCGCGCGGCGAGGAGATCTACCTCAGCATCGAGGGCGAGGGGAAGGCCCGGGGCCTGGACGTCACCTTCGACTCGATCGCGCCGGAGTCCGCGTGCACCTCGATGCAGCTGCACCTGCAGGTGCCGCCCGAGCAGTTCGCCGCCGCCTGGAACGCCGCGCAGGCCGTGGCCGGACCGCAGGTGGCGCTCGCGGCGAACTCGCCGTTCCTGCTGGGCCGCCGGCTCTGGCACGAGACCCGCATCCCCGCCTTCGTGCAGTCGCTGGACACCCGGCCGCCCGAGTACGCCGCCCAGGGGGTGCGCCCCCGGGTGTGGTTCGGCGAGCGGTGGATCACCTCGATGTTCGATCTCTTCGAGGAGAACGTGCGTCTGTTCCCGGCGCTGATCCCGGAGTCCCGCGAGATGGCGGAGGAGCCGCTGCTCACCGAGGGCTCCGCCCCGCGGCTGCACGAGCTGATGCTCCACAACGGCACCGTGTGGCGCTGGAACCGGCCGATCTACGATCCCGGCGGGGACCTCCCGCACCTGCGCCTGGAGAACCGCCTGCTGCCCGCGGGCCCCACCCCCGCGGACATGGCCGCCAATGCCGCGTTCTTCTACGGGATCCTGCACTCGCTCGTGCACGAGCGACGCCCACTGTGGTCGCGGATGAGCTTCGAGCAGGCCGCCGAGGCGTTCCAGCAGTGCGCCCGCTGGGGCCTCGAGGCCCGGGTGCGATGGCCGAAGGTGGGCAGGGTGCGGGTGGCGGACCTGCTGCTGGAGCACCTGATCCCGCAGGCGATGGACGGGCTGCGGCACCTCGGCGCGGAGCCGGACGTCGCCGAGCACTACGGCGAGATCCTCTCCGCCCGCGCCCGCACCGGGCGCAACGGCGCGCGCTGGCAGATCGACACCGTCACCTCGCTGGAGCTGCGCGGCGCGACCCGGCCCGAGGCGCTGGCGGAGATGACACGGCTGTACCGGGCGGCGGTGGACACCCTCGAGCCGGTCCACGCCTGGCCGGTGCCCGCCCGTCAGCGCCCCTGAGCCCGGCGTGCGCCACCGCCCGTGACGTCCACGGGCTGTCCACATCCCGGACCGCTATCTCACGGAGCGGTACAGTGCGGGCATGAGCACCCCCACCCCTCCACACCCCACGACGACGGAGACGGCCCGGTCCTCCGAGGACCGCTCGGCCCGCCTCGCCGTGACCGTGTTCCCCCTCCTCATCCTCGCCGCCGCGGCGCTGGGTTTCTTCGCCCCCGCCGTGGGCACCGCGCTCGCCCCGCACATCGCGATCTTCCTGGGCATCATCATGTTCGGGATGGGCCTGACCCTCACCGTCCCGGACTTCGCCCTGGTGGCCAAGCGCCCGCTGCCGGTGCTGCTGGGCGTGGTGGCCCAGTACGTGGTGATGCCGCTGATCGCGCTGGCCATCGCGGCACTGCTGGGGCTCTCCCCCGAGCTCGCGGTGGGCGTGATCCTGGTGGGCAGCGCCCCCGGCGGCACCAGCTCCAACGTGATCACCTATCTCGCCAAGGGCGACACCGCGCTGTCGGTGACGATGACCTCGATCTCGACCCTGCTCGCTCCCCTGCTCACGCCGCTGCTCACGCTGTGGCTGGCCGGCTCCTACCTGCCGGTGGACGCCGGCGCGATGGCGCTGTCGATCGTGCAGATGGTGCTGGTGCCCGTGCTGGGCGGCCTCGTGGTGCGCCTGCTGCTGGGCTCTCTGGTGGCGAAGATCCTGCCGGCGCTGCCATGGGTGAGCGTCGCGGGGATCTCCCTCGTGGTCACGGCCGTGGTAAGCGGCTCCGTCGAGGCGATCCTCACCGCGGGCGGGATCGTGCTGCTGGCCGTGGTGCTGCACAACGGCCTGGGCTACCTGCTGGGCTACTGGGTGGCGCGGCTGCTGCGCCAGGGCGAGCGCGCCGCCCGCACCACCTCCGTCGAGGTGGGCATGCAGAACTCGGGCCTAGCGGCGACGCTCGCCGCGAGCGCCTTCTCCCCCACCGCCGCCCTCCCCGCCGCGATCTTCTCGATCTGGCACAACCTCTCCGGCGCGATGCTCGCGGTGTATTTCCGCCGCAGCGCGGACCGGCACCGCGCCGACGCCGCCTGAGCCCGACCGCTCCCCGTCGGCCGCTCCCCGCCCGGGCCGCCGAGGCCCCGGAGCGCCGCGCACCGCGAGCCCCCGAGGCCGGGAGACGCCGGGGCCGGGAGAGGCCGGACCCCGGATCCCACAGCGAGGACGGGCCGCCCGCCGCACAGAGCGGTGGCCGGCCCGTCCTCACGTGAGAGAGGGTCAGTGCCCTCGACCGGACGAGTCCTCCGCCGGGGGCTCCTCGAGGTCCCCGTACTCCTCGTACGGATCGGAGAGCACCGGCACCTCCGAGGTGAAGGTGGGCTCCACCACGTAGGCCTCGCGGTCGAAGTCGTCCTCGCACTCGCGCCGCTCGTACTCCTCCGGCGGGAGCACCTGCGCCCACTCGCGGGTGCGGATCTTCGGCAGCTCGCCGGCGTCCTCCTTCAGCGCGCGCAGCAGCGCGTACATCTGGAACCAGCCCATCACGAAGAACGGCAGGCCCACCAGGATGATCGTGGACTGCAGCGCGGCCAGGCCGTCCGTGCCCGAGAACACCAGCAGGGCGGCGGTGACCAGGGCGATCGCCACGCCCCAGAAGATGCGCTGACCCAGCGGGTTGTAGTCCTCGTGGCCGTTGGCCATCGAGTCGGTGACCAGGGCGGCGGAGTCCACCGAGGTGACGAAGAAGATCACCACCAGCACGATCGCGACCACCGAGAGGAAGAACGAGAACGGGTAGTGCTCGAGGAAGGCGAACATCGCCCCGGGGATGTCCCCCTGCTCCACCACCCGGTCCACGAGGCCGCCCTCGCCCTCCAGCTCGATGTGGAAGCTGGAGTAGCCGTAGATCCCGAACCAGATCACGGAGAACAGGGAGGGGATCGCCAGCACGCCGGCGACGAACTCGCGGATGGTGCGGCCGCGGGAGATGCGGGCGATGAAGATGCCCACGAACGGCGACCAGGTGATCGTCCACGCCCAGTAGAAGACCGTCCAGGTGTTCTGCCAGCCGGTGTTCGCGAAGGTGTCGTTCCACAGCGCGAGCTCGGGCAGGTTCACCAGGTAGGAGCCGAAGGACTCGATCGTGCCCTTGAGCACCATGAGGGTGGCGCCGCCGGTGAACAGGATGAACACCAGCAGCATCACGGCCACGGCGATGTTGAGATTCGAGAGCACCTTGATGCCCTTGTCCAGGCCCATCGAGACCGAGATCAGCGCGAGCCCGCACACCACGCCGATGATGATGAGGTTCCAGCCGGCGCTCTCCGGGATCCCGAACAGCTGGTTCAGGCCGCCGTTGATCTGCAGGGTGCCCAGGCCCACCGAGACGGCGATGCCGAACACGGTGCCCACGATCGCGATGATGTCGATGACCTTGCCGATCGGGCCGTGGATGCCCTCACCCAGCAGCGGCTGGAAGATCGAGCTGACGCGCGGCGGCAGGTTGCGCTTGTGGATGAAGTACGCGAAGCACAGGGCCGGGAGCGTGAAGATCGTCCAGGTGTGCAGCGTGAAGTGGTAGTAGGTGAAGTTCATGGCGTCGCGGGCGGCGTCGAGGGTCCCGCCCTCGATGCCCAGGTCCGCGGCACGCGGCGGATTGCCGAAGTGGCTGATCGGCTCGGCCACGCCCCAGAACATGAGGATCGTGCCGATGCCGGCCGCGAAGAGCATCGCGAACCAGGCTCGCCCCGAGTGCTCCGGGGATTCGTCGTCCGGCCCCAGCTTCACGCGACCGAAGCGGCCCATCGCGATGAAGATCAGGAACCCCAGGAACACGGTCACGCCCAGGATGTAGAACCAGCCCAGGTTGGTCAGCAGCCAGTCCGAGGCGGCGGCGGTGCCGTTGTTCAGCGGTTCGGTGAAGGCGATCGTCCCGACCACGAAGGCGAGGATGATCGCCGCCGAGCCGAAGAAGATCACCGGGGAGGTCCGCAATCGCAGTGCGTCGTGCAGTCTGTTCAGCAATGTTCTCGACTCCTCGTAGGTGTCCTCATGGGGGTCCTCGTAGGTGCGGCTGCTGGGGCGGGGGTGCCCCGCCGCTCGTGTCATCTGTGGTCTCCGGGGGCTCAACTCTAACCACAGGACGGTGGCGCACGGGCGGGGTCACCGGTGCTCAGGGCTCGACGAGGAGCGCGCCGGCGGGCTCGACGACGGGTGCGCGGAGGGCCGGCGCGCAGCATGCGGAGGGGGCGACGAGGGGTGGAGGGACGGGCTCGCGGCGAGGGGCCGACGGCCCCCGCGATGGGCAGTCCTCCCCATCGCCCCGGCCTCGCGCCGTCGATAGCGTGGAGGGCCAGGATGCACCCCGGCAGGTGCCGCCGCAGCAGGCGATCGGCGCGACGGGGGGAGGAGGCGGAGGAGATCATGAGCACCCCCTACGGCATGCCGAGCACCCCGCAGCCGCCCACCCCGCCGGCCCCGCCGGCCCCACCTGCGAAGCGGCGCACCGGCCTGTACATCGGCCTGGCCTGCGGCTGTCTGCTGCTGGTCGCGGTGCTGATCTTCGCGGTGGGCGGCGGGGCGTGGCTCCTCTCCCGCGACGGCGGCGAGGAGCGCCCGACGGGCGGCCCCACCACGACCGACGCCCCCGTCGACCCCACCGAGGACGGCCAGGAGACCGAGTCGGAGGAGCCGGTGGAGACGCCCACGGAGGATCCCGAGGAGGACCCCACCTCGCAGAGCGGCACCGAGTTCTCGATCTCCGTCTCCGCTCCCGAGGAGGGCACCACACTGGAGACCGACGACCAGACCCTCGAGACGGAGAACGGCAAGTTCATCGGCGTGGCCGTGACCATCACGAACACCGGCGACACCGAGATCGGCTGGAGCCCCTCCGCCTTCACCTTCGTGGACACCGCCGGGGTCGAGCATCCGCTGATCTACGGCTCGTTCTCCACCTCCGGGCCGCAGATCCCGGCCGGGGTGGAGGCCACCGCCGTGCTGTATGCGGACGTCCCGACGGGCATGGAGCTGGAGTCGATCACGTACACGGACGAGGCCGGCACCGGCGGGATACCCGTGACGATCCCCGTGGACTGAACGACCGGATGGTCGGAGTCGCCGTCATCGCAGGTCGCATCGGATCTCGTCCACCGCGCGGCGGCGCACTCAGGGAAAGACCAGCCTCGGCCCAGCGCTCTTCCCGGGAGGGCGTGTTCACTGTTCCCAACGCGTCGACGGAGGATCCGCTGACTGAGGAGGAGGCGGGTCCACACCATCCGTGACGCGGGGGAAAGGGATGGCCCCGGCCCGTGGGGACGGGCCGGGGCACTTTCTCGTCCGGGGATGTCGTCCCCTCCGGCCACCGCCGCGCACCGTCAGCGCCGCAGGTCGATCCCGAACACACGCCGGATCTGCGCCACCGCGTGCCGTGTGAAGCGGCGGTCCGACGGCGTGGAGGCGAAGGGCAGCACCAGCCCGGGATGCTCGGGATGGGTGACCCGGCCGTGCGTGGCGCCGGGGGTGACCACGAACCCTGCCTCCTGCATCCGTCGCAGCAGCTCCGTGCGCGAGGTGGGGTGCCGGGTGCCGCGCCCGCCGCGGGTGCTGGGACCGGCGGCGTCCTCGGCGATGTCGAGGTCGGGCTCGTACTCGTCCGGGCGCACGCTGAGCGCGTAGCGGCGGGAGAACAGCCCGATCACGGTGTTGTCCGCCCTCCGCACCTGCACCACCAGGCCGTCCCGGAGGAAGTGGTCGCTGGCGCCGGCGTCCGCGGTCCAGGCATCCTCCGGATCCGCCACCGCCCCCACGATCTGCTCCCCGACCACGCCGCCCACGCCGACGGCGCGGATCTCCTCGTCGCGGATCCGCAGCGGCCGCGGCAGGGGGCGCGGGTCGTCGGCGTCGAGGGTGTGCACGGCGTCCTGCGGCGGCGCGGCCGACGGGCGCGGCAGCGCCATGGTGCGGGCCCGGCGGCGCGGCGAGCCGCCCGGTGGCTGTTCGCCCTGCGCTGCCCGCTGCGTGCCCTCGGGCCGATCCGCGGCGGCGGGCCGGCGGCCGGGCACCTGCGTGTAGTCGACGGGGGTGACGGCGCGGGCGGGATCGGTGCGCCCCGCGAGCGCCTTCGGGGTGGGGCGTCGCGGTGGCGGATCCGTCGGTGTGCCGGCCATCGCCCCTCCTCGCTCCGTGCGGTCGCTGCTGCTCCGATGGTGCCACGGCGTGCGGCGTCCGCTAGCGTGTCGACGTTCACGCTTCCGCCTCTCGTGAGGACTCCCGTGCCCGACACCGCCCGCTCTCGCCTGCGCCCGCTGCGCAGCGTCGCCTCCTCCCTCGCGCTCGTCGTGCTCGCCGCCGCCTGCACGGGCTCGCCCTCCGAGGACGGCGCCTCCGTTCCGGTGGAGTCGGCGACCGCCGCGGCCTCCGACGGCGGCACAGACCCGGCCGGGGACGGCACCGGCGCGTCCGACGGCGGCGGGCAGGCCACGGCCGCGGTGCCCCAGGAGGCCTTCGCGGTGACGCCCGCCCCGGAGGGCTTCACCCCGCCCGATCCCTGCTCCGGCGAGGGCGCCTACTTCACCGAGCTGGGCGGGACCGCCACCCCGGACCTCCCCGAGCGGGCCGGGGAGAGCCTCACCGTGGAGCTGGTGGGCATCGACGGCGACCACGCCGAGCTGCGCGCCACGATCGGCGACAGCCCCGCCCGCGAGATCGAGGCGATGACGCTGGGCGAGACGGTCACCGTGGACCTGTGGACGCTGTCCGTGACGAGCGTGTGCGAGGACTCCGAGCAGGTCGAGTTCGACCTCATCGACTGAGGCGCGCCCCGCCCCGCGGCGCAGCAGCCGGGCGCCGAGGAGGCGAACAGCCGCGCGACGGAGCGGGGATGATGGGGCCATGCCCGGCCCGACCCCCGCCCCGCGCCCCGTCCCGCACCGCTTCGACCTCGAGGCCATCGGGGAGGGCCTGCCCGTCGCCGCGGCGCGCGGGGAGCTGGAGGCGGCCGCCCGCAACGGCGCGCTGGTGGTCACCGCCCCGCCCGGCACCGGCAAGACCACCCTGGTGCCGCCGCTGATCGCGAACGTCGCGGGCGGCCTCACCCTGGTCACGCAGCCGCGGCGGGTGGCGGTGCGCGCCGCGGCCCGCCGCCTGGCGGCCCTCGACGGCAGCGCCCCGGGCGGCCCGGTGGGTTTCACGGTGCGCGGCCAGCGCCGGGTGGGGCCGGGCACGGCGGTGGAGATGCTCACCCCGGGGGTGCTGCTGCGGCGTCTGCTGGCCGATCCGTCGCTGCCCGGGGTCGCGGCGGTGGTGCTGGACGAGGTGCACGAGCGGTCCCTGGAGACGGACCTGCTGCTGGGGATGCTCGCCGAGGCGCGCCTGCTGCGGGAGGACCTCACGGTGGGGGCGATGTCCGCGACGCTGGACGCGGCCGCGACGGTGGGGGTGCTGGGCGGTGCCGCGCTGGTGGAGGTGCCCAGCGCCCTGCACCCGCTGCGGATCGATCTCGCCCCCTCCCCCGTCCCACGGCTCGATGCCCGCGGCGTGACCCGCGACTACCTCGACCACCTGGCCCGCACCGCGGCCCGCGCCCAGCGGGAGGAGGGCTGCGATGCGCTGGTGTTCCTGCCCGGGGCGCGGGAGGTGGACGAGACGGTCGTGCGGCTGCACGGCCTGGTGGGCGCTCAGGTGGAGGTGCTGCCGCTGCACGGCCGCCTGCCCGCCGCGCAGCAGGACCGCGCCACCGGCGGGCGCCGCCCCGGGGAGCCGCCTCGGATCGTGGTCTCCACCGCCCTGGCGGAGAGCTCCCTCACCGTGCCCGGGGTGCACCTGGTGGTCGACGCCGGGCTGTCCCGCGAGGTGCGCCGGGACCGGGGGCGGGACATGTCCGGGCTGGTCACCGTCAGCGCCTCGCGGGCCGCGATCGAACAGCGGGCGGGCCGGGCGGCCCGCCAGGGCCCGGGGCGGGCGGTGCGGGTGTTCTCCGAGGCGGAGAGGGCGGGGATGCCGGCGCAGTCCCCGCCGGAGATCACGGCGAGCGATCTCACCGATGCGGCGCTGTGGCTGGCCTGCTGGGGCACGCCGCGCGGGGACGGGCTGCCGCTGCTCACCGCGCCGCCGGCGGCGGAGATCCGCGCGGCCGAGGCGACGCTGCGGGCGCTGTACCTCGTGGACGTCGAGGGCCGGCCGACGCCCGCCGGACGACGGGTGGCGCGCCTGCCCGTGGGGGTGCGGGAGGCGCGGGCGCTGCGCGAGGGCGCCCGCCGACTGCCCGGCCCGGACGCCGCCGCACGGGCCGCGGAGGTGGTGGCAGCGGTCTCCGACGACCACCGCCCCGCCGGCGCGGATCTGCCGCGCCTGCTCGCGGACCTGCGGGCGGGCCGCGCGCCGGGCGCCGAGCGGTGGCGGGCCGAGCGCGACCGCCTGGCCCGCCTCGCGGCGGATGATCCCGCCGAGGGCGACCCGGGCGAGGGGCCGCCGGCCGCGATCGCGGCGCGCACCAACGCGGAGCAGGCCGGCGCCGTGCTCGCCCTGGCGCGACCCGAGCGGATCGCCCGCTCCACCGGCGCCGGGGAGCGCAGCGTGCTGCTGGCCTCCGGCACCCGGGCGGCGCTGCCCGAGGGCAGCGGGCTGCTGGGCGCGCAGTGGCTGGCGGTGTGGGAGGTGCAGCGGGCGGAGGGGCGGGCGGCCGACGGCACCGGGGCGGTGGTGCGCGCCGCCGCCCCGCTCACGGAGGCCGACGCCCTCGCCCTCGGGGCGGGCCTGCTGCGCGAGGAGCGCACCGCCGCGCTGGTGGACGGGACGGTGCGGGCGCGTCGGCGCCGTGCGCTGGGCGCGATCGAGCTGACCTCCACCCCCGTGGCCGCGACCGCCGAGGACGCCGTCCCGGCGGTGCTCTCACAGGTACGGGAGCAGGGCCTGGGGGCGCTGACGTGGTCGGAAGCGGCGAGAGCGCTGCGGGCGCGACTCGCCCTGCTGCACCGGGAGCTGGGCGCCCCGTGGCCCGCCGTGGACGAGGAGGCGCTGCAGGACGGCCTGGAGACCTGGCTCGCCCCGCAGCTCTCGGCGCGCACCACCCGCCTGGACCGGATCGACCTGGTGGCCGCGCTGCGCACTCTGCTGCCCTGGCCGAAGGCGGCAGAGCTGGACGCGCTGGTGCCCGAGCGCCTCCCCGTGCCCTCCGGGAGCACCGCCCGGATCGACTACCCCGCACCGGACGACGCCGCCGGGCGGCCCGTGGTGGCGGTGAAGCTGCAGGAGCTGTTCGGCCTCGCGGAGACGCCGCGCCTGGTGCGCGGCCGGGTGCCGGTGCTGTTCCACCTGCTCTCCCCCGCCCGTCGGCCGCTCGCGGTCACCGACGACCTGCGCTCCTTCTGGGACGGCCCGTACCGGGAGGTGCGCAAGGAGATGCGGGGGCGGTACCCGAAGCATCCCTGGCCGGAGGATCCGTGGACGGCCCCCGCCACCGCCCGCACCACCCGGCGCGCCGGGCGCTGAGCGGGCATCGGGTCGGCGCTCGAGGCGGCCCGGGGAGCGGGAGCTCCGCGGCGCCCTCGCGTCCAGCGAGCACCGAGCCCGGCCCTGGCAGGATGGGGCCCATGCGCCTGTTCTCCACCCCGTCCCGTCTCTACCGGGTGCTCGCCGTCGCCGAGGCGATCACCTGGACCCTGCTGCTGGCGGGGATGCTGCTGAAGTACGTGCTGCAGGTGACGGACGTCATGGTGCGGATCGGCGGCGGGCTGCACGGCTTCGTGTTCCTCGCCTACGTGGTGGTGACGGTGCTGGTGGCGGTCGATCAGCGCTGGCGGGCACGGGATCTGCTGGCCGGGATCGGCTCCGCGATCGTCCCCTACCTCACCGTGCCCTTCGAGCTCTCGGCGCAGCGCCGGGGCCTGCTGGGCGCGAGCTGGCGGCTGCGCGAGGAGCCCGGGCGCTCGGCGCCGGAGCGGCTGATCGGGCTCGCGCTGCGCCGTCCCGTCCCGGCCGCGCTGATCGCGCTGGTGGGCGTCGCGGTGGTGTTCACGCTGCTGCTGCAGGCCGGCCCGCCCACCGAGTGGTTCGCCTGAGCGCGCCCCGGCCCTCCTGAGCGGGCCCCGGTGCCGCCCTCGGGCGGCGCCGGGGCCCGCTGCTCGTAGACTCCTCGGGTGCGCTGCCCCCACTTCGAGACCGGCGCGTGCAGGTCCTGCACGCTGCTGGACCTGCCGCGCCCGCGACGGCTCGCCGAGGCCCGCGACCGCGTCGAGCAGCTGCTCGCCCCTCACCTCGCCCCGGGCGCCTCGCCGGGCACCGTGTGGGGCCCGCCGATCCTGGGGGCCGAGGCCAGGTTCCGGGCCCGCGGGAAGATGGCCGTGGGCGGCACCGCCCAGGAGCCGGTGCTCACGCTGCCGGGGCAGTCCGCCGGCACCGACCTGTGCGACTGCCCGCTCTACCCGGACGGCGTCGAGGAGGTGCTGGAGGGGGTCAAGGCCCTGATCCGGCGCGCCCAGGTGCCGCCGTACGACGTGGCCCGCCGCCGCGGCGAGATCAAGAACGTGCTGGTCACCACCGCGCCCGACGGGCAGCACCTGCTGCGCCTGGTGCTGCGCAGCGAGGCGGTGCTGCCACGCCTGCGCGAGCACCTGCCGGCGCTGCTCGCCGCGCACCCCTCCGTCCTCGCGGTCACCGCGAACCTCCACCCCGCGCACACCACCGCGGTGGAGGGCGCCGAGGAGATCCCCCTCGCAGGCGCGGCCGTGATCCCGGTGCGCACCGGGGACGTGACGCTGTTCGCCCGGCCGCAGTCCTTCCTGCAGACCCACACCGAGGTGGCCGGGCAGCTGTACCGCCAGGGCGCGGAGTGGGTGCGCGGGATCCTCGCCGGGGGCGATCCCGCCACGAGCCCCCGGATCTGGGACCTGTACTGCGGGCTGGGCGGCTTCGCGCTCCACATCGCCCGCGCCGTGCCTGCCGCGCAGGTCACCGGGGTGGAGGTCTCCGCGCAGGCGGTCGAGGGGGCGCGGGAGGGTGCCGCGGCCGCCGGACTCGAGGGGGTGAGGTTCCTCGCCGCCGACGCCACCGCCTGGGCCGAGCAGGAGGCCGCCGGCCCCGACGGCCCGCCCCGGATCGCCGTGGTGAACCCGCCGCGACGGGGCCTCGGCGAGCGCCTCGCCGGCTGGCTGGAGCGCTCCGGGGTGGAGCACGTGGTCTACTCCAGCTGCCATCCGGCCACCCTTGCCGCGGACCTCGCGGCCATGCCCTCGCTGCGGATCACGGCCGGCCGCTTCGTGGACATGTTCCCGCACACGCGTCACGCCGAGGTGATCGTGCGCCTGCGCCGCACCTGAGACCGCCGCACCTGAGAGAGTGGACCCCGTCCCCGCGCCCCGAAGGAGCCCCATGACCCCCACGCCCTCCACCCAGGTCACCGCCGTCACCCGCACCGTCGCCCCCGCACGGGCGGGGAACACGATCACCCTCTCCCAGACCTTCGAGGCCGCCCCGGCGCAGCTGTGGGAGGCGCTGACCAGCGCCGAGCACCTCGCGCGCTGGTTCGGCACCGCGCAGGGCGAGGTGGAGCCCGGCGGCCGCTACGAGCTCCCCGAGATGGAGACCAGGGGCCGCTTCCTGGAGGTCGAGCCGCTGCAGCGCCTCCTGCTGAGCTGGGAGTACGGCAGCAGCGCGAGCGACCTCGAGCTGCTGATCGCACCGCCGGAGGCCAGGACCGACAGCGGCGACGATGGCAGCCACGGCGGCGACGGTCAGGGCGACGGCAGCGTCCTCACGCTGCGCCACACCGTCCCGGCCGACGCCCACTGGGCGACCTTCGGCCCCGCCGCGACCGGCTGCGGCTGGGACGCGGCGCTGTACGCGCTCGCGCTGCACCTCGCCGAGCCCGAGGCGGAGCTGCTGCCGCGCCTGGGCCGCTTCGCCGGCTCCGCGGAGGGGGCGGAGTTCACGCGCGCCACGGCCGAGGCCTGGTACGAGGCGCACGTCGCCGCCGGGGCGGACCGCAAGCCGGCCCGCAAGGCCTCGGTGCGCACCGCCGCGTTCTACCTGGGCGAGGAGCCCGAGCTGTCATGACCGCCGCCGTCGCGCTGCTGTCCCTGGGCGGCACCATCTTCATGGCGCAGGATGCCGCCGGCGGCGGCGCCCGTCCCGACGACACCGCCGGGGAGCGCCTGCTCGCGACGGTCGCCGGCGAGGCGACGCTCACCTCCACGGCGCTGGCGAACATCTCCTCCTCCGATGTGCGCCCCCACCACCTGCGCGACGTGCTCGAGCACGCCCGCGCCGCGGTGGACGGCGGCGCCGCCGGGGTGGTGCTCACCCACGGCACCGACACCCTCGAGGAGACGGCGTTCCTGCTGGAGCGCTACTGGGACCGGGAGGCGCCGCTGGTGGTCACCGGGGCGATGCGCCCCGCCAGCGACGTCGGCGCCGACGGGCCGGCGAACCTGCGCGACGCGGTGCGGGCCGCCACCGCCCCGTCGGCCCGAGGGCTGGGCGTGCTGGTGGTGTTCGACGGGCACGCGCATCTCGCGGACCGGGTCACCAAGGCGTCCTCCCGCGCGGTGAGCGCCTTCGCCTCGGAGCCCGGCGGGCCGCTGGCGCTCGTGGAGCGGCAGGACCTGCGCCTGCTGCAGCGCCCGCTGCCTCGCGCCGCCCAGCTGCCGGGCGCCCCGCCGCACCGCTTCCCGGCGGTGCCGCTGCTGGCCGCGGGACTGGACGAGGACTTCGCGCTGCTGGACCACCTGCCGCCCGCGCTGCGCCGCGGACTGGTGATCGACGGGGTGGGGATGGGCCACGTCTCCCCCGCCGCGATGCCGCGCCTGCGTGCGCTGCTCGCCGAGGGCGTGCCCGTGGTGGTCGCCGCCCGTCCCGCGAGCGGCGGCACCTCCACGCACCACTACGCCTACCCCGGCTCCGAGGTGGACCTGCTGGCCGCGGGCGCGGTGATGGCGGGGCTGCTGCCCGCGACGACGGCGCGCCTGCTGCTGCAGGCGCTGCTGGCCGACGGCGCGGACGGCGCCCGGATCCGGGCCGCGTTCGAGGCCTACGCGAGCTGAGCTCCCGCCGTCAGACGGAGCGCACCAGGCAGAAGGGATGCCCCTCGGGATCCAGGTACACCCGGAAGCTCCCGGAGCCGGAGGGCTGGTGCTCGTGCACCACGGCACCCAGGGCGAGGGCCCGCGGCTCGGCCGCGTCGATGTCGGTGACGGCGAGATCGAGGTGGAACTGCTGGGGGTGTTCGCCCTCGGGCCAGGTGGGGCGGCGGTAGTCCTCCACGCGCTGGAAGGCGAGGGAGGACTCGCCGTCGGGCTCGTCCTCGCCCACGCGGCCGCGCGGCGGGATCAGCTCGGTCCAGTCGGAGTCGCTGCCCTCCTGCACCCGCCAGCCCAGCAGCTTGGCGTAGAAGGTTCCCAGCTGCAGCGCATCGGTGCAGTCCAGGACGACGAGATCGAGGGTGGGGATGACGGGATCCTGCGCCGGAGTCTCCATGGCCCCACCGTAGGAGTCCGGAGGCCTCCAGGGAAGAGGACGCGTGATGTCCGCCCACGGAGGAGCGCCCGGCACGCCACGCCGCGGCGCACGGTGACACACTGGGGGCATACGCCGTGCGCCATCGACCGTCGAAAGGTGAAGTGATGACCGTTCCTGCCGATCCCACTCCTGCCCTGCAGGAGTACGCCCACCCCGAGAAGCTGGTGACCACGCAGTGGCTCGCCGATCAGCTCGCCGCCGGCCGCCCCGAGGACCTGGTCGTGGTCGAGTCCGACGAGGACGTGCTGCTGTACGAGACCGGCCACATCCCCGGCGCCGTGAAGATCGACTGGCACCTGGACCTCAACGACCCTGTCACCCGCGACTACGTGGACGGCGAGGGCTTCGCCCGCCTCATGGACGCCTCCGGCATCACCCGTGAGACCACCGTGGTGGTCTACGGTGACAAGTCGAACTGGTGGGCCGCGTACGCGCTGTGGGTGTTCGAGCTGTTCGGCCATGCCGACGTGCGCCTGCTGGACGGCGGCCGCGCCGCCTGGGAGGCCGAGGGCCGGGAGATGACCACCTCCGACGAGGGCCGCCCCGCCCCCACCACGGGCTATCCCGTGATCGCCCGCGAGGACGCCCCGATCCGGGCGTTCCGCGAGGACGTGCTGGAGGTGCTGGGCGGGCCGCTGATCGACGTGCGCTCCCCGCAGGAGTACTCCGGCGAGCGCACCCACATGCCGGACTACCCGCAGGAGGGCACCGTGCGCGGCGGGCACATCCCCACCGCCCGCTCCGTGCCGTGGGCCCGCGCCGCCGCGGAGGACGGCCGCTTCCGCTCCCGCGCCGAGCTGGAGGCCATCTACCAGCAGGAGCTGGGCTTCGAGGCCGCTGAGCCGGCGGTGGTGTACTGCCGCATCGGCGAGCGCTCCTCGCACACCTGGTTCGTGCTCACCTACCTGCTGGGCTTCGAGAACGTGCGCAACTACGACGGCTCGTGGACCGAGTGGGGCAACGGGGTGCGCCTGCCGATCGCGGTGGGCACCGAGCCGGGCGAGGTCCCGGCCCGATGACGGAGCAGGCCGCCCTTCCCCCCGCCTTCGCGGAGATCGCGGAGGACTTCCACGCCCTGTCCGGGCGGGACCGGCTGCAGCTGCTGCTGGAGTTCTCGAACTCCCTGCCCGCCCTGCCGGAGCGCTATGCGGAGCACCCCGAGCTGCTGGAGCCGGTGCCGGAGTGCCAGTCCCCGATCTTCCTCATCACGGAGGTGGAGGGGACGGGCCGGGAGGCGACCGCGCACCTGTTCTTCTCCGCCCCGCCGGAGGCGCCCACCACCCGCGGCTTCGCCGCGATCCTCGCCGAGGCGCTCGACGGCCGCACCGTGGGCGAGGTGCTGGACACCCCGGAGGCGGTCACGGGCGGGCTGGGCCTCGCCGAGGTGGTGAGCCCGCTGCGGCTGAACGGCATGGCGGGGATGCTGGCCCGGATCAAGCGGCAGCTGGCGGAGAAGGCCGGGGCCTGAGTCAGTCCTGCGGCGGGGTGCGCGGGGTCTGCCTGCGCTCCCCGTCGCGGCCGTACCGCCCATAGGCCCGCTCGGCCCCGGAGCGCAACGCCCCGAAGGCGGCGCGGCCCGCCTCGGACTGCGCGAACTCGACCGCGGAGCGGGCTCTGCGCCCCAGGTCGCGCCGCTCCTCGCCGCGCGGCGGGAGGGGCTCGGCCGGCGCCTGCTCCCCGCCGCCCAGCCGGGCGTGCCGCTCCCGCGCCGCCCGCAGCTCGAGCGGCACCCGCACCTGCCGCACCAGCGCGTCCCGGATCTCCTCGCGCACCTGGACGGACTGCGCCGCGAGGTACTCCTCCAGGCCCGTGCCGCGCACGGGGCCGCCGCCCGTCGCGTCCTCGATCTCCTGCAGGGCGTGGGCCCGGCACAGCAGGTAGGAGGCCAGATCGGAGGCGACCTCGGGCGAGAGGCCGTAGGCGTCGGCGGAGCCGCGGGCCTCGCGCAGGGCCACGGCGTCGTCCCGCTCCAGCGGGCTGGGGGCGATGTCCACGGCGCTGAGCACGTCCTCCACGAACGCGTGGAAGCTCGCCTCGCCGGGCAGGTCCGCGCGCCGCAGGTCGGTGCGCCCGGCGTCCTCCGCGGGCAGCGGCAGGCGGGCCACGCCCTCGCGGGCGAACTCGTCCTGGGCGGCGCGGCGCAGCAGGCGTCGGGCGGCCCGTTCGAGATGGGCGGGCTCGGCACTGCGCGGCACCTCGGGGGCGACGGCGCGGGCGTCGGCGACCAGGGAGGCGCGGTGGCCGGTGGCCACGGCGCGCCGCCGCACGGTGGTGGGCAGCGCGGCGAGCCGCTCCCGGAGCGTGACGATCTGCACCATGGCGCGCCTCCTCGGGCTGCGGACGTCGGACCTGTCACGTCCCATGGTACGGAGGCCGCTCGCGTCACGGCGGCGCCGGACCGACAGCTCGGTCGGGCTGGTCACGCCGCACGGACGCGCGGACCCCTTCCCTCCTGCGCCGTCGCGTCCCAGAATGGCCGCGGTCCCGGTTCCGATCGTCAGGAGATGACATGACCGACCTCGCCTTCACGATTCCCGGCCTCGGCGCGGAGGACTCCGTGCGCCTGGTCGAATCCCTGCAGGACCGCCTGCACGCCATGAACGATCTGCACCTCACCCTCAAGCACGCGCACTGGAACGTGGTGGGGTCGCGCTTCATCGCGGTGCACGAGATGCTCGACCCCCAGGTGGCGCTGGTGCGCGGCTACGCCGACGAGGTGGCCGAGCGGATCGCCCAGCTCGGCGCCTCCCCCGTGGGAACCCCGGGCCGGCTGGTCGCCGAGCGCGGCTGGTCGGACTACACGCTGGGCCGGGCCGACACCCAGGAGCACCTGCGCGCGCTCGACGAGGTGTACGACGGCGTCATCGCCTCGCACCGCAAGGCGATCACCCTGGCCGGCGAGCTGGACCCGATCACGGAGGACATGCTCATCGGCCAGGCCGGCGAGCTCGAGAAGTTCCAGTGGTTCGTGCGCGCCCATCTCGAGGGGCCGCAGGCCTGATCACCGCCCCTCGGGGCCGGGTACCGTGAGCGGCACCCGACCCCGAGGAGGACCCGGCATGCCGATCGCCGCCCCCACCCCCGATGAGCTCGCCCTGCTGCAGGACGAGGCCGTGCGCTTCACCCGCGAGCTGATCCGGATCGACACCTCGAACTTCGGCGGGAACGATCCCGCCACCTGGGGGAACGGCGAGACAGAGGCGGCGGAGCACGTCGTGGCGCTGCTGCGCGAGGTGGGCCTCGAGCCCACGGTAGTCGAGTCGGCGCCGGGCCGCCCCAGCGTGCTGGTGACCCTCCCCGGCGAGGACCGCGAGCGCGGGGGCCTGATCCTGCACGGCCACCTCGACGTGGTGCCCGCCCGCGCCGAGGACTGGTCCGTCGACCCGTTCGCCGCCGAGATCATCGACGGGATGATCTACGGCCGCGGCGCCGTGGACATGAAGGACATGGTGGGGATGATCCTGGCGGTGGCGCGGCACCTGGCCCGCAGCGGGCAGCGGCCGCCGCGGGATCTGATGTTCGCGTTCTTCGCGGACGAGGAGAACGCCAGCGTGTGGGGCGCCCAGTGGCTGGTGGAGAACCGGCCCGAGCTGTTCGAGGGGATGACCGAGGCGATCAGCGAGGTGGGCGGCTACTCGATCACGCTGCCGGAGCAGGAGACCGGGAAGGACGTGCGCGCCTACCTGGTCCAGACCGCGGAGAAGGGCCTGGCCTGGGGGCGGCTGCGCGCCCACGGCCGCGCCGGCCACGGCTCCGTGCCCAATGACGAGAACGCGATCGTGCGCCTGGCCCGGGCGATCACCGCGATCGACGAGCACGAGTTCCCGCAGGAGTGCATCGCGAGCGTGCGGGCTCTGTTCGACGGCATCACGGAGATCACCGGCACCGGATGGGACGAGAGCGACATCGAGCGCTTCCTGCCGCTGACCGGCGGGGCGCGGCAGTTCGTGACCGGCACGCTGCGCGACTCGGCGAACCTCACGATGCTCGAGAGCGGGTACAAGGTCAACGTCATCCCGCAGACGGCCGAGGCCGGGTTCGACTGCCGGTTCCTGCCCGGCCACCAGGAGCAGGTGCTCGCCCTGCTCGACGAGCTGGCCGGGGAGCACGTGGAGGTGATCGTGGACCACGTGGGCGTCTCGGTGGATTCCCCGCGCGAGTCGCCGCTGGTGGACGCGATGGCGGACGCGATCGGGGCGGAGGATCCGGGCGCCCGGATCCTTCCCTACTGCCTGAGCGCCGGCACGGACAACAAGCCGCTCAGCGCCCTGGGCATCGGCGGCTACGGCTTCGCGCCGCTGCAGCTGCCGCCGGACCTCGACTTCGCCCCGCTGTTCCACGGGGTCGACGAGCGGGTGCCCGTCGACGCCGTGCGGTTCGGCGCCCGGGTGCTGCTGCGCCTGGTGGCGAGCTCCTGACCGGCCCCGCCGTGCCCGCGCGCGGTAGGCCGGAGCCGCCCGCGCGGCGCGGCGGCCGGGGGCGGGACGGCGAGGCGGTGCGCGGCGGTCAGCCCGCCGCGTCCGAGGGCCCCTCGTAGGTGCGGGCGGACTCGAGCAGGCCGGCGGCGTCGATCGGCTCCTCGGCACCGAGGCCGGTGTACCAGCTCGGGGCGGCGGCGAGGATCGTCTCCAGCAGGCCGGTGGCGTCCAGCGCCGCACCCGCGCGGGCGTCCTGCTCGGTCTCCACCAGCCAGTGCTCGGCCTGCGCGAGCTCGGCCCCGGTGAGCACCCGGGCCAGGGACTCGACGTCCGGGCGGGCCGGGAGGGCGTCCGGCATCCGCTCCAGCGCCTGGACGTGCAGGGCCGTGAGGGTGTCGGCGAGGATCATGTACGTGCGGTGGGAGAACTTCCAGTCCAGCGCGCCGCGCAGGAAGGTGTGGTGGCGTTCGACGTAGGCGACCATCATCGAGTAGCCGTGCTGCACGTGCTGCGTGATCGTGTAGCCGGCCTCGGAGTTCACCCGACCCCTCGCCCAGGCGGCCTCGAACATCTCCTCGAGCATCGCCGCCATGAGGGCGTCGAGCCCGCTGAAGTGGCTGTAGAACGCGGCACGGCTCACGCCGGCCCGCTTGGCGAGCGCGTTGACGGTGACCTCACCGTCGGCGATGGTGAGGTCACGGGCGGCAGCGAAGATCGCGGCCTTGGTCCGTGCCGGGCGGGGGTCCGGTGCGCGGTCACTCGAGGTGGACATCTCGTCATGGTAACCCTGGGCCGCTGGATTCGAGGCACGGCGCAGCGGCGCAGCACCGCGGTCCGCACGGTGGGCGGCGGGGACTCGACGTGCGCCCCGAGCGCTCGGGCCGGGCTACCCTGAGAGAGTCCACCTCGGACAGCACGTCGAGAAAGGCGGTCGCCATGCCAGCACGCACCGTGGAGGTCGCGAGCGCGAGCGGTCTCCATGCCCGCCCCGCCGCGCTCTTCTCCCAGGCCGCGAGCGAGCAGTCCGTGCTCGTCACGATCGAGACCGCCGGCGCCGCACCGGTGCGCGCCTCCAGCATCCTCATGCTGCTCACCCTGAACGTGGATCATGGGGACGAGGTGACGCTCCGCGCGGAGGGCGAGGGGGCCGAAGAGGCGCTGGACGCCCTCGCGGCACTGCTGGAGAAGGACCTCGACGAGGAGTTCCCCGACCGCTGAGCACCGCGGGGCTGAGGAGCTCCGTCGGGCGCGCGGGTGTGGCGTCGCCACCGCCGAGCCTCGCCGACCTCCCCCTCACCGGTCGGCCCGGCGACCGCATGCGCGAAGGCCCCCGCCAATCGGCGGAGGCCTTCACGAACCCGGGAGCACTCCCAGGTCACTGGGCGGTAGCGGCGGGATTTGAACCCGCGGTGGCTGTTAACCACACATCATTTCGAGTGATGCACCTTCGGCCGCTCGGACACGCTACCGCCACCCAGGGTAGCCGCGCGGCCCCCGCGCGTTCAAACCGGCAGGGCCGGACGCGAGTCAGATCACTCGCCGTGCCCGGCGCCCGCGCTCGCGACGTCCCGGCCGAGGACCTCCTCGGCCCCGTCGTCCTCGCCCTCCCCGTCGCAGTCCTCCCACGACCAGCGCAGCCCGAAGGTGCCGGGCCCGAAGCGGGCGTCGCTGAGCTGGAGCCGGTCGCGATGGTCCAGGCGCACCGGGGTGATCGACTCCCCGTCCTTGGTGCGCCGGTACCGCTCGCACTCCACCGGCCTCCTCCCCCCGCGGAACTCCACCTCCAGCAGCACGTCGTTGGCACGGCGCGGCAGGCTGTACATCGCTGCGGTGAGGTCCTCGGCACGGGCGGTCAGCTCCACCCGGTACGCCACGGCGGCCACCTGCCCGGCGTCC
Organism: Brachybacterium saurashtrense; assembly: GCF_003355475.1. Taxonomy (NCBI): domain Bacteria; kingdom Bacillati; phylum Actinomycetota; class Actinomycetes; order Micrococcales; family Dermabacteraceae; genus Brachybacterium; species Brachybacterium saurashtrense. The sequence goes on along the minus strand of NZ_CP031356.1, from coordinate 3,517,153 downwards.
AACGTCCCGTCCACCAGCACCTCGACCCCGTAGGCACGCCGATCGGGCCAGGACACACGCCGCCCCAACGAGCATCCCTCCAGCGCGGTGTAGCGCGGCTCGACGTTGGGCTCGTCCGGCCCGAGCACATACACCACCGGCAGACGGCAGGTGCCTGACTCCAAGGCGCGCACGGTGGGCCGATAGTCGAACCGCTGCACGTCGATGCGATGATCGACCACCACGAGCTGGTGGTGAACGCGTTCGTGCGCGTATTGCCGCGGGCTCGAGAAGCCGAGCGCGGTGAGCGCCTCCGCGAACACCTCTTTGCTGGAGCGGTTCCCCACGAAGCTCTCCGTCGGCGCCGCACGACCCCGCAGCCTCGGTGCCCCGACGAGACCCGCCAGCGAGTCCGGCGCGTGCCCCAGGAGCTCCTCGAGCGCGGCGAGCACCCCGAAGGACTGCTCCCCGCCGGGCAGGCTCTTCCCCGACTGCCAGTTGCTGAGCGTCGCGACGCTGATCGGTCGATGGCGCGCCCGCAGGCGCTGCGAGATCGCCGTCAGCGACAGCCCGCTCTGCGCGATGGCCGCGCGCAGAGCGGTCGCGAAGCGCTCGTCGTCCTGTGAAGCCATGCCACCTCCCGGGTTCCGCATGCCACCACATCCTGCCGCGCCCGCAAGCCAGCGTTCACCGTTTAGGACAAACCGCTGAAACGGCCACGGTAGCGTGCGTGTCCCATCTCACCCCACTGGGTGCGATGGAGGGGAAAGGGGGAAGACCACGGTGAACACCACAGGGTCGTCCACGGCGCAGAGTCGCGCCGACACCGCGTTCCTCTCCTCCCCGACTCTGCACCGGCACCGGCGCGATCTCGCGAACACCGACGGACCGGACGATCCGAGAGGACAGCAGTCACCATGATCCAGCACATCACCCCGCTCAGGCAGATCGCACGTCCTAGCGCCGACAAAGACCTCGCCGCGGCGCCCCGCCCTGCCCGTCGGCCCGTGGAGCGGACCCTCTTCGGGGACACGGCCGAGCTCCCCTACCGCTGGATGCGCGACGCCCGCAGCGCCGAGGTGCGTGCTCATCTCGTGGCCGAGAACGCGTACACGGACTCCCGCACCTCCTCCCTCGGGCCCCTGCGCCGCGCCCTGAGCGTGGCGCTGCCGGACGCCGCCGCGGCGCTGCCGCTCTCCGTCCCGGTGCTGCTGGACGACTGGTGGTACATCGACCGCTCGGATCCGCTCGACGGCAGCACCGTCTCCCGGGTGCGCGACGGCGCCGGCGTCCGCGGCGACTCCGGGGTCCCCCGGGTCGTGCCCGGGCGGCCGCTGCCCGGCGAGGAGATCCTGGTCGCGGACTGCACGGGGGTGCTCGGCGTGGTCCCCTCCCCCGACCACCGCCTGCTGGCCCGCGCGGAGGCCGCCCGGGGCGGGTGCCGGGTGGTCGTCACCGACGCCGCGACGGGCGAGGTGCTCGACGAGGCGCTCCACGGCGCCGGGCCGGAGCTGGTGTTCACCGCGGACTCACGCTTCCTGCTGCACACCCGGCTCGACGATCTGGGCCGCCCGCACCAGGTGCGTCTCCACCGGCTCGGGGCACCGGCGAGCGAGGACGTGATCCTGCTCGAGGAGCCCGACCACTGGGCGGAGGTCACGCTGTCGCGCAGCCGCGACGGCGCGGCCGCGCTGCTGAGCTCCGCCGGCCCGACCCGCGGCGAGACCTGGCTGGTGGACCTCGCCGACCCCGCCGCGCCGCCGCGCACCCTCACCGGTCCCATCACCGGAGCGGTCCCCGCGATCGAGCACGCCGGAGACCGGCTGCTGGTGCTGCACGAGGACGAGGGCACCGGCCGTGCCGTGCTGGGCGAGGCCCCGCTGGACTCCACGGACGTGCTCGCCGACCTCCGCCCCCTGCTCACCGCCGAGGACGGGGAGCACCTCGTCGCCGTGGAGGCGTTCGCGGGCGCCGTCGCGCTGGAGCTCCGCTCCGGCGCCCGGCCCGCGGTGCGGGTGGTGCCGCGCACCGTCGGGGGCGACCTCGTCCTCGACGCGGTGCAGACGGTGGGCCGCGGCGGCCCGCTGGACGCCGTGACCCTCGAGCCGACGCCGGACTGGCACGCCGCGGGGATCCGCTGCCGGCTGGAGAGCCTCACCACGCCGCCCACGCTCCTCGAGCACGAGATCGCCACCGCGGAGTGCCTCGTGCTGGGACGGACCGACGTGCCCGGCCATCACCCCGAGCGGTACGTCGAGCAGCGTCTGTGGGCCACCGCGCCGGACGGCGCACGGATCCCGCTCTCGCTCCTGGCGCGCCGCGACGTGCCGCGGGACGGCACCGCCCCCGCCCTGCTCCACGTGCGCGGCGGCTTCGGGCAGTCGCTGGACCCCGAGCTGCGACCGGAGCTGCTGGGCCTCGCCGACCGCGGCCTGGTGATCGCCGTCGCCCACGTGCGCGGCGGCGGCGAGAACGGGCCCGACTGGCACCGCCAGGGACGGCGCCGGCACCGCGAGACGGCGGTGGGCGACCTCCTGGCCTGCGCGGACCACCTGGTGGCCGAGGGATGGGCTGCCGCCGACCGGCTGGGCGCGGCGGGCGAGGGCCCCGGCGCCCTGCTGCTCGGCGCCGCCGCGAACAGGGCGCCGGAGAGGTTCCGCGCGCTCCTGGCCGGCATGCCGCTGACGGATCCGCTGGAGACCCTCCTCGATCCGGACGTGATGCTCACGCTCGAGGAGTGGGAGGAGTGGGGCGATCCTGCGGCCGATGCGGGGACCTACCGCAGCCTGCGGGCCTGCACCCCGGCCGAGAACGTCCACCCCGCGCCCTACCCGGCGGTGTACGCCTGGACGGCGCTCGAGGGCGCCGAGGCGCCGCCGGCGTGCGCGGCGATCTGGATCGCGCAGCTGCGCCACCACACCACCGCCGACTCCGCCGAGCGCCCGATCCTGCTGCGGGTGCACGAGTCCCTGCCCGGCGCGGCCGATCCTCGCGCCGAGGGCACCGCCTGGGTCCTCGACCAGCTGGGCGCCGCTACGCTCGGGGGATGACCTCGAACTCCCTGCGCGAGACGACGCCCGCCGCCCCGCTCCCCGCCCGCCGCCCCACGGAGAGGACCTTCCACGGCGACACCGTGGTGGACCCCTACGAGTGGATGCGGGACAAGACCGACCCCGAGGTGATCGCGCACCTCGAGGCGGAGAACGCCTACGCCGACGCCCGCACCGCGCACCTCGCCCCGCTGCGCGAGGCGCTGGTGGAGGAGTTCGTGGGCCACACCCAGGAGACGGACCTCTCCGTGCCGGTGCGCCGCGGGGAGTGGTGGTACCTCACCCGCACCACCGCCGGGGACGACTACCCGGCGTTCACCCGCGTCGCCGATGCCGGCGCGATGCCGCAGGTGGAGCCGGGCGTGATGCTCGAGGGCGAGCAGATGCTGCTGGACGCGCAGGCGGAGGCGGCCGGGCACGAGTTCTACTCCCTGGGCGGCCTCGCCCCCTCCCCGGACCACACGCTGTTCGCCGTCGCCGTGGACACCGCCGGCGACGAGCGGTTCACCCTGCGCATCACCGAGATCGCCTCCGGCGAGGTGCTCGACGAGGCGGTGACCGGCGCCGGCTACGGCCTCGCCTTCTCCGCCGATCAGCAGTGGCTGTTCTACGCCCGGGTGGACGACGCGTGGCGGCAGCACCAGATCTGGCGGCACCGGATCGGCACCTCCATGAGCGAGGACCAGCTCGTGATCGAGGAGCCGGATGAGCGCTTCATGATCGGGTTCGACCGCTCCCGCGACGGCTCCACCCTCGTGATCCAGTCCGGCTCCACCACCACCACGGAGGCGTGGCTGCTGGACCTCGCGGAGCCGACCTCGGCCCCCGCCCCCGCCGGCGGGCGGCGCGACGGGGTGGACTACGCCGTGGAGCATGCCGGGGACCGCCTGCTGGTGGTGCACAACGACGGCCACCGCGGCTTCGCGCTCGCGCAGGCGCCGCTGGACGCGCCCAGTCAGTGGGAGGAGCTGCTGATCGCGGGCGAGGGCGAGCGGCTGCTGGCGGTCGAGGCCTTCGCCGAGGTGGTCGCGCTCGAGCTGCGCAGCGGCGGTCTCGCGAGCGTGCGGCTGATCCCCCGGGCGGAGGACGGCTCGCTGCGCGTGGAGCGTGCCGCGGTCGTCACCCACGGCGGCGAGCTGGACACCGTGGAGCTGGACGCCAACCCGAACTGGGACCAGCGAGCGATCCGGTACCAGCTCACCAGCATGCTCACGCCGCCCACAGTCGCCGAGCGGGATCTCGCCACCGGCGAGAGCACGATCCTGCGCGTCACCCCGGTGCCGCATTACGACCCCTCGCTGTACACGGAGCGGCGCGAGTGGGCGCGTGCGGCCGACGGCACCGCGATCCCGCTCAGCGTGGTCGCCCGGAAGGACGTCCCGGCCGACGGCACCGCGCCCGGGTACCTCTACGGCTACGGCTCCTACGAGGTCTCGATCGACCCGTCGTTCGTGCCCACCCGGCTCTCGCTGCTGGACCGCGGCGTCGTCATCGCGATCGCGCATGTGCGCGGCGGCGGCGAGATGGGCCGCGACTGGTACGAGCACGGGAAGCTGGGCGAGAAGACGAACTCCTTCAGCGACTTCGTCGCCGCCGCCGAGCATCTGGGCGCGACCGGGCTCGTGGACCCCGCACGGCTGGGGGCGGAGGGGCGCAGCGCGGGCGGGCTGCTGATGGGCGCGGTCGTGAACCTGGCCCCGGAGCGGTTCCGGGCGATCATCGCCGGGGTGCCCTTCGTGGACGCGCTCACCACGATCCTGGATCCGTCGCTGCCGCTGACCGTGGGCGAGTGGGAGGAGTGGGGCGATCCGCTGCACGATCCCGAGGTGTACGAGTACATGAAGGGGTACACCCCGTACGAGAACGTGCGCGCGGTCGAGTACCCGGCGATCTTCGCCTCCACCTCGTTGAACGACACCCGCGTGTTCTTCGTGGAGCCGGCGAAGTGGGTGGCGCGCCTGCGCGAGACGGTCACCTCGGACCAGGCGGAGCGGCCGATCGTGTTCCGCTGCGAGATGGTCGCCGGGCACGGCGGGCGCTCGGGCCGCTACCGCAAGTGGGAGCAGCGGGCCGACGAGCTCGCGTGGCTGCTGGACCAGTTGGGCGCGACGGCGCTGCGCTGAGCACCCTGCACGAACCCCCGGATGCGCGGACGCCGCGCCCTCCCCGTGGTGGGGCGGGCGCGGCGTCCGCGGGGTGCCGGCTCAGAAGGCGGGGATGACGGCCCCGGAGTAGTTCTCCTCGATGAACTGGCGCACGTCCTCGGAGTGCAGCAGCTCGTCGAGGGAGCGCAGCGCCTCGTTGTCCTCGTCCTCGGTGCGCACCACCAGCATGTTCGCGTAGGGGTTGTCCTCACCGGACTCGAGGGCCAGGGCGTCCTCGGCGGGGCTGAGATCGGCCTCCAGGGCGTAGTTGCCGTTGATCACGGCGATGGCGTAGTCGCCCAGGGTGCGCGGCAGCAGGGCGGCGTCGATCTCCTGGAAGTCGAGGTTCGCGGGGTTCTCGGCGATGTCGTCGGGGGTGGCCTCGGTGGGCTCGATCCCGTCGGAGAGGGCCAGCAGGCCCTGGTCGGCGAGCAGCGCGAGGGCGCGGCCGCGGTTGGTGGGATCGTTCGGGATGCCCACGGCGGCGCCGTCCTCGATCTCGTCGAGGCTGGTCAGCGACTCGGAGAAGATGCCGAGCGGCTCGATGTGCACGCCGGCGAAGGGGGTGAGCTCGTAGCCGTTCTCGGCGATCTCGGTCTCCAGGTAGGGCAGGTGCTGGAAGAAGTTCGCGTCCACCTCGCCCTCGGAGAGCAGGCGGTTCGGGATCGGGTACTCGGTCTGCTCCTGCAGGTCCAGCGCGATGCCCGCGTCGGCGGCGAGGTTGTCACTCACGAAGGTGAGGATCTCCATGTGGGGCAGCGGGGTGGCGGCCACACGGATGGTGGTCACGCCGCCCTCCTCGACCAGCGGCTCCTCGCCGCCGCAGGCGGCGAGGGAGAGCGCGGCGAGGCCGGCGCCGGAGGCGAACAGGGTGCGGCGGGAGAGGGTGCTCATGGAAACGTCCTTCGGGGTGAGGGGGCGGGGTCGGGCGGAGCCGGGGCTCCGGGGCGGGGTCCGCGGGGCGCGTGTGCGGTGACGGGGCGCGCTCCGCGACGGGTCAGGCGGTGCGGGCGCGGTGGTCCACCGCGCGGGAGAGGCGGTCGCCGAGCAGCTGCACGAGAATCACGATCGCGATCAGCAGCAGCACGGTCACGATGATGATCTCGGTCTGATAGCCGGTGTAGCCGCGGTTGTAGGCCAGCTGGCCGAGGCCGCCGGAGTTCACGGAGCCCGCCATCGCGGTGTACCCGATCACGGCGATCGTGGTGGTGGTGATCGAGCCGATCAGCCCGGGCAGCGCCTCGGGGATCAGCACCTGGCGGATCACCTGCCAGCGGCTGGCGCCCATCATCCGCACCGCCTCGATCTTCCCCGCCGGGATCTCCCGCAGGTTCAGCTCGAACAGGCGGGCGGCGAAGGGCACCGCGGCGACCGTGAGCGCGATCATCGCGGCGTTCGGGCCGGTGGAGCGTCCGGTGAGCGCCGAGGTGATCGGGATCAGCGCGATGATCAGGATGAAGAAGGGGAAGGAGCGCAGCACGTTGACCACGAAGCCGGTGACCTGGTTGAGGCGGCGCACCAGCGGGCTGGTGGAGCTCGCGGTCTCGAACAGCGCCACGCCCAGCGGGAGGCCCAGCAGCACGGTGAGCAGCATGGTCACGGCGGTCATGTAGAGGGTGACAACGGTGGCCTGCCAGGGTCCGCCGTCCCAGCGGGTCAGCAGCGGGTTCGCGAGCCACTCCTGCAGCGTCTCGATCATGCGGTCACCTCCCGTGCGACCACGCCGGCCGCGTCGAGCTCGGCGAGGAAGGCGGTGAGGCCCTCGCGGCTGATGGCGGCGCCGGAGCGGTTGCGCAGCGCGAGCTGCACCCGCCCCACCTGACGGCCGCCGATGGTCTCGATGGTGCCGGCCACGAGCGTGGCCTCGGCCTGGTACTCCTCGGCGAGGCGGATCAGGTCCTCGCTGGTGCGGAAGCGCTCGGAGTCGCCGTAGTCGCAGTTGACCACCAGCGCGTCGATGCCGGTGGGTGCCGGCGGCAGCGGGATCAGCTCGGCGCTGAGGGGTCCGTGCGGATCCGCGGCGACGTCGAGCAGGTCACCGGTCTGGGTGATCCGGCCGTCCTGGAGCAGGGTCACGGTGTCGCACACCTCGCGCACCACCGCCATCTCGTGGGTGATGATCACGACGGTGATCCCCAGGCGGGCGCGCAGGTCGCGCAGCAGGCCCAGGATCTGCCGGGTGGTGCCGCCGTCGAGGGCGCTGGTGGGCTCGTCGCACAGCAACACCTTCGGCTCCGCCGCGAGGCCGCGGGCGATGCCCACGCGCTGGATCTGGCCGCCGGAGAGCTGGGCGGGGTGGTTGTGCTCGCGCCCGGTGAGGCCCACGAGCTCCACCAGCTCGGCGACGCGGCGCTCCCGCTCGGCGCGGGGCACCCCGGCGATCTCGAGCGGGTGGGCGATGTTCTGGGCGGCGGTGCGGGAGTCGAGGAGGTTCGCGTGCTGGAACACCATCCCGATGTGGCGGCGGGCGGCGCGCAGCGCCGCGCCGTCGAGCGCGGCCACATCGGTGCCGTCCACCTCGACGCGCCCCGAGGAGGGCTTCTCGAGGCCGGTGAGGCAGCGGATCAGGGTGGACTTGCCGGCGCCGGAGCGGCCCACGATCCCGTGGATCCGTCCCGGATCGAGATGGAGGTCGATGCCGTCGAGCGCGACGACGGGGTCTCCTCCGCCGGGCGCGGGGAAGACCTTCGTGAGGCGGTCGAGAGTGATCACGCGAGGATTCAACCACCGGGGGCGCCCGCTCCCGAAGCATTCCGTCACACGCCGAAACACACCTCACAGACCTGCACGAACGGGTGTGGAGGGGGTCACGTCGAGGCGTCTGACATTTCTCATGGCCCACCCGTGGCGGATCCACGGGCACCGGTGATGCCACGCCCTGCCGTCGGGCTCCGCGGGCCGCGAGGGTGGAGCCATGACCACGACGAGCCCTTCCACCCCCTCGACCGCCCCCTCCGCCGACCGTTCCTCCACCGGCGACCGTTCTCCCACCGGCGAGCGCAGCGTCCTCATGGACCTCCTCGCCGCCTCCCCCGCGGACACGCTGGGGCGTGAGCTGTTCGCCCTGGTCGCGAACATCGCCCTCATCGGCCTGCTCGTGCTCGTGCTCCGTCCCGAGGCGGTCGTCGCCGCCGTGATGCTCTCCCTGGTGACCCTGTTCATGAGCGGCCGGCTGATCGTCGGGTTCCGCACCCGCGGCTACGCCGCCTCCCTGCGAGGTGAGCGCTGACATGACCACCACCCCCGTTCCCATCCTCCGCGCCGAGGCGCTCTCGCGCCGCTACGGGCGCGGCGGCGACTCCCACCTCGCCGTGGACTCCCTCGACCTGGAGATCCACCGCGGCGAGCTGTTCGGCCTGCTGGGCACCAACGGCGCCGGGAAGACCTCCACGCTCGAGGTGCTCGAGGGCCTCGCCCGCCCCACCGGCGGCAGCGTGAGCGTGTTCGGCCACGACCCGTACCGGGAGCGCCGTCGGGTGCGACCCCGCCAGGGGCTGATGCTGCAGACCGGCGGCTTCCCCGCGGATCTCACCGCCACCGAGGCGCTGCGCATGTGGACGGCGACGCTCACCACGCCGCGCCCCGTCGCCGAGGTGCTCGAGGAGGTCGATCTGACCTCGCGAGCCGGCACCCGCATCTCCTCCCTCTCCGGCGGCGAGGTGCGGCGGCTGGACCTGGCCTGCGCGATCGCGGGCGATCCCGAGCTGCTGTTCCTCGACGAGCCCACCACCGGCCTGGACCCGGAGTCCCGGGCACGGGCCTGGGAGCTGATCTCGACGCTCAAGGCCCGCGGCACCACCATCGTGCTCACCACCCACTACCTCGACGAGGCGGAGTCCCTCGCCGACAGGCTCGCGATCATGCATCGCGGCCGGGTGGTGCGCGAGGGCACGGTGGCCGACGTGGTCGCCGGGCACCCCTCGCGGATCCGCGTCGCGGTCCCCGAGCACGCCCCCGCCCTGCCGGCCCTCGTCGGCAGCGCGCGCACCGGGCGCGACGGCCGGCTCGACATCCGCACCACGGATCTCAGCGCCGACCTGTACACCCTGCTCACCTGGTCCCGGGAGCACGGCCTCGCGCTGGACGGGCTCGACGCCCGCGCCGCGAGCCTCGAGTCCGTGTTCCTCGAGATCGCCGGCGGCGGGGCCGAGACCGCGCCGTCGGGGACCGCCCCGCAGGCGGGGACTGCCCACCAGCCCACCACGATCGGAGCCTGAGATGACCACCGTCGCCGCCACCCCCGCCCGTCGGGCGCCCCGCGTGCTGGGCCTCGCCCGCGCGGAGCTGACCCTGCTGCTGCGCAACCGCATGCAGCTCGTCACCGCGCTGCTGATGCCGCTCGCCGTGCCGTTCCTGTACCTGCCGCTCGCCCGCCAGGGCGGGACCCCGGAGACGCTCGCCGCCGGGCTGGGCACCATGTTCGTCATCGCCCTGCTGTTCATCGTCTACTACAACCTGCTCTCCGCCTACGTGGCCCGGCGCCAGGACCTGGTGCTGAAGCGGCTGCGCACCGGGGAGTCCTCGGATGCGGCGGTGCTGGGCGCCACGGCGGTGCCCGCCCTGCTGATCGCCACCGCGATGATCCTGGTGATGAGCGCGCTCTCGATCCCGCTGCTGGAGCTGCCGCTGCCGCAGAACCCGCTCGTGCTCGTGGTGGGGCTGGGGCTCGGCGCCGTGGTGATGGTGCCGCTGGCGCTGATGACCGCCAACATCACCCGCACCGTGGAGGCCGCCCAGGTGACCTGCCTGCCGCTGATGGCCGTGCTGGTGATCGGCGCCGGCGCCGCGCTGCCGCTGGAGATCATGCCCGACTGGTTCGTGCGCCTGATCGGCCTGGTGCCCTCCGCCCCGATCACCGAGCTGGTGCGCCTGGGCTGGCTGGGGATCGACGCCGACGGCGCCGCTGTCACCGGCGCCGAGGTGTGGACGTTCGTCGCGCGCCAGTCCGCGATCCTGCTCGGCTGGCTCGTGCTGGGCATCTGGTTCGTCGCCCAGCACTTCCGCTGGGAGCCGCGAGGCTGACCGACGGCAGCACTCGGGTCCACGATGCACCCGAGGCCCCTGACATTCCTCACGGATCGCCCGTGAGCTCTCCATCGGACCAGGTGAGAGGCCGCTCTACCGGCCGAGGCCCGCACAGTCGACAGTGGAGCCCTCACCACCACGGAAGGACATCTCATGCTCCAGGACCTCCTCGTCCAGCTCCATTCGCTCGTCTCCGACCTCGCACCGTGGCAGCAGGTCCTCGCGCTCGTCCCCGTCGGCGCGCTCCCCTTCATCGAGAGCTACTTCGGCAGCTTCCTGGGCACCACGCTCGGCATCCACCCCCTTCTCGCCGTACCTGCCGCCGTGGCCGGCAACGTCCTGGCCACCTTCGTCCTGATCGGCCTCGCGGGTCGCACGCGGGACGCCGTCACCCGCGGTCGCTCCTCGACGACGGAGAAGCCCTCCCGTTTCCGGGCGAAGATCGCCACCGCCCTGGAGAAGTACGGGGTGCCGGGGGTGAGCATGCTGGGCCCGCTCCTCGTCCCTTCGCAGATCACCGCCCCCACCCTGGTCGCCCTCGGCGCCGCGAAGCGGCGGGTCTACCTCTGGATGGGCATCTCGATCATCGCCTGGGGCATCCTCTTCGGCGTCTTCGGCAGCCTGTTCCTGACCGCCATCGTGTGAGCGGATACGCTTCGCACCAGGTCGTCGACCCGTCGAGCGCCGAGGAGAGGACAGTCGTGGAGACCAGCACCGGGCGGCAGTGGAGCGTGTTCTACGCCTACACGGCGTGGTCCGTCGTCGTGCTGATCGTGCTGATCCCGCTGGGCGTGGCGCTGCTGCTGGACACGAGGGTGCCCGAGCTGCTGGTGCTCCATCCCGCCGCCACCGCGGTGCTGATCGCGCAGATCGCCCTGAGCGCCTGGTCCGGTCACCGTGCCCTGGCCGGGTGGTCGCGGGCGGAGCTGCCGGCCGACCGGGATCGCTGGGACCTGCCGCACGTGGGGCGGCTCCCGTCCGACTGGACCCTCGCTGCGACCGCCCTGCTGACCGTGGTCCTCGCGATCATGCAGCTGATCGGCGACGACGGGGATGAGGTGCTGCTGATCTCGCTCTCCCTGCTGATCGCGTCGGCGATCGTCCGGTGGCGATGGGAGGTCGGTGCCGTCGGCGCCGTTGCGACCGGGATGATCGCGGCGCTGCTCGGGCACTCCGGCACCGAGGCCATCGCCGTCGGCGCGCTCGTCGCCGGTCTCGTGCTGAGCATCCGCCTGTCCCTGTGGCTGGCCGCGATGGTGCGCGAGCTCGACGACGCCCGCGACGCGCAGGCCCGGCTCGCCGTGGCCGAAGAGCGCCTGCGCTTCGCCCGCGATCTGCACGACGTCACCGGGCGGGACCTGTCGGTGATCGCGGTGAAGGCCGAACTGGTCGCCCAGCTCGCCGAGCGGGAGGACTCCCGCGCCGTCGAGCACGGGCGTGAGGTCGCACAGATCGCCCGCGCCTCCCTCGCCGAGATCCGCGCCCTGGTGCGCGGCTACCGCGAGGCAGATCTGGCGACCGAGCTGCAGGGCACCGCCTCCCTGCTGCGCTCGGCCCGCGCCGGGGTCACCGTGCACGGCGACGCCGACGACGTCCCGGCCCAGCACCGCGACACCGCCGCCTGGGTGCTGCGGGAGGGCGGCACCAACATCCTGCGCCACGCCGACCCCTCGACCATCACCATCACGCTGGGCGCCGGCGGTCTCACGCTGGTCAACGACGGAGCACCGGGCGATGACACGGTGGCCGAGGGCAGTGGGCTGACCGGGATGCGCGAGCGCCTGGGCGCCGGTTCCTCGCTCGACGTGCGCCGCCAGGGCGGCGTCTTCACCCTCGATGTCCGCTTCGATGCCCCGGAAGGGACCCGATGACCTCCGACTCCCCCGCCACGCTGCGCGTGATCCTCGTCGACGACGAGAACCTGATCCGCTCCGCGCTCGCCACGATGCTCTCCCTCGACTCCGATCTGGAGGTGCGCGGCGAGGCGGCGACGGTCGCGGACGGTGCGCGCCTGGCCGAGGCCGAGCAGCCCGATGTCGCGGTGCTGGACCTGCAGCTGCCCGACGGCGACGGCCTCGAGCTCGCCGCCCGGATCGCGGAGCTCTCCCCCGCCACGCGCTGCCTGATCCTCACCTCGCACGCCCGGCCCGGCTACCTCAAGCGGGCGCTCGCGCAGGGCGTGCTGGGATTCCTGCCGAAGACCACCGGCGCGGACCAGCTGGCCGCGGCGGTGCGCGCGGTGGCCGCGGGGCGGCGCGCGATCGATCCCGAGCTCGCGGCGGAGACGATCTCCTCGGGCGACTCCCCGCTCACGCCGCGCGAGGCCGACGTGCTCGAGTTCGCGGCCGACGGCGCGGCGATCGAGCAGATCGCGCGCCGCGCGCACCTCGCCGAGGGCACCGTGCGCAACTATCTCTCCAGCGCCCAGGCGAAGCTGCAGGCCGCGAACCGACACGAGGCGGTCGCGATCGCGCGCCGCCAGGGCTGGATCTGAGCGCTCACGCGCCGCCGACACCTCACCGCCCTGCCCCGTGGGCGCGGCACGGCGCCGCGCTCTCAGAGGGCGATCAGCACCACCAGGGCCGCGATCACCACCAGCACGCCTCCGGCGAGGGTGCCGAGCACGCCGGCGGCGACCCCGGGCAGTCTGGTCCAGCGCAGCAGCGCCGCGTCGCGGCGGCGGGTGGGTGGGCGGGGAGCGGAGCCGGCCATCGTGCGCCTCCTCAGGCCGTGGCGCCCTCGGCGAAGCGGGCCTCGACCACGCCTGCCACGTCCAGCGGCTCGGAGTAGGTGATCTGCCCGGACTCGAGCCACACCGACTGCATGGCCTCGAGCTGATCGGGCTGGGGAGCGAGATCCGGGAGGTAGGAGTACATCGGGGCGGACTTCAGCACCTCGATCTCCTGCCCGAGGGTGTCGGCGAGGATCTGGTACACCTCGTCGCTCTGCTCGCCATCGGCCGCGAGCTCCCGGGACCCCTGCGCCAGGGCGGTGAAGAAGGGCTGGGCGAGCTCGGCCTCGAGGAAGGTCTCCGAGTAGAGCACCCCGGTGCCGGTGGTGCCCTCGGCCGGGACGGCGAGCGGGGAGGCCACCCCTGCCTCCTCCATCGCGGTGGAGAAGGGGGCCGACGGGGTCGCCGCATCGATCGAGCCGTTGGTCAGGGCGGGCTCCTGATCCGGGGTGGAGAGGTTGGAGATCTCGACGTCGTTCAGGGTCAGACCGTCCTCCTCCAGCATCGCCGCGAGGAGGTAGCTGCCGGTCGCCCCGGCGCCGCCGGCGACGCCGATGGTGCGGCCCGCGAGGTCTGCGATGGTGGTGACCTCGCTGCTGTCGATCAGCTCCTGGCTCACCTCGAGGGCGGTGGGCGAGTTCTCGGGGTCCCCGGGCGAGATGCCCATGGAGCCGACGACCTTGAACGCGAGGCCCTGGTCGAGAGCGTTGAACATGCCGGCGCTGAAGCCGGCGATCATCACGTCGAGCTGGTCGTTCGCGAGCATCGGGATGCCGTCCTGACCGGACTTCAGCGGGGTGAGCTCGACGGTGATCCCGGCGTCGGCGAAGAATCCCTTCGCGTCCGCGACGTACAGCGGGGCGAACAGCGAGGAAGGCAGGTGGCCCACGCGCACGGTGCCGGAGGCGGCGCCGTCGCCGGGGTCCTCCCCGGTGACGGCGGGCCCGCAGGCGGCGAGGGCGCCGCCGAGCGCGGCGGCGGGGGCGAGGGAGAGCAGGGTGCGACGTCGCATGGGTGTCCTTGTGTCGAGGGAGGGGTCAGCGCTCACGGCGCCAGGGCAGCAGCAGCTTCTCGGAGCGGCTGAGGACGGTGGTGACCACGGCGCCGATCAGGCCGATGACCACCAGTCCCACGTACAGCTTCTCGGGGATGAACAGCTGCCAGGAGTTCCAGATCAGATAGCCGAGGCCCGTGGTGGTGGCGCCGGTGAACTCGACCGCGGTGACCACCACGACGGCGGTGCCGGTGGCGGTGCGGAGGCCGGAGAACACGAAGGGCATCGCCCCGGGCAGGACCACGAAGCGGAAGCGGGCCAGCCCCTTCGCGCCGTAGGCGGTCCCGGCCTCGAGAAGCTTGCGGTCGATCGCCCAGACGCCGGAGACGGTGTTGATCTGCATGATGAAGAACGTCGTGATGAACACGGCGATGATCTTGGGCAGCTCGGTGGGGCCGAAGATCATCAGCAGGATGGGGAAGATCGCGATCTTCGGCAGCGGGTAGAGCGCCGAGAAGAGGGGGCCGAGCGCGGCGTTCAGCGCCCGGGAGGAGCCCATCAGCAGGCCCACGCCGATGCCCACGAGCGCACCGAGCCCACCGCCGACGAGGAGGCGCATGAGGGTGGGGGCGGTGTGCTCCCACAGCTCGCCGGTGCGCAGCATCTCGCCGGCGGCGGCGAGGATCCGGGTGGGCGGCGGGAAGAAGCGCGGGTCGATGAGCAGAGCGCGGGCGCTCACCTCCCACAGCAGCAGCAGGAGGATCGGGGTGGCGATCGAGAGGACCAGGTCACGGGTGGTCAGGCGTCGCTCGCGGGCGCGCTGGGCACGCGCGGCGGTCAGGGTGCGCTGCGCGCGATCGTCGTCGGCCACGGCGCTCCGCGGGTTCGGGCGCGTGCGGGGTCGGGTGCTCATGCGGTCTCCTCGGCGCGGCGGGCGTCCTCGCGCAGCAGCTCCCAGATGCGGGAGCGCAGCGCCCCGTACTCCGGGTCGCGCTCGATCTCGAAGGAGCGCGGTCGGTTGAAGGGCACGGTGATGTCCTCGCGCAGCGTGCCGGGGCGGCCGGACATCACGATCACCCGATCGGAGAGGACCAGCGCCTCGTCGATGTCGTGCGTGACCATGAGGACTGTCTTGCGCTCCGCCTCCCACAGCGCGATGAGCTCCTCCTGCATGAGCATGCGCGTCTGGGCGTCGAGCGCCCCGAGCGGCTCGTCCATGAGCAGCACCGGGGAGCCGGTGGCGAAGGCGCGGGCGATCGCGACGCGCTGGCGCATGCCGCCGGAGAGCTGGTGCGGGTAGGAGTCCGCGAAGTCGGCCAGGCGCACCCGTGAGAGCCAGTCGTCGGCGGTGCGTCGCCGCTCGGCCGCACCGGTGCCCGTCATGCGCAGTCCGAACGCGACGTTGTCCCGCACCGTCATCCAGGGGAAGACGCCGTGCTCCTGGAACACGAAGGCGGCGGGGATGCGATGCCCCTCGTCCGGCATGGCCACGGTGCCGACGGTGCGCCCCTCGAGCCCGCCGAGGATGCGCAGGAAGGTGGATTTCCCGCAGCCCGAGGGGCCCACGATGCAGGTGAAGGAGCCGGGCTCGAGCGTCAGGGAGAAGTCCTCGAGCGCCCACACGGGGTCGGTGCCGGAGAAGAAGACCTTGGAGACGTCCTCGGCGACGACGGCGCCGGGCGGGGCGGCGGCCCGGGACGTGGGGTGCGGGGACATCGGTGCTCCTCATCCCTCGGGCGGAGCGGCGACGGCGGCGGTCCGGCGGAGGGCGTGCGGGGATCGGGCGGTGGGACGGCGGTCGGTGCGACGAGCTGAGGGCCGTCGCGGGACTGCCCGCTCACCCTACGATGTGTCTCGGGCTCCGGGACTCCGGTCTCACGGGCCGGTCGGCGCCTCGTGGGCCGCACCCGGCGCCGGCGCGCGAGGCCCTGCGCGCAGGCCGTCGAGGGCCCGGCCCGCCCTCAGCGCGCCCGGGCGCCCCGCCGCGCACGGAAGAAGCCGCGCAGCAGGTCGCCGCACTCCTGCTCCCGCACGCCGGTGGTGAGCTCCACCCGATGGTTCAGGCGCGGCTCGCGCACCAGGTCGTACAGGGAGCCGGCGGCGCCGGCCTTGGGGTCCATGGCGCCGACGACGACGCGCTGGACGCGGGAGAGCACGATCGCGCCGGCGCACATCGTGCACGGCTCGAGGGTGACGGCGAGGGTGGTCCCGGTGAGGTTCCAGCGGCCGGTGGCGCGGGCGGCGGCGCGCAGGGCGAGGATCTCGGCGTGGGCGGTGGGGTCCTCGTCGGCCTCGCGGCGGTTGCCGGCGCGGGCGAGCACCTCCCCGTCGGCCCCCACCACCACCGCGCCGATCGGGACGTCGGCCGGTTCGCGGTCGGCGGCGGTGCGGGCCTGGTCGAGGGCCAGGCCCATCAGCTCGTCGTCGGTCATGCGCCCATTCTCGCCCCGGGCCGGTCGCGCTGTCGCCCCGTCGGGTGCCGGCGGCGCCGGTCGGTCCCGCCCTCGCCGCGGTCAGCCCCGCGCGCCGAGCACCCGGTACCGCGCCTCGAGGAGCGCGCCGTTGGTGCCGTGGGCGAGCAGCTCCAGGTCGAGCTGGCCTCCCATCAGCGGCCGTCCTGCGCCGAGCGTCACCGGCGCGATCGAGACGAACACCTCGTCGAGCATGCCGGCGCGGGCGCATTCGGCGGCGAGGTCGCCGCCGCCGACGATCCACACGTCCTTGCCGTCGGCGGCCTCCTCGATCGCGGCGCGGTGCGCGGCGGGATCACCGGAGACGGCGGTGACGCCCTCGCGGGCAGGTTCCGGAGGGCGGTGGGTGAACAGGAACGTGGGCTGGGTGTACACCCAGGCCCCGTCCACCGTGCCGTCGTGCTCGAGCACCCAGTCGTAGGTGGTGCGGCCCGTGATGATCGCCCCCACCTCGGCGACGAAAGCGTCGTAGGGCAGGATGCTCTCCTCCCCCGTGGGCTGGGACAGCAGCCAGTCCAGGCTGTCGTGCTCGTCGGCGAGGAAGCCGTCCAGCGAGGTGGCGGTGTAGAAGCGGTAGCGGGTCATGGCTGGTCTCCTGTGCGTCGTCGGTGCCAGAGGATCGGGTCGGGGTCCAGGTGCGGCAGCCGCAGGTCCGCGCCGGCCTCGGCGAGCATCCAGCGCGCGAGCTGGCGGCGGTGGGTCGAGAACGTGAGCTCGTGGGCGACGATCTGCGAGAGCAGGAACGATTCGGGCGGCTCGCACAGCGCATCCACGATCGCGTCCTGCCAGGCCCCTCGACGCTCGACGTCCCGGACCATCGCGAGCCAGCACGGTGCGGTGAGGCGATGCCGCTCCCGGAGCGAGGCGGGGTCGTCGGGACCGCGGAGGTCCGGCTCCCCCTCGCCGGCGATGCTCGCCAGCCACGGCTCCCTGCTCACCACGAGATGGCGCATCACCTGGGTGAGCGTCTCGTCCGGTCCGTCGAACCCGCGCGGGCGGCTACCGGGCAGGCGCACCGCCCCGAGCGCCTCCTGCGGGAGCTCGGCGGCCACGGCGAGCAGCGCGTCGATGTCGTCGAGGTCGTGCTGGACGAGGAGCATCAGCGCGTCGCCGGAGGAGTGCTCATGGGCCCGGCCGGCGTCGATGTAGAGCGCGGTCGGGGAGTGGAAGTGGATGCCGTTCGGGGCGGGCAGCCAGTGACCGCGCTCCCCGCGGGAGGGGAGGTCCGACGGGGCGCAGCCGTACGCCCGGCGGAACGCGCGCGAGAACCCGTCCACGGAGTCGTACCCGGCGGCGAAGGCCGCATCGGTCACCGAGGTGCCGTGCTGCAGGGACCAGGCGGCCTGCTCGAGCCGCACCCGGCGGCGCATGGCCGAGGGGCTCTCCCCCGCACGGCGCCGCACCGTGCGCTGGAAGTGGAAGGGCGAGAGGTGGGCGTCGGCGGCCATCTCCTCGAGAGAGGCGCCGTCGGCCCGGAGCACCGCGTCGAGCAGCCTCCGCAGGGGGTCCGTGCCGGTCATGGCTCCAGTATCCGCATGCGCCCGGGGGCGCCGCCCGACCGAACTTGCGCATCCGGCCGTCGCCGCACCCGCACGGGGCCGTGAGCTTCCGCGCCCCGGGCCCGTTCGCATGGTCCGTGCCCGGGCCGCTCCGGTAGATTCCCCCCATGCGCGTTCTCGAGATCGACCACCCGCTCGTCGCCCACAAGCTGTCGGTGCTGCGCAATCGCGCCACCCACTCCTCCGTGTTCCGTCAGCTCGCCGATGAGCTGGTGACCCTGCTGGCCTACGAGGCGACCCGCAACGTCGCGGTCGCGCCCGTGCAGATCGAGACCCCGGTGACCACGATGACCGGCACGCGGCTGACGAATCCCAAGCCGATGGTGGTGCCGATCCTCCGGGCCGGGCTGGGCATGCTCGACGGGCTCACCCGCCTGCTGCCCACCGCGGAGGTGGGCTTCCTGGGCATGGTGCGCAACGACGAGACCCTCGAGGTGACCACCTACGCGAACCGCCTGCCGGACGACCTCTCCGGCCGCCAGTGCTTCGTGCTGGACCCGATGCTCGCCACCGGGCACACCCTCATCGCCTCCTGCGAGTACCTCCACGAGCGCGGCGCGAAGGACATCACCTGCGTGACCCTGCTGTGCGCGCCGGAGGGGCTGAAGGCCCTCGAGGAGCAGCTGGACCCCGCGATCGACCTCACCGTGGTGACCGCCGCGATCGACGAGAAGCTCGACGAGAAGGGCTACATCGTGCCCGGCCTGGGCGACGCGGGCGACCGCCTCTTCGGGGTCGTCGACTGATCGACGTGCTGGCGAGGCACGAGCCGGCAGGAGAACAGCCAGACAGCAGAGCCTGATCGACGTGCTGGCGAGGCACGAGCCGGCAGGAGAACAGCCAGACAGCAGAGCCTGATCGACGTGCTGGCGAGGCACGAGCCGGCAGGAGATCAGCCAGACAGCAGAGCCTGATCGACGTGCTGGCGAGGCACGAGCCGGCAGGAGAACAGCCGACGCACAGAGCCTGATCCGCTCTCGATGCCCCGTCGCCGTCCCGGAATGTGAACAGCCGCTTGCACCTCGGGACGGGACGGGGCATTCTCGTCCGCATGACCTCGATCGCCGCGCACCGCGAGACCGCCCCCCGGGTGGTCCGCTCCGCCATGCGCGCGATGATGTTCATGATGATGATGCCGATGATGCATCGTCAGCCGAGCCTCTGAGCGCTCACGACTCCCCCGAGGTCGGCTGACAGGAGCCGGCCGGAAGGCGCGGGCTCCAGGTGCCACCGGGAGCACACCCCTCCGGATCCGCCGCAGGCGTCGATCACCCAGGGATCCCGGGCCCACCGCCCGCCGCGCAGTCGCTGCGCCGCACCTCGGAGAACGCTCATCATGACCATCGCCCTGGATCGCCCCACCACCACGCACGAGTCCCGCACCGCCCCGCGCCCGCTGTACCGGGTGGGCGGCACCGCCCCCCGGCCGCGCCCCGCGGAGGAGGCCGTCACCATCACCGTCTCGGTCACGCTGCCCGCCGGCACCGGGGACGTCGAGGCCGCGCTGGTCGCCGACGAGCTGCGCACCCAGGCCCAGCGCCTGGTCACCACCCGCGACGGCCGCACCACCGTCTCGGTGCACAGCCCCAACACCTTCGCCGCCGCCGGCCGGTCCACCGCCCGCACCCTGCCGCCCCGCGGCCAGGGCGCCGCGGCGGTGAGCCCCCTGCGCCCCCGCCGCACCGGCGTGGTCTCCCCCAACTCGCCCGCCCGCCGGGACGCGGAGGCGGCGCGCCGCCGCGCGCTGCAGGCCACCGCGGTGAGCCCGTCGAGCCCGTCGGCCGCCCCCGCCGACGCCCTGGTGATCGACCTGTTCGGCCGCCGGGTGCGGATCGACGGGCAGGACGTGGACTTCACGTACAAGGAGTTCGAGCTGCTGGCGCAGCTGGCCCGCAGCGCCCGGCAGACCGTCTCCCGCACCGAGCTCATGGAGACCGTGTGGGCCGAGTCCCCCGAGGAGACCGGTGAGCGCACGGTGGACGTGCACGTGCGCCGGGTGCGCACGAAGCTGGGCCGCTACCGTCGGCTGATCTCGACGGTGCGCGGGGCGGGCTACCGCCTGGATCCCGGCAGCGACGTCGCCATCCTCTCCTGAGCCGGGCCGCGCCCCGCCGCCGCGGTCGGGCGGCGGGGCGCGGAAGGCCCCGGAACAGGACGAGCGGCCCGGAGCTCTCAGCCGACAGTGTCGGGGGCTCACGGACCGCTCGTCAGGCCTGTCGTCCGTCAGGGGTGGGTGCGGGCGAACAGGCTGGACGGGCTGCCGAAGGTGGGGGAACCTGGCATGGTGCCCGTCCGGCCGCTCCCCTTGAGGGGGGTCTTGGGGAACGGCACATCTATAAAATTTTCAACGGCTTTGCACTCGGAAGAGTATCAGGAGATCCATGGTGGCGTCCCCTCGGCCGTCGGGCCGCCGATCCCCGTGGGGGCTGGCGTCCTGAGATCGAGTGTAGGCCTTCCCGGGGGTGCTGTAAATGCGGCGACACACCGTGTTTTCGCAGGTAGCACCCAGGTTCCAAGACAGGTGCCATCGAGTCCCGAGCACGCCAACTCTTCGTCATGGAACGACAAAGCGCGCTGGCGAGGCCTGGGATTCCAGGGCTTCCGATGCCCAGTATGTCCGATTTCCACAGCCGGTGTCACCTCTCCGCACCACCCGGCCCGGCACCCTGCTCGCCCCACAGCTCCGGCAGGAGTGTGAGCACTGTCGCATCGTCGTGCACCTTGCGGGGCCGGCCCTCTTCGGGGAGGCGGCGCTCCGCGCGGCGGAGATCACGCAGCACGCCCTCCGGGTCCTCCCGCAGGGCGCGGGCGAGGCTGCCCGCATCGTGGAGGGCGAGCAGGTCGATCGCGCGGGTGACGCCGTCGGAGACCAGGTGCACGGCGCGCAGCGCGGCGAGGGGCGTGGACCCCGTCACCGCCTGCTGCGCCGCCTCGGGCTCGTGGCGGGCCACCCAGAAGCCGCCGGGCGCGTTGCGGCGCGCCTCGATCGCCTCCGCGGTGCGCTCGACGCGCACCACCTGCTCAATTCGCTCGTCGGTGAGCCGCTCCACCCGGCCGCCCCTCCGCTCCAGCAGCAGCGACGAGTCGCACAGCACCAGGTGCTCGAGCTCCTCCCCGCCCACGCGCACCATCACCACCGTCGCGGAGGGGCCGCCGCGCTCCAGCGCGCACTCGTGCGCGTGGAGGTCGCGCACCTCGGCGATCCCCCGGGCGAGCACGGCGGACAGCGGCAGGCCGTCGTCCTGGGCATGCCGCAGCAGGCGGGCGGCGAGGGCGTGCGAGTACCAGGCCACGGAGTGGTGGCAGCCAGCGCGGAAGCGGGCGGGAACGCCGGCGCCGTCGAGCACCACGGCGACCCGTCCCAGCACCCCGGCGGCGTCCTCGTTCGGGTCGTCGCCCGCCCGGGCGCTCCATCCGCTGGTGTGCACGCCGCCACTGTAGGCGGGACGGGTGGCGGCCCGCGGGCCGAGCGCCCGTAGAGTGGTCCCGGACCATGTCGCGACCCTCCCGCGGGCGCCGCGACGACCAGGACGCGGAAGGATGCCAGATGATCGCGCAGGCGCGGATCACCTCCGACACGACGGCCACCGTGCATCTCGCCGAGGAGACCGTCGAGGTCTCCGGGGCCGATCTGCAGGAGATCCGGGACCGGGTGAAGCAGGTCTTCATCACTGCGGCGCGCGCCGCGGAGCAGGATCTCGACGTGGTGATCGTCGAACCGGACGTGCGCCACCCCCTGCGGGTGGAGCCCAGCGGCCGCATCACCGGCCGAGACACGGACGACCGCCCCGTCCACGGGCCGGGCCTCGACGCCCCGCTGATCCCGCCGCGCGCCGAGGCGGCGGCCCGCCCGCTGCGTCCGCACAGCACCGGCCAGCACGCGGCCATCACCACCCCCGTCACCGGCGAGCACGGCGCGATCGGCTCCCCGGCCGCCGAGGAGGGGCCGGCCGTGCGCTCGCACCGGGCGCGCCGTCGGCGCGCGGCGACCCGTCCGCCGGCCCCGCCGGAGGGCACGTCGGCGCCGCAGAACGCCGGGGCGCCGCTGTCCCCGGCGGCGGCACCGTCCCCGTCGGCCGCTCCTGCGAGGCCGGCCGCGTCCGCCATGTCCGCTCCGTCGGCCTCCTCCGCCCCGTCGGCTGCGTCGGCGGCGTCTGCTGCGTCCGCTCCCTCGGCCTCCTCCGCCGCGTCCGCACCGTCGGCGGTCTCGGCCCCGTCGGCACCCTCCGCCTCCTCGGCCCCCTCGGCCGGTCCTGCACCGGCGGCGTCCACGGCCGACGCCGCCCCGGTGCCCTCGCCGGAGCCCGAGCAGCTCACCACGAAGCGGCCGCTGCCTGCGCGCACTGTCCCGGAGAAGGACTCCTCGCGCCCCACCCTGAAGGATCTCCAGACCTCCACCGCGAAGCGGGAGAAGGTCAAGGCCACCCGCGGCCTGCCGGGCCTGATCACCACGCTCACCGGCGGGCTCATCGCCCCGCGGCCGGGCCGCCGGGAGCGCCGTGAGACCGAGCGCCTGGAGCGGATCCGCCGGCCGCTGGACGGGCCGCGCAACGTCGCGGTGGTGAACCTCAAGGGCGGGGCGCACAAGACCACCGCCTCGCTGATGATCGCGGCGACCCTCGGCGTGACCCGCGGCGGCAACGTGCTGGCCTGGGACAACAACGAGACCCGCGGCACCTTGGGCTGGCGCGGCATCCCCACCGACCATCACCGCACCGCAGTGGACCTGCTGCACGACATCGACCGGCTGCGCGCCCCCGGCGCCTCCAACGCGGATCTCGACCCGTACGTGCGCCAGCAGGGCGAGATGCGCTTCGACATCCTCGCCTCCGACGAGGACCCAGGCTCCGCCGCCTCGATCGACGCGGCGGCCTTCGGCGAGCTCAACGACGCCCTCTCGCGCTTCTACCGGATCAAGGTGATCGACACCGGCAACAACGTGCGCGCCTCGAACTGGCTGGCGGCGGTGGAGGAGGCCGATCAGCTGGTGATCGTCTCCACCGTGCGCGAGGACACCTTCAACGCGGCGGCCTGGATGATCGACGAGCTGCGGGCCACGGGCCTGGCCGCGCAGGTCGACAACGCGGTGACCGTGCTGTCCCACTCCTCGAAGGGGAAGCTCGACTCGACGCTGCGCTCCCGCCTGGTCGCGCACTTCGGGGCGCACACCCGCGCGGTCACCGAGGTGCCCTACGAGCAGCAGTTCGTGGACGGCTCCCACCTGAACTGGGCCCGGGTCTCGCCGAAGACGAAGGAGGCGTGGCTGGACGCCACCGCGCTGATCATCGACGGGCTGTGAGGGGCCGCGACCCGCACCGGACCGGCCCGCACTGCCCCTCCCCCGCCACGCGTCGTCCACCGCGACGCGCGCACGGCGGGGACCGTCGGCCCCGGCACCTAGTCTGATCCCATGCCCGTGCGCCGCCTCCACCTCGTGCTCGACGAGGATCTCGGCCCCGCCCTGTGGGTGCGCGAGCAGACCGGGCCGGGCCGCTCGCGCGCGCTCGAGGACCTCTCCGGCCTGCGACGGGACGCCGGCGACGCCGTCGCCGAGGCCCTCGCCGCCGCCCCCGACCAGCTGCGCCACCGGATCCGGGTGCCGGGCCGTGACGGGGACCGCCGGGTGCCCGCGCTCCCGCTCGAGGGCGAGGTGCTCACCGGGGTGGTGGGTGCCGCCACCGCCGTGCTCGCGGAGCGCTTCGGCGCGGAGCTGCCGGACCACCTCGCCGATCTGATCGCCGAGGGGGCCGCGGTGCGCCTGCAGGAGGAGCTCATCGCGATGCCGGACCTGGTCACCGCGATGGTGCTGGACCTGCGCGCCCAGGAGCTGGTGGGGCTGCGGCAGCTGCGGGCCCGGGCCGCGGAGCGGTACGGCCGTGCGCTCATGCAGTGGCGCGCGCCCCAGCAGGACGCTCCGCCGCTGCTGCACGCCCTGGTGGATGCCCACGCCCGCGCCGCCTTCGCCGCCCACCTGCGCGCCGACCCCTCCCCCGCCGCGGACCCGCTGGGCGTGCTGTGGGCACTGGCCGACGAGGGCGAGCTGCGCGCCGATCTGCCCACCCGGCGCCGCCTCACCGCCGCCTTCGACGCCTACGTGGACTCGGGCCGGGCGGGGGTGCGGCTCGGCGCCGGGGACAGCGAGGTGGTGGTGCGCCTGTTCCCGCCGCCCGTGGGCACCGCCTGGCCCTTGCAGACCTGCCTGCGGGAGGCCGACGGGACCGTGCATCCCGTCGCGGATCTCCGCGCCGTCGGCGACCTCACCCCGGCCGGCGCGGCCGAGGCCTCCGCCGCGGTGATGCGGCTCGCGCCCACGGTGCGGGACGCGGCCGTGGACGAGACCGGCGTGGACTGGCTGCTCACCACCGCCGAAGCCTCCGAGTTCCTCGCCCGGGACACCCCCGCCCTCGAGGAGGCGGGGGTGACGGTGCTGCTGCCCCGCGACTGGACCACGCAGAAGACCACCCTGCGCCCGCAGGAGGTCGAGGAGGAGCCGGGCGAGCGCTCCGGCTCCGGGGTGGGCCTCGGGGCGGTGGTCTCCTTCCGCTGGCGCGTGGCGGTGGGCGAGACCGAGCTCACCGAGGAGGAGATGGAGGAGATCCGCGAGGCGCAGTCCGAGCTGGTGCGCCTGCGCGGGCAGTGGGTGCGGCTGGACGCCACCACGCTGCGCGCCGCGGAGCGCTTCCTGGACTCCTTCGGGGCGCGCACCCGCCAGGACCGCCGGCAGGCCCGGCCCGGGCCCGCCGGCGCGGTGGACCGCGCACCGGGCACCCCGCCGGTGCTGCCCCCGTTCCCGGGGCACGTGCCGCCCACCACGCCCGAGCCGCAGGCGGCCCCGTCGGCTCCCGCGGAGGTGGAGGGCCTGGCCCCGTGGGCGGAGATGTTCTCGCTGATCCTCTCCCCGGAGGCGGCGGACGTCGACTTCGGGCTCTCGGCCCTGCTCTCCGGCGGCGAGAACGGGCTGGCACGGCTGATGCCCGGCGGGTCTGGCGCACCCCACCACCCGCAGCCCGGCACCCTGCAGGCCACCCTGCGCCCCTACCAGCTGGACGGCCTGAACTGGCTGTGGGCGCTGGACCGCCAGCACCTGGGCGGGATCCTCGCCGACGACATGGGCCTGGGCAAGACGATGCAGGTGCTCGCCCTGCTGTGCCGGGAGCGGGAGGGCCTGGACGGCGAGGGGCCGCAGCGGGTGGGCCCCACCCTGCTGGTGTGCCCGATGTCGGTGGTGGGCGCCTGGCAGCGGGAGGCGGCGCGCTTCGCCCCGCACCTGGCCGTGCACGTCCACCACGGCGGCGACCGGGTGCGGGACGCCTCCTTCGTGGACGGCGCGGCGGATCTCGATCTCGTGATCACCACCTACTCGCTGCTGGCCCGCGATCTGCCGGTGCTCTCGGCCACCACCTGGCACCGGCTCGTGTTCGACGAGGCGCAGCACGTGAAGACCCCCGGCACGCAGGTGACCCGCGCCGCCCGCTCGCTGCAGGCCGCGCACCGCCTCGCCCTCACCGGCACCCCCGTGGAGAACCGCCTGGCGGACCTCCACTCCCTCATGGAGGTGGTCAACCCCGGCCTGCTGGGCAGCGCCGCAAGCTTCCAGGAGCGGATCGCCACCCCCATCGAGGAGGAGGGCCACGGCGGCGCGATCACCCGCCTGAAGCTCGTCACCGGCCCGTTCATCCTGCGCCGTCTGAAGACCGACCGCACGATCATCTCCGACCTGCCGGAGAAGATCGAGCTCAGCCGCGTGGTGAACCTGACCCCGGAGCAGGCCGGGCTCTACGAGGCGATCGTGGACGAGCTGCGCGTCTCGCTCGACGGCGCCGAGGCGGCGCAGCGCCGCACCCTGGTGGTCTCCGCCATCACGCGGCTCAAGCAGGTGTGCAACCATCCCGCGCACTATCTGGGCGACGGCTCCGCCCTGGTGCGGGAGGGCGAGCACCGTTCCGGGAAGCTGGAGATGGTGGACGGCCTGCTGCGCACCGCCTTCGAGGAGGGGCACCGGGTGCTCGTGTTCACCCAGTTCACCGCCTTCGGGCGCCTGCTGGTGCCGCACTGGGCCGAACGCTTCGCCGATCTGGGCGTGACCTCGGTGCCCTTCCTGCACGGCGGGGTCTCCAAACGGGACCGGGACAAGATGGTCGAGGAGTTCCAGCAGCATCGCGACCGGCCCGGGGTGATGCTGCTGAGCCTGCGCGCCGGCGGCACCGGTCTCACTCTCACCGCCGCGAACCACGTGGTGCACCTGGACCGCTGGTGGAACCCGGCGGTGGAGAACCAGGCCACCGACCGCGCCTTCCGCATCGGCCAGCGCCGCGACGTCACCGTGAACACCCTGGTGAGCGCGGGCACCGTGGAGGAGAAGATCGATCGGGTGCTGGAGGACAAGCAGGCTCTCGCGGAGCTCACCGTCGGCGCCGGGGAGGACTGGCTGGCCCAGCTCGACGACGAGCACCTGTTCGACCTGCTCTCCCTCGACGAGGAGGACGACTCATGAGCATCACGCTGCGCTCCCGCCGCGGGCAGGTGGGCGAGGGCTGGCACGCCGTCGCGCTGCGCGACGGCGCGGAGCGGCTGCTGGGCCCGGCACGGGTGCGCCGCGGGCGGGCCGACGCCCGGGCGGGCCGGGTGCAGTGGCTCGACGTCGCCGAGGGGGTGGCCCGCGGGGACGTGCGCGACCCCGACGGTGCGCTGCACCAGGCCCGCCTGGAGCTGCCCGCCTTCCGCCCCGACGACCGGCGGGCCGTGCTCGCCGTGGCCCACGCGCACCCGGAGCTGCCGGCGCGGCTGGCCGCCGGCGAGTACCCGCAGCGGATCGAGGCCGAGCTCGCCGTCTCCGAGATCTCCCTGCTGCCGCGCGACGCCTCCGAGCTCTCCCACGACTGCTCCTGCCTGGACTGGCCGGGCCCCTGCCGCCACGTCTCCGCTCTGCTGTACGTCCTGGTCGAGGCGGTGGACGAGCATCCCGTGCACCTGCTCACCCTGCGCGGCCTCACCCTCGCGGACCTGGTGCCGCCGCGCGCGACGGCGCAGGAGCCGGGCGCGGCGGAGTCCCGAGGCCGCGCCGGCGCCGCGACGGTCGCGTCGGCTGCGACCGCTGCGGAGAGCCCGGAGGGGACGGGAGACCCCGACGGCGCGCAGGGGCAGGAGCGAGCAGCGGGCGCGGACGGGCCGGAGACACTGGACGGGCCGGACGCCCCGGACGGGCCGGACGGGGCCGACGAGGAGCACCGCGCGCCGACGGGACTGGTGGACCCGGCGCGCGCCGATCCGAGCCACCTCGCGGCGGTGGTGGGCGAGGAGGCGGCGGCGCTGCTGCACCGCTTCTACACCTCGTCCTCCTGACCTTCCACCAGCCCCTACAGTGGCAGGCATGCCTGAGACCAGCGCCCACTCCCCCGTGATCCCGCCCGCCGTGCTCGCCTCCGTGGCGGCCCTGTTCGAGACCGCCGTGGCCGAGCACCGCACGGCCGGGATCACCTGGGCGGTGATCGGCGGCCACGCCCACGAGCAGGCCGTGCTGGGGCACGGCGCGGCCGGGCACCGCGCGCTGCGCGACGGCGCCCCGGCGGAGGGCGCGGCGCCGATGGACCGCGCCACGGTCTCCCGCATCGCCTCGATGACGAAGTCGTTCACCGCCGCGACCGTGCTGGCGCTGCGGGACGAGGGCCGGCTGCGGTTGGACGACCCGGTCTCCGCGCACGTGCCCGAGGCCGCCGGCGCCTTCGACCTCGCTGGCGACGAGCGCGAGCCCACCCTCCGCCAGCTGCTCACGATGAGCGCGGGCCTGGTCACCGACAACCCGTGGGGAGACCGCCAGGAGGCGATGACCCGGGAGGAGTTCGCGGCCACGCTGCGCGGCGGCCTCTCCCACGTGCACCGCGTGGGCACCGGCTTCGAGTACTCCAACACCGGCTACGCCCTGCTGGGGCGCGTGATCGACGAGGTCACCGGCGGCGACTACACCCGCGAGATCCACCGCCGCTTCCTGGCCCCGCTGGGGCTCGAGGACACCGGCTGGAGCGCGGAGGAGATCGACACCGCCCGCCTGGCCACCGGGCACCGCCTCGCGGACCGCACCGACGCCACCCGCTTCGAACAGGTGCCGCTGGACTCCCCCGGCGTGTACGGCGCGATGGCGGGGCTGTTCTCCACCGTGGACGACGTGGCCCGCTGGGTGCGCTTCCTCGCCGCGGCCGACGCCCCGGACACCGCCGACCGCCCGCAGGGGCCGCTGGCCACCGCCTCCCGCCGCGAGATGCAGCAGCTGCACCGCCACCAGCCGCTCGCCGCCCTGCCCGTCGACCCCGAGGACCCGGCCGGCACCTCCCCCGGCTTCGACCGGGTGCGAGGCTACGGCCTGGGCCTGGTGGTGGAGCACTTCCCGGATCTGGGCGAGGTGATCTCCCATTCCGGCGGCTACCCCGGCTACGGCTCCTTCATGGTGTGGCACCGCGACTCGGGCGTGGGCGTGGTGGCGCTGGCGAACTCGAAGTACGCCCCGGCGACGCCGCTGTCGATGCAGGCCCTGCGGCTGCTGCAGCGCGAGGTGCCGGGCCTGCTGGCCCGTCGCGGCCCCGAGGCCGCGCCCCGCACCCTCGCGGCCGCCGACGCGGCGCTGTCCTGGTTGGCCCGCGAGGACGACGCGGTGGCGGATGCGTGGTTCGCCGACTCCATGGAGCTGGACGTCTCGCGCCCCGAGCGCCGCCGCCGGCTCGCCGCCGCCCTGCGCACCGCGGGCCTCGAGCGCTCCGATCTCGCCCAGCTCGAGGCCGGCCGCGCCGAGGTGCTCAGCCCGGCACGCCTGCGCTGGACCGTGCCCGGTCGCGGCGCGGGCGCGCCGAACCTGCGGATCGAGCTGCTGATGGATCCGCGCCGCGAGGCCGCGATCCAGTCGCTGGACACCCTCGCGGTCACCGCGGGCTGACCGCCCCGCGGGGCGTCACCGCCCCGTGAGAGCGGCGCCCAGCGCGGCCGGCGAGATCAGCGCCGGGCGGTGTCCGCGTCGCTCGAGACGTCGCCGCCGTCGTCCGCCGGGGTCGCCGTCCAGGCGGCGGCCGTCGCGGGGGTGTCGCGCCCGGCCGCGGTCCCGTCCAGCGGGCCGGAGGCGGTGGCGCCGTCGAACACGAGCAGCAGCACCACGGCGGCGAGCGCCCCGAGCACCAGGGCGGTGCCCGCGCCGAGCGCGATCGCGATCAGGGTGCCGCGGCGGGCGGAGTCCTGCGCGGGGGCGGCGCCCGTGGTCGTGGTGGGGGGATGCGGGGAGAACGGGGCACCCTGCGGCGGGTGCGAGGTGCCCGCGTGCGGCGGCCGCGGGCCCGTCAGCGGAGAGGCGGAGGTGGCGGAGGCGGTGGGCGGGCTGAACGCCTGCTGCACCCGCCCGGCGCGGATCGCCTCCATCGTCGGGCCCGAGTGCTCGGCGGGGCGCTCCGGCCTGCTCGCCCCCGGGGCGCCGGGCGGCAGCGCCGGCAGGGTGTCCTGGAAGCTGAGCGGGGTGCCGTCGGCGTGCGTGAGCGGGTACCCGGCGGGGACCCGGGGCAGGTCGCGGCGCACCGCGGCGGCGTCCTGGTAGCGGTCCTCGGGCTGCGCGGCCACCAGACGACGGATCACGGCGGAGAGCTTCGGGGTGACCCCGCGCAGGTGCTGGTTCAGCTCCTCGGGGCGGAAGGAGCCGTCGCGCAGCGTCAGCGGGCCGTTCAGCGCCACCATCGCCACCACCCCGGCGGCGTACAGATCGTGGGAGGGTGCCGGCTCGGCCATCGAGAACAGCTCCGGGGCCATGTACCCGGGGGTGCCGTTGACCATGCCCACGTGGGTGAAGCGCACGTCCGTCTCGTGCACCGCGATCCCGAAGTCCGCCAGGCGGGAGGCGGGCCACGCCGTGCCCCGCGGCTCGAACATGATGTTCGCCGGCTTCACGTCGCGGTGGATCCAGCCCTCCGCGTGCACGTGCGCGAGCCCGTCCAGCAGCTGGTCGAGGAGCACCACCACGGCGGGCTCCGCGATCCGGCCGTGGGCCCGCACCACCGATTCGAGGGTGCCGCCGGAGACCAGCGGCATCGCGATGACGACGTGCTCGTCCTCCGCGCCCCAGCCGTAGGGGGTGAGCAGGTGCGGGTGGTCGAAGCTGACCCCCTTCTCCCGCACGAAGCGCATGAGGTCCGCGGAGTCGCGCTGACGCAGCACCTTCGCGGCGCACAGCCGCTCGGTCTTCGAGTCCCAGGCGCGCCAGACGGACCCGGAACCGCCCTTGGCGATCAGGTCGATGAGCGCGAAGCGCCCGACAATCACGTCAGTCATGGTCCGGCCAGCATAACGTCAGGCCGTGCGGCGACGTTATGCTGGGGAGCGACTGTGCACACCGCGGCCGGGAGGGGGCTCACGTGGACGGGACGTTCTGGGACCCGGTCCCGTTCTCGTGGCCGGTGCTGCTGCTCCTCCTCGCCGCCTGCCTGCTGCTCACCGTCGGCGTGATGGTGTGGACGGCGCTGCAGCCCGAGGAGCCCGAGGTGGACAGCGCCGCGCTGGTGGACCGCTCCACCCGTCGCGACCAGGACGCCGCCCGCACGATCCGGCGCCGGCTCGACGCCGACGCCGGGCGGGCCGACGCCGCCGAACCCGAGCTGCGCTGACCCCGCCCGTCCGCCGCGCCGGAATGTCCGATTCCGTCCCAGGTGCGGCGGGGATTCGCCCGTCGGGGCACACCCGGAGTTCACCCGGCGGTTCCCCGATGCTCACCGCGCCCTCCCACCTCGGCCAGACACGGCTCCTACGGTGCCGGGACCACGTCCCCCACCCTCGAGGAGGCGCGCCATGAGCGCCGGCCGCACCCTGCTCCTGGCCGTCGACGGACTCGCCGCGGAGGACGTCGGTGCGCTGCGGGGGCTGATGCCCGCCGCCCACACCCTGCGGATCCTGCCCGGCGGCCCCTCCGAGCCCGATCCGGTGCTGACCAGCCTGGTCACCGGCACGTCGGTGGCGCGCGCGGGCGTCCCCACCCAGGAGCGGTTCCGCCCCGAGGATCCCGACGACCGCGCCGCCTGGTACGCCGAGGACCTCCGCGCCCCCACCCTGCTCTCGCGCGCCCAGCAGGCGGGCCTGCGCACGGCGGCGCTGCAGTGGCCGGCCACGGCGGGCGGCGACATCGCGCTGTGCCTGCCGCTGGTGGAGGACCTGCGCCGCTACCGGCACCGCTGGGAGATGGCCGAGCGCACCAGCTCGCCGCGGATGGTCGCCGAGCACCTCGCCCCGCGGCGGGAGGCCGGGGTGCAGCTCTCCCAGGTGGACCCGGACGACCTGGTCACCGAGATCGCGGTGGACGCGCTGGGACGGGAGCGCCTGGAGCTGCTCGCCGCCCGCCTGGCCGGGCCGGGCCGGGCCCGGCGGCGCGCGGGGATCGCCGATCCGGAGGCCGAGCGCGCGCTGGAGGACGTGGAGGATTTGATCGATCAGCTGCTCACGGCGTTCGCCCCCACCGCGGAGGACAGGGTGCTGCTGGTGCCGGGGCGCCCCCTGGTGCCCACCCGGGTGCTGGTCCATCCCAACGTCGCGCTCGCCGCGCGGGCGCTGCTGCGCACCGACGGGCCGCGCCTGGCGAGCTTCCGCGCGGTGGTGCGGCCCGACGGGTCCCGCGGCGTGGTCCACGTGCGCCGGGAGGAGGGCGCGGGCGTGCGGGCGGCCGTGCTCGCCGCGCTCACGGCCTTCGGGGACAGCGCCCCCGTGCAGCTGCGCACGGTCGACGACGGCGAGGGCGCCACCCCGCACACCGACGTGATCGCCGTGCTCGAGGGCGAGCCCGGCACCGTGTTCGGGCTGTCCGCGACCGCCCGGCCGCTGGTCCCCGGCGACGACCCGTACTCCGCCGGGCCGCGGGCCGTCGCGGATCCGGCCGCGGAGTCGGCGGTGCTCGCCCAGGGGCCCGGACTGCCGCCCGCGGCCGCGGAGGGATCCTGGGCGGATCTGGGGGTCTCCCTCGCCGCGGCGCTCGGCGTGGACCTGCCGGGAGCGACCGCGGCCGGGATGCACGCGCCCGCGGCCACGGCCTCGGCCTGAGACGTCGGCGACGCCGAGGGGCGGGCCCCCGGCGCTGTCAGCGCAGCGCGCGGGGGCGGCCCCGCACGGCGCTGCGCACCCGGGCCCGCAGCCGACCCAGCAGGCTGGGCGGCGGTGCGGACAGCCGGTCCCGGAGATCCTCCAGGGCGGGCGCGTGATGGCGGATGTGGAACGCGCCCCCGTGGAGGGCGGGGTGCGTGCCGTCCGCGATCTCCTGCGGCGCCACCTCGGCGTGGAGCAGCATCATCACGCGGCGGGTGCCGTCGGCGTCGGAGACCATCTCCAGCGAGTCCACCGGCGCGCCCAGATCGGCACGGAGCTCGTCGCGGAGCTGCGCGAGGGCGGCGTCGAGGCGGGCGGAGACGGCGGGGTCCGCGCGCACGGAGCGCCCGATCGGCACCACCACCAGGTTCCCGCCCACGTCCACGATCGCGTCCATCGACTCGTGCACGCCCACCTCGCGGCCGTGCTCGCGGAGGGTGAGCTGCTGGAGCACCAGGCGCAGCACGCCGGTGGAGGCCTGGACCACGAGCAGATCCCGGATCGTGCCGACGGCCGAGGAGGTGCCGTCCCAGGTGACGTGGCCGCTGCTGCCGGCCGACTCGACGGAGGTCATGGTGGATACGGTAGCGCCGTGACCCGGGATCAGTGCGGGTGGTCCGCCGCGGCCCCGAGCCCCATCCGGGTGCGGGCGGCGGCGATCAGCGCACGGCGCGCCTGCTGCGTCGCGGGCCCCTGCGCGTCGGTCGCGACCGCGTCCCCACCGCCGGGGATCTCCACCAGCTCGCGGGTGGCGCCGGCGGCAACCAGCGCCGCGTCCAGGGCGAGGGAGTCCTCGCGCAGCGCCTCCTGCGCACCCACCACGGTGTGCACCGGCGGCAGGGCGGCCAGCTCCCCGAACCGAGGGCTGAGGCGCGGCTCGGAGCGGGGCACGGCGCCGGCGTACAGCCGGGCGGCGGTGGTGCGCAGCTCGTGGGCGGGGTCCTCGCGGGTGAGGTCCGTCCAGGGCGAGGCGAGCAGCACCGCGGCGGGGGCGTCCACCCCGGAGGCGGCGAGCACCTGCGCCACGGCGAGCGCGAGCCCGCCGCCGGCCTCGTCGCCGGAGAGCACCCAGCGCCCCGGCCGCAGCACGGCCTGCGAGGACAGCTCCTCCAGCACATGCAGCACGTCCTCGACCGCGGCGGGGAACGGATGGCGCGGCGCGAGACGGTAGTGGACCATCGCCCCGGCGGCGCCGGTGCGGCGGGCGAGCTCCTCGACGAGGTCCCAGGTGCGCGGGCTCTCCCCGGCCACGTACGCCCCGCCGTGGAGGTGCACGATCGTGGCGGTGCTGGCCAGCTCGGCGTCGATCCAGGTGACGGGCACGCCGCCGGGGCGCCGACGCTGCACGCGGGCGGGAGCGGCGACGGCGCGAGGGGGCAGGGACGGCCGCTGGGAGGCCAGGATGCGCAACGTGCGGACGAGGCTCATGGCGGCATCATCCCACGGATCCCGGGCCACGGATCAGTCGGCGATCTCCTGATCGACCAGCCGGGGCAGGCTCGCGCGATACCCGGCTACGGCCAGCAGCGCGCCGGTGCCGGCGAGAAACCACAGCACCGCGGCGGAGGAGCCGGTCGCGCCCAGCAGCGCGCCGGCGGCCACCGGACCGAGCGCCGCCAGCAGGTAGCCCACCGGCTGCACCGTGCCGGAGAGCCGGGCGGTGACCAGCGGGGAGCGGGTGCGGGCGGGCAGCAGGGCGATCGCCGTGGGGAAGGCGAAGCCGCCCACGCCTAGCACGCACGCCCACAGCAGCGGGCTCACCGTGGGCGCGAGCAGCAGGCCCAGGTAGCCGGTCGCGGTGAGCACCCCGAACCCGGCCACGAGCCACCGCAGTCCGGGCATCCTCGCGATCACGGTGGGCATCACCAGCCCGCCCACCAGGCCCCAGCCGGCGATCACCGCGACCAGCGCCCCGGCCCGCGCGGGCGAGATGCCGGCCTCGGTGAGGATCTGCGGCAGCATCCCGAACTGGGTGTACGCGTTCAGGGACTGCAGGGAGAACATCAGCGTGAGCGCGACCGCGGTGGGCGAGCGCAGCAGCGAGCCTCCCAGCTCGCCGCGCGGCGGGGCGGGCGGGAAGTCGTGCCCGGTGCGGGTGAGCACCACCGCCCACACCACCACCGGCACCACCACCACGAGCCCCCACACCTGCAGCGAATCCCGCCACCCCTGGGCGGCGCCGCCCGCCATCGGCACGGCGAGCGCCGAGCCGGCCGAGCCGCCGAGCGCGAGGACCACGCTGTACAGCGTCATCAGTCCCACGGTGCGGGCCCCGCCGTGGAGCTTGATCCACGCCGGCACCACCACGTTCCCCAGCGCCGGCCCCAGCAGGGCGAGCCCCGACAGCGCCACGAACAGCGTGAAGGACCCGGCCAGGGGGCGCAGCAGCAGGCCCAGCGCGACCAGCACGAAGGCGGCCACGATCGTGCCGGTGAGCCCGAAGCGGCGCGCGATCGGGACCGCGAGCAGTCCCATCGCCCCGAAGGCCAGCGGCGGCAGCGCCGTGAGCAGTCCCGAGGCGATCGCGCCCTGGCCGTAGGAGGTGACCACCTGTTCCATCAGCGGGCCCACGCTGGTGGCGCCGGGTCGCAGATTGAGGCTGAGCACGAGCACCGCGACGATCAGGAGCAGGAGCCCGAGCGGCCGCGTGCGGGGTGCGGAGGAGGTGGTCACCGCTCCCTTCTACCGCCGAGGCGGGGGCGGGGCCAGAGGATGACTCTCTTCTCACGTCGGCCCGGCGCCCGTGGCGGCCCGGGCGCGGGGCGGGAGGCCTACGCTGGTGCGCGGCCCGCCCCGACCTCCTCCCCGACGGTGCGGCCCTCCGCACGCTCCCCGAGGACGAGAATGACCGCTGCCGCCCCTGCCCCCGCTCCCCAGCCCGCCGCCGCTCCCGCGCGGCACCCCGTGGACCAGGTGCCGCCCCCGGCACGGCTGACGGTGCTCTCGATCCAGCACGTGCTGGCCTTCTACGCGGGCGCGGTGATCGTGCCGCTGCTGATCGCCTCCGGCCTGGACCTCACCCCCGAGCAGACGATCCACCTGATCAACGCGGACCTGTTCACCTGCGGCATCGCCACCCTGATCCAGTCGGTCGGCTTCTGGAAGGTGGGCGTGCGCCTGCCGATCATCCAGGGCGTGACCACCACCGCCGTCTCCCCGATCATCGCGATCGGGCTCGCGGCCACCGGCGGCGAGGGCGGCGCCGAGGGGCTGCCGATGATCTACGGCTCGATCATCGTCGCGGGACTGTTCACCTTCCTGGTCGCGCCGTACTTCGCGAGGATCCTGCGGTTCTTCCCGCCGGTGGTGATCGGCACCGTGCTGGCCACGATGGGCATCACCCTGCTGGGCGTCTCCGCCGGGGACATCACCAACTACGCTGAGGGCACCCCCACGGGGCGCGACATCGCCTACGCGCTCGGCACCCTCGCCGTGATCGTGCTCGCCCAAAGGTTCTTCCGCGGCTTCCTCGGCACCATCGCGGTGCTGCTCGGCCTCGTGCTCGGCACGGCCGTGGCGGTGCTGCTGGGGGACACCGACTTCAGCGGCGTGGCCGAGGCCTCCGCCGTCGGGGTCACCACCCCCTTCTACTTCGGCATCCCCGCCTTCTCCCTCACCGCGATCGTCTCGATGATCATCGTCATGCTCATCACGATGGTGGAGACCACCGGGGACGTCTTCGCCGCGGGCGAGATCGTGGGCCGGCGGATCCGGCCGCGGAACATCGCCGAGGCGATCCGCGCCGACGGCCTCTCCACTCTGCTGGGCGGGGTGCTGAACTCCTTCCCCTACACCTGCTTCGCGCAGAACATCGGCCTGGTGCGCCTGACCCGCGTGCAGTCCCGCTGGGTGGTCGCGGGCGCGGGCGTGCTCATGATCATCCTCGGCCTGCTGCCGAAGGCCGGAGCGGTGGTCGCCGCGATCCCCTCCCCCGTGCTCGGCGGCGCCTCGCTGGCCCTGTTCGCCTCCGTGGCGCTGGTGGGCATCCAGACCCTCTCCACGGTGGACCTCACCGACAACCGCAACTCCGTCATCGTGGGCACCTCCCTGGGCCTGGCGATGCTGGTGAGCTTCAAGCCCGACATCGCCGGGGTGTTCCCCGCCTGGGCGCAGGTGTTCGTCTCCTCCGGCGTGACCGTCGGCGCGCTCACCGCGATCGTGCTGAACCTGGTGTTCTTCCACCTCGGCCGGCAGCGCGGCGCGCACGTGGCCACCACCGCGCAGGGCGAGCGGATCGGGATCGAGGAGGTGGGCGCGATGGACCGCGAGACCTTCGTGGCCACCTTCGGCTCCCTGTTCAACGGGGCGACCTGGCCGCTGGAGCGGGCCTGGGAGTCGCGCCCCTTCGCCGACGCGGCCGCGCTGCGCGAGGCGATCGAGGAGGCGGTGCTCACCGCGGACCGCGCCGAGCAGGACGCCCTGGTGCGCGCCTACCCGGACATGGCCACGCTGGTCACGGCCACGGAGGAGCAGGCCGGCGCGATCAGCCAGGACGTGGGCTCGCTGGCGCTGGACGGCCTGGACGAGGAGGACGTGGAGGCGCTGCGCGACCTCTCGGCCCGATACGCGGAGAGGTTCGAGCTGCCCTTCGTCGCCTTCCTGGGCCGCACCGACTCCCTGGAGACGATCCTCGCCGACGGCGTGCGCCGGCTGGACCACTCCCCCGCGCACGAGCGCCGCGTGGCGCTCGCCGAGGTGGCGGAGATCGCCGGGGACCGCTTCGGGATCATGGTCGCCGACGCGAACCCGATCGGCTCCGCCTGGGCACGGAAGTTCGAGTCGCTGCGGTGAGGTGAGCGGGGGCGGGACACGGCAGCCGACGGGGCGGCCTCAGCCGCTGAAGCCGCCTGAGCCCGCCATGTCCTTGAACCGGGAGTAGTGGCCCTCGAAGGCGACCGGGATCGTCTTGGTGGCGCCGTTGCGGTGCTTGGCCACGATCAGGTCCGCCTCGCCGGCCCTCGCGGACTCCTTCTCGTAGTAGTCCTCGCGGTGGATCAGGAGGATGACGTCGGCGTCCTGCTCGATCGAGCCGGACTCGCGCAGGTCGCTCATCATCGGGGTCTTGTCCGTGCGCTGCTCGCTGCCTCGGTTCAGCTGCGAGATCGCGATGACGGGCACGTCGATCTCCTTGGCCAGCAGCTTCAGGGCTCGGGAGAACTCCGAGACCTCCTGCTGGCGGGATTCGACCTTCTTGCCCGAGCTCATCAGCTGCAGGTAGTCGATGACCACAAGCTGCAGATCGTGCTTCTGCTTGAGGCGGCGACACTTCGCGCGGATCTCCATCAGGGACATGTTCGCGCTGTCGTCCATGAACAGAGGGGCGTCGGCGATGCGGCTCATGGCGCGGGCCATGGCCTGCCAGTCGCGGTCGTCCATGGAGCCGTCGCGCATGCGGTTCATCGGCACCTGCGCCTCGGCGGAGAGCAGGCGCATGGTGATCTCCGTCTTGTCCATCTCCAGGGAGAAGATCACGCTGGCCTGGCCGTTGTGGATGGACGCGGAGCGCAGCACGTCCATGCCCAGGGTGGTCTTGCCCATGGCGGGACGGCCGGCGAAGATGATCATCTGCCCGCCGTGGAGGCCCTGCGTGAGCTCGTCGAGCTCGGCGAAGCCGGTGGGCACGCCGGTGACCTGGCCGCCGCGGTTCTGGGTGGCCTCGATCGCGTTGAGGGTCTCGTCGATCACCTCGCCCAGCGGCAGGAAGTCCTCGCTCTGGCCGCGCTCGGTCACCGCGTAGATCTGGGCCTGCGCCTCGTTGATCACCTCGTCCACCTCGCCGCCGTCGGAGGCGTAGCCGAGCTGGACGATCCGGGTGCCGGCCTCGACCAGGCGGCGCAGCTGGGCGCGCTCCACCACGATCTCCGCGTAGTAGCCGGCGTTCGCGGCGGTGGGGACCATGTCGATGAGGTCCGCGAGATAGGCGCCGCCGCCCACCCGCTGCAGCTCGCCGCGCTTGGAGAGCTCGTCGGAGACGGTGACGAGGTCCGCCGGCTCCCCGCGGCCGTACAGATCGATGATCGCCTCGTAGATCATCTCGTGGGCCGGGCGGTAGAAGTCGCTGCCCTGCACCGTCTCGACCACGTCGGCGATCGCGTCCTTGGACAGCATCATGCCGCCCAGCACGCCGCGCTCGGCGGGGAGGTCCTGCGGCGGGGTGCGCTCCAGTCCGCGGTCGGGTCCGGCTTCGAAGGCGTCGGTGGATGTCACCGGGCCAGTGTAGGAACTCCCGCGCGCCGATGCGCCGCGAGGGCGGCCCGGTGGAGCGGGCACCACTGGGGAGGGGCGGTCGGGCCGACGAGCCACGCGTGCAGGGCAGGGCGGTCGGGCCGCTCCGCGATGAGGCACATCCCTCGTCCGCCGCCCACCCCTCGCCATCTTGTTGATCTTTCATCTAGTCTCGGCGGCTCCAGACCCCCGACGGAAGGATCCACATGTCCCCCTCGTCCCGCACCGGCACCACCACCGCTCTCGGCCTGCTGATCGCCCGCCTCGCGCTGGGCGCGATCTTCGCCGCGCACGGCTACCAGAAGCTCGTCACCTTCGGCCTGGCCGGCGTCACCGACTCCTTCCGCGGCATGGGGGTCCCGGCGCCGGAGCTCGTCGCACCTGTGGTCGCGATCGTCGAGCTCGTGGGCGGCATCGCCCTGATCGCCGGGGCCTTCACCGGGATCGTCGGCCTCGTGCTGGCGCTGGACATGCTCGCGGCGGCGCTCCTGGTGCACGTCGGCCAGGGAGTGTTCATCGAGAACGGCGGCTGGGAGCTGGTCGGCGCCCTCGGCGCGGGTGCGCTCGCTCTGGCCGCCGTCGGCGCCGGGCGCTTCTCGCTGGACGGACTGCGCCGTGGCGGCTCCCGCGGCGCGCGCAGCCGGTCGGCCTCCGCCGCCACCGCCTCCGTCTGAGGCGCCCGGCCCGCCCTGCCGGTTCGCCGGTTCAGCCGCGGCGCGGCATCCCCAGCACGTAGGCGGCCTGGGCGAGGTGCTGGATCGCGTCGTCCAGGATGCTCACCAGCCGGGCGCCCTGGGTGACGGGCGGATCCCACTCCTCGTCCACCACCGCGGCGAGGTCCCACGCGGTGAGGGTGTCGAGGTGGGAGTCCACGGCGTCGAGGGTCGCGGCTACGTAGTCCACCAGCGCCTCGCCGTCCGCGACGGCGATCGCCCGGGCCTCGTCGGGGCTGTGGCCGTAGCCCACGGCGGCGCCCTCCTCGCCCAGGCCGAGCCGTTCGCCGACACGCCTCGCCCGCCACACCTCCTCCGCGCCGGTGAGCGCGGCGAGCTGCACGTCGATCTCGCGCCCGGTGTGCCACAGCAGCCAGGCCACGGAGTTGGGGTGCTCCCCCGGATGGGCGGCGAGCACGTGGGCGTCGATGCGGCCGCGCAGCGCCTCGGCGGCGTGGCGGGGGCGGGAGGCGAGGTCGCGGAGGATGTCGAGGGCGTCCATGCCCCGACGCTACTCCCCCGGCCCGGGCCCGGCACCGTTCAGTCCTCGCGGAGCACCCCGCCGGCCTGCTCGGGGTGCCGCTGCAGCCAGCTCTCCACGAAGGGGCAGATCACCAGCACCGGGAGCGCCGCCGCCCGGGCCTCGGCGAGGACGGTGCGCACCAGAACGGAGGCCACGCCCTCGCCGCGATGGGCCGGGTCGGTGACGGTGTGCACCAGCTCCACGCGGCGCCGGGTGCGGGTGTAGAGGAGAATGCCCACCACGTCCCCGCCGCGCACCGCCTCGTAGCGCTCGGCCGCGGGGTTGTCGCGCACGGCGATCCGCTCCTCGGGGCCGTGGGTGTGCTCCTCGGGGAGGCCGTCTGCTCCGGTGGACATGGGCGAGCCCCCTTCCGGCTGTCGGTTCCACCGTACGGCAGGGTCGCGGCGATGTCAGGGGCCTCGCCCCCGCTCCGCCCGGCCGCCGCCTCGCCGCCCGGCCGCCGCCTCGTCCCGCCACAGACCGTCGACCCCTCCATGCCGGGCCCCCTCCGCCCCGGACCGTCGGCCCCTCCATGCCGGGCCCCGCGCCTGCCAGCATTCCCGCCCGGCTCCCGCCGGGGCCGTGCGACCATGCAGGACGTGACAGAGCAGACGTCCCCCTCCGCCGCACCGCCCGCCGCCGCCCGGGAGCGCACCGCCTTCGCCGACGCCACCGACGCCCTGCAGCGCCACCGCGACCATTCCGAGATCTGGGGCGACGAGCGCGAGGCGGTGAGCCTCGCCCTGCAGTGGGCCGCCTCCCGCGCCACGGTGGCCACCGATCCCAAGACCACCGCCCGCTCCGCCGCGGCGCTGCGGGCGGACGTGGGCGAGACGATCACCGAGGACGGCATCGGCGCGGCCCGGGCGCTGGAACTGTTCGAGGACGTGCTGCTGCCGGCCACCCGCTCCGTCGAGGACCCGATGAACCTCGCGCACATCCCGGCGGCCCCCACCCGCGCCGCGGTCGCCTTCGACACCGTGGTCTCCGCCGCGAACGTGTTCGGCGGGGTGTGGGAGTGCGGGGCCGGGGCGATCTTCGCCGAGAACCAGGTGCTGCGCTGGCTCGCGGATCTGCTGGGATGGCCCGAGGACGCCGCCGGGGTGTTCGTCGCCGGCGGCACCCACGGGAACCTCTCCGCCCTGGCCACCGCCCGCGACCACGCGCTGCGCACCCGGGGCCACCGTCCCGAGGGCGGATGGGCGCTGGCCTGCGCCTCGACCGCCCACTCCTCGATCGCCTCCGCCGCGAGGCTGCTGGACATGGACGTGGTGACGGTGCCGGTGGACGACCACGGCCACCTCACCGGCGCGGCGCTCGCGCCCGTGCTCGCCGCGGATCCGCGGATCTGCGCGGTGGTGGCCTCGGGCGGGACCACCAACGCGGGGATCGTCGACGAGATCGGCTCGGTGGTGGAGGTCGCGCACCGCCACGGCGCCTGGGTGCACGTGGACGGCGCCTACGGCGGGGCCGCGCTGGCCGCTCCCACCGCCCGGGAGCGCTTCGCCGGCATCGAGGAGGCGGATTCGTTCATCGTGGACCCGCACAAGTGGCTGTTCGCGCCCTACGACTGCTGTGCGCTGCTGTACCGGGACCCGCGGCCCGCGGCGGCGACCCACTCCCAGCACGCCGCCTACCTCGATTCCATCGACCGCGGCGAGTCCAACCCCACCGACCTGGCCGCGCACCTCTCCCGCCGCACCCGCGGGCTGCCCCTGTGGTACTCGCTGGCCACCCACGGCACCGCGGCGTACACCGCCGCGATCGAGCGGTGCCTCGCCTCCGCCCGCACCGTGGCCCGCGCGATCGAGGAGACGGAGCACCTCGAGCTGCTGCTGCAGCCGGAACTGTCGGTCGTGGTGTTCCGCCGCCCGGGATGGAGCCCGGCCGCCTACCGTCGCTGGTCGCAGCGCCTGGCACAGGAGGGCACGCTCCTGTGCCTGCCCACCGCCTTCGCCGGCGAGATCGCGCTGCGCCTCGCCTTCGTGAACCCCGCGACCTCGCCGGGGACGGTGATCGAGGTGCTGCGCTCGACGACCACCGCCGACGACGGCAGCTGAGCGGGCGCGGCTCAGCGGGGC
Source organism: Brachybacterium saurashtrense (assembly GCF_003355475.1). Taxonomy (NCBI): domain Bacteria; kingdom Bacillati; phylum Actinomycetota; class Actinomycetes; order Micrococcales; family Dermabacteraceae; genus Brachybacterium; species Brachybacterium saurashtrense. The sequence continues at coordinate 3,475,567 of NZ_CP031356.1, read as the reverse complement.
GCGGCGAGGGAGGCCCGCAGGGCCTCCATGCGGGCCGCGTCCTCCTCGTGCCCCAGGTGGGTCCAGTTCTCGCCGGCCCGCTTCGCGGCGCGGCGGGCGGCGCCGCGCCGTCCCTGTTCGGCGAGCAAGTGGGCGTGGCGGTCCTCGAGGTAGGCGGCCCAGTACCGCGCCCGCTGCTCGTGGCCGGGCGGCATCGTCCCGATCGCCTCCAGCGCCTCCCGGCGGTGCAGGTCGTAGGCCTGCTCGTCGGCGCCCTCCTCCCCGCGGGCGAGGGCGGTGCCCACGGCGATGAACAGCCCCACCCGGGCGTCCACCCGGTGGTCCCACAGCAGCTCCGGCGGGAGCCCGGACCGGCTCGCCCCCGGGCGGGTGCGCCGCTCGATCTCCCGCACCGCCTCGGACACCACGCCGGTGCGGCCGAGGTCCAGCGCCCGACGCATCACCAGCGCCTGCGCCTCGAGCTCGGTGCGGATCAGCTCCGCCTGCGCGGCGGCGGTGGTCTCGAGGTCGTCGGCGAGCCAGCGGGCGTGATGGGCGAGCACCTGCAGCTCGCGCAGCGAGGCGGCGGCGTCCCCGGTGCGCTCGTGCAGGCTCGCCCCGAGCCGGGCCGCCTCCAGCTGGGCGCGGTGATCGCGCTGGCCACGGGCGATCCGGCGGGCCTGTTCGAGCACCACCCAGGCGGCGTCGTACCGCTGGGCATCCACCCGCTGGGCGGCGACGGCCAGCAGCGGCGCGATCCTCAGCGCATCCCGGCCCAGGGTGCGCTGCAGGGAGGCGAGCCGGCCCGCGGTGAAGCCCGCCTGGGCGGTGGCGCCCGCGGCCATCAGCCCCCGCAGCAGGGTGGTGATCAGCCCGACCCGCAGCGGCGGGTCCTCGATCAGCGGCATCGCCTCCAGCGCCTCGAGGGCGTGGTGCACCGCCGGCAGCGGCCGCTGCGTGCACAGGGTGCGGGCGAGCACCGCGTGGGCGGCGGTGGCCAGGCGGGCCGGCCCCTCGGCGGTGCCGGGCGCCGGGACGGCGCCGTGCGGGCCCGGATCCTGCGCCCCGTCCCCGTGGGCGCCGGCCGCGTGGGCGTCAGGGCCCTCGCCCGCGCCGCGGTCCTCGAGCAGATCGAGCACGTCGAGGGCGGCGGTGGTCGCGCCGGCCTCGTCCCCGGCGCCCTCGAGGGCCTGCGCGAGGCGCAGGCGCAGCTCCGCCTCGGGATCGCGCAGCATCTGGTCACGCACCGCGGGCAGCGCGGACAGCGCGGCCCGCAGCCGGGCAGCGTCCCGGCGGGGGTCGACGATCTCCCCGCGCGGGCCCGGCAGGGCGGAGCGCATCTGCGCGCGCACCACCACGAGCATCTCCGGGGAGACCTGGCGGGCGCTGCCTCGTCGGCGACCGCGCGAGGAGGGCTGCGGGGCTTGCGCCGCCCGGTCCCGCCCCGTGCCGGGCTGCTCGAAGGGTCCCCGCTCGAGCAGCACGGTCGCGACGGCGGCGGCCTGCTGGGGGTGCCCGCTGCGGCGCAGCAGGGTCACCAGCGCCGCCGCGTCCCGCTCGATCTCCTCGGTGCGCCCGGCGAGCGCCGCGCACCGCAGGCCCACCGCGAGCAGCTCCAGGCGGTCCTCGGGCGGTGCCTGCTCCTGCCGGAAGCGCTCCACCAGCACGCGCGCCTCGCGCTCGCGCTCCGCATGCAGCAGGTCGCCGGCCCGCAGCGCGGCCTCGTGCACGTCCCGGGGGCGCGGCAGAGGGAGCTGGGCGGGCCGCAGCGCCGCCCGCAGCCGGTCGAGGGACGGCACCGACCCCTCGGTCCCGTCACCGCCCGGGACCGGGAGCGAGGCGGCGGCGAGGGTCATCACAGACGAAACCTACCAAGGGCGCGTGGCCCTGCCCACAGCCCATGGTCCACAGATCTCCGTACAATGACCGAGGCCCTCGCGCGATCCCCGCGCGGGCATCCCGGCCCCGTCCTGGAAGTGAGGTGACCGGTGAGCGTCGAGCTCGAGACGGCCGCCCCCGCCGCCCCTGCGCCGCCCACCGCGGATCCGCACGCCGCGATGCCCACCACCGGCCCCTACGCAGGCCACCTGCACTTCGACGGCACCGTCGCGCCGGTGCTGCGCACGGAGGTGGACGTCGCCGCGTACGTGCGGCGGGGCACGGGCCGGCTGCCCGTGGACACCGGGGCGCTCGCGGAGGCGGGCTCGCCCGCCGCCCCGCTGCGCCTCGCGCTCGGGATGCTGCAGCGCCTCGAGGCCTCCGCCCTGGCCGAGTCCCGCACGATGCTCGCCACCGCCACCGGCAACGAGGCCCGCATCACAGCGTTCCTCGCCACCTGGCTGGTGGACCGCTTCTGGCAGTCCCGCGCCCTGCGCGACGTGCTCACCGGCGACCATCCCGTCCAGCGGCCCCAGCCCGTGCACCGCCCCGGCCCCGTGCACACCCTGCGCCGGCTCCACGTGGACCGGGTCCAGCCGCTGCTCTCCCCGCTGTGGACCGGCCTGGCCGGGGAGGCCGTGGCCGCCGGGCACATGGCGCGGATGGCGATCCAGGAGGCGTCCCTGCACACCGCGCTCACCGCGCTCGGCGAACGGCTGGACGGCGAGGCGGGCCGGGTGGCCCGCGAGGTCGCCGGCCGGCACGAAGCGGCGGTGGAGTTCTTCACCGCCGAGGCGATCGCCCGCGTGACCCGGTCGCGGCGCGAGGCGGTCACCGCCCGGGCGGTGCTCGCGGCCGGCTCCCCGCTCGAGGGCGGCCACCTCCCCGATCCGGACCTGCGCCCCGCCCTCGCGGTCCTCGCCGCGGAGCCCCGCCACCGCGCCGCGCTGCTCCGCGCCCGGTACGAGATCACCCGGCTGCTGCCGGGCCCCGTGACCTCGGACCCCCACCTCCGCTCCCTGCCCCGCACGGAAGAGTGATATGGCCTTCGACCTCGACCAGTTCGCCGAGTCCTCGGTGCCCGTGAAGTACGAGGATCTCGACTTCGATACCTTCGAGACCCAGCCGCTGGACGCCCCCACCCTCCGCTCGCTGCGCTACATGTGCGACGTGGAGTACCACACCTCCTGCTTCCTGCGGGACCTGCTGGTCACCCCCTCGCACCGCGAGGAGGACGCCGGCGGCTTCATGACCCTGTGGAACCGGGAGGAGTTCTGGCACGGGGAGGCGCTCGCCCAGGTGCTGGCCCGCCACGGCATCGTGGTGGACTACGACGAGGTGAAGGCCAAGCGCGAGAAGCTGGGCTGGATGGGGGCGCTGGGCCCGCTGAAGCAGTCGGTGCTCAGCAACCTCGCCGGCACGGACTTCGTGGCCGTGCACATGGTGTGGGGCGCCGCGAACGAGCTCTCCGCCGTGGCGGCCTATCGTCGGCTCTCCGCGATGACCGATCATCCGGCGCTGTCCCCGCTGCTGAAGCGGATCGCCCAGCAGGAGACCCGCCACGTCGCCTTCTACACCACCCAGGCCCGGGAGCGGCTCACCGCCTCGGAGACCGCGCAGAAGGTGGTGCGCCTGGTGATGTCGCGGATGTGGAAGCCGGTGGGCAGCGGGATGATGGACGACGCCGAGGTGCGCCACGTGATGGGCCACCTGTTCGCCGGGAAGGCCGGCGAGCTGGACAAGCTCGACACCCGGGTGCAGCGCCTGCCCGGGCTGGACGGGCTGACGATCTTCCGCAGCGCCTTCGCCCGGCTGGGCGTCCCCGCCTGAGCGCACCCCCTCCCCCACCGCACAGCCCCCGCCCCGCTCACCGCGCCCGGCCCGCGCGGCGCGGCGTCCTGCCCGGAGCACCCCTGGGCAGTGCGCTGACCTGCATCGCGACGCCCCGGCGTCTCTGAGATCCCTCTCATCGACGGTTCATCGCGGCCTCATCGCCCCGACGTTCACTGGACGTGTTCGGCACGGATCCGCCCGGATCCGGCCCCGACCGCCCCCGAGCGAGGAGATCTCCGATGACGATCCTGCACCCCCGGACCGCGACCGCCGCCCGTCCGGACCACGACGCCCCGCCCGCCGCCTCCCCCGTGCCGGCGCCGCACACCGTGCCGGCCCGCGAGGCCGAGGCCGGGCTGCGGTCCCGGCTGGAGAGGGCCAAGCACGCGTTCTCCACCCGCACCGTCGGCCCGTTCCTGCGCAGCGCCGAGGGCCTGGGCCTGCTCACCGGGGATCACGTGCCGCAGGCCGGGGAGGTGGTGCTCGCGCGCGTCACCGCGCTCGGCCATCACAAGCGCCTGGAGAGCCCCGTCTCGCGCCGACAGATGCTGTTCGAGGGCGACGAGATCCTGGTGGCCTACGGCAGCCGGTACGCGGCCGACCAGTTCCTGGCGGTGCTGCCCGACGACCTCGGGCCCGCGCACCTGGCCGCCGCCGGCGGTCTCGCCTCGCGGGTGATCGAACGGCACGACCGCATCGCCGGCGCCACCGAGATCACCCCGATCGGGGTGCTGCACGACGCGCACGGCCCGCTCACCCTCACCCGCACGGCGGCGCACCGCGTGGACCGCGGGATCGCCTCCCGCCCGGCGCGCCCCGCGCACGAGGTGCCCGTCCTGGCGGTCCTGGGCACCTCCATGAACTCCGGCAAGTCGACCGTGCTCGCGCATCTCGCCCACGGGCTCTCCGCCGCCGGGCTGCGGGTCGCGGCGGGCAAGGCCACCGGCACCGGCGCGGGCAACGACTACAACGCCTTCGTCGACGCGGGGGCGCGGCCGGTCATGGACTTCACGGACTTCGGGTACTCCTCCACCTTCCAGGTGGGCATCGAGGAGGTGCGCGATCTGTTCCTGTCCCTCGCCGACGCCCTCGCGGGCGCACCCGAGCGCCCCGACGTGGTGCTGATCGAGATCGCCGACGGCGTCTACCAGGGCGAGACCGCGCGCCTGCTCACCGATGACGCGTTCGGGGAGGTCGTGGACCGGATCGTGTTCGCGGCCGGGGATGCGCTGGGCGCCGTGGGCGGGGTGGGGGCGCTGGACGCCCTGGGGCGGCGCCCCTCCTGCGTCTCCGGCGTGGTGACCGGCTCGCCGCTGGCGACCGCCGAGGCACGCCGGGCGCTGGAGGTGCCGGTCCTCCCCACCGCCGCCCTCGGCACCGCGGAGGTGGCGCGCGGTCTGGTCGCCGATCTCCTCGAGGGCGCCGCCGACGATGCGTGACCGCGCCCGCTCCCGGGCCGACGACGGACTGGTGTGGGACGCCGCGCCGCTGCCCCCGCTGCTGCGGGGCCGGCGGCGGGGCTGGCTCGCGCTGCTGGTGCTGCTCGGGCTGGGCCAGGCGGCGCTCGGGGCGCTCTCCGCGTGGGCGCTGGTGCGGCTGCAGGACGCCCCGGCCGGGGTGTCGGAGCTGCTGCTGCGCGCCCTGGCGGTGCTGCTGCTCACGGCCCTCGCGATCGGTGCGCTCACCGTCCACGAGCGGGTGGTCGCCGAGCGCCTGGGCCAGGACTACGTCCACCAGCTGCGCCTCACGCTGCTGGGCGATGCGCTGACCCCCGGGCACAGCACCTCCCTGGGCGTGACCGTGGCCCGCACCACCAACGACCTCGCCGGGGTGCGGAACTGGGTCTCCCAGGGCATCGCCCCGCTCACCGCCGCGGTGCCTCTGATCGGCGGCAGCCTGGTCACGCTCGCCGTGCTGGACCCCCACCTCGCCCTCGCCCTCGCGGCACCGCTGGCCGGGCTCGGCCTGTGCCTGCTGGTGTGGGCGCGCACCGCGCTGATCAAGACCCGACGGATGCGCCGCACCCGCGGTCGCCTCGCCACCCGCATCGCCGACACCGTCACCGCGGCCGAGGGGATCCTCGCCGCGGGCGGCGGCGAGCGCGAGCTGCGGGGGCTGCGGGACGCCTCCGGCTCCCTGGTGGAGATCGCGGTGGACCGGGCCGGGACCGTCGGCGCGCTGCGCGCCGGCGGGGTGGTCACCTCCACCCTCACCACCCTGCTGGTGGCCGCGACCGGCACCTACCTGGGCCTGACCCCGCAGGTGACGATGGCGGCGATGGCGGTGGCGGGCATCGCCTCGGCCCCCGTGCTGGGGATCGGAAGGATCGTCGAGCACCGCCAGACGTACCGCGCCGCCCGGATGGTGCTGGGACCCGCGCTGGCCGGTGCCGAGGAGCGCCGGGCGCAGGCCGGCGCCCGCCGCCGCCTCGCCGCCGACGTCCCCGCCCCCGACCCCGTGCCGGACGGCGACGCGGGCGTGCACCTGGAGCTGCCGGGGCTCACCGCCCCCGGGCAGCCGCTGCGCGCACGGCCCGGCGACCGGGTGCGCCTGGTCTCGCAGGATCCGCGGGCACCGCACGAGTTCGTCCGACGCCTGCTGGAGCTGTCGCCCGGCCCCGCCTCGGGCCCGCCGGACTCGCTGTGGGTGGCGGGCCGGAACCTGCGCCGCCTCACCCCGAAGCGGGTGCGGCGACGGGTGGGCCACGCCGCGGCGGGCGCCGTGTTCGAACGGGGCGCCCTGTCCCGCGCGCTGCACTACCGGCGCCCGGACCTGGACGCCGCCCACGACGAGGAGATGCTGGCCCGGGTGGGGCTGGACGTCTCGGCGCTGCCCCACGGGGCGCGCACCCGGCTGCGCAGCGGCGGTGCGCCGCTGGACCGCGCGGACCGCGCACGGCTGGCCCTCGCACGGGCGCTGTACGGCGACCCGCCGCTGCTGCTCGTGGAAGGCATCGAGGGCGATCTCGACGATGCCGGGCGGCGGATGCTCGCGCAGGTGCTGGAGGACTACCCGGGGGTGGTGGTGATGGTCTCCACCGAGGGACTCGCCCACCGGCTCGGGGCCCGCGAGCACCGGCTCGAGGCGCTTCCCGCGCCCCACCGGCCCGCCGCCGTCGGCGACCGCCGCGGCCGGGAGGACGAGGCCGACGAGGAGTGAGCCCGCCGGGGCGGGGATGCGGGCGGCGCCCGCAGCCCCGGGGCGCCCACCGCGGCGGCGCGCCGTCAGGACCGGTCAGTCATCGTCGTCATCGTCATCATCGGCATCATCGTCGTCGTCACACTCGAGCTCGCCGTCGTCCCACTCGCACACGCCGGAGGGCCGGTCCGGGGCGCTCTGCGAGGAGCCGGAGGACGACCCGCCGGAGCTGGAGCTCTGCGAGGAGCTGCTCGAGGGCCGGGGCGCGGCCGTGGTCGGGGCGGGGGTCGGGGAGGGCTCCACCGCCCCCATGCCGGCGCCGTCGGAGTGGACGCCGCCGGGCTGGGCGGTGGCCGTCGCCTGCGGCAGCTGCACCGCCTCGAGGGAGGAGCCGTTCTCCGCGGCGGTCTGCGAGGCGGGGCTCGGCGGGGCGGCGTCCTGCGAGGCGGCGTCCTCCCCGGCGGCGTCCGTGCCGTCGGCGACGGGGGTGGCGCCCACGCTGATGCCCGGACGCGCCTGCGGGGACTCGTCGGCCGCGGGCAGCACGGCCAGAGCGATGGCGGCGAGCCCCGCGGCCACGACGATCACCAGGGTGCGCAGAGTCCTCATGGCTCACAGGGTCCAAGCCGGCGATGACGTCCCCATGAGGCGCGGATGAGAGAGCTCTCATGAACGCTCCGCGCGCGGCGAGGCCGGAGGTCGGGCGCGCTCACGCGGCGGGGTCCACGATCTTGTACCCGGCGCCGCGCACGGTCACCAGCCGGGGCGCCCCGAGCTTGCCGCGCAGGTAGCCCACGTACACGTCCACCACGTTCGAGGCGCCGTCGTAGTCGTAGCCCCACACCTTCGACAGCAGCAGGTCCCGGGTGAGCACCTGCCCGGGGTTCTCCAGGAACACCCGCGCCATCGTGAACTCCCGCGAGGAGAGCTCCACCTGCCGCTCGGCGCCGTCCACCGTGCAGGTCGCGATCCGGGAGCGCAGGTCCAGGCTGAGGTCCCCGAGGGTGAGCTCGTCGGCGCTGACGCTGCCCGCGCCGGCGCTCGCCTCCCGGGCGCGCAGCTTCACCCGCGCCAGCAGCTCCTCGAAGCGGAAGGGCTTGGCGATGTAGTCGTTGGCGCCGCCCTCGAGACCCTGCACGGTGTCGTCCACCCCGGTGCGGGCGGTGACCATGAGGATCGGGAGCTGCACCTCCATGCCCCGCAGCGCCTTCAGCACCTGGAAGCCGTCCATCCGCGGCAGGCCCACGTCGAGGATCAGCAGGTCGAAATCGCCGGAGGAGCCGAGGTCGAGGGCGGAGATGCCGTCCTCGACCACGGTGGTGGCGTAGCCGTGCGCGGCCAGCCCCCGCTCCATGAACCGGGCGATGCGCGCCTCGTCCTCGGCGATGAGGATCCTCATCCGTGCTCCCTCCCGCGGGTGGTGGTGTGGTGGTCGGCGCCGGGGTCGGCCCGCCGCGGTCCATTGTCCCGTGCCGTCCGCCCCCCGGAGGACCCGCCGGCGCCCGCGCCGCCGTGCACACCCTCCGGGGCCGACGGGGCGGCCGGGGCCTGCGGGATCACGATGGTGAAGGTGGAGCCGCGCCCGGGCGCGGAGTCGAGGCGCACCGTCCCGCCGTGGCCCTCCGCGATCGCCCGCACGATCGGCAGCCCCAGCCCGGAGCCGGTGCCGCGGCTCTCGTCCAGGCGGGCGAAGCGCTCGAAGATGCGGTGCTGGTCCTCGGGGGCGATCCCGATCCCCTCGTCCTGCACGCTCACGTGGATCTCGGGGCCGTCCGCCCCCAGCACCCGGTCCACGGCCAGGCGGATGTGGCTGCCCTCGTCGCTGTACCGGGCGGCGTTCGCGGCCAGCTGCACCACCGCCTGGGCGAGGCGCTGCTCGTCCGCCTCGGCGACGGCGTCCACCGTGCGCGCGAGGACCCAGTCGCGCTCGGCGACGTGCGTGATCCGCGCGAAGGCGGACCGGGCGAAGGCGGCCATGTCCAGGGGCCGGGGCCGCACGAAGTCGGGACGGGTGGAGGCGGCAAGCTCGGAGAGGTCCCCCACCACGCGGCCCATCCGCTCCAGCTCCTCGAGCGCGATGTCATGGGCCTCGCGCACGTCGGCCGGGTCCCCGCGGTCGGTGGTCTCCAGGGTGCCGCGCACGATCGTGAGCGGGGTGCGCAGCTCGTGGCCCACATCGCTCATGAAGCGCCGCTGCTCGGCGAAGCCGGCCTGGATGCGCTCCAGCATGCGGTTGAAGTTGCGGGCCAGGGCGCCGATGTCGTCGCGGCCGTCGGGCACGGGCACCCGGTGCTCGAGGTCCTCGACGGTGATCTGCTCGGTCGCCTCGCGCAGATCCTCCAGCGGTCGCAGCAGCCGGCCGGTGATCACGTACCCCACCCCGCCGGCGAGCAGCAGCGTCAGCACGGACAGCCCGGTGAAGGTGAGCACGCTCCGCCACAGGTCGCGGCGCTGGGCGCCGACGTCGTTCGCGACCACGAACACGCCCTGCGCCTCGTCCCCCTCCACGGTCACGGAGGCGACCAGCACGCGCAGGTCCCGGTCGTAGGCCTCGAGCGGGACGATCACGGCCCGGCCCGGCTCGTGCACCTCCAGCAGCGCCTGCTGCACCCGCTCCGCCTCGGCCGCGAGGCGCGCCGCCTCCTCCGCATCGGCGCCCTCCGCGGGCTGCTCCAGCAGGGCGAAGTCCTGCTGGCGCGGCTCGTAGCGCGGCTGCCCGTCGAGGAAGGTGAGCACCGACTCGAAGTCCGAGGGCGCGGCGGAGTCCGTGGCGGTGACCAGCACGCTGTCCACGGTCTCGTGCACGGGCTCGCCGGCCTCGTCGGCGCTCTGGGCGATCAGCGCCAGCTCGTCGTACTCCTGCCACAGCTCCGCCTCGACCCGTGCATCCAGCGCCCGGAACTGGGCGGCGTAGGTGAGCACGCCGGTGACCGCCAGGCCCACCGTCATCAGGGCCATCATCGCCGTGAGCACGCGCAGGCGCACCGTCCACGCCCGCGGCCCCCGGGGCTCACGGGGCGCGCGAGGGCGGTCTTCGGTCATGGGCGCATCGTAGGCGACGGTCCGCGTCCCGCCCGCGGCGGGGCCGGCGGGACGCGGACTGCCGGCTCAGTCGCGACGTCGGCGCGCGCGGAGGATGCCCAGCAGCCCGCCGCGCTCCTTGAGGGTGCGCCGGCGGCGGCCGGCAGCGCCGGTGCCCTCGCCCGTGGTTCCGGCCGCGTCGCGGCGGTCGCCGTCCCGCGCCGCCCGACGGTGCCGGGCACCGTCGGCCGCCGTGCCGTCAGGGGCCGTGCCGTCGGCCGTCGTGCCGCCGGCCGTCGCACCGGCCGGCTGGACGTGGTGCTCCCGTGCCACGCGCCGCTGCTCGGCCCGCTCGCGCTCCTCGCGCTCCGCGTGCAGCTGCGCCAGGCGCTCCTCCTCCCGCAGCCGCTTGCGCTCCCCCGGGCCCTCCGCGATCCGGTACAGCACCGGCACGATCACCAGGGTGAGCAGGGTCGAGGAGATCAGGCCGCCGATCACCACCACCGCGAGCGGCTGGGCGATGAACCCGCCGTTGCCGGTGATGCCCAGCGCCATCGGGATCAGCGCGAAGATCGTCGCGGCGGCGGTCATGAGGATCGGGCGCAGACGCTTGGCGGAGCCCAGATGCAGCGCCTCCTCGAGCGCCATGCCCTGGCGCCGGTACTGGTTCACCAGGTCGATGAGCACGATCGCGTTGGTCACCACGATGCCCACCAGCATCAGCAGGCCGATCATGGAGGGAAGCCCCAGCGGCACCCGGGTGATCACCAGCAGGCCCAGCGCGCCCGTGGCCGCGAAGGGGATCGAGACCAGCAGGATCAGCGGCTGGACCAGCGACTTGAAGATCCACACCAGCAGCACGTACACCAGCAGGATCGCGGCGAGCATGGCGATGCCCAGCTGGCCGAAGGTCTCGTCGATGTCCGCGGCGGTGCCGCCGAGCGTCGCCTCCACGCCCGCGGGAAGCTCCGCCTCGTCGATCGCGGCCAGCGCGGCATCGGTCGCGGCGCCCACGTCCTCGGTGGCCGGGGCGAGGGACACCGTCACCGTCTCCCGCCCGTCCCGGGTGGAGATCGAGGGACGGGAGAGCTCCTCCTCGATCGTCGCGACGTCCGTCAGCGGCATCGACCCCATCAGGGTGAGGTCCTGCAGCTGGTCGTAGGTGTCCACGCTCTCGGTGCCCGCGATGTAGATGTCCAGCTCGTCGTCCTCGAGGGTGACGGTCCCGATCGCGCCGGGGTACAGCTGCTGGGCCACCATCCCGATCACGGCCTCCTCCGTGAGCCCGCGCTGCGCGGCCGCCTCCCGATCCACGGTCACCACCGCGGTGGGCTGATCGGCCTGCAGGTCGCTGCTCACCTCGGAGACGCCCTCCGGCAGCGGGTCGAGCTCCGCGAGCAGAGCGTCGTTGGCGTCCTGGCGGTCCGCGGCGGTGGGGCCGGTGATCAGCACGTCCACGGAGTTCGAGCCGGTGGGCGAGGCGACGTCCGCAGCCTCGACGGTGCCGGGCTCGGGCAGGCCCTCCAGGGTGGAGACCATCGTGTCCAGCAGCTCCTCCTGGTCCGCGTCCGCGTCGGTGGTGATCGAGAAGCTGATCTCGTTCTCCCCGCCGCCGAAGCCGAACCCGCCGCCGCCGATGGTGGTCTGCACCGTCTCGACCCCGTCGATCCCCAGCAGTGCCTCCTCGCTCTCGGTGGCCTTGTCCGAGGACTGCTCGAGGCTGGAGCCGGCCGGGAGGGTCTGGGTGAGCGAGGCGATGTTCTGCCCGGTGTCGCCCAGGAAGCTGATGTTCAGCAGCGGGTAGAGGAACGCGGTGCCCACCAGGATCAGCACCGAGACGGCGACGGTGACCAGGCGGCGGGGCAGGGAGCCCAGCACCACGCGCAGCAGCGGCGCGTACAGCCGGTGCAGCCAGCTGCTCTCCTCCTGCGACTCCGCCGCCTCCCGGATCGCGGCCACCTGGGCGGCGTCGTCCGGGTGCACCTGCTCGTGGCCCTTGGGGAGCTTCAGGAACCAGTAGGCGAGCACCGGCACGATCGTCAGCGCCACCAGCAGGGAGGACAGCATCGCGATGCCCACGGTGAGGGCGAAGGGCCGGAACAGCTCCCCGGCCATGCCCGCGACCACCGCGATCGGCAGGAACACCACCACGGTGGCGAGGGTCGCGGCGGTGATGGCCCCGGCCACCTCCGCCACCGCGTCGAGAATCGCGCGGCGCTTGGTCTTGCCGTAGGCGAGGTGGCGCATGATGTTCTCGATCACCACGATCGAGTCGTCCACCACGCGGCCGATCGAGATCGTCAGCGCCGCCAGGGTGAGCATGTTCAGCGTGTACCCGGTGACGTACATGCCGATGAACGCGATCAGCAGCGACGTGGGGATCGAGATCGCGGTGACCACCGTGGGCCGCACCCGGCGCAGGAACAGCAGGATCACGCCGACGGCGAAGAGCAGGCCCAGCAGGCCCTCCTCGGCGAGCGCCAGGATCGACTCCTCGATGAAGGGCGCCTGGTCGAAGACGACGTCGGCCTCCGCGTTCCCGCCCACGCCGGGCAGGGTGTCCGCGAGGACGCCCTCGACGCCCTCGGAGACGTCCACGACGTTGCCGTCCGCGGTGGCGGTGACCATCAGCACCAGCGACTCGCGCCCGTTGGTGCGGGAGATCGAGGTGGCCTCCTGGGTGACCCGCTCCACGTCCGCCACCTCGTCGAGGGTGACCGGCTGCGCGGGCTGCTGCGCATCCGTGCTCGGCACCTCGGTGCCCGGGACCTGGCCGTCCTGGGTCTGGCCGTCCTGGGCCTGGCCGTCCTCGCCGGTGCCCTGGCTCTGGCCGCCGTCGTCGGCCGGGAGGAGCTGGATCTGCTCGAGGCTCTCGAGGGTGTCCACCGACTGCCCGAGCACCACGTCCAGGGTGCGGTCGCCGTCCACCACGGAGCCGCCCGGCAGGGAGAGCCCGGTGGCGTCCAGCGCGGTGGTGATGTCGTTCTCGGTGAGGCCGTTCTCCGCCAGGGCGTCCTCGTCCGGGGTGATCCGCACGATCTCCTCCGGTGCGCCGATCACGGCCACCGAGGAGACGCTGTCCACGCGCTCCAGCTCCCGCGTCACGGAGGCGTCGAGCCGGGTGGCGAGCTCCGAGGGCTCCAGATCCGAGGAGACGGAGAGCACCACGGCCGGCAGATCGCTGGTGCCCCCGGCGATGACCTGAGGATCTGCGGAGTCCGGGAGCTGATCCTCGATGCGGGTGAGGGCGGCGTCCACCTGGTTGGCGGAGCGGGAGATGTCGGTGCCGTAGGTGAGCTCCACCGTGACCATCGACAGCCCCGCCTCGGAGTTCGAGGAGGTGCCCTCCACGTTCTCGAGCCCGCTGAGGGACTGCTCGACCGGGGCGGTGATGCGGTCGCGCACCTGCTCCGAGGAGGAGCCCGGCGCGGTGGTGATCACCTGGATCTGCGGCAGCGACACCGAGGGGATCAGCTCCTGGCGCATCGTGGTCATCACGAACACGCCGATGATCGACACCGCGATGCACACCAGGGCGATGAAGGACCGGTTGTTCAGGCTCAGCGTGGCCAGGCGATTCATCCTGCTCCTCGAACGACGTGGGACGGACGGCACGGTCCGTTCCCGCGCCCGGAGGCGACGTCGACGAATCCTCCACGGGCACTGTGCCACAGGCCGCGGACGGCACAACTCCTACGGAGGTCTAGTGTTCGCGCGGGGGTGCGACGCCGTCGACCCCGGCACCGCACCCTGCGCACGCACCGCTCACCCGCCCGCACACCGCACAATGGTGCGGTGACCTCCTCCCCCGCTCCCGAGCCCTCGCCCCGCGAGGAACGGGCACGGCGCACCGTGGACCGGGAGATCCTGGTGCTGGCGATCCCCAGCCTCGGCGCGCTCGTGGCCGAGCCCCTGTTCCTGCTGGCCGATTCGGCGTTCATCGCGCGCGTCTCCACGACCTCCCTCGCGGGGCTGGGGCTGGCCTCGACCGTGCTCACCACGATCGTGGGGCTGGCGATCTTCCTGGCCTACTCCACCACGGCCGCGGTGGCCCGCTCCTTCGGCGCCGGCCGCACCCGGGAGGCGATCGGCCGCGGGATCGACGCCTGCTGGCTGGCGCTCGTGGTGGGCGCCGCCTCCTCGCTCCTGCTGCTGCTCGCCGGGGAGCCGCTGCTCGCCGCCTTCGGCCCCTCCCCGGAGGTGCTCTCCGAGGCGCTGACCTACCTGCGCCTGAGCGCCGTGGGCCTGCCCGCCATGCTCGCGGTGCAGGCCGCGACCGGGCTGGTGCGGGGGCTGCAGGACGCGACGCTGCCGCTGATCGTCGCCGTGGGCGGTGCGCTCGTGAACATCCCGCTGAACTGGGCGCTGATCTTCGCGCTCGACCTGGGGATCGCGGGCTCCGCGCTGGGCACCGTGCTCAGCCAGTGGGGGATGGCGGCCGTGCTCCTGGGCGTGATCGTGCGCCGCGCCCGGCGGGAGTCCCTCCCGCTGCGGCCGCATCCGGGGAACCTCGTGGCGGTGGGCCGGGATGCGGTGCCGATGTTCGTGCGCACACTGGGGCTGCGGGCGGTGGTGGTCACCGCCACCGTGGTCGCCACCCAGCTGGGCGAGGTGCAGCTGGCCGCGCACCAGCTCGCCACCACCGTGTTCACCGCGCTGGCGCTGGCTCTGGACTCGCTCGCGATCGCGGGCCAGGCGCTCACCGGCCGGTACCTGGGCGCCTCGGATCCGGCCACGGTGCGGGCGGTGACCCGGCGCCTGATGACCTGGGGCGTGGGCGGCGGCGCGGTGGTCTCGGTGCTGCTGCTGGCGGCGAGCTACGTGATCCCGGAGCTGTTCACGCCGGATGCCGCCGTGCAGGAGACGCTGCGGGCGGCGCTGTGGATGCTGGTGATCGCCCAGCCGATCGCCGGGTACGTGTTCGTGCTGGACGGCGTGCTGATGGGCGCGGGGGACGCCCCCTACCTCGCGACGGTGGGCGCACTGATCGCCGTGGCGATCCTGCCGGGCGCGATCGCCGTGGCGCTGTGGGCACCCGCCGGTCCGCTGGGCCTGGCGATGCTGTGGCTGGCCTGCAACGTGCTGTTCATGGTGCTGCGCGCGGTGAGCCTGGGGCTGCGGGTGCGCACCGACGCCTGGATGCGCCTGGGCTGATCGGCCTGCGGGGCTGATCGACGACTCGGCGGGGCCGACGCGCCGGTGCGTCGGCCCCGCCGTGTCGGCTCAGCTGCTCCGGACGGCGTCCCGGGCGGCGACGAAGGCCCGGACGGCGGTCTCGACGTCGGCCTCGGTGTGGGCGGCGGAGAGCTGCACGCGGATCCGGGCCTGGCCCTGCGGCACCACCGGGTAGGAGAACGCGGTGACGTACACGCCCTGCTCGAGCATCGCGTCGGCGATCCGTCCGGCGAGCGCCGCGTCCCCGAACATCACCGGCACGATCGCGTGCTCGCCGTCCAGCAGCTCGAAGCCCTCCTCGCCCATGCGGGTGCGGAACAGCTCGGCGTTCCGGAACAGGGTGGCGCGCAGCTCGGCGCTGCCCTCCACCAGCTCCAGCGCGGTGAGCGTCGCGGCGGTGATCGCGGGTGCCAGCGAGTTGGAGAACAGGTAGGGGCGGCCCTTCTGGCGCAGCATCGCCACGATCTCGGCGCGACCGGAGACGTAGCCGCCGCTGGCGCCGCCCAGCGCCTTGCCGAAGGTGCCGGTGTAGAGGTCCACCCGGTCGGAGACCCCGAAGTGCTCGGGGGTGCCGGCGCCGGTGTCGCCCATGAAGCCGACGGCGTGGGAGTCGTCCACCATCACCAGCGCCCCGAACTCGTCGGCGAGGTCGCAGATGCCGGGCAGCGGGGCGAGGTAGCCGTCCATCGAGAACACGCCGTCGGTGACGATGACGGTGCGGCGGGCGCCCGTGCCGTCGCGCAGCGCGGCGGCGGCCTCGAGCTGGGTGCGCAGGTCGCCCAGGTCGGCGTTGCGGTAGCGGAAGCGGGCGGCCTTGGACAGGCGGATCCCGTCGATGAGGGAGGCGTGGTTCAGGGCGTCGGAGATGATCGCGTCCTCCTTGCCGAACAGCGGCTCGAACACGGCCCCGTTGGCGTCGAAGCAGGAGGAGAACAGGATCGTGTCCTCGGTGCCGAGGAAGGCGGAGAGCCGCTTCTCGAGCGCGAGGTGGAGATCCTGGGTGCCGCAGATGAAGCGCACCGAGGCCATGCCGAAGCCGCGCTCGTCGAGGGCGCGCTTGGCGGAGGCGATCAGGCGCTCGTCGTCGGCCAGGCCCAGGTAGTTGTTGGCGCAGAAGTTCAGCACCTCGGCGCCGTCGCGGCCGACGGGGCCGGCGGTGATGTGGCCGGACTGGGCGGTGGAGATCACGCGCTCGTGCTTGAAGGTGCCGGCCTGCTCGATCTCGGCGAGTTCGGCGGCGAGCTGGTCCTTGAGGTCGGTGTACATGGGGTCCTTCCGGGAGGGGTGACGGGTGGGAGTGGGCGCGGGCGGTCAGGCGCTGAGGTCGCTCCAGTCCAGCAGCACCTTGCCCGCGGTGCCGGCCTTCGCGATCTCGAAGCCGCGCTCCCACTCGGCGGCGGGGAGCACGTCGGTGATGGTGCGGGCGATGGCGGCGCGCAGCGTCTCGGAGGTGCTGAGCATGGCGGACATCGCGTTCCAGGTCTCGAACATCTCGCGACCGTAGATGCCCTGCAGGGTGAGCATGTGGGTGACCACGGCCGTCCAGTCGATCTCAAACTGCCGCGTGGGCAGGCCCAGCAGCGCGATCTTGCCGCCGTGGTTCATGTTCTCGATCATCTCCTGCAGGGCGCGGGCCTGGCCGGTGATCTCCAGGCCCACGTCGAAGCCCTCGCGCATCCCCAGGCGGCGCTGCGCGTCGCGCACCCGGGTGGTGGAGACGTCGAGGACCACGTCGGCACCGCACTGCTCCGCCATCTCCAGGCGCTGCGGGGAGATGTCGGTGATGGTGATGTAGCGGGCGCCGGCGTGACGGGCCACGGCCGCGGCCATCTGCCCGATCGGGCCCGCGCCGGTGATCAGCACGTCCTCCCCCACCAGCGGGAACTTCAGCGCGGTGTGCACCGCGTTGCCCAGCGGGTCGAAGGCGGCGCCCAGCTCGGGGCTGATCAGGGACTCGCCGCCGTCGTGCTCGTGCACCCACACGTTCTCGTGCGGGACGGCGACGTACTCGGCGAAGGCGCCGTCGCGCTGCACGCCCACGGAGCGGGTGCGGATGCACAGCTGGCGGCGGCCCGCGCGGCAGTTGCGGCAGGTCCCGCACACCACGTGGCCCTCGCCGGAGACGCGGTCGCCCACGCGCACGTCCGTCACCTCGTCGCCCACGTCCACGATCTCGCCGTAGAACTCGTGGCCCGGGGTGAAGGGGACGGTGTCGCACATCGCCTCCGCGGAGGAGTCCCACGCCAGGATGTGCAGGTCGGTGCCGCAGATCCCGGTGCGCAGCACGCGCACCTTCACGTCACGGGGGCCGCAGCCGGGCTCCTCGACGGTGGTCCATTCCAGTCCTGCGCCGGGCGCGTCCTTGCGCAGTGCACGCATCTGTACTCCTCGTCCTGCTCCGTGCGGGAGCGTCGTGTGACCGGCGCGGAAGGAGGCGACGGGGGCCGCCGAGCCCGGCCGATGGTCCGCGATGTGGACCGCCCCGACGAGGATAGCCGCCGTGTGCAGTGCCCAGCGACCGCAGGTGAGGCGGCGCCGGGCCGCCGCGCCCGGCCGCCCGGCTCAGCGCCGCCAGAGGTCCCAGGGCTCGGCGCCGGGACGGAAGCCCACGGACTCGAGCATCGCGACCGCCTCGGGGAAGCCGTGGGCGAGGGCGGCCGGGGTGTGGGCGTCGCTGCCCAGGCTGAGCGTGCGCCCGCCCTCCTGGGCCCACCACTGGGCCATCCACGGCCACAGCCGGCGGGTGTTCATCTCCAGCGCCCTGCCGCTGTCGGCGATCGCCCGCATCGCGCCGCGGATCTCCGGCTCGAACCGTCGCGGGTCGAAGGGCCCCTCGGCCTCCTCGGGCCAGTACCGCAGGGCGTAGTCGAGATGGGTGACGATCGTGAAGGGCTCGTCCCCGGCCACCAGCGACGGCACGTCCGCGAGGTAGCGGCGCACCACCTCCTCGGCCGGGACTCGACGGAACAGGGTGTTCGGCTCGGCCCGTCGGCCCTCGAACTCCAGCGTGTGCAGGGAGCCGAGGATCCGGTCGAAGCGGTCCAGGTCCAGCGCGCGCCCGGCACCCGGGAGGCGGAGGTGCGGCTGGCCCACCTCGAGGCCGGTGCCGATGCGCAGCTGCGGGAACGCGGCACGACAGCGCTCGATGCCCGCGAGGTAGCCCTCGACGTCGAAGGGTGGCACGGCCACGATCCCGTCGGCGCCCAGCAGGTGCCGTTCGTGGTCGCCGAAGTCCTCGGGGTCGCTGAACCAGGCGTCCTCGAGGTCGAGGTGCTCGGTGAAGAACAGCCCCGGCAGGCCGATCCGCACGGCGCGGGCGCAGGTGGCCTCCATGGTGCCGCGGGCGGCGGAGTCCGGACCGCCGGTGTCCCAGGAGAACTCGCTGTGCACGTGGCTGTCGGCGGGGAGCGCGGTCATGGGGACAGCGTGGCACAGCCGGGGGTCGGGGCGCGGGAGCGCTCAGCGGCGCTGGGGCCAGGTCACCCCTCTCCTGTCCCTCACACTGCTGGTGGGCGGAGGCGAGCCCGCAGCAGCGCCGCCACCTGATCCGCCGACCTCGCGTGCGCGCTCCCCTCGGGGAGGTGCTCCGCGAGCCGCACGGCCCGGCGCACGGTGACCACCCGCCGCAGCGACGTGGGGCCGTCCCGTGATCCCCGTCAGGCGGCGCCGCGCAGGGTGCGATGGGCGATTCCTGCCGCGATCACCATCAGCACGGCGCCGATCCCGCTGGTGAGCGCCACACCGGAGCCGAACGCCGTACGCGCGGAGTCCAGCAGCGGTGCGGCGATCCCTGCCGGAAGGGCCTCGGCGACCCGAGTCGCGCCGCCGAGGGTCTCGGAGGCGGCGGCCCGCTGGGAGCCCGTGAGCGCGGCGGGCAGCTCGACGTTGCTGCGGTAGGCGAGGTGCAGCAGGCTCCCCAGCACTGCGGTGCCGAGCACGGCGCCGGTCTCGTACGCGGTCTCGGAGATCGCGGAGGCGGCGCCGGCCTTCGACGCCGGCACGGAGGAGAGGATGAGGTCGTTGCTGAGCGTCTCCGCCGCCCCCACACCGGCCCCCAGGAGCACAAAGGCGGCCATGAGCAGCAGATCCGAGCCCCGAGCGGCGGTGAGCGCGACCATCGCGAAGGCCAGGGCGTTGACCAGCAGCGCCGTCGCGACCACGGTGCCGGGCGCGACATGGCGCACCAGTCGCACGGTGAGCAGCCCGGCGAGGATCGTCACCACCAGGCCGGGCACCAGCACCAGGGCGGCGTTCATCGGGGAGCGACCGCTGACCAGCTGCAGGTGCTGCGAGACGAAGTACAGGAACCCCACCAGCGAGAAGACGCTGAGCAGGTTGGCGAGCACCGCGCCGGTGAACACCGGTCGGGTGAAGAGGGTGATGTCCAGCATCGGCTCCGGGCGGGCGAGCTGGCGGCGCACGAAGGCGGAGCCCGCCGCGACGGAGACCACCAGGCACACGGCGACCACGAGGTCCGCGCCGGTGGCGGCGAAGGTCTTGATCGCGTAGACGAGCGAGAGCATCGTGGCGAGCACGAGCAGCGCGCTCCACGGGTCCATCGGGCCCGGCGCGGGATCCTTCGACTCCGGGATCAGCAGCGGGCCGAGCACGAGCAGCGGCACCATCACCGGCACGGCCAGCAGGAAGACCGCACCCCAGTCGAAGTGCTCGAGCAGCAGGCCGCCGACGACGGGCCCCAGCGCCGCACCCGCGGAGAACCCGGCGGCCCAGACCGCGATCGCGATGCGCCGGTGCGCGGGATCGGTGAACAGGTTGCGGATCAGGGAGAGCGTGGAGGGCATCAGCATCGCGCCGAACACCGCCATCAGCGCGCGGGCGGCGATCAGCGTGGTGGCGTCGGGGGCGAAGGCCGCGAGCGCGGAGACCAGGGTGAAGCCGGTGCCGCCGACCAGCAGCAGGCGGCGCCGACCCAGTCGGTCGCTGAGGGACCCCATCGGCACCAGCAGTCCGGCGAGGACCAGCGGATAGACGTCGACGATCCACAGCAGCTGCTGCCCCGTGGGGGCGAGGGCCTCGGAGATCATCGGCAGCGCGAAGGCGAGCACGGTGTTGTCCACCGACACCAGCAGCACCGGGAGCATGAGCACCGCGAGCGCGGCCCAGGGCCCGCGGGAGGTCGTCAGGGTCGTCGATGTCTGGGGCATGAGCTGCATGGAGGCCTCCGAGGTCGTCGTGCGGCCCGCTCCCGGACAGCCGGACCGCCCCCGACTGTACCGTCTGGACGGTATAGCGCGCACGGCGTGCGCGACGGCCTGCGAGCGACCTCACGGACCGCCGGGGCCCGTCGGCCGAAGTAGGGTCTGTGGCATGTCAGCTCGCGATGCACTGCTCGACGCCTACCAGGCGATCCTCCAGGAGGCGGGGGAGCGCGCCACGACGCTCACCGCCGTCGCAGCCCGGGCCGGGGTCTCCAAGGGCGGGCTGCTCTACCACTTCTCGTCGAAGGAGGCGCTGGCCGAGGGCCTGATCGCGCGCCTGGACCAGCTGGTGGAGGAGGACCTCCTCCGGATGCGCGCAGCACCCGACGGCCCGTCCCGCTACTACGTGCGCACGTCGGTCTGGACGGGCGACCCCTTGGCCACGGCGATCGTCGCCACCGCGCAGCTCGCCCAGGAGTCCCACGCGGCGGCGCAGGAGGCGATGCTGCGTGCTCGGCGGCAGTGGTTCGCGCTGATCCTCGACGAAGCGGGCGAGGAGGCGACCGCACAGGCGATCCTGCTGCTGGGCGACGGCCTGTACTTCGAGGCGGCGATGGGCTACGACACGTACTCCCCGGACGCCCCGGACCAGCCGGCTGATCCGGGCACGATCACCCCCGAGAAGCTGCTGCCGATCGTGGATCGCCTGCTCCGCGCGGCAGGCGGCTGAGCGCCCGACCCCGCGCCCGCGGCCCGGAGCCGCTCACCGGGCGTTGAGGAACTCCTGCAGCGCCTTCACGGTGGAGTAGTTGGTGCGGAAGTCCCACACGCCATTGGAGCCGAGTCCCATGCTGGCGCGGAGCTTGCGGGTGGTCTCCGCACCGATCTTGCCGTCGGTCTCGGCGCCGATCTTCGCCTGCAGCGCCTTGACGTCGGAGCTGGAGAGCGAGCCGTCCTGGCGCACGCCGATCCAGCCCTGCAGGGCCCGGGTGGTGTTCGGGCCGAACTTGCCGTCGACCACGAGGGAGCCGCTGGAGGGGCTCGAGGTCTCGGGCGTGCTGGGGGTGGGCGCCGGGGTCGCGGCGGGGGCGCCGTCGTTGAGGAAGCCCTGCAGCGCCTTCACGGTGGAGTAGTTGGTGCGGAAGTCCCACACGCCGTTGGAGCCGAGCCCCATGGTGGCGCGGAGCTTGCGGGTGGTCTCCGCGCCGATCTTCCCATCGGCCGAGGCGCCGATCCGCGACTGCAGGGCCTTGACGTCGGAGCCGGAGAGCGAGCCGTCCTGGCGCACGCCCAGCCACGCCTCGAGAGCGCGGGTGGTGTTCGGGCCGAACTTGCCGTCCACCACGAGCGCGCCGGTGCTGGGGCGGTCCTCGTCACGGGAGGTGGTCTCCTCGCGCGGGGCGCTGCTGCCGGCGGGCTGTGCGTCACGATCGGCACCGCCGTTGTCCCGGGTCAGGCCCGCGCGGGCGCCGCAGGTGGGCCAGGCGCCGGGGCCCTGCACCGCCAGCACGCGCTGGGCCACGGCGATCTGCTCCGCCTTGGTGGCCTGGTGGGCGTAGGTGGCGTACTCGCCGCCGCCGAAGGACTGCCAGGTGGGCTGGTAGAACTGCAGGCCGCCGTAGTAGCCGTTGCCGGTGTTGATCGACCAGTTGCCGCTGGACTCGCACTGGGCGACCGCGTCCCACACCCCGGTGTCCGCGGTGGCGAGAGGGGCGCCGGTGACGCCCAGCCCGGCGGCGATCGCGGCGCCGCCGGTGGCGGCAGCGACCTTCGGCGCCACACGGACGCCCTTGAAATAGACCGCGGAGCCGTCTGCGCGATGCGTGGGGAAGCGAGAGGGTGCGGTCATGGCGGGGCTCCTGGACAAGCAGCGGGGGAAGGGATGGCCGACGACACATCGTCGGCACGGAGTCCACAATGCCTGCCTCACCTGCATCGTCGCGCCGGTCGATGCCAAGTCCGCGCCAGAGTTTTAGCAAGTTTTTACCGGACAAGCCGTGATCGTGAATGACATCCGCGGAATTACGGAGTACAAATCGCCATCCGCTCCTACGATTCCCGATACGCTCCCGGGGTGTCCATCCCGCGCCGCCTCCCCGTGCTCTCGGCGACCTGGCGTGTGCTCGCGGTGCTGCTGTGCCTGGGGGTGCTGACCGTCGGCGGGCTCACGCGCTCCAACGATCTGTTCCCCCTGGGGGTGCTGGACCAGTTCTCCTCCGGCGTCGATCCGGACGGCGAGGTGGTGAACACCTGCCTGCAGGGGATCCGCGGCGACGAGGAGCCGTTCGAGATCCCCTTCGGCCGCCGCAGCGTGGGGATCGAGCGGGCCGACGTGGAGAACACCCTGCCCGCGATCGAGGCGGATCCCGCGCTGCTCGCCCCGCTGGCCGCCGCCTACGACAGGCGCCACCCGGACAGGGCGCCGCTGGACGCACTGGTGCTGTGCCAGCGCATCACGCCGCTGCGGGACGGCACCGCCCACGGCGAGGTGGAGCTGGTGGAGGTGACCCGGTGGGAGGCGCCGTGACCGCCCCGACCGCCGCGCCGGCCCGGCCCGGGCGTGCCCGGCTGCGCGCCGCCCTGCTGCCCGCCCTGCCGCTGGCCCGGGTGAGGGCGCTGCGGTCGCTGCTCTACGCCGTGGTGATCCTGGACGTGCTCACCTTCTCCCGGGACGTGCTCTCCCACACCGGCAACGCGGCGTTCTACACCCCGGTCGCCCTCGCCCGGGTGCTGCACCTGCCGCCGGTGACCATGCCGCTGGCCGTGACGCTGCTGGCCCTGATCCTGGCCGGCTGCGCGGCGGGGATCGCGGGGCACCGGCCCCGGCTGGCGGGGACGGTGGTGGCGCTCGCCTACTGGCCGTGGATGCTGTACTCGAACTCCTACGGCTACGTGGCCCACGACCACCTGGCGCTGATGGTGGCGGTGGCGGTGCTGCCCACGGTGTCGGGCGCCTCCCGCCGGGAGCTCGCCGCCGCGCGGGCCGACGCCGTGGAGTCCGACACCGCGCGAGCCGACGGGCCCGTCGGCGCCCCCGCGCACCCGCCGTCCAGCGAGGCGGCAGGGTGGGCGCTGCGGTGCGTGCAGCTGGCGGTGGTCGCCACCTACTTCTTCTCCGTGATCCCGAAGATCCTGTACTCCGGCTCGCTCGCGGCCTGGGGCAACAGCGCGATCCTCACCTGGGCGTCGATCCGGCGCGGCTCCGCCCTGGCGCACTGGCTGGTGGCGCACGCGCCCTGGGTGTTCGTGCCGGCGCAGTGGGCGGGCCTCGCGCTGGAGGCCCTCTCCCCGGTGGTGCTGTTCCTGCGCGGCCGCGCCCTGTACGTCGCCGTCGGCCTCTACCTGTGCTTCCACCTCAGCACCCTGGTGCTGCTGGGCATCCACTTCCTGCCCACCGCGGTGTGCTGGGCCGCGTTCCTCCCGCTGGAGCGGCTGCGCCGCCGGTGAGGCGGCCGGCACCTCACAGCGCGCCCTTGCCCGCCTTCTCCCGTGCACGGTCGGCGAAGCTCACGCCCATCGCCGCGAGGGTGAGCGCCATGATGATCGTCAGCGCGATGACGAAGGCCTCGAGCCAGGCGGTCCCGCCCTCGGTTAGCGCGAAGATGATGCCGGGGATCATGGCGGTGCCGATCGCGGCGCCGGTGCGCTGGCCCAGCTGCAGGATGCCGCCGGCCACCCCGCCGAAGCGCGGATCCACGGAGTTCAGGGTGAGGGTCTGGTTCGGGGAGATGGTCATGCCCTGGCTGAGGCCCATCAGCGTCAGCGGCGCGGCCAGCCACCAGAAGGCGAGCATGCCGCTCTCCACGAATCCGGCCAGCACGGCCGTGCCGAACAGTCCCGCGAACGCGACGGCGAAGCCCACGATCACCATGCGCCGCCCGAAGGTGAGCACGTAGCGGCCGGAGATCTGGGAGCTGATCGCCGCCGCGATCGAGGAGGGGATGCCCATCAGCGAGGCCTCGAAGGGGGTGTGCCCCAGGTGCATCTGCAGGAACAGCGGCACGATGATCCACACGCTGGTGGCGCCGAGGAAGTACACCGAAACGATGAGGATGCCGTTGCGGAAGGCCCGGTTGGCGAAGATGGCGGTGTCCACCATCGGGCTGCGGCCACGGCCCCTGTAGCGGCGCTCCCACACCCACCAGATGCCCAGCACCAGCAGACCCGCGGGGAAGGACATCCACACCAGCACGCTCACGCCCCGCTCGAGGAAGGGCAGCATGATCCCCAGGATCGCCAGGCACAGCAGCACCGCGCCCACGGGGTCGAGGTCCGGGCGGCCCTTACCGCGAGCCCTGTCGTCCGGGATGTACTTGAACGCGCCGATGATCGCGACCACGCCGATGGGGATGTTCATGAGGAACATCCAGCGCCAGCCCCGGTCCGGGCCGAGGATCTGGATGAGGGCGCCGCCCACGACGGGGCCGACGGCGGTGGCGACCGCGACGGTGGTGGCCAGCAGGGCGAAGGCCCGGGCCCTGTCCTGGCCGCGGAAGTGCTGCTGGATGAGGGCGACCGTCTGCGGGTTCAGCAGGCCGGAGCCGAGGCCCTGGAGGATCCGGGCGAGGTTGAGCATCTCCGCGCTCGGGGCGAGACCGGAGAGCAGGGAGCCGAGGGTGAACACCCCCACCCCGACGATGAACATGCGGCGCCTGCCGGTGGCGTCCCCCGCCCGACCGGCCGGCACCAGCAGCATCCCGAAGGCGAGCGCGTAGCCGGAGATCACCCACTGCAGATCGCCCGTATCCGCCGCGAGGCTCTCGCCGATCGCGGTGAGGGCCACGTTGATGACGCTCACGGCGATCAGGGCCATGAACAGCGGTGCGAGGAGGACGGCGAGGAGAGGCTTGCGACGCACCAGTGGGGTCAGCGCGCTGGGGTCGGGGATCACCCCGACACTGTATGCACTCAGTGCACCTTTGTTGAGGGTGGGGTGATCGGACGGACACCAGGTCGCAGATCACGACGGTCGGCGGTCAGGAGGCTGGTGGCTCCGATGCCCATCGCACTCCGACCGAAGCTCAGAAGGGGCTCTGCGACCGGTCGGTGTGCGGCCATCGAGCGTCGTCCCGGTACGGACCGGCCGGGATCACATAGGTGCTGCGATCCGAAAGCAGGGGCGCCGCAGTCTGGATCGCGCGCATCGGGGGCCGGTCGGCGTAGTCGATACCGGAGAAGCGCCCGAACTGACCGCCAGCGCCTTCGGGCCGGCGGGCATCGGCCGCATCGAGCATCGCCATCGCGTCGCGCGGCGCCGGGTATCGCGAGGACCACACGTGACCCGGCGGAAGCGGTGAGCGGAACAGAGCACCCGCAGGACGGATGAACATCGCACCGGGCCGGGAGCGATCGCGCAGGGCATGGGCCCGCCAGGTGATCACCGGGTGGGAGGCCACCGCGTTCGCCCAGTGCACGAAGAAGCTCGGATCCGTCGCTGCGCGGTCCGCGAGTTCATTGACGTTGACTTCGGCGTTGAGGTACTTCCCCCCGGAGAGCACCCCCATCACACCGGGAGCTCCACTCGGAGCATAGGAATAGCCGAAGTTGTCCGCGGTGTATTCCTGGGCCCGAGAGAGTGCCGGACCCAGGATCGGGATCATCCGGATCACGGTGGTGAAGAGGATCCGGAAGTACGAGACGTGGCCGGCGGCGAGGTGGCCGACCTCGTGTCCGATCACGAAGCGCAGAGCCTCCGGGTCACGCGTGGCGCCGCCCACCTCGAACAGGTCGGAGTGGACGATGACGAAGCGCCGGAACCCATGGCCCGAGGCGAAGGCGTTGATCACACCGTTCCCCATCTGCACGTAGGCGTCGGGGACGCGTCGGAGGCCGAACTGCTGAGCCGCTTCCACCACCATCCTGTATCCCTCGGGGAACTGAGTGGGGCTCATGCGCACCGCCGAGGCACGCAGCCGGGCATACGTCATCGCCCGGAACCACCAGATGAGCAGTGGAGCCAGAGGCAGGGTGAAGGCCAGCTGGAAGAAGAAGGGCAGGAACGCCACGAACTGCCAGAGGCTCGCGACGGTCTCCCCGCCCTCGAGCAGCTGAAGGATCAGAGTCGCGATGATGAGTGTCCACCAGGCGGCGTACGCGAGCGCCGTGAGCGAGATCCCCACCCAGAGGAGGGGCATCTCCCAGGGGTGGCGAATCGCTCTCTGCCCCCACAGGCCGTGGGAGGTCGTGCCGTTGAAGACGGTGGGCCCGCCTGGGGTGTCCGTCCCGTGTGGCGGCACATCGGCCGTGCCCGCGAGTGACGCCGGCGGCGGGCCGTACGGCGGTTGGCTCATGGGGTGACTCCTCATCGTCTTCAGACACTCACTGACCCGGACTGACGATATCCCGGCCGCACCGACCACGAGCTGACCGATCCGCACCATGTGGACGGCGCACCCAGCACCGCCTCGGCGGAGCACGTCCCGCTCCGCCGGTGAGCGGGACGACCTTCGGCCGTTCAGCGCATGAGCCGGCGCAGCAGCGCGCGCCGCACCCGGCCGCGCGGCGGGTACACCAGGCGCAGCGTGTCCGGCCGGAGGGGTTTCCTCACCACGGGCTTGGCGTGGGTGAACGCCTCCACGCCGGTGCGCCCGTGGTACGCGCCCATGCCGGACTCCCCCACCCCGCCGAAGGGCATGCCGGGAGTGCCCACGTGGGCGAGGGTGAGCCCCAGGGCGAGGGAGCCGGAGGAGGTCTCCGCCGCGAACCGTTCCTCGACCGCACGGCGCGAGGAGAAGACGTAGGCGGTCAGGGGCTTGTCCCGCTCGCGGATGCGGGCGATCGCCTCGTCGGGGCCGGAGACGGCCAGCAACGGCAGCACGGGGCCGAAGATCTCCTCCCCCATCACCGGATCGCCCCAGTCCGCACCGTCCAGGATCGTGGGCGGGAGGAAGCGGGAGCCGCGATCCGCCCCCGTGGTGCCGCCCACGATCGCCGTCTCGTCGTCGATCAGGGCGCGGACGCGGTCGAAGTGGCGCTCGCTGACCATCCGGCCGTAGTCGGGGCTGCGCTCGGGGCGCGCCCCGTACAGCGCGCGCACGGCCCGGCGCAGGTGGGGGCGCAGGCACTCGAGGGTGTGCGGGGTGGCCATGAGGTAGTCCGGGGCGATGCAGGTCTGCCCCGCGTTGGTGAACTTGCCCCACACGATGCGGCGGGCGGCGACGGCGAGGTCCACGCCCTCGTCCACGAACACGGGGGACTTCCCGCCCAGCTCGAGCACGGTGGGGGTGAGATGCTCCGCGGCGGCGCGGGCCACGACCCGGCCCACCGCGCCGTTGCCGGTGTAGAAGATCAGGTCGAAGCGCTGCTCGAGCAGGAGCGTGGTCTCCTCCACGCCGCCTTCGACCACCCGCACCCAGCCGGGGTCCAGGTGGGTGCGCAGCAGGTGCGCGAGGGCGGACGAGGTGGCGGGCGCGACCTCGCTGGGCTTGACCAGCACCGTGTTCCCGCCCGCGATCGCGGCGATCAGCGGGGCGAGGGTGAGGTTCACCGGGTAGTTCCACGGCGCGATGAGCAGCGTGGTGCCCAACGGCTCACGATGCAGCGCCCCGGAGGCGGGGGCGAGCATGGGGCCCAGGGAGAGGCGCTGCGGCCGCAGCCAGGAGCGCAGATGCTTCTGCACGTGCGCGATCTCCTGGGAGACCACCCCGATCTCGGTGAGCGCGCTCTCGGTGCGGGACTTGCCGAGATCCTCGGCGAGCGCCCGCGCCAGGCGCGGCTCCTCCCGGCGCAGGCCGCGGCGCAGCGCCTCGAGCTGGGCCAGGCGCGCGTCGATCCCCCGGGTGGTGCCGGCGGCGAAGGAGTCCTTCAGCGCGGCGACGTCGGCGAGGATCTGCGTGCGGTGGGGTTCGTCCGGCGTGTGCGGGGCGGGGCGGTGCGGGTCCGTGGACATGGGACCCAGGGTACGAGCCGTCCTGTCGTGCGGGGCGGCGGGCCCCGCTAGGGTGGTGGCCGACGGTGCACCCCTCGAGCCGCGAAGGATGATCCCCATGCCGCAGGATCCGCGTCGGCGCGCCCTCCTGCGCTCGGCCGCCTGGTCGGTCCCGGTGCTCACGGCGGTCACCACAGCCCCGGCCCTCGCGGCGAGCGTCGAGCAGAGCGTCATGAGCTGGTCGGGGTTCCCCAGTTCCTCGGAGACCGGCCGGCTCGAGAGGCCCGCCTCGCAGCAGGTCGGGGACACCGACGTCACCGCCGCTCTCTCCCGCGACGATCAGCTGGCGCAGCCCACCAGGAACTGGACCACGGCCGACAGGCGCCTCCGGCTGCAGAGCAATCGCGACAAGCTCGCCGGCTCGCTGCAGATCGTGACACTGACCTTCGCGGCTCCCGTGACGGACGTGGAGCTCACCGTCGAGGACATCGATCGCGACAAGCAGCGGTTCCAGGACGAGGTGTTCGTGCCCACCGATGCAGCGCCCACCACGGGCCGCGTGGTGGGAGCGGCGCTCACGGGAGCCGGAACCCCCACCAGCCCCTTCCTCGCCGTCGGGAACGGCGACGCCGACCCTGCGGACCCCGCCCACGCAGTGACGCTGCGCTGGGCAGGTCCCGTGGACGAGATCCGGATCGCGTACAGGCAGGGGGTGCGTGCGAAAGACTCCGCGACCCCGACGGTCCGCCTCGCCCCTGTGCGCTTCACCGCCTCATCGGCCGCGTGAGGCGGCTTGACGCTCACCCTCCCCCTTCCTGTTGCCGAGCCGCACGGCACGGTGGCTCTCATCCGCTCCGCGGGCGGTGCACCGGCTCCGAGAGCCGCCTGGCTGTCGCGGCGGCGCCCGGCAGCCAGGCGGCCGGCATCTCGAACACGTACCGCAGCGGCGTGGGGCGCAGGATCCGCTCCGCGAGCAGGGGGATCACCACGCCGGCGACCAGCAGGGTGGGCACCAGCACCGCGAGCGAGTCCACGCCGAGCCGCATCAGCACGATCCGCAGGCCGGCGATGACGATGATGTGCGCGAGGTAGATCTGCAAGGTGCTGCGGCCCACCAGTGCGAACGCCTCCCGCACTCGCGGGATCGCGCCCAGTGCGACGGCGAGGCCGGCGAGGATGAACTGTCCCAGCCAGCTCAGGGCCACGGAGGGCGGGAGCCAGGAGGCGCGACCGGCGGCGAGCTGCTCCGGGGAGGCCGGCACGGAGGCGGCGACCAGGTCCATCCCGAAGAACGGGATCGCGAGCAGCAGCGCGGCCGCGCCCACCAGCACCACCGGCACCGCCCGGGTGGTGAGCACGGTGCTCATCCGCCGCATCCCGATCACCGCGCCCACGGCGCTGAAGCCCACCAGCGCCAGGCCCCTCATCCCCCACAGGTCCGGCCCCCACCCCCAGGTGGCGGTGCTCGCCGCCAGCAGAAGCGGCAGCGTGAGCCACGGGGCGCGGCGCCAGGGTGCCACCAGCGCGATCACCGCGGCGGAGACGGCGATGTAGGGGATGAACCAGAGATGGGCGGGCGGCGCCCAGATCCGCAGCGCGTCCTCGAGGGTGACAGGAGTGTTCTTCCACGGCGACGTCGCCAGCTCCGCACCCATCTGGATGACGTACCAGAGCAGATACATGTACACCGCGAACACGGCGCGCCGGGCGATGTAGGTGGCGGTGCCGTACTTCTCCGCGCCGTAGGAGAGGAACAGGCCCAGCACCAGGGCGATCGCCGGCATCCGGAAGCCGTAGAACCAGTCGTTGAACTGGTGGAGGGCTGATCCTTCCGGCAGCGCTCCCGCGCTGAGAAGGCCGTCCACCGTATGGCTGAACACGACGCCGATCACCGCGATGCCGCGGAAGATGTCGATCTCGGCACTGCGGCGGGTGCCCGGGAGGCGGTCCATGGGCTGAAGCATAGGGGTACGTTGCGGCAGCGATCACTAGAGTGGAGCGATGGAGCGGGCGATGCACATCCGGGCTCTCGGCACGGCGCTGGAGCTCCTGTGCGACGGCTCGGTCCCTGCCGAGACGGTGCGCGAGGTGCTGGAGTCCTGGTCGGATGCGCGCATCCCTGGGGTACCTGGGGCGGAGCGGATCTCCCTCTCGGTGGGCCCCGGACGCGCCGGGAGAGCTCTGGTCACCGTGGACCGTGCCGACCAGCTGGGACAGGTGCTCTCCACCGTGGTCACCCAGCGCGCCTTGACCCGTCGACGCGGTACCCACGTGCTGCTGCACGCCTGCGGCCTCGCACTCGAGGACGGCCGCGTGATCGCGTTCGTCGGGCCATCAGGGATGGGGAAGACGACGCTGGCACGCACCCTCGGCCGCCGATGGGGGTACGTCACCGACGAGACGGTCGCGATCGCGACGTCGCCGGAGCGGTACGGCCAGGTGCTCCCCTTCCCCAAGCCCCTCTCGATCGTGCAGGAAGGCGCCCCGAAGCGCCAGGTGTCGCCGAGCGCGCTGGGGCTGGCGCCGCTGCCGGACGTGCCGTTGCGGATCGCGGCGATCGTCCTGATCGAGCGCTCCGAGTCCCCGGTGGACGAGTCCGGCCGATTCCGCCCCGGCCCGGCCGAGATCGAGAGCGAACGCCTGCCGCTCGCCGAGTCCGTCGGGCTTCTCGCCCCTCATCTCAGCTACCTCTCCTCGCTCGAGCAGCCGCTGAGCGAGCTGGCGCGCCTGATCGAGGGGGTCGGCGGAGTGGTGCGCCTGCGCTACCGCGAGGCGGCGCAGGTGGCGACGGTGGTGGACGAGCTGGTCAGCGCGGACCCGCACGATCGCTCAGGCACCGGGCGATGGAACGCCGGCGACGTCCCGGGGATCGCGGCCGGGGCTGCTCACCCAGAGACCGCCGCGACGCGCACCTGGTCACCCGCGCCAGCAACGGACTGGCTGGACACGGGCGGCGCCGTCGTCGTGCTGCGCGGCACGCAGGTGCACGTGCTGAGCGGGATAGCCCCGCCGCTGTGGCGCAGGGCGCTGGCCTCCCCGCGCCCGGGGCTGCCGGAGCTCACCTCCGCGGTGGTCGATGCCGTGGGCCGGCCTCCCGGGGGCGGCGCGGAGGACCGCGTGCTCGCCGCGCTCGGACAACTCGTCGACGAGGGGGTCCTCGTCACGGGCTGAGACCACCGGGACGGCCCCGTGCTCAGGCGCGCACGGTGTTCGGGCCTCCGCTGCCGCGCCCAAGGAGCACGTCCAGCAGGTCCAGTCCGGCGGCGTCGAGCGCACCGATGTGCAGGGCGGCGACGTCGTACTGCCCGTCGGGCAGGGCGGCGAGGTCGTCGGGCACGGCACCCGGCTCCTGGTTCTGAGCGTTGAGCGTCAGCACCACCACGTCCTCGAGGATCGTGAAGAGGCTCTGCAGCAGCGCGGTGACCGCCGAGGTGATCGGCGTGAGCGCACCTGCTTCGAGGATCGCCTCCCTGATCACCGTGCCGATGGAGGTCAGGATCGCACTGGTGAGCCCGAGGAGTTCGGGTTCGACCGTCGCCTCCCCGCTGACCAGGTCTCCGACGCTTCCTGTGACGGTGACATCCACGAGCGACAGCAGGACGTCCAGCTGGATGTCGATCCTGATCGCGTCCAGGAGCGCCTCGGTGAGCACCCCTGCCTGGATCGCCGCCGCATCGGCGGGCAGCGGAGCGTCGACGAACAGGCGGGTGTTGGGCGCGAGGCTGTTCAGCCATGGGGAGGCGGTCGTCCCCGAGTACGCCCCGCCGAGCAGGGCGCCGAGGTCCACCGTGACGGTCGCGGGGTTCTCGAGCGCGATCTGCACCGGACGCCCGGTGCCCGCGGGAGTCTGCGCGGTGTCGAGGCTGAGGCTCAGCGAGTCCACCGATGCCAGCAGACCGAGGGCAGGAAGGTCGTTGAGCGTGTCGACCAGCCCGGAGGTCAGGCCGTCCAGGGTCGCGTTGACGGTCTCGACGGTCGCCCCGATCGTCGGCGACGTGAGGATCGTCTTCAGGTAGGCGACCAGGTAGTCGCGCTCGAGATCGACGGGCGGGTTGCACAGCGAGTTGAAGGCGGTGCGGCCGGCGACAGCACCGATGGACAGGTCGGCGTCGGCGACCAGGGAGAGGAAGTCGCTCGCCGCGCTGCCCCCGATCTCCTCCACGACCTCGCTGAGCTGCAGGGTGGCGAGCTCCGGCCAGCCCTCCCCGGGCTCGAGACGGATCGTGCCGTTGTCGGCGACCGCGCCGCTTGCTCCTCGGACGGTGCCGTCCTCGTGGGCGTAGCCGTACTGGTTCAGCACGCCGGTGTCGGTGTTGAAGTCGAGGATGTCCGAGAGCGTGTCCGCGAGTCCGGTGAGCCCGAGCTGGATCGAGTTCAGAACGGTGGCTTGGAGAGGGTTGGTCGCCTCGGCCTCGGCCGGCGTCGACGCATCGACGGAAGCGGTGGCACCGTCGACGGAGGCGACGTTGTCGAGATCGACACCGGCGATCGAGCCGCTGAGGAGCTTGCCGGTGCCCGTCGCGTCGTAGAGGGTCCCCTCGGGGTCGCACTCGCCCGGGCTGGCCGCCATGGCGGGCGTGGCCGTGCCGAAGGCGACCACGGGCACGGACCAGGCGGCTCCGGCGACGAGGGTACGGCGCCTGAAGGTGCCGTGCGAAGAATCGGACATGGCCATGAGTGGGCTCCAGAGGCGCTCGCGGGGAGGGACACCGCGAACCTAGCCAGCCGACACCGCCCCCGACGGGTGCGGAGACGATCCCTGCGCCCGGCGAACGGCACTGTGCGCCGGATGGACTTTTTGCAACTGTGAAGAGATCTAGTGCGGCGCTCCGGCACGGCCGTCCCGGCGCAGCTGCGAGGGGGTCGCACCGTACAGATCCTGGAGCGCGCGGCGCATGCTGAGGGTGGAGCCGAAGCCGGCCTCGCGAGCGATCTCGTCGATGCTGAGCACCTGGTAGCGCGAGGAGGTGAGCAGGTGCGCGGCGAGTGCGGCACGCTGCTGCCGGATCTGGGCAGAGACCGTCGTGGAGACCTCGGCGAAGGCGGCCTGCAGGCTGCGCGGGGAGACGAGCACGCTGGTGGCGATCTCCTCGACGCCGAGGGCGGGGTCGGCCCGACGTTGGGCGATCACGGCGGTGGCCTGATCGCGCAGGCGGGCGGAGGCCGTGGTGGTCTCCGCGTCCGGGCCGAGGCCGAAACCGAATCGATCCAGGATCATCGCCCCGACCATCTCGGTGAGCAGCTGGCCCGTCGCATAGCTCTCGACGGCGGTGAGGGAGTCGGAATGATCGAGCAGCGAGGAGGCGAAGGCGTGGGTGGCTCGGGTGAGCGTGCCGCGCACGGGAATGTGCCGCGGCTCTGCAGGAAGCTGCGGCACGATCCCCGTCAGGGCGTCCCGTCCGGCGCGGATCACGAGGTAGCACGCGTCCTCACGAAGTCGGCGACGATGGTTCACCCAGGTGGGGATGTACTCGATGCGGGAGATCTCCTGGCCGGCCTCCGGGGCGACGTCCGGGTGAGGGGTGACGAACACGAACTCGACGCCGTCGACCTCGTCCTCCGCGCCGTCGTTGCGGAACTCGATCGCGGTGCCGTGCAGGCGCACCACGGAGACGCCCTCGAAGGAGCGTTCGCGACGATGCATCGCGAAGGCGCGCGGCGAGAGGGCATGGAACCGGTCGTCAGGGACGTCCCGCAGACCTGAAGCCCCGAGGTAGGAGGCGTCGACGAGCGTGCTCATGCCACCGGCCTCCCTCCCTCCCCCGAGCGGGTGTGCGGCGCGCCGGGGCTCATCGTCCGCCGCCGTCCGTCGGCTCCGCCGCCACGACGCCCCGCGCCGCGAGATCGCGCAGGAACTCCGCGATCACCGCCTCGGCGTCGGCGGGCATCCCCATCACGTCGCGGCGCAGCTCCTCGACGATCTGGTCGACCCGGTGCGGCTCTCCGTCGGCGAGCACCTCGAGCACCAGCACGCCCACCCCGTCGAGCCTGCCGATCGGGCCGTCGGGCAGCGCCCCCACCCAGAGGCCCTCCCCGTCGCGCTCGGCGACCACCTCGCCCAGCCGGTACCGGGTCACGGGACGCTCGCCTGCACGAAGGCGCCGGTGCCCCCGGCGCGGAGCGGACCATCGGCGGCGGGGACGAACAGCGCCCGTCCCGCGCCGAGCACGTGCCTGCCGGCGTCGGTCTCCACCAGCATCTCTCCTTCCAGGCCCAGCAGCGTGCGGGGGCCGGTGCCCGGGATCGGGTGGCGTCCGCGGAAGGTGCCGGGCGGGTCCTGCAGTCGGGTGAGGGACAGCTCGAAGTCGTCCACCGGAGCGTAGTAGGCGACGGTGGTGGGGTTCTGCCGCTCCGGGGCGACGCGCAGCGGGGGCGCGGCGGCGACGCTCACGCACTGCAGCATCTCGTCCGCGTCCACCTTCTTCCCGGTCAGGCCCGCACGCAGCACGTTGTCGCTGGCCGCCATGATCTCCAGGCCCACCCCGTGGAGGTAGGCGTGGAGCGTGCCGGCGGGGACGAACAGCGCCTCCCCCGCCCGGAGCGTGACCGGGTTCAGCAGCAGGGCCGCCACCACGCCCGGGTCCCCGGGATGGTGATCGGCCAGCAGCGCCACGGTGCGATCGATCCGCGGCGAGGGCGAGCCGCCCGCGGCGTGCCGGACCCGGCAGGCCTCCACCACGGCCGCGACCGCCTCGGGAGCGGGCCGCATCGAGGTGGCGACCAGGGTGCGGAACGCGGCGCGCATCCCGTGCGCGGTGGGATTGGTGACCAGCAGGTGGTGGAGGCGGTCGGTGAGGTCGGTGTCGAGGCCCTCGAGGATGCCCGCGGCCCGGCGCGGGGTGCGGAAGCCGCACAGCGCGGTGAAGTCCGTGAGCGCCACCAGCATCTCGGGCTTGTGGTTGTCGTCGCGGTAGTTGCGCAGCGGGGAGTCGAGGGCGAGCCCGGCGGCGGTCTCCGCGGCGAAGGACTCCGCGGCGTGCTCGCGGCTGGGATGGACCTGCAGTGACAGCGGCGTCTCAGGGGCGATCACCTTCAGCAGGTAGGGCAGGCGGTCGCCGAAGGCGCGCCGCACGCCGTCGCCCAGCAGGCGGTGCGGATCCGCGGAGATGGCGCGGTCCAGGTCTACGCCGGTGGAGAGCGCGGAGGGTGCCAGCGGGTGCGCTCCGAACCAGGCCTCCGCCCACGGTGCGCCGTCGGCCGGGCGCCCCAGGAATTCGGGGATCGCGCTGGGCGACCCCCAGGCGTAGTGCTGCAGGCGGCTATCGAGCTCCCACATGCGCGCTCCCCCTTCCCGGTCCCGGCCCCTCGGGCGGCGGCGCCGCCCGACCCCTACACTCGGGCCCATGAACTCCCCCGTGCAGGTGCCCGCGACGACGCGCCTTCGCCTCGCGCACGGGTGTCTGGACCATCTTGCCCGACGGGCCGAGGTGCGGGTCCTCCATCTCAAGGGCGTGGCCCTGGATCCGTCCCTCGCCGAGGGGCGCGCCCCGTCCACGGACTGCGACGTGCTCGTGGAGCCGTACCGGGCGCAGCAGTTCTGCGACGTGCTCGCGGCGCACGGCTGGCACCGCGTCACCTCCTTCGCGCACGGCAGCGTGTTCGGCCACGCCGCGACCTTCCACCACGAGGTGTGGGGCACGGTGGACGTGCACCGCAGCTTCCCGGGGCTCGAGGACGATCCGGCGCAGTCGTTCGAGAGGCTGTGGCGCGGCCGCGAGCACACGCCCCTCGGCGGCCGGGACTGCCCGGTCCCGGACCTCACGGCGCAGCGCCTGCTGCTGCTGGTCCACGCCGCCCGGGACGCGATGGGACGAGCGCGACACGACGTGCGTGTCTCCTGGACCGAGGTGGACGCCGACGGGCGCGCCGCGGTGGAGGCTCTGGCCGCGGAGCTCGGGGCGCAGGTGCCGCTGGCGCTCGCGACCGGGCGCCCGGAGCGGGCCGCGGGCGGGCGGGACGAGCACCTGTGGCGGGCGGTGCACCGCCGGGCGGCACCGTCCGAGGTGTGGCGGGCCCGGCTGCGGGACGCACGCGGCATGCGTGAGCGCGCACGGATCCTGCTGCAGGCCACGCAGGTCAATCGCGATCATCTGGGCCTCCGTCTGGGCCGTCCGCCGAGTGCGCGGGAGGTGCGTCGGGAGTGGTGGGCGCGCCTGGGGCGCCAGCTGCGGCGCTGAGCCGGGAGGGTTCGCGGCCGGGCCGACGGGCCCCGGCACGGCGTAGCACGCGGCGGCGCAGCAGCATCCCCAGCGCGACCCCGAGCGCCGCACCGAGGGTGTTGGCGAGGATGTCCCCGGGGTCCTGGATCCGGGAGCCGAGGGAGCCCTGGTAGAGCTCCACCGCGGTGGAGGCCGCCGCCCCGAGCAGCACCCACCACCAGCTCGGGCGCAGCACCGCGAGCGCGGCGAAGAAGGGCACGAACAGCGCCACGTTGGCGAGGGCCGCGAACTGCTCCGGGGAGATCCGCTCCCGCATCCCCACCAGGTCGGTGACGAGGATCCACACCCGCACGTTCGCGCGGTTCACCGCCCAGCCGTCGCTGGTGAGCAGCAGCACCCCCGCCGCCACCGGGTACAGCAGCAGCACCGCCAGCGCCGCCGCCGTCACGGTGCGGGGCAGGGGCGTGGCGGGCGCGCGGTCGCCGGCAGGACGGGGCATGATCAGTACGCGCCGGAGGAGGCGAGCACGGCCCGGACGGTGCGCACGAGGATCTGCAGGTCCTGGGTGAAGGACCAGTTGTCCACGTAGTACAGGTCCAGTCGCACCGTGTCCTCCCAGGAGAGGTCGCTGCGCCCGGAGACCTGCCACAGCCCCGTGATGCCCGGCCGCACGCTGAGGCGCCGCTGCGCGTCGCCGTCGTACCCGGTCGCTTCGCGCGGCAGGGCGGGGCGCGGGCCCACCAGGCTCATGTCCCCGCGCAGCACGTTCCACAGCTGCGGCAGCTCGTCCAGCGAGTAGCTACGCAGGAACCGGCCCGGCCGGGTGATGCGCGGGTCGTCGCGCATCTTGAACATCACCGCGTTGCCGCGATCCTGCATCACCCGTTCGGCCATCTCGACCTGCACGGCCTCCGCGTCGGTGACCATGGTGCGGAACTTCAGCATCTCGAACCCCTCGCCCTCCCGGCCCACCCGGCGTTGCCGGAAGATCACCGGGCCGCCATCGTGCAGGCGCACCCGGAGCGCCACCGCGGCGAGCACCGGTGCGAGCACGGCCAGCATCGCGGCGGAGGCGACGAGGTCGAACAGGCGCTTGCCGCCCTTGAGCGCGGCGCGGGCACGGGGCATGTCCATGTGCACCAGCGGGAGCCCGGCCACCGGCCGCATGCGCAGGCGGTCGGCGGAGATCTCGGTGAGCCGCGGCACCACGATCACGCGCACGTCCTCATGCTCCAGCTTCCAGGCGGTGCGGCGGAACTCCTCCGCGGTGGCGGTGGCGCCGGCGGTGAAGAGGAGGATGCCGGGGCGCACCTCCTGGGTGATCCGCAGCAGATCATCCTCGCCGCCCAGCACGGGGATCCCGAGCGCGGAGGCGTCCTGCGTGCCGGCCGGCGTCACCGCCCCCACCACGTCGTACCCGAGCCAGCGCTCACGGTGCAGGGTGCGGGCGATCCCGTCGATGTGGTCGAGGGAGCCGACGGCGAGCACGCCCTGGCGGAAACGACCGTGGCGCCGCGCGGCGCCGAGCATCCGGCGCAGCGCCATCCGGTGCGCGAGCATGAGCGGCGGCCCCAGCAGGAAGAACGCCAGGAAGAAGGCGCGGGAGAGCTCGATGTCGGCGAGGTAGACGATGGTTCCGCTGAGCCCGGCGGCAGCGAGGGTGGCGTACTGCAGGGTGCGCATCAGCTCGGTGCCCGAGGGCACCAGTCGCGGGTCGTACCCGCCGCACACGGCGATCGCGAGCAGGAACCCGAGCGCGATCGGCGCGGCGCTGTCCAGCACGTTCGCGGAGAGATCGGCAGCCGGGCCCAGGGCCCACCGCCGCACCAGGATCGCGCAGCCCGCCGCGGCGACGATCGCGAGCACGTCGAGCGCCACCATGAGGAGCACGGAGAGGAGGCGAAGCCGCCTGAAGGTCCCGGGGCGCGGCACGGCCGGGAGCGCCTGCGGGGGCGTCTCCGTCCCGCGGGCGCTCGCGCCCAGCGCGTCCTCTGCCAACGACATGACCACCTGACTGCACCTCGTGCCGGCGCCGCACCGGTGAGTGTGCCCTCCGGTGCCCCCGGCTCCCCTGACGTTCCTCGATGAGCAGTTTCCTGACAACCGTAGTGCCATGAGCGTCCTGGGACGAGAGGTCTGGCCGCGGAATCCGCGACGTCACCGATTCGTGACCCGTCCGCGAAGGGGACCGGCCGTGCCTCCGCGCGCGCTCGTCCGCGACAATGGAGGGCAGACGCTCGGCCGGGGACCCGGCCGGCGGGAAGGACTCTCACCGATGACCGTGCTGCTGGCCGCACCGATCCTGCTCACCCTCACGCTGCTGCTCTCCGGGCTGGCGAAGCTCGGGGCCCGCCAGGGCACGGAGGACGCGATGACCTCGCTGCGCCTGCCGTGGCGGTCGATGCATCGTTCGGTGGCGAGCGTGCTGCCGGTGACGGAGATCGTGCTGGCGCTCGGGCTGTGGTTCCCCTTCGTGCCGCTGCAGGTGCTGGTGGCGGTGGTGATCGCGCTGCTGCTGGTCACCTACCTGGTGATCATCGCGCGGGCGCTCCGGTTCGAGGAGCAGGTGGAGTGCTCCTGCTTCGGCACCCTCGCCTCCCCCACCGTCTCCGGCACCACGCTGGGACGGAACCTGATGCTGGTGGGCCTGGGCGTGCTCACGGTGATCGCCGCGGCGAGCGGGCTGCTCACGGCCGCGCTGGTGCAGGCGCCGCTGACGGTGATGGGGCTGGGCGCGGCGCTGCTGCTCGCGGTCGTGCTCACCGCCCTCACCCTCGGCGGTGCGGTGCCGGAGACGGCCCCTGCCGAGGCGTCCCCCTCCGACCGGGCGCGCTCCGGCACGGCGGCCCCCGCGCCGGCCACGATCGTCGAGGCCGAGGTCGGCTCCGCCCCGGAGAGCGGCCCGGGCGACGGGAACGAGGAGCTGCTGGACTACGAGCGCACGGCGATCCCGGCCGCGGTGGTGCAGCGGGTGGACGGCCGGCTCTCCACCCTCCGGCAGCTGGCCTCGCACCGGGCGGCGCTGCTGGTGTTCGTCTCCGAGGGATGCGGGCCCTGCGAGCGGGTGCTCGATCAGGGCCCGGGGTGGCTGGAGGCGCTCTCGCCGGTGCTCGACGTGCATTTCGTGTTCGCCACCCCGCTGGACCATCGGCGCGAGCGCACGGTGCAGCGGATCGGCGACCACGCCCTGCACGATCTGCAGTCCGTGGCCCGCGGCGCCCTCGGCGCGCGCAGCGCCCCGTCCGCCGTGCTGCTGGGTGCCGACGGGCTGCTGGCCGGCGGGCCCGTGACGGGAGGCTCCGAGGTGATCGGCTTCGTGGAGGAGATCCTCGAGCAGCTGCAGGAGGCCCAGCAGCCGGGCGAGCGGCCCGCCGCGGAGAGCCCCTCCCCCGCGTCCTGACGTCCGTGCCGGGAGGCGGCGGCCCGGCGGGTACGGTGCGTTGTCACCGCCTGCTGTCACGTGCTCTGGCTACGCTGGGCCGGTGACCTCCCCGGATGCCGCCCCCGCCTCGCCGCCCGGACTCTCGGTGCTGTTCGTGTGCACGGGCAACGTGTGCCGCTCCCCCTTCGCGGAGCTGCTGCTGCGCGCGCAGGTGCCGGGACTCGCCGTGGCCAGCCGCGGGATCCATGCCCTGGCGGGTGAGCCGATGGAGCGGCAGATGGCCGCCGAGCTGGCACGTCGCGGCGGCGACCCGGAGGGGTTCCGGGCACGCCAGGTGACGGTGGCGGACCTCGGCGCGGATCTCGTCCTCACGATGTCTCCCCGGCAGCGCCGGTTCCTGGTGGAGGAGCATCCGGCGGCGGCCCGCCGTTCCGGCCTGCTGGGCCACGTGCCGCAGCTCGCGGCGCTGGCCGCCGCGCACGGCGGGCTGGACCGGGACGTGATCGCGCAGTGGTCGCGGGCGCGCCACCCGGGCGGTCAGGAGGTGCCGGATCCGTATCGTCGGCCGCCGGAGGTCGCCGCCGCCACCGCGGCACGGCTCGAGGATCTGCTGGGACAGCTCGCGCCGCTGCTGGCCGCCGCCCGTTGAACGGGGCAGTCGGGCGTCGGGGCCGACGTGCAGGGCGGAACGGCTATGGCAGGTGCGCCCGCGAGCGGGCGGTCAGTACGCCCCAGAAGAGGCGAGCACGGCCCGCACGGTGCGCACCAGGATCTGCAGGTCCTGGGTGAACGCCCAGTTGTCCACGTAGTACAGGTCCAGGCGCACCGTGTCCTCCCAGGCCAGATCACTGCGCCCGGAGACCTGCCACAGCCCCGTGATGCCCGGCCGCACGCTGAGGCGACGGTGGGCGTCCTCGTCGTAGGCGGCGACCTCGCGCGGCAGCGCGGGGCGGGGGCCCACCAGGCTCATGTCCCCGCGCAGCACGTTCCACAGCTGGGGCAGCTCGTCCAGCGAGTACCGGCGCAGGAACCGGCCCGGCGGCGTGATGCGCGGGTCGTTGCGCATCTTGAACATCACCGCGTTGCCGCGATCCTGCATCACCCGTTCGGCCATCTCGACCTGCACGGCCTCCGCGTCGGTGACCATGGTGCGGAACTTCAGCATCTCGAAGCCCTCGCCCTCCCGGCCCACCCGATTCTGCCGGAAGATCACGGGGCCGCCGTCCTCCGCGCGGATGCGCAGGGAGATCGCCGCCAGCACGGGTGCCAGGAGCACCAGCAGCACGGCGGAGGCGGCCACGTCGAAGGCTCGCTTGGTCCACTTCAGCGCCGCGCGGGAGCGGGGCAGATCCATGTGCACCAGCGGCAGCCCGGCCACGGGACGCATCCGGATGCGGTCCGCGGCGATCTCGGAGAGGGCCGGCACCACGATCACGCGGATGTCCTTGTGCTCGAGCTTCCATGCGGTGCGACGGAACTCCTCCGCGCTGGTGAAGGCGCCGGCGGCGAACAGCAGCACGCCGGGCCGCTCCAGCTCGGCGATCCGGAGCACGTCCTCCTCGGAGCCCAGCACCGGGATGCCGGCCCGGGAGCGGGTGCCGGGCCGGCCGGCCGGGGTGAGGGCGCCGATCACGTCGTAGCCGAGCCAGCGCTCCCGCTGCAGGGTGCGGGCGATGCCGTCCACATGGGCGAGGGAGCCGACGGCGAGCACGCCCTCCCGGAACAGGCCGCGGGTGCGGGCCCCGTTCAGCCAGCGCCGCAGCGCCAGCCGCACCAGCAGCAGCAGCGGCGGGCCCAGCAGGAAGAAGGCGAGGAAGTAGGCGCGGGAGAGCTCGGTCCCGGTGAGGAACACGATGGTGCCCACGATCCCGGCGGCGGCGAGAGTGGCGTGCAGCAGGTTGCGGTACAGATCGGTGCCGGCGGGGACCAGGCGCGGGTCGTACCCGCCGAACAGTGCGATCGCCACCAGCCAGCCCAGCGCGATGATCCACACGCTGTCCAGCACGTGGGCGGAGAGATCGCTCGCGGGGCCCAGCAGGGACTGCCGGATCACGTAGGCGCCCAGCATCGCCAGCAGCAGCGCGCAGACGTCCGCGAGGAGGAGCACCACCACCAGGACGGTGCGCAGGCGCGTGGCCGCGCTCCCCGCGCGAACCTCCGACTCCGACGCGACCGCAGTGCGCCCCCAGC
Source organism: Brachybacterium saurashtrense (assembly GCF_003355475.1). Classification (NCBI taxonomy): domain Bacteria; kingdom Bacillati; phylum Actinomycetota; class Actinomycetes; order Micrococcales; family Dermabacteraceae; genus Brachybacterium; species Brachybacterium saurashtrense. The sequence continues at coordinate 3,433,786 of NZ_CP031356.1, read as the reverse complement.
GCAGTGCATCTTCCGACAGCGACATACCCGCCCCAGCTCCTGTGCGCGCCCGACGGTGCGCACCCGCTCCGTTCCTGTCGCCGCGCCTCTCCGGCGACGACCTGAGGTGTACCTTATGTCCGTTTTGCCTGGTTTGGAAGGGGTGGTCAGGGACGAACGCGGGCTCTCCTCGCTCGCGCACCCCTGGCTACTCTGGTCCCATGCAGGCCGCCGCCGGGTTCTCCGTCATCATCCCCACCCTCCAGCGTGCCGACGGGCTGCAGGGGGTGGCGCTGCGCTGCGCCCGGCATCCGCTGGTGCGAGAAGTGCTCGTCATCAACAACGCGCCCGAGCCGCTCCCGTTCACCGATCCGAAACTCCGCGTGCTCCAGCAGGAGACGAACATCTTCGTCAATCCGGCCTGGAACCTGGGTGCACGGGAGGCCACCGGCGAGCTGCTCGCCATCGTCAACGACGACGTCGAGTTCGCCGACGAAGCACTCACCCATGCCGCACGGATCCTCCGCCGCGGTCTCTTCGGGATCGTGGGTCCGGATCTGTCGACGTTCCATGACGACGGATCCCGCCGCATCAGCCACCGGCTCGCTCGGCACGACGCCCCCACCCGCCGCTTCGGGACGTTCATGTGCCTGCGACGGAGCGACTACGTCCCGATCCCCGACGAGCTGCAGATCTGGGGCGGTGACGACTGGCTGATCGCGAATCAGCGCCGGCCGCCGGCAGCCCTGATTCGCACGCCGTTCCGCACCGACATGAGCACGACGACGCGGGCGGCGGAGTTCCAGCGGAGGTTCGACGCCGAGCAGGAGGCGTTGCGCACGCTGCTCGCGCCGATCCGCGGCCGGCGCTGGTGGCACCGGGCACAGCACGCCCACGAGGTGGTCCGCAACGCCATCCATCGGCGAACGGACCGCTGAGCCGCTCAGTCCAGGGAGCCGAGCTCGACGAGGCGTGCGAAGGTCGGGTCCGTCGCCTGAAGCTGGGCCATCGTGCCGCGGGAGCGCAGTCGACCATCCGCGAAGTACAGGATCTCGTCGGCGTGCTTCACGGTCGACAAGCGGTGCGCGACGACCACGACGGTGATCTGCCCGCGCAGCTCCTCGATCGTCTCGGTGATGTAGTGCTCGGTCTCGTTGTCCAAGGCGCTCGTGGCCTCGTCGAGGATGAGCACCTGCGGGCGCGCGTACAGCGCCCGGGCGATCCCAATCCGTTGCGCCTGCCCGCCGGAGAGGCGGGAGCCGTTCTCCCCGGCCCGCGTCGCGAGGCCGTCGGGAAGGCCGTCCACGAACTCCTGCAGGCGCGCCTGCCGGACCACGTCCGCGAGATGCTCCTCGTCGACCTCGCCGTCGGCCTGCCCGAAGGTGATGAGGTTCCGCAGGGTCTCGTCCCAGAGGTGGACCTTCTGGGAGACCATCGCCACGTGCGAGAGCCAGCTGCGGGAGTGCTCCGCGATGTCTACGCTGCCCACGGTGACGGAGCCCGAGGTCGCGGTGAGGAGTCCGGCGAGGATGTCCGCGAACGTCGTCTTCCCCGCCCCGGACCCGCCGACGAGTGCGACGGTCCGACCCACCGGGATCGTCACCGTGATGTCGCGGAGCACGTCGTCGACCCCGTCGGGGTAGCGGAATCCGAGCTCGTCGATCTCGATGTCGTCGCGGGGGAACAGGGCGGGATCCTCGGTCCCCGCGCTCGCGCGCGCCACGAGATCGTCGTCCCGGGCCAGGTCCTCGAGCTCTTCCCGGAGCATCGCGAGGGAGGGGCGGCAGCTGACGATCGCGTTGTACGTCGCGACCACGGTGTTCAGCGACGGGACGAGGCGGAGACTCGCCGCGGCGAACATCGCCAGCAGGCCGATGGCGGCGGCGGTGTCGTCGTTCGAGGCGAAGAGGATCAGCGCCACAAGGAAGATCCCGAGGACCATGACGATCTCGAGGACGTACTTGGGCAGCTCCGAGAGGATCGCGCGGAGCCTCCCCACGTGTGCGACGTCACTCCGATTGCGGTCGTAGCCGTCCGTGAAGTATCGCTCCCGCCGGAAGATTCGCGCATCGCGGAAGCCGTCGACGGCGGGCCCGAGGATCCGCCACGACTCCGTCTCCAGTGCGAGCATCTCCTGCCCGTTGCGAAAGGAGCGCGGACGCAGCACGGCGGAGACGAGCAATGCGGCACCGCCGAAGACCACGATCGCGGCGAGAGAGGCGAGCGGCGCGGCCACCAGGAGCGCGGCGGCCAGAAGCAGCACGGTGACCCCGTAGACCGTGACGGTGATGTACCCCAGCAGGACGCCGTTGAAGGTGGCGGGGACGGCCCCGGCGAGGACCTGCATGATGCGGCCACGGGAGCGCCTGCGGTGGGAGACGTACGGAGCGGCCATGTAGCGGGTCAGCACCTCGGCCTGCACCGCGGAGGACGCCCGGTGGGTGATCCCGAGGCTCCACCAGCGGATCACCACCACCGAGAGGTTCTTCACGACGAATGCCGCCGCGACGAACAGGGCGAGCGCGAGGACGAGGGCTCCGCGGTCGTCGGTCCCCAGCAACGGGACCAGGAGAGCCGCGATCCGACCCCCGGAGGCGTCCGGCGTGGCCAGCAGCTGGGTGAGCGGAAGCATGGAGGCGACGGCGAGCAGATCCAGCAGGGCGGCCACCGCCGCGGCGACGAGGAGCCCGATCACCCTCCATCGCATGCGCCAGGGGACCAGCGTGAACACCTCGCGCAGCTGCGCGACGTCCTCCGCGGTGTTCGCCCACGGTCGCCGTACCGGCATGTCGCCCCCTTTCTGCTGGGCCGGGACGCGCTCGGACGCGCCGACCCGTTCTTGGGTCAGACAGTACCGGCCCGTCCTCGCGCCCCTCGCTCCCACTGCCCCTCGGCCACGACTACTCTCGACGCATGAGCACGCTGCAATCGGCGGCGACCCCCGCACCGCGCGATGGCGGCGAGGTGCGCGTCGCTCTGATCATCCTGACCCACGACCGGCATCGCTTCGTCGAGGAGGCGGTCGCGGCGGCTCGCGCCCAGACCTATCCGCACCTGGAACTGATCATCTCCGACGACGGCTCCACCGACCCTTCTCTGCTGCGCCTCCTGGACGCCTTCGAGGCGGAGGGGCTGACGGTCCTGCGCCATCGGCCCGGGGGCATCGGGGCGTCCGTGAATGCGGCGGTGCACGCCGCGGACGCCACCTACGTGATGCGGCTGGACGACGACGACCTCATCGATCCCCCGTACGTCGCAGAGGCGGTCGCCGCGGCCCAGGCGGATCCTTCGGTGGGCATCGTGTACTGCCGCGCCGACTTCTTCGGCGACGTGGGGGGCCCCTGGCGACTGCCCGATCTCGACATCGGCATGATCCTGCTGGACAACCTGATCTTTTCGACCGCGCTGTATCGGCGAGAGGATTGGCTGGCCGTGGGGGGATATGACGAGACGATGAGGGAGGGCCGCGAGGACCACGACTTCGTGCTGCGGATCCTGGGACTCGGGCGGCGGGTCATCCGCCTGGACGGGACGTATTTCCACTATCGACGCCACGACCTGGGATCGGTGAACGCCGAGGTGGGAGAATCGCGGGAAGCGTTGATCCGGGCCCACGCCACGATCTTCCGCAACAACCTGCCACTCTACGAGAAGCACGCCGAGGAGTTCTGGCGTCGGCTCTTCCTCCGTGTCGATGAGGCCAACGATCTGCGGCACCGGTACGCGGCGCTGGAGCGATTGCGCTCACGCGCGCCGGGCGCCGTCCGCATCGCCCGTCGGGTGCGCGTCGGGGCCCACGGGCTCGCACGCCGCGCGTCGGCGCTGCGGCGGCCCAAGACCCCCTGATCCCGCTCCGAGGAGGATCCGGCGGCGACCCAACACGGCTCACAGGAGCGCGGTGAGCTCCTCGCCGATCCGGGTCCACATCCCCTCGAAGGTGAAACGCCGTTCCACGGCCTCGCGGGCCATGAGCCCCACCGCGGCCCGCCCGGCGTCGTCGCTCAGCATCTCGTCGATCACCACAGCGAGAGCGCCGGGATCGCCGGGCGGCGTCGAGAGGACCGCGGTCCCGTCGCCGATGTACTCGGCCATCGCGCGAGTGGCGGTGACGACGACGCACCGGCCGCAGGCCATGGCCTCGAGCATCACGCTCTGCCCGGTCGGATACGCGAGGTCGAGGGAGGGGACCACCACGAGCCGCGCGGCCTGCAGGGCGGCGCGATAGGCCGCGAAGCCTGTCGGCGGATGGACGGTGACGTTCGCGGGAACCTCGTCGGCCGGGATCCTGCCCGTCCCGGTGATGATATCGACGCGCCGATGAGGGATCCGCCGGGCGGCCTCGAGCAGAGTCTCCCAGTCCCGTCCCCGATCAACGCCCACGGCGAGCACGTCGTAGCGTTCGGCCGCGGAGACTGGGGTGAAATGGCGATGGTCGGCGCCGAACAGTACCGGGACGACCTTCTCCCCGGGCACTCCGGCCCGCTCGAAGATCTCGTGCTGGTTCGAGCTCAGCACGAACAGGCGGTCGAGCCCTGCGACGACCTCCCTGACCTGCCGGGGATCCCGCGTTCCGGCGACGAGCTCCTCCGCCCACCAGCAGGAGATGCCCACGGCCGGGATCCGGGCATAAGGCGAGGCTCTGCGCCGGCGCAGCCAGGCGAGCGCAGCCAGCTGCGGCTCCAGGAAGGCGAGAACTGCCGCGGCGGTGCGCGCCCGAGGGAGTCCCCGAAGGGCGAGGTCGACGGCGACGCCGCTGCGGTGCTCCACCACGTCGCGCAACTTGCGGTGCACCCGGCCGCGCGCGGGGCTCAACACCTCGAGACCGAGGCCGGAGACGCTGGGGAGGAGATCGGCGCGGTACGGGAGCGGGGTCTCGGGATCGCGCAGCCGAGCGGATCCGTCGGTCGGAGGCGTCCAGTCGAAGAGGCCCAGCACCGTGGGGCGCGAGCCATCGCCGCGTCGCCCGGCGCCCTGTGCACGTCCTGACCCCATGTGCGCATCCTACGGAGCCGGCCGGTCCGTCCAGGGCGGACGGGCCCTGCAGCCGTCCGACGCTCCGTAGGATGCAGAGGACGAGGGGGAGGAGGTCGACGAGCACCATGCGTCTCGATCACATGAGCACGGGCCTGTACAGCAGCTGGGACCTCGACGACCCCTCGGCCTGGTCCGGGGTGATCCAGCCTGCCGCACGGGCCCTCCGGGCCTCTCTGGACCTCACCCCGCTGTCTCCGGCGATGCCGCGCGATGCCCTGGTGGACCGGGCTCAGGCGCGGCTCTCCTCCCGGCCCGTGCTGCCCGCCCACTCGATCGCTACGGCACGTCGGCGCTCGGCAGCCCTCGCCGCCACGGCGCGACGGGCGAGGATCGACGCGGTGGTCGCACTCGCCTCGTCGACCGATCTGGTGCGCCCGCTGGGCGTCCCCACGATCCAGGTCACCGACGCTACCTTCGACCTGGTCCGCGACTTCTACCCGATGTTCTCGGGTCTCGGCCCCCTGGGCGGGTTCCAGGGGCGGTGGGTCGAGCGGCGCGCGGCCCGGGGGACCGCACATTTCGTGGTGACCAGCGACTGGGCGCGCACCTCCCTGATCGACGATGTGCGCATCACTCCCGAGCGGATCACCGTGGCCCCCTTCGGCCCGGCGATCGCGCCCGCTGCTTCTCCCCGCCCCCGCCGCGCAGAGGGCGGCCCGCTCCGACTTCTGCTGGTCGCGAGCGACTGGGAGAGGAAGAACGGTGCGGCGGCGCTCGCGATCGCGGCCCGGCTCCGCGAGCTGCGAGAGATCGAGCTGGTCGTGGTCGGGGATGCCCCCGCCGAGGCCGGGCACCTCGCCCGGCTCGTGGGCCGGCTCGACCCGGATGAGCTCTCGGCCCTGTACGCCCGCAGCGACGTGCTCCTGGACCCTTCGCGGGCGAACGCCTCCGGGGTGGTCATCACCGATGCGCTCCACCACGGCCTGCCCGTGCTCGCCGCCGACGTGGGCGGGGTCCGGAACCTCGTGACAGAGGACAGCGGGTGGCTCGTGTCCGCTGCGGATATCGTGCCCGACGCCGTCAGGATCCTCGCCCACGTGAGCCCGGCGGAGCTCGTCGCCCGTTCCCGCGCCGCCACCGCTCATGCACGGCACCGCCTCACCTGGGAGGCATGGGCCGCGACCCTCGCCGCGCTCGAGATCCCGTCCGTGACGCCGAGGAGGTCCTGATGCCCCGAGATCGCCTCGTCGTCGTGCAGCTCGATGCCGTACAGCTCGACACCTCGAGAGTGGTCCTGTCCACCAAGAGCCTGCATGCCCTCGAGCTCTACGCGGCGCACTGGCCCGGCGAGACCGTCGTCGCGGTGGAGGTCAAGCCGCGGGATCCCTCTCCGCTGCTCACATCCGTGAGGATCGCGGACCTCGGCTTCACGATCGTGGACCGTGCACGGATGGGCGTCGCGCAGCTGCGACGGGACGCCGCGGTGACGCTCGCGATGCACGACGTCTACGACACGGGCCGGAGCGATCTCGCGCCGGACCGCCTCGTGCTGTACGGCGAAATCCCCCTCGCGGAGCGGATCCGCATGGCGCAGATCGGCAGCGGGCGGATAGGGCGCCTGCGGGCCGCCGCGGGATGGCGCCGGCGACGGGGGGCATTGCGCGAGATGGTCGCCCGCACCGGCGGCTTCCAGGCGAACGGATACCCGGCTCTCGAGGACTACGGCACGCTGTCCCCGTCGGCGATGGTCTACTTCGACACACGTGCCAGCGCACAGATCGTCCTGGATGCCGCGCACGAAGCCCCCGCTCGTCCCTCGGGACGTCCCTTCACCGTCGGATTCTCCGGTCGGCACACGGCGGCGAAGGGACCCGAGCACGTCCTGGCCGCAGTACTGGCTCTGCTCGAGGAGGGCCTCGACCTCCGCCTGGTGCTCTACGGCAGCGGTGAGCTCACGCCCGTGCTGCAGGAGCGCGCCTCCGCCTGGCCGGAGCACATCGACTTCCGCGGAGACCTCGACTTCGCGACGGACTGGGTGCACGACGTGCCCCGCACCGTCGATCTGATGGTGCTCCCCCATGTCCAGGGAGACCCCTCCGGCACCTATCTCGAATCCGCGGCCGTGGGGGTGCCGGTGCTCGGATTCGACAACGTCGCGCTGCAGAGCCTCGTGGACCGCCACGGGATCGGCTGGACGGTCCCTCTCGGGGACACCTCTGCCCTCGCCGCGCGGATCAGAGAGCTCAGCACGGACCCCGCCGCTCGCTCCGATGCATCGCAGCGGGGGCGGGATCTGATGCGCGAGCACCACTTCGAGGCCGAGTTCGCGCGGCGAGTACGCCATCTGCGCGACGTCGCCGCGCTCTGAACGGCTCAGCGCGCGCCGGAACGCCCCGTCGCGTAGACGGAGAGCACCGTGCGATCGAAGACACAAGGGTCGTGGAGCCGTGCCAGGCGCTCCGCGGTCTCGGCAGCATGCCTCCTGCGCTCGGGATCCCGCAGCGCGGCGAGGATCCCCGCGACGAGGCCTTCGGTCTCGTCGCTCAGGGCGACGAAGTCCTCGCGGCGGCCCACGCCTTCGGCCCCGATGGTCGTCGCGACCGTCGGAACGCCTGAGAGCAGCGCCTCGATCGTCTTGAACTTGACGCCCGCCCCATCGCGGAGAGGCACCACGCAGCAGTCCGCGCCGCGGTACTCCGCATCGAGATCCTCGACGAAGCCCGTCGCGGTCGCGCCCGGCGTCCCGTCGATCTGCGCGTGCAGACCGTCCGGGGCGCCTCCGCCCACGATCCGCAGGCACGCCTCCGGCATCGACGAGCGGACCCGCGGCCAGATCTCGGAGAGGAGCCAGTGCACGGCGTCCCGATTCTCCGGGCGCCCCAGGTAGCCCACGAAGAGGACGACGGGCCGTGCCGCACGCTCTCCCCCGGCCGGTGGCAGGACGTGCTCCCCTCCTGGGGCGTCGGCACCCCTCGACGCGATCCTCGGTGCGAGCACGGTGATGCGCTCCGCCGGCACGCCCGCCTCGAGGAGGAGGTCCCTGTCCTTCTCACTGAGCACCACGCTGCGGTCGAGACGCCTCCCGCACCACCGCTCTTCGCGCCGAGCCCGTCTCGAGGCGGTGAGGAGGCGATCCCTCTCCTTCCCGGGCGGGGTGAGGGAGGCGGTGCGCTCGATGCGCTGCGAGACGACGTCATGGAAGGTCCCGACGATGACCGGACGCGGACCGGCGAGGAGACGGACCATCGGCAGGAGCCGGATCTGGGCGAACCACTGCAGATCGATGACGTCCGCGTCGCGCAGGGCACGACGCGTTCGGCGCTGTAGGAGGAGAGAGGCGACGAACGGCGGGTGCGCGTGCTGGAGCGCAGCGCCGTGCGCCCACCGGTTCAGCCGGTGCGCCGCTCGCACCGCGATGCCCGCCGGGCTCCACCGGCGGGGCCAGTCCTCGGGAAGCTCGGTGCGGGGCGCGATGCTGGCCGGTAGATCCTCGCGATTCCCCCGGTGTGCGGGGGCGAGGACGAGTACATCCGTGCCCTGCTCGAGGAGCGAGCGGGTGACGTCCCGCTGCAGCACTCCTCCCGCATGAGGCACCGAGGCGACGGGGACCCCTCCTGTCAGGTGGACGACGCGGACCGTCACCGCGGCCCCCAGACCCGGTGGCGCAGGTTCCCCTGCCACCGCCCCACGATCCATCCCAGCCCACGAGCCGACGCCACCCGGTCGCCGTCGCCACGCACCAGGCGCACCACCGTCCCGGCGACGCGGCGCAGGTCATGCCGCTCCCTCCGGAGGGAGGAACCGCGGATCCCCTGCCTTCGATGTTTGACATACAGCTGGATGTAGGTGGCGCCGTAGCGTCGGAACTGGCGGAAGGCGGAGCGGGCGTCCGCCCGCGGCACGTAGTGGAAGCGCGCGGCGGGCACCACCCCGAGCCGGTGCCCGGCCAGCTGTGCGCGCCAGCAGAAGTCCACCTCCTCCTGGCCACCCACGAAGTCCTCGTCGAAGCCGTCCACGGCGTCGAACACCTCCCGTCGCAGCGCGAGGAAGGCGGAGATCCCGTAGGGCAGGAAGTCCTGGGCGACGGGCAGCTCGAAGGTGGCCGGGTCCGCGTCCATCGGCACCCCGGCGGCCAGGCCCAGCCCCGGGTCCGCGGCGAAGGCGTCGACCACGGCGCGCAGCGCCCCGGGATCCACCTCGTCGTCGGCGTCGAGGCACAGGATCAGCGCGGCGCGTGCGGCCCGGATGCCCTCGTTGCGGGCACAGTTCGCGCCCTGCGCGCGCCGGGCCGGAACCACTCGCAGGTCCAGCCCGGTCCCCGCGGCGTGGGCCGCCTCCGCAGTGCCGTCGACGGACCGGTTGTCGGCCACGATCACTTCGAACCGCGGCGGATCCTGCTGCGCGGCGAGGGAGCGCAGCTGGCGGCCGATGGTGCCGGCCGCGTTGAAGGCCGGGATCACCACGCTCAGCGCAGGGTCTGCGGTGGGAGCTGTCATCGGTGCGCCTCCTCACGGATCCGGTCCACGAAGCGCTCCTCGGAGAACGTCGCGGCGCGGGCACGGATCGCCGCCGCATCCCAGGGGTGCTCTGCGGCGCGGGTGACGGCCTCTGCGACCGCGTCCGGCTCCGCCCGGTCGAAGAACAGCCCGCTGATGTCCTCCTCGACGGTGTCGAGGTAGCCTCCGGCGCGCAGGGCGAGGGTGGGGACGCCGTGGGCGCCCGCCTCCACGGGGGTGAGCCCGAAGTCCTCGTGGCTCGCGGCGACGAGCAGCTGCGCGCTCTCGTAGGCCCAGCGCATCTGCGCGTCCGTGAGCCCCTCGACGAGGCGCACGTTCGGCGGGGCGATCGACTGGAGCCGGGCCCTCTCCGGCCCTCTGCCGATCACCAGCAGGCGGTGCTCCGGCAGGGCGCGGTAGGCCTCGAGCACGCGGTCCACGTGCTTGTAGGGCTGCAGGCGGGAGACCACCAGGTGGTGTCCGCCCGCGGCACCGTCCTCCCCCGCCCAGCCGGCGAGCGCGGGGATCGGCTCCTGCGGCCCCTCGGCGACGGCAGGACTGAAGGGCGGGAAGAGGGTGGGGGCGTCGAGGCCGTAGACGTGCCGGATCCGCTCGCGGACCACGCTGGAGTTGGCGAGATAGCGGTCGGCGCGGAGGGCCGCGCGGCGGTCCCAGCGGCGCAGGGCCGGGCCGAGGGCGGCGAGCGCGAGCCGCTTCGGGTCCCGGGGAGAGGCGTCGCCGAGGTAGTCGCCGGGCAGGTAGAGCCAGCGCGCCGGGGAGTGGCAGTACACGATGCGCCGGCCCCGGGTGGGGAAGGCGTGCGCCCAGCCGGAGGAGGAGGCGATCACCACGTCGGCGTCGATGCGCAGCGCGGAGGCGGCGCCGGCCAGCAGCGGCAGCGCGAGTCGCGGGTCGCGGCGGAACGGGCCGATGCGGTTCAGGGGGCTCACCCGCACGTCCCGGTCGCGGAACTCGGGATACGTCTGCTCCGGGGCGTGGAACAGGGTGTGGATCGTCGCCTCGGGGAAGGCACGGGCCAGGGAGAGCACCACCCGTTCGGCGCCGCCGCGCTGGGTGAGGTAGTCGTGGGCGATCGCGATTCGCGGAACCATCAGAACACCTCCCGCGCCGAGTCCGGGGCGCGGTAGCCGGCCACGCCGGCTGCCTCGACCGTGAGGGCCACGAGCTTCGTCGCGACGGGACGCGGCACCCGGCCCAGCAGGCGGTCCACCCGGGAGCCCCAGGCGCGCGGGTCCCGGCCGACGACGCGGCTCGCGCCCCGGACCAGCGCGTTCCACGGCGACAGCGGTGGCACCGCGGGCGGCAGCACGGCCGTCCCGTGGAGGTGCTCGAAGAGGCGGCGGGCGGCACCCGCATGGGCGGCGCGCTGAGCCCTCCCGGCGGTGGTGACCGCGGCGACGCGGTGCTCGGTCTCCAGCGCCGGGTCCAGCCGCACGGGGATCCCGGCGCGGTGGAGGCGGTACCCGTAGTCGACGTCCTCCCAGCCGTACAGGCGGTACCGCGGGTCGTAGGGGCCGATCCGCTCCCAGGTCTCCCGGGTGAGGGAGCAGTTCCCCGCCCAGTACCGCCAGGCGCGGGACGGTTCCGCGTAGGCACCGGCGCGCAACGACTCATCGGCGTGCCGGCCGTACACCTCCCGGTACCGGGAGGCGGGCGAGGTGTTGAGGTAGAGCCCCACCATGCCGCAGGGCGCGCCGCGGTGCGCCTCCACGTGCCCGCGCACGTAGTCGGGGCCGGGCACCAGATCGTCGTCGCAGCGGATCAGCACCTGGGCGCGGCTCTCCGCGAACCCGGCGTTGAGCGCGGCGACGCGCCCGCGGTTCTCGGGGAAAAGCACGTGCCGCACCGGGAAGCGCCGCTCCGCCTCGACCAGCGCGACCGAGCCGTCGTCGATGCCGTCGATCACCACCACCGCCTCGAAGGCGGGGCTCGAGGGGGTCTGTGCGGCGAGCGCGTCGAACAGGACGGGGAGGCGCTCCGCTCCGCGGTAGCTGGGCACCACGATGCCCGCCTCGGGCTCCTGGCTCATCGGTCGCCCCTCCTCTCGCCGTGGGCCGGCGCGGCGAGGCCGCTCAGCATCCGTGCCACGCGGGCCTCGCCGGCCTGCGGGGAGTACTCCCGCTGCCAGCGCTCCCGGGCCCGGTGGGCCCGCTGCTCGTCGCCCTGACGGAGCTCCTCCAGGGCGCGGGCGAGCACCCGGGCGAGATCCTCGGCCTCCCCGTGGCGCGCCACCCAGGGGTGGTCGGGCCCCGCCACCTCGGGCAGCGCCCCGGCGTCGCTGATCACGAAGGGCACCCCGGCCGCCATGGCCTCGGCCGCGACGAGGCCGAAGGACTCCGGCGCGCTCGAGGGGAACACGGCGAGGTCCACGGCGGCGAAGAACGCGTCCCGCGCCATCCAGCCGGGTCGTTCGGTGATCCCCTCGACGTCGCGGAGTGCTGCCTCCAACGCTGCGGCCTCATCGGGGCGGCCGAACCGGGTCTCCCCGGCCAGCAGCAGGCGCACCTCATGCTCCGCGGCGACGTGCGCCATCGCCCGTGCCAGCACGTCCACGCCCTTGTCGCGGGTGAGCCGGCCCAGGAATCCCACGGTGAACGGGGTTCCGGGCGCTCGGCGCGAGGGCGCGAAGGGGACCTCCGCGGTCCAGTTCTCCAGCACCTCCGCCCCGGGCACGCGCGCCGCGACGTGGTGGGAGGGGACCAGCACCCGCGCCGCCCGCCAGGACGCGAGCGCCGCCGCGCGGCGGTGCCACCGCCGCGGCAGCTGGTGGAGGTGCACGAGCCGCGGCCCGATCCCGGCGGTCGCGAGCGCGGGAGCGAGACCGTGGCACCACAGCGGCACCGCGGGATGCCGCAGGCGCCACCGGGCCAGCGCCGCTAGGTAGCCGCGGCGTGTGGCACCGGGGAGGGGGATCGTAGGGAGGCCGCGAGCTGCGGCCGCCTCGACCACGAGGGCGGGCCGGGCAGGGGCGATTACGCTCACGTCGAGACCGAACCGCTGCAGCACCTGGGCGGTGGCCAGCAGCATCACCTCGCCGCCGCCGAGCTCCCCCTGGTTGGCGGCGAGCACGAAGCGGGGCCGCACGTCGGCGGCGCTCATCGGTCACGCTCCTCGAGCAGGCGGCGTCGCAGCGCCGGGGAGCCAGGGCGGTATCGCACCGCGCCCACCACCCGTCCGGCGGCGGCGACCGCCACGGAAGCGCGGGCACGGGCCGCGGAGCGTCGGGTGAGGAGCGCCCCGGCCAGGGCGCGGAATGCCCGGACGGCGTCGACGAGCGTGCGGCGGAGGGTGTAGTCGGTGCTGTCGTAGCGGGGGAAGCGCCGGGCCATCAGCACCCGGCCCTGGCCCAGCAGGAACCTCTTGCGGACCGAGGTGACACCGTCGCTGAGGGTGTAGTGCACGATCGCCCCGGGAGCGAACCGCAATGGATACCCGGCCTCCTGCACGCGCCAGGAGAAGTCCACGTCCTCGAAGCCGTACCGGGGCAGCGACTCGTCGTACCCACCTACCGCGAGACAGAGCGCGCGGCTCATCCCGCAGTTCGCGCCGCCCACATAGGGCAGGTAGGAGGTGCGGACGGGACCGGTGCCATAGAGGTCTCGTTCGGCCGCACCATCCGGACCGGGCACCAGCAGGCGCCCTCCCACCAGCACGTCGCCGTCCACGGCGGCAGACATCGCGGCGACCCATCCTGGGTCCACCTCGTCATCCGCATCGCAGAAGGCGAGGATCTCCCCCGAGGCGGCGAGCACGCCCGCGTTGCGGGCCGCGGGGATGCCTGGGGTGGCCGCGGCGTCCACCAGCAGGGCCGTGGCCGCGACGCGTCCCGGCGAGGCGATCCAGGTGCGCACCACCTCCACGGTGCGGTCCCGGGAGCCGTTGTCGACCACCACCACCTCGAACGGCGGGGCACCCACCTGGGCGTCGAGCGCGCGCAACTGCCGTCCGATGCGCTCCTCCTCGTCGAGCGCGCAGAGGATCACCGAGAGCTCCGTCATCACGCCTCCCTGGGAACGGTTGCCGAGCCGTCCGGATCTGCTGCCGTCCGCTCCGGCGCCGCCTGCGCGTCCCGCGGGCGGGCGAGCAGGTACAGGCCCACCCCGAGCGCGAGGCCCCACACGTTCGTGAAGAACACCTCCCCGAGTCGGGTGGCGCACACCAGCAGCACGACCCCTGCCGCCTGGGCGACGTACTGCTCCCGGGGCGAGGCGCCGCTGAACGGGCGCACCAGCACCAGCACCGTCACCCCCACCACGAACAGCGTCCACGGCCAGCCGCCTTCCACCAGGGCGCTCCAGTAGGAGTTGTGGAAGAACCAGGTGCCGTCCTCGATCACCACGTAGGCCTCCCCCAGGCCTTTCCCGAGCAGCCCTGCCTCCTCGACCTTGAGCTGTGAGGCGTCATCGATCCGGGCGCGCAGCAGGTCGCTGCCCTCCCGGTCGGAGAACTCCCCGATCTGCGAGTAGTCCTCGGCGAGCACATCCACCACCACGGCGGTGATCACACCCAGGATCCACTTCCCGATCATCGGCAGATGCGGGGCGAGGAGATACCAGGTGAGCCCCGCCAGGTAGGCGGCGATCGCGGTGCGCGAGCCGGTGAGCCACACGGCGGAGGCGCTGAAGAGCACCACGAGGAGTCGAGTACTGGTGCGCGTAGTGACCCACAGCATCAGCAGCCCCACCACGCTGTAGGTGAGGCCCGCGACGTTCTTGTCCCCGACGAGCCCGGTGAGCACGCCCCCGTACGCATCCTGCACCAAGCCGGCATAGAACAGCGGAACATTCACCACCAGCGCCGTGAAGGTGCCGATGATCGCCGAGCGCGCCTCGAGACGTCCGCTGGCCAGGAAGAACACCATCACCGTCACCGCCGCCATGCGCAGCAGGCGGGTCTCCCAGTCCGCGGCGAACGCGGTGGGGACGGCGAAGAGGGAGACCACGCCGACGTAGAAGAGCACCGCGATGAACAGCGGGATGAGCATCGCGAGCCCGTCGAGCCTCCGTAGGGGCCGCTTCATCATCGCGTACGCGCAGAGCGCCGCGAGCACCAGGTGCGCGGTGGGGATCGGGCCGATCGAGGTGTAGCCGGGCAGACCACCGGCCGCGGTGAGCGCGAAGAACAGCACCGCGTCGGGGATCCGGATCGCGCCCACCGATCGGGCCGTGCGGCGGGCACCGGCGGCGGCACGCGCCCCGATCGTGGGGGCGGGCGCGGGGCTTCCGAGGCGTACGGGACGCGGTGCCGTCATGACAGCTCCTCGTACACGAAGGCGATCCGCGCGCACATCGCCGCGACCGATCCCCCGGGGCGGTGCGCCTCCGGCCGCCGCTCCCGTTCCATCCCCTGCTCGACGATCGCCGCGGCGACGGCCTGCGGGTCCGCGGCGTCCGTCAGGCAGCGGGAGGGCACGATCTCGCGGTTCCCGCCCACATCGGTGGCGACCACGCCGAGGCCGTGGGCGACGGCGTCCAGGAGGGTGTAGGAGAGGTTCTCCCAGGCGGAGAGCTGCACCACCACGTCGTGCTCGCGCAGCGCGGCGTCCGCCTCGACATGGCCGGGGAAGCGCACCCTCTCGCTGATCTGCAGCTGCCGGGCGCGCGCCTGCAGCGCTCCTGCCTCGGGGCCGTCCCCCGCGATCGTGAGGCGTGCCTCCGGGTGCGAGGCGGCGACCACGGCGAAGGCGTCGAGCAGGCGGTCGATCCGCTTCTCCGGCGCGAGGCGGGACAGGGAGAGCACGCGCAGGCCGGGCCGAGGGGCGGTGGGCGGGGAGGGCAGGTCCACCCCGTTGCGGATCACGGTGACCTGCCGGGCCCGGCCCCATTGCGCCGCGATCTGCGCCGCGGTGGAATCGCTGACGGCGATCACCCGATCGGTGCGGTGCAGCCGTGCCCGGTGGGCGGCCTGGCGCAGGTGGGCCTGCGCGGCGCCGGGCCGGTACAGCCCTGGCACACCGGCGATGCCGTGTTCGGTGGAGACCACCGGGAGTCGTCGTCCGTCGGCGGTGCGTATCCCGGTGGCCGCGGTGACGCCGGCGAGGTCCGCGAAGGCGAGGTGGGTGTGCAGCAGGGCCGGTCGCAGGGTGCGCAGAGCCCGTCGGAGCGTGCGCACCGCACGCAGGGTCCCGGCGGCCGGGGAGACCGGGCCGGTGAGCACCGCGGCCCCCAGCGCGCGCAGCCGCTCGGCGAGCGGCCCCTCGGGGCACAGCACCACCAGCCGCCAGCCGGGCACGCCGGCGTGCACCGTGTCCAGCACGTGCCGGGCCACGCCGCCGAGCTCGGCGACGGGCACCACCCACAGGGCGGTCCGCACCGCCCCGGCACCGCTCAGAACCATTCCCGCAGCCGATCCAGGGCGGTGAAGAAGCCCTCGCCGTTGTTCACGTGGCCCATCCAGATCTCGGGGATGAACGGGGCGTCCGGGGCGAGGCGGTCCATGCGCTCGGCGAGGTCCTTGAAGTCCACCTCGCCCTCGCCCACCTGCACGCCCTCGCCGTCCACGCCCACCGAGTCCACGATGTGCAGGTGCTCGGTGTACGGGCCCATCTGCTCGAGGTACTCGCTGAAGGGCCGGTGGTGGAAGGTGGCGGCGAGCTTCGAGTGGGACACGTCCAGGGTGAGGCGGCGGCCGTAGGTCTCGCAGAACCACACCGTGTCCTCCGGCTCCATGAACAGGTTGTGGAACTGCTGGCCGCCCATCAGCCACGGGAACGGCGGGAGGGTCTGCGCGGTGAGCCGCACCCCGGCCTCGTCCACGCGCTCCAGCCCCTGCTGCACCCGCTCGTACAGCGGGTAGCGCTCCTCGGGGCGCAGGTGGCGGTCGGGCAGGAAGCCGCCCATGGTGACGACCACGATCGGATCCTCGGCGCAGGTGAAGTGCTCGGTGAGGCCGCGGGCGAGGTCCACCACCCGCTGCACCTCGTGGATCGAGCGCTCCCAGATCGCCTGGTCCGGGGAGGCGAGGTCGATGAGGAAGTCGCCGGGGTAGAGATCCGGGGCGTGGACGGTGACGAACTGCGCGAGCCGCTCCCCCGGGGCGAAGAACTCCTCGATCCCCAGGTCCATGTCCTGCGCGCTCTGGTGGAACTCGAGGAAGTCCGGCTGGGACACCTCCAGCAGGGCGCGGAAGTCGTGGAACCGCACCGGCAGGCCCCACGGGCGGCGGAAGGAGTACTCGGAGCGGGCGCGGGGCCGGCCGGCCAGATCGCCGGGGTAGAAGAAGTCCCCGGCGGGCACGTCGCGGTGCAGCCGCACCCCCAGCAGGGCGTCCCGGCGGTCCGGCTGCAGGCCGCGCCCGGGGCTCTTCACGTCCACGTCCGCCGTGGTGACGGTGTCCCCGGCGCGCAGGTCGCGCGCGGCCACCAGCGACTTCGCGAGGTTCACGCGGTTCATCAGCTCGCCGGTGGAGAGCTCGCGCGGTCGATCGCTGCCCAGGGACTCCTCCACCTCCCGCACCTGGCGCACCATCGCGGCGAGCTCGTCCGGCAGCAGGGACACCTTGTGGTCGTTGCCCTCGAGGGTGCGGTCCAGCGTCACATGCTTCTCGACGATGTGCGCGCCGCGCGCCACGGCGGCCAGCGGCACGTGCCAGCCGCGCTCGTGGCCGGAGTACCCCACCGGGCAGTCGCCCAGCTCGGCGAGGCGGTCCATGTACCGCAGGTTCACGTCCTTGAACGGCGCGGGATACGTGGACTGCGTCTGCAACAGCGCGAAGGGGGCGCCGCGGCCGCGCAGCACCTCCACCGCCCCGGTGATCTCCTGCTCGGTGCTCATGCCGGTGGAGACGATCATCGGCGCGCCGAAGCCGGCCACCGCGGCGAGCAGGTCGTGGTTCGTGAGATCGGCGGAGGCGATCTTGTACCCGGGCAGGCCGTAGCGGTGCAGCGCCTCGGCGGAGGGCAGGTCCCAGGGCGTGCACAGCGCGTCCACGCCGCGCTCGGCGCAGTGGTCGAGCACCCGCCTCATGTCCTCCACGGACAGCGAGTACTTGGCCAGCAGGTTCATCGTGTACTGCGGGCCCAGGTCCTCGCCGGCGCTGCCGGCGCCGCCGGAGCGGTACAGCGCGCCCATGTCCCGCAGCTGGAACTTCACCGCGTCCACCCCGGCGCGCACGCACTCGTCCACGAGCCGTGTCGCGAGCTCCACGTCGCCCTGGTGGTTGTTGCCGATCTCGCCGATCAGCAGGGCGGGATGCCCGGCGCCCACGGTGCGGGAGCCGATGGTGAGGGTGCGGGTGCCGGGCGTGGCGATCGCGAGCAGGCGGCCGCGCTCGTCCACCATCGGGATCCGGTCGATGCCGTCGCCGAACAGGACGGTGATCTCGGCGACGGGCGTGCCCTCGGTGACGGCGACGAAGTCGGTGTTCGCGGCGTCGAGCGCCGGCTGGGTGAGGTCCGGGGTGGTCGAGCCCACCAGCCAGCGGCGCACGTCGCCGTCGCTGAGGGTGCCGCGCACGGTGCCGTGCTCGTCCACCACCAGCACCATCCGGGCCCGGTTGTCGTTGATGCGGCCCAGCGCCTGGAGCACGGTGGCGTGCGCGTCGACCGTGTACGGGGCGGTGTGTCGGTCCAGGATCACGAGGTCCTCCATCCGAGTCGGGCGAGCATGCTCTCGGCGGCGGCCACGTCGGTGAGGGTGTCGATGTCCACGCCCTCCACCTCGTCCAGCACGAACAGACCGGTGCGCCCGCCGATGCGGTTGCGATGGGTGCGATAGACGTGCGGCGCGGTGACGTACAGGCTGCCGTTCTCGAAGTAGTGCAGCTGCTGGGGGGTGAGCTCCTGGCGGCGCGGGCGGGCGGCGACGTCGTAGGCGGCGCGGGCGCTCGCCCCGGGATGCTCCGGCAGGCGCCAGAAGAACGGCGACTCCGGCACCACGCCCACCAGAGAGTCCACCCCGGTGCCGCGGAACTCGGCGATCGCGCGGCGGATCGTGTCCGGGCGGCGCACCGGCGAGGTGGCCTGCAGCAGCACCACGGCCTCCAGCGTCACGCCCTCCGCCTCCACCGTGTCCATCGCGTGCAGGACGGTGGGTTCGGTGGGAGCGGTGTGGGTGGCGAGCTCGGCGGGCCGGTCGATCACCCGTGCGCCGTGCTCCCGCGCCACCTGCGCGATCTCCGCGTCCTCGGTGGAGACGGCGACGATCACGTCCCCGTCCTCTCGCGCCTCGAGAGCCTGCGCGATGGTCCAGGCCAGCAGCGGCCGCCCGCCCACGGGCAGGAGGTTCTTGCGCGGGATGCCCTGGGAGCCGCCGCGCGCCGGGATCACCGCCAGGATGCTCATGCCTGTCCCTCCAGCAGCTGCGCGATCACCCGGGAGGGCTCGTCGGCCGGGCCCGTCGGCGCCGGGGTGGGCTCCCCGCCCCAGCGGCGCAGGCCGTAGCGGTCCCAGAACTCGTGCACCCAGCCCGGGGCGCGGCGCGCCTCGACGTAGGCGGGCAGGCCGCGCACGGCGGCCTCGAGCACGCCGGTGGAGAACACGCCCACGACCGGGCGGCGCAGCTCCCCCAGCGGCAGCGAGGTGTCCTGGAACTCGATGCCGCGACGGCGCATCACCGCGTGCGCGGCACGGGAGAGGGCGTCGAGCTCCGAGGGGTGGGGACGGTACAGCGCGCCCTCGCGCCGGCAGAAGGCGTAGGCGGTGCCCGCGGTGACGTACCGCGGCAGCTCCGCACCGTGCATCTGGCCCAGGAACACCGGGCGGTCGACCTCCACCACGAGCGGCCCGTCGGCCTCCCGCCCTGCCTGCCACAGCAGCTGGGAGCCGACGGTGCGCACCTCGAGGTCCTCCCGGCCGGAGCGGTAGAACTCCGCATCGGCGTCGCTCCAGGCCAGCAGCGTGGTGCGGGGCGGCAGCGGCGGCGCGTAGGGGGTGAGCGCGCCGTGCTGGACCACCGCGGCGGCGACGTCCTGGGCGAGCGCCCACTCGTGCACGGCCCGGCCCACCCGCAGGTGCCAGCCCAGCGTGAGCGCGGTGGTGATGCCCCGCCCGGTGAGCGCGGGCGCCGGCTCCTCGACGAGGCGGCGCTCCCACTCCGGGCCCGCGATCTCCGGCAGCTCCACCCCGGCCGGGGCGAGCACGTCCACGGGGGCGGAGAGGTAGGGAAGGGCGGTGAGCAGGCTTGCGCGCGAGGTGGGCGAGGCGGAGTCCACGCCCAGCAGGATGCGCCCCTCGCCGGAGCCGGCGCGCGAGTGCAGGGCGAGCGCGGGCCGGGCGGGCTCGTCGCCGCGGCGCAGCGCCCCGGCCACGGCGTGCTTGACCTGGCGGGCGCGGTGGCGGGAGGTCTGCCACTCCTGCCAGCGCTCCAGGCTGCGGGGATGGATCAGTGCCATAGCGAGTCGACCTCCTCGAGGCGATGGTCGAAGGTGTGGTGGGCCAGGGTGCGGGCGCGGCCCGCACGGCGCAGCCCCTCCGCCCAGGCGGTGTCGGCGAGGGCGCGGCGGGAGAGCTCCTCCAGCTCGTCGAGGTCGTGCCAGACGGCCACCTCGGTGCCCACCTCGTAGAACTGGTCCACGTCGTCGCGGTCCACCAGCTGCACCCCGCCCATGCCGGGGATCTCGAAGGTGCGCATGGCGTGCCCGTTCTGCAGGCCGTGGATCGCGACAGCCGCCGCGCCCTCGGCGTGGATCTGGTAGGCGCGCTCCAGCGGCACCTCGCGGGAGGCGGCGATCGGCGGCCGACGCCACGAGAAGGTGCGGGCGCGGTCCACGGGATGCCGGGAGAAGGAGCGCCCCCAGGCGTGCACGGGCAGGCCGCGCTCGGCGAGCGCGGTGAGTGCCTGGACCCGGTTGGGGTAGCCGGCGCCGATGAACACGATCTCGCCGCTGCGGTGCCCGCTGGGCTCCACCCGGTGTGGGTCGAAGGCATTGGGCACGAAGTGCGCATCCACGCCGCGCGCCCGCAGCGCCTCGGCCTCGGAGCGGGCGTAGTCGACCACCGGCCCCACGGCGCGCAGGAAGTCGTCGTCGTAGTCGTGGCGGTGCAGGTCGTCGTAGAGCCACAGGATCCGGGGCAGGTCCCCGAGCTCCTCCCAGAACCGGGCGTCGAGCCCGTCGCCCTTGATCACCACCACCCTGTCCGGGCGCACCTGCCGCAGCATCGCGATCACCCGCTCGGTGAGGCGGGCCGTCTCCCGGGCGCGCACGGCCTCGCGCGCGCCCAGCCGCTCGGGCAGCTCCACCGTGGCCTTGAGGCGCAGCTTCTCCGCGACGGTGTCGTAGGCGTCGTAGCGGGCGGTGTGCACCTCGTAGCCGCGGCGCGCGAAGGCATCCCCGATGCTGCGCCAGTAGCCGTGGAAGGCCGGGGAGATCAGCAGCAGGCGCGGAGTGCGGCCGTGCGGGGCGGGGCTCGTCGAACCGGGGGCCGTGGCGGTGGGGGTCGTCGGCGCGGTGCTCATCGGGGCAGCTCCCGCCCGGCGCGGTGGATGAGGGCGAGCTCCTCGCGGGCCACCCGTAGCGGGGCCACGTCCCGCCCGGCGGCGCGGCGCCCCGTGTTCCACAGCAGGTTCGCGCCGGTGGCCGCGGTGAGCCCGGCGCGCAGCAGGTGCACGTTCCCGTGCTTGCGGGCGTAGCGCAGGCGGGCGCCCACCAGCCAGCGCCTCCGCCGCGACTCCCCACCGGAGGAGCCGCCGCCGGCGTGCCGCACCTCGAGATCGGCGTCGAGCAGGGAGGGGATCCCCTGCCGGCGCAGCCGCAGTTGGAGGTCCACCTCCTCGGCGTACATGAAGTACCCCTCGTCGAAGCCTCCCGCCGCCCGCACCTCGGCGAGCGGCAGCAGCAGCACCGCCCCCGCCACCCAGTCCACGGGGAGCATGCCGTGGCCGCGCTCGGCGCGCAGGTCGTGGCCGACGGCGCGGTGCAGCAGGTCGCGGTGGCGCTGGGAGGCGAGCGGAACCAGCCACTCCACCACCTGATGGCCCACGGTGGGGAAGCGCCGGGCGGCGTGGCCGGAGCGGCCCGCGCCGTCCACGGTGCGGCACCCCACCACGGCCGGCATCCACGGGGCGGCATGGGCGACCAGGCGCGTGCAGAACCCGGCGGGGATCTCGAGATCGGAGTTCAGCACCAGCGCCTGGTCGATCCGCTCGTCGGCGGCGAGCAGCTCCAGGCCGGTGTTCACGGCGGCGCCGAAGCCGCCGTTGACCGTGCGACGGTGCAGCTCCGCCCCGGCCGGCAGGGCGCTCGGCTCCAGCGGCACGGGGCTCGCGTCGTCGATCACGAGCACCCGGGCGGGGCGCTCGGCGACGGGGACCTCCGGGCCCACGAGCGCGTCGAGCAGGGGCAGCACGGGATCGAGGGGCCCGTGGACGGGGACCACCGCCCCGAGCCGCTCGAGGGTCATCCCTGGTCCCGGTCCGTGGTGGCGACCCGGCGACCGCGCGGCCGGCGCGGGGACTCGCGCCCCGCGGACGACGCCGACGCCGTGGGCGCCGGTTCCGGCGACCCGGCCGACCGCACGGCGCGGGACGCCTCCGAGGTCGTGCCGTCGGCGTGCGCCGCAGCGGCGGCCGGAGCCTCCTCCTCGGCGGTGTCGGGCAGTACGGCGTCGGTCTCCGGTGCGATCTCCACCTCGTCGCCGTACTTCGCGTAGGCGTGGTAGCCGTACCCGGTCTCGCCGTAGGCGATGCGGGTGAAGCGGGTGGTGGAGATCCGGTTCAGCACCACGCCGTACACGGTGGCGCCGATGTCCCGGATCGCGGCGACCGAGGCCGACAGGCCCATCGCGCGGGTGCGCCCGGCGACGGCCACCACGATCGCGCCGTCGGCATGGCGGGCCAGCAGCTGGGCGTCGGTGACGGCGAGCACCGGCGGCGCGTCGATCACCACGAAGAAACGGCGGGACAGCTCGCCGATCAGCTCCTGCATGCGGCGGGAGCCCAGCAGCTCGGAGGGGTTGGGCGGCACCTGCCCGGAGGGCAGCAGGGAGAGCAGCGGCACCGAGGCGGGCTGCACGGCGTCCTCGACGCCCACCGCGCCGGCGAGCAGCTGGGACAGCCCCACCTCGCCGTCGATGCCGAACTGCTCGGCCACCCGGGGGCGGCGCAGGTCCGCGTCGATCAGCAGGGTGGGCTGCCCGGAGCGGGCCATCACCCGGGCGAGGTTCCCGGCCACCACGGACTTGCCCTCGCCGGGCGCGCCGGAGGTGACCACGATCGAGCGCGGCGGCTCGTCGACGCCCACGTAGCGCAGGTTGGTGCGCAGGCGGCGGATCGCCTCCCGGGCGGCGAAGGTCTTCGGCTCGGCCAGCAGCCCGTCCTTGCCGCGCACCAGCTCCTTCGACTCCGGCAGGGTGGCCAGCAGCGGCAGCGAGACCGCGGCCTCCAGATCCTCGGCGGTGCGGATCCGGGAGTCGTTGCGGTCCCGCACCCAGGCCACGGCCAGGGCGATCAGCAGCCCGGCCACCGCACCGACGGCGAGATAGCGCTCGCGGTCCGGGGAGACCGGCGCGCCCGGCACCACGGCCGTCTGGTACGGGACCAGCTGCACGCTCACGGGCACGTTCTCGTCCCCGCCGGTCTCGAGCACGCGGGCCTCCTGCGCCGTGGCCTCGACCGCGGCGTTCGCGATCGCGGAGGCCTGCTCGGCGGTGGCGGCGCGGGCGGTGACGGTGAGGATCGGGGCGTTGGGGTCCAGGCCCACGCTCAGCGAGCCCGCCACCGCGTCCGGGGAGGCGTCCAGGCCCAGCTCGTCCACGATGGACTGCCCCACGGCGCGGGTGCCGAACAGCGGCAGGTAGGACTGCGCCTTGGTGTACTGCAGGTCCATGTTGCCGCTGGTCTGGCTGATGGGGTTGCCCTCGTCGTCCGTCTGCGCGGTCGCGGAGACGTAGCCGAGCGCGCTGGCGCTGTACACCTCGGGCTGGGTGTAGGAGTAGCCGTACCCGGCGGCGGCGCCGAGCGCAGTGATGCCGAGGAGCAGGAGCAGGTTGCGCAGCAGCAGCCTGAGGAAGTCTTCGATCGTCACCGGCACGCACCGTTCAGCAGGGTCGAGGGGCTCGTTCATCATAGGTGAGCACCCCCGGACACGCGTCGGGAATCCAGGCCTCGGCCCGGTCACGATGTGCGCGGCGCGCGCGGCTCACCCCTGGCGCGCGGCGAGCAGCTCGCGCAGGGCCGAGAACTGCTCCCGCGGCACGAAGCCGGTGGCGCGCAGCGCCGAGAGGTCCAGGGTGGAGCGCGCCGGCCGCGGGGCGAGTCCGGGGCGGTCGGCGGCGTACTCCGCGGTGCTCACCGGGCGCACCCGGGCGGGGTCGTGACCGGTGAGGGCGAACACCGCACGGGCGATCTCCGCCCAGCTCGCCGGCTCCCCCTCGTTGGTGAGGTGGTAGATGCCCGGCGCCGGACGCACCGCGAGCAGGTGCTCGATCCCGGCGGCGAGATCCTCGGCGAGGGTGAGGCGACCGATCTGGTCGTCCACCACGGCGGGGTCCACGCCGCGCGCGGCGAGCTCCGCCATCGTGGACACGAAGTTCCGCCCCTCCCCGATCACCCAGCTGGTGCGCACCACGTAGTGCGCCGGCAGGGTCGCGACCAGCTGCTCCCCCGCGGCCTTGGTCTGCCCGTACACGCCGAGGGGACTGAGCGGCTCGTCCACCGGATGCACCGCGGCGGTGCCGTCGAAGACGTAGTCGCTGGAGAGGTGCACCAGCACGGCGCGATGCCGCCGCGCGGCCTCCACCAGGTGCCCCACGCCGGCGACGTTCACGGCCCAGGCGGCGCGCCGCCCCTCCTCGGTCTCGGCGGCGTCCACCGCGGTGTGCGCGGCGGCGTTGACGATCGCGCCGTACGGCGAGACGTCGAAGGCGGCCACGCTCGCGGGATCGGCGATGTCCAGGCGCGACCGGTCCACCACGTCGACGTCGGCCCGCTTCCGCCAGCGCGCGGCGAGCGCACGGCCCAGCTGGCCGGAGCCGCCCACCACCAGGGTGCGGCGGGGCGGCACCGGGGTCACCTCCGCCAGGCGCGGGTGGGCGCGGTCCTTCGCGGAGAGCTCCGCGCGCTCCAGCGGGATCGGCCAAGGGATCGCGGCGGTCTCGTCGGCCAGGTGCAGGAAGGTGTACTGCGACTGCGCCGCCTCGGACCAGTGCTCGCCCACCAGGTACGTGTACGCGGCGGGCGCCTGCACCGTCTGGAAGGCGTTGCCCACCCCGCGGGGCACGAACACGGCCGTCCCGGGGCTGATCTCGTGCCAGTACGCGGTGCCGAAGGTGGGCCCCTCACGCAGATCCACCCACGCCCCGAACACGGCGCCGGTGGCGACCGAGACGTACTTGTCCCACGGCTCGGCGTGGATCCCGCGGGTCACGCCCTCTGCCTGGTTGAAGGAGATGTTGTTCTGCACGGGGCCGAAGTCCGGCAGCCCGGCGGCCACCATCTTCTCCCGCTGCCAGTTCTCCTTGAACCAGCCGCGTGCGTCGCCGTGCACCGGGAGGTCCAGCACCAGCAGCCCGGGGATCGGGGTCTCGCGGACGGCGAGCTCCCGCGCCTGCGCGGCCGGGCTCACTGGCCGGCCTCCGCGTACTTCGCCTCGGTGGCCGCCTTCTGCGGCCGCCACCAGGCCTCGTGGTCCCGGTACCAGTCGATCGTCGCGGCGAGCCCGGCCTCGAAGTCCCGGAACTGCGGCGACCAGCCCAGCTCCTGGCGCAGCGGAGTCGCGTCGATCGCATAGCGCAGGTCGTGACCGGCCCGGTCGATGACGTGGTCGTAGTCGCCGGGGTCGCGGCCCATCAGGCGCAGGATCATCTCCACCACCTCCTTGTTGCTGCGTTCGCCATCCGCGCCGATCAGGTAGGTGCGGCCGCTCTGCCCCGCCTCGAGGATCCGCAGCACAGCGCTGGAGTGGTCCTCGGCATGGATCCAGTCGCGCACGTTCAGACCCGCCCCGTACAGCCGGGGACGCACCCCGTCTAGCAGGTTCGTGATCTGCCGGGGGATGAACTTCTCCACGTGCTGGCGGGGCCCGTAGTTGTTCGAGCAGTTCGAGAGGGTCGCCGAGATCCCGAAGGAGCGCACCCACGCCCGCACCAGCAGGTCGCTGCCCGCCTTCGTGGCGGAGTACGGGCTGGAGGGGTTGTACGGGGTGGCCTCGGTGAAGCGCTGGGGATCGTCCAGCGCCAGGTCCCCGTACACCTCGTCGGTGGAGACGTGGTGCAGCCGGGTGCCGTGGCGGCGCACCGCCTCCAGCAGCGTGAAGGTGCCCACCAGGTTGGTGTGCAGGAACGGGGTGGGATCGCCCAGGGAGTTGTCGTTGTGGGACTCGGCGGCGAAGTGCACCACCGCATCCGCCTCCGCCACCAGCGGATCCACCACGGCGGCGTCGGCGACGTCCCCCACCACCAGGCGCACCCGCTCCACGGGCAGCCCGTCGAGGGAGGCGCGGTGGCCCGCGTAGGTGAGCTTGTCCAGCACGGTGACGGTGTGATCGGTGCGCGCCAGGACGTGGTGGACGAAGTTGCTGCCGATGAAGCCGGCGCCGCCGGTGACGAGCAGGTGACGGGACATCGACGAACCTCCGGGCTCGGGGAACGGGGTCAGGGGCGGACGGGCCGGTCGGCGCTCTCGCGCTCCAGCACGTCCAACAGGTAGCGGCCGTAGCCGGATCTCACCAGCGGCTCGGCGCGTTCGCGCAGCTGCTCGTCGCTGAGGTAGCCCATGCGCCAGGCCACCTCCTCGGGCGCGCCGATCGAGAGGCCCTGCCGCAGCTGCACGGTGCGGATGAAGTCCCCGGCGGCGGCGAGATCGTCGAAGGTGCCGGTGTCCAGCCAGGCGGTGCCACGGGTGAGCACCTCCACGTGCAGGGCGCCGTCCTCGAGATACCCGCGGTTCAGGTCCGTGATCTCGAGCTCGCCGCGCGCCGAGGGCGTGAGCGCCTTCGCCCGCTCCACCACGGTCTCGTCGTAGAAGTACAGGCCCGGCACGGCGAGGTTCGAGCGGGGCGCGGCGGGCTTCTCCTCGAGGGAGACGGCGCGGCCATCGGCACCCACCTCCACCACGCCGTAGGCGGTGGGATCCTTCACCCAGTAGCCGAACACGGCCGCGCCCTCCACCTCGGAGTAGCGGCGCAGCTGGGTGCCCATGCCCTGCCCGTGGAAGAGGTTGTCCCCCAGCACCAGCGCGGCCCGGCCGCCGCCCAGGAACTCCTCGCCGAGCGTGAAGGCCTGCGCGAGGCCGTCCGGCGAGGGCTGGACCGTGTACTGCAGGTTCACGCCGAAGCGGTCGCCGTCGCCGAGCACCCGCTCGAAGGCGGCACGGTCCTGCGGCGTGGTGATGATCAGGATGTCGCGGATGCCCGCGAGCATGAGCGTGCTCAGGGGGTAGTAGATCATCGGCTTGTCGTAGACGGGCATCAGCTGCTTGGAGACGCCGATCGTCAGTGGATGGAGCCGCGACCCGGTGCCACCGGCCAGGATGATTCCCCGCATGCGGCCAGTATGTCAGTCGGGGCCGCTCCTGAGCAGGTGTCTCGCCCCGACGGGACGGACCGCGCCCGGCGGGGTTCAGCGCGGCATGTTGCGCAGGTTGGCCGCGGCCATGTCGAGCATCCTGCCCACGCCGCCGCCCAGCACGATCTTCGTCGAGGCGGTGGCGAAGCCGCGGATCTGCTGGGCGGAGATCTTCGGCGGCATCGAGAGCGCGTCCGGATCGGTGACCACGTCGATCAGCATCGGCCCCGGGGTCGCGAGCGCCTCGGCGAGCTGCGTGGGGAGCTTCTTCGGGTCGGTGATCCGCACCGCACCGAGGCCCACCGCGCGCGCGATCGTCGCGTAGTCCACCTGCTCGTGGTCGGTGCCGTGATCGGGCAGGCCCTCCACCAGCATCTCGAGCTTGACCATGCCGAGGCTGGAGTTGTTGAACACGAGGATCTTGGTGTTCAGGTCGTGGCGCTTCACGGTGAGCAGCTCCCCCATCAGCATGCCCAGCCCCCCGTCGCCGCTCATCGAGATCACCTGCCGGTCCGGGAAGGCCATCGAGGCGCCGATCGCCTGCGGGAGGGCGTTGGCCATCGTGCCGTGGTGCCAGGAGCCGAACAGGCGGCGCGCCCCGTTGGGGGTGATGTAGCGGGCGCCCCACACGTTGCACATGCCGGTGTCCACCGTGAACACGGCGTCCTCGTCGGCGAGGTCGTCGAGGGTGGCGGCGACGAACTCGGGGTGGATGGGCGTCATCCGCTCCACCTTCTTCGTGTACGCGGCGACCACCCCGGTGAGCGCCTTGTGATGCGCCTTGAGCTGGCGGTGCAGGAACCGGTGGCTCTTCGTCCCCGTGAGCAGCGGCAGCACGGCCTGGAGGGTGAGCGCCACGTCGCCGTGCACGGCGAGGTCGAGGCCCACGCGGCGCCCCAGCCGGGAGGCATCGGCGTCGATCTGCACGATCCGCGGGCCGCGCCCGCCCTCCCCGCCGGGGAGGAACTCGGTGTAGGGGAAGTCGGTGCCCAGCAGGATCACCAGCTCCGCCTCGTGCATCGCGTCGTAGCAGGCGCCGTAGCCGAGCAGCCCGCTCATCCCCACGTCGAAGGGGTTCTCGTACTGCATCACCTCCTTGCCGCCGAAGGCGTGGCCGATCGGGGCCTTCACCCGCTCGGCCAGTGCGAGCACCTCCTCGCGGGCGTCGCGCGCCCCGGCGCCGGCGAACAGCATCACCGTGTCGGCCTCGTCGATCAGCTCGGCGAGGCGGCCCACCGGCCCCGCGGCGGGCTGGACCGCGCCGAACTCGGTGGCGAGATCACGGGTGAGGGGCCCGTCCACCTCCTCGTCCGCCACGTCGCCGGGCAGCACCATCACGGAGACGCCCCGCTGCGCGAGCGCGGTCTGGATCGCGATGTGGAGCATCGTCGCGCCGTGGGAGCCGGAGTTGACGACCTCGCAGAAGTGGGAACACTCCTGGAACAGCCGCTCCGGATGGGTCTCCTGGAAGAAGCCGGTGCCGATGTTCCCCGAAGGGATGTGGGAGGCGATCGCGAGCACGGGGGCGCCGTCCCGGTGGGCGTCGTACAGGCCCTGGATCAGGTGCGTGTTGCCGGGCCCGCAGGAGCCGGCGCACACCGCGAGCCTCCCGGTGAGCCGGGCCTCGGCGCCGGCGGCGAAGGCACCGGCCTCCTCGTTGCGCACGTCCACCCACTCGATGCCCTCGGTGGTGCGCACCGCGTCCACCACCGGGTTCAGGGAGTCACCCACCACCCCGTAGATGCGCTCCACCCCCAGGTCGCGGAGCTGGGTGACGAGGAGCTGGGCGAAGGTGCTGCGGGCCATGGTGGTCCTCCTGGCGACGGGGGCGTCGAACTGGCGCGGCGCAGAGGGAGCGCCGCCGTCCTCTCACGCTATGCCCCGACCCGCGTGGCGGGAAGGGAACGGAGCGCGCTGTCGCTCCGACCGTGACACCGCCCGAGGCCACAGCTCCCGCCGCACCGTGGCCTCGACCACGGAATCACCCGTTGCACCGATTCGCGCTGACCACTCGGTATACGGTGGCGGTTCCGCCCACCGCGCCATTGGTCCGAACTCCGTCCGCACGGCCTTCCACCGCGTGACCGCCGCGCCGAAGACCCCTGGAGTTCCTCATGGACATGTCCCGCCGTCCCTCCCGGCGCACCGTCCTGCGCGCCGCCAGCTGGTCCGCGCCCGTCGTCGCGGTCGCCGTCGCCGCCCCCGCGCTCGCCCTCTCCGACCCCCTGCGCGAGACCTTCGATTTCTACATCACCGCCGCCGAGGTCATCGGGGACGGGGCATCGGGCGAGGTCCGTTCGAACGGCGTGCGCGTCTCCCCGCGTCCCGGGCAGGGGCAGCCGATCGTCGCAGCAGGCTCGATCGTCGAGATCACCTGCACCTACACGGGCGACAACCCGGACGTCGACTTCCTGAACTTCCCCTTCCCCTACACGCGGTCATCCGTGGCGCAGAACAACACGCCGTGGAAGATCGCCTCCTCGAGCGCGCAGGGCTTCACTCTCCGGGCGGAGACCCCGTACGACACCTTCGAGCCCACGATCGGCCAGTTCTCCTGGCCGCTGGATCCGAGCGTCAGGCCCGAGGACGACTCGATCCAACTGTCCGGGACGTTCACGATCATCCCGGGAGGCGACTTCCCGGAGGGCGGGACACTCTCCCCGCTCACCATCGACCCGAACCTCGGCACCGGCAGCCTCACCGGCCCCAGCGCGGAGACCTGGCCGGAGAACTGATCCCGCCCACAGCCACTCGGGGCGGGAGGTCAGTCGTCCGCCTCGCGAGCTGCCGCGGCGGGGGCGGGCGCCTGCCCCGCGGCGGGCGCGGCGCCCGCCGGGTCGCCGGGCAGATCGCGGATCAGCCGCACCGTCTGCACGCGCCGTTCGTCCACCTCCACCACCTGCAGCGTCCCGCCCTCCACGGGCACGACGTCCCCCGCCTCAGGGATCCGGCCCAGCTGCGCCATGAGGAAGCCGCCCACCGTCTCGTAGCCGCCGGTGTCCGGCAGCGGGATCTCGGTGGCGGCCTCGAACTCCTGCAGGATCAGCCCACCCTCGAAGGTGCCGTCGGCCGCGACGATCCGGTCCAGCCCGCCAGGGGCGGGCCAGGACTCCTGGTCGAACTCGTCGTAGATCTCGCCCACCAGCTCCTCGAGGAGGTCCTCGAGGGTGATGATGCCGTCGGTGCCGCCGTACTCGTCCACCACCACGGCGATCTGCTGGGCGTGGGCGCGCATCCGGTTCAGCGCCCCCAGCACCTCGACGGTGCCGGGGATGTGCTCGATGGGGCGCACCAGCTCCGACATCCGGGTGGTGGCCGGATCGTCCACCAGCAGCATGTCGCGCACGTGCACGAAGCCGAGCACGTCGTCGACGTCCTCGCCGGTGACCGGGTAGCGGGAGAACCCGGAGTCGCGGATCTCCTCGCGGATCTCGTCGACGGTGCCGCGGCCGTCGAGGAAGTGCACCTGGTGGCGGGGCTGCATCACCTCCACCACGGTGCGCTCGGAGGCGTCGAACACGTCGGCCAGCACCCGCGACTCGGCCTGGTCCAGGGCGTCGGAGTTGCGCACCATCGACTTGATCTCCTCGGCGGAGACCGCCTCGCGGTCCGCGTGCGGGTCCCCGCCCAGCAGGCGCACCACGATGTTGGTGGAGACCGACAGCAGCCAGATCACCGGGCGCATCATCCGCCCGAACACGCTCAGCGGCGGGCCGACGATCTTGGTCATGCCCAACGCGTTCTGCATCGCCAGGCGCTTGGGCACCAGCTCGCCGAACACCAGCGACAGGTAGGCGATCACCAGCGTCATCCCGATCAGCGCCACGGTGCCCGCGGTCGCGGAGGGCACTCCCGCGCCCTCGAGCACGGGCACCAAGGAGGGGGCGATCGTGGAGGCGCCGTAGGCGGAGGAGAAGAACCCGGCGACGGTGACCCCGATCTGCACCGCGGAGAGGAACAGGTTCGGGTCCCGCACCAGCTTCGCGGTGCGCTCGCCGCGCGCCCCGTTCTCCTCGAGCTGGCGGATCTGCGACTCGCGCAGGTTCACGATCGCCATCTCGGTGCCGGCGAAGACGCCGCCGATCAGCACGAAGAGCACCACGAGGGCGAGGTTGAGCAGCGCGGTCCAGTCCATGCGCCCACGCTACCCGGCCGGCAGGCCCGCCCGCCCCGTCGGACCGGCGCGCGCAGACGGCCCTCGCCCGCCCCGCGCCGCCGTCACAGCAGCGGCAGCAGCTCCTCCCACACGGCGCGGAGGATCTCCGCCGCACCGCGGCCCTCGAGTCGGGAGGTGACGGTGAGGACGGCCTGCTGCGCGGGCATGACGACGAGCAGCTGGCCGAGCGCGCCGTCGGCCCGCCAGATGCCCTCGGGGGTGCAGTCCCACACCCCGAGGCCGTAGCGGGCGCCCTCCGGCTCCGGCTCGCCGGTGGCGACCCAGCTGTCCGGGGCGTGCAGGGCGTCGACCCAGGCGGCGGGCACGAGCTGGGTCCCGTCGTGCGCGCCCCGCTGCAGCAGCAGGCGACCGATCCGTGCGAGCTGGCCGCTCTTCAGGTGCAGCCCGGTCGCGCCCCAGGTGTGCCCGTCGCGCGTGGTGTGCCACTGCGGGTTGAGGATCCCCAGCGGCTCGAACAGACGCGGCATCAGCCAGTCCCGCATCGTCGTGCCGGTGCGCTCGCCGATCACGCGGGAGAGCAGGAAGATCGAGCCGTTGGAGTACTCCCACCTCTCCCCCGGCGCGGCGGCGAGGTCGGTGCGCAGCAGCAGCGCGGTGAGGTCCTCGTGCTCGCGCTCGCCGTCGGCGAAGCCCAGCACCGGGGAGGTGGAGGTCATGGTGAGCAGGTGCCGCAGCCGCACCTGGTCCACGCCGCGGCCGTAGCCGCCGCCGGGTGCCGGGAGGTGGTCGACGAGCAGGTCCTCGGGGTCGAGCAGCCCCTCCTGGGCGGCGATGCCCACGGCGAGCGCGGTGACCGTCTTGGAGACGGAGTAGACGTTCTCGACCGTGTCCTCGCCGAAGCGGTGGCTGAGCTCCTCGTGGCCGGCGCGGTGCAGGTGGAGCGCCCGCACGCCGAGGTCGCGCTCGAGGATCCTCTGGCGCAGCGGGAGCAGCAGGAGCGGGTCGGGCACGGCGGGACTGGCGGCATCGTCGGTCATGGTCCGACGGTACGCCCGCATCAGACCACGGGACCATCCCTCTGCGCAGGATCTCCACCGAAGTCGGTGGTCACGGCGCTCCGTCGGGACACACTGGACAGCTCGCGACCGCCGTCGCCCTCCCCGCGCGCGCCCTCCTCCGAGGCGGGCACGGCCCTGCTTCCCCCGTCCCCGTCGGCACCGTCGTCGACCCGATCGAAAGGCGCCCATGGACGCCCTGCGCCGCTACGTCTTCCCCGTGATCTGGATGCTGATCCTCGGCCTCATCGCCCTGGCACTGGTGAAGATGGCCTTCTTCCCCTCCGGCGCGGATGCGGCGCAGGAGGATCCGCAGTCCCCCACCGCCGAGTTCGACCAGTACGCCGTGGTCCCCGTCGAGACCGGCGATCTCTCCTCCGAGCTGGTGCTGGCGGCGATGGTCCAGCCCGATGCCGGCACCCCCCTGAAGGCCACGGCCGACGGAGAGATCAACCGGATCTGGCTGCACAACGGCGATCACGTCGAGAAGGGACAGCGCATCCTGCAGGTGCGCCAGGTGGTCGAGCCCGAGGTCCTCGAGATGCCGGAGGAGCCGATCGAGGGGGACGAGACCGCGGCGGCCGCGGCGCCGCAGGCACCCGCCGCCGAGTACCGGTACCTGAACCTCGTGGCCACCGCGACCGGGACCCTCAGCGGGATGGAGGTCGCCGAGTGGGACGGTCTCGCCACGGGCGATGCCGTCGCCACGATCTCCCCCGGCACCAACTCGATCGTCGCGGACCTCACCCCCGAGCAGCAGCTGTCCCTGCTGGACGTCGACCTGACGGCCACCGCCGCGCTGCCCGCCTCCCAGGACCCCGTCACCTGCGGCGCCCCCGCCATCACCGAGGACGCCGAGGTGGAGCGGCCCAAGGCCCCGCAGGGCGAGATCGACCCCTTCACCGGTGAGCCGCTCTCCTCCGGGGGTGCGGTCTCCGCCGCGCAGCTGACCTGCCCCGTGCCCGCCGAGGAGCGCGTGGTCCCGGGGCTCGGCGTCGAGGTGACCGTGGATCTCGGCTCCCGCACCGGCGTGCTCACCGTGCCCACCACCGCCGTGGAGGGCGAGGGCGCTTCCGGCACCGTCTACGCGATCGACGAGGAGACCGGAGAGCCGATGCCGCTCTCGGTCACCCTCGGCATGCGCGGCGAGGGCACCGTGGAGATCACCGGAGGGCTCGAAGAGGGCCAGGAGATCCTCCAGTTCGCTCCCGGCGTCGACGGCGAGCACGACCTGCACGGCGTGGACACCTGGTGAACGCGCCCCTGCTCGAGCTGCGCGACCTGCGCCGCTCCGTGCGCCTGCCCAGCCGGGAGGAGCTGCACATCCTGCGCGGCATCGACCTGAGCGTCGAGTCCGGCGACCATGTCGCGATCGTCGGGCGCTCCGGCTCCGGCAAGACCACGCTGCTGAACCTGCTGGGCCTGATCGACCACCAGACCGGCGGCGAGCTGCTGTTCGACGGGCTGGACGTCTCCCGCCTGGGCGACCGACGGCGTGCCCGCCTGCGCGGCGCCTCGATCGGCTTCGTGTTCCAGCAGTTCAACCTGCTCGACGGGCGCACTGCGCTCGAGAACGTGATGATGCCGCTGATGTACGGCAGCGCCGGGCAGTTCTGGCGGCGCGAGAAGCTCGCCCTGGAGATGCTCGAACGGGTGGGCCTGGCAGATCGGGCCCAGCAGCTGCCCTCCCGTCTCTCGGGCGGCGAGCAGCAGCGCGTGGCGGTGGCCCGCGCCCTGGTGCGCAGGCCGCGACTGATCCTGGCGGACGAGCCCACCGGCGCCCTCGACGTCACCACCGGCGAGGCCGTGATGGCGCTGCTGGACGAGATCGCCCGCGAGTCGGAGGCGGCACTGGTGACCATCACCCACGACCTCCAGGTCGCCGCGCTCTCCCGGCGCTCCTTCCTGCTCGACGAGGGAACCCTCCACGACGTCCGCAGCGATCACGCGCGCGAGGCGCTCTCGGCGACCGTCGGCCTTCGCGCCGGCCGCGAGGCCGTCGCCGCTCCACCGGCCGGCACCGCCCCGTCGGCCCGCACCTCCCCGCCGGCCGACGCCGCACGGACCGCACCCCTCCAGGAGACCCAGGCATGACCGGATTCCTCGCCTCGATCGTCGAGGCCTACGGCGAGCTGCGGGTGCACAAGGGCCGCATCCTGCTGTCCCTGATCGGGGTCGCGTTCTCCGTGTTCGCGCTGACCGTCGTGATGGGTGCGGGCGGGATGCTCGGCGGCGCGCTGCAGCAGTCCATGGAGAAGAGCAGCGGGCGGGACACCCTGCTGTCCATCCAGCCGCTCGGCGGCATGGACTACAGCATCGATGCGGAGGGCAACATCGTCGAGCAGTCCTCGGGCTCGGCGAAGGAGGTCACCCCTGCGGAGCAGGACGCGATCGTGCTCGAGCAGCTGGACCGACTCGGCATCACCCAGCGCAGCCGCCAGGCCTACGTGAGCACCCGCATCCAGACCCCGCAGGGCGTGGTGAGCACCGAGCTGACCGGGGTGGATCCCGCCTACGGGGCGATGTACCGCGTCCAGATCGCCGAGGGGCGCTGGCTCGCGGACTCCGATCACCGACGCCTGGCACCCGCGCTCGTGGTGAACCAGCCGCTGTACGAGCAGCTGGGCCGCCCCGACCTCGGCACCGAGACCATCACGCTGTACGGCCAGAGCGGCACCCGCGAGAAGGAGATCGCGACCGTGGTGGGCGTGATGGTCGCGGATCCCTCCACGGACTGGGCCCCGCAGGCGTACCTCGCCGTGGGCGGGATCGCCGCGGTGCCGGGGGTCGATCCGAGCGTGTCGACGACATCGCAGTACCTCGCCTGGGTCCCGCCCGAGCAGGGCGAGGAGGTGCGCCAGCACCTCGCCCAGCGGCTCTCGGACACGGCGGCCGGATCCTTCGAGGTGCACCCGACCTCGTTCGGCATGGAGCAGATGCAGGTGTTCTCGATGTTCGGCTACGCGATCGCGGGGGTGGCCGTGGTGATCCTGCTGCTGGGCGCGATGGGCCTGGTGAACATCTCCCTGGTGACGGTGCGCTACCGGGTGCGGGAGATCGGGATCCGCCGCTCCTACGGCGCCACCGGCGGGCGGATCTTCGTCGGAGTGCTGATGGAGTCCGTGGTCGCCACGGTGATCGCCGGAGCGGTCGGCGTGGCGGCGGCGGTGGCGCTGGTGAAGGCACCGTTCGTGACCGACGTCTTCACCCGGGCCGGCCTGGTGGACCTGCCACCGTTCCCGGTGGGCGCGGTGATCACGGGCCTCGCCGCGGCGACCGCAGTGGGCGTGCTCGCGGGCGCCCTGCCCGCGCTGATCGCCACCCGCATCCGGGTGATCGACGCGATCCGCAGCTGAGGAGGCCCCGCCTCGGAGGCCGTCAGAACGGGACGGGCTCCGGGGCCGGCTGGTCCGTGCCGCGAGAGACGGGCTGCAGCAGCCCGATGCCCTCCCGGGAGCTGATCCACAGAAGGCTCGCTCCGGCCAGCACCAGCAGCGCCACCGCCGCGCCGACCCCACCGGCGAGCGCGGCGCCCCCGGCCTGTGCGGCGGTCTCGGTGAGCGCGGCCGAGGAGGTGCCGGGGGCGGCGGCCGCGGCGTTCAGCGCGGCGGCCCCCGCGCCGGCCCCGGTCCCGGCGCCGACGGCGGAGACCAGGTGGGAGGCGATCATGACGGTCGCGCTCAGCACGATCGGCAGCTCCAGGCCACCGGTCTTCCAGGCCAGCACCGCGGCGGTGAGGGCGAGAGCGAGGGCCGGCACCACCACGGCGGCGGTGAGCTCACGACCGATCAGCACCACCGCGGTGGCGGCGAGGAACGCCGGCACGGGGGAGCGCAGCCAGGTGCCGACGGCCTGCATCACCGCGCCGCGCAGGGTCATCTCCAGACCGATCGCCTGCAGCGGGGCGAGGACCAGCACCACCACCGTGACCAGCAGCAGCTGCGGCACCGAGGCCCCCGCAGCGGCGGAGCCGCCGCCTGTCCCCGCGAGCGCCCCGGCGACCGCGGCGACCGCGACCACCGCTGCGCCCATCGCGGCGCCCCAGGCCCCGTAGGGGCCCAGCAGCTCTCTCCGCACGCGCGCCGCGACGGACCAGATCGTGCCCAGCGGACGCCACCCGCCGAAACGCACCCCGATCATCCCGGCGGGCACCCATGCCGCCCCCATCGCGAGCGCCAGCGTGACGTCGAGAGGGCTGGTCGGGTCGCCGCTGGCCACACCGAGGGTGACGTTCTCACCGGGCACGAGAGCCAGCACCAGGATCGCCAGCACCAGCACCACGGAGATCAGCACGAGGTAGGCGAGGAACGCCGCGCCGAGGGTCAGCAGCGGCGTGTGCCACCTCGCCCAGGCGGGTCGCACCGTCGCGAGACGGTGGAAGGGGACGGACCGCTGGGCGGGGGTGTCGGTGTGAGTGCTCATGGCGTGCTCAACTCTAGAGGGTGCCGGTCAGGGCGCCGTCCAGGCCAGTGCGGCGCCCGCGGGAGCGGGGCCGGACCAGCGGGCACGGCAGGGGTTCCGCGGGTCGCACCCCGGTGCCAGGATGGTGGTCACAGCGGCCTCGCCCCGGGGCCCCACCCCTCGAGGAGACGGCATGTTCAGCTCCACCCCCTACATCGCATTCCCCGGCAACGCCCGCGAGGCGCTCGAGTACTACCGGGACGTGTTCGGCGGCACGCTCGACCTCATGACCTACGACGGGATGGAGGGCCTGCCCTTCACGCCGCCGCCTGGAGTGGTGGCCCACGCCCAGCTGCATGGCGGCCTGGTCACCCTCGCCGGCGGCGACGACCTCGGCGGGGCGCCGCGGCCGCTGTCCGATTCGGCGTACTCGCTGCTGGTGATGCCGGAGTCCGTCGAGGCGGCGCGGACGCTGATCGAGCGGATCGAGGCCGACGGCGGCACCCGCGGGATGCCCTTCGAGCAGGCGCCCTGGGGCGATCACTACGGCCAGGTCACCGATCGCTTCGGGGTGATGTGGCAGGTGAACGTCTCCGCCGCCTGAGCACCGCTCTCGGGGCGCTCCGTCAGTCCTCCGGCAGGGCGGCGAAGGCGGCCTTCGTGTCGTGGTACCAGCCCAGCGACTGCTTGGGGTGCAGCCACCGGAACTTCATCTCCTGGCGGGCCTCGCGGTGGGTCTCGTCCCCGGCCTTGACGGCCTCCTTGAGGTGCCCGTCCTGGGCCTGGATCACCTCGTCGGCGGTGGCGCCGCGGTGGCCGAGCTCGCAGGGGCCGCCCAGCTGGCGGCAGGTCATGGTCTTCATCGGATCGTCCTTCTGGTCGGTGCCATCGGTGTCGCGGGAACTGCTGCGGTCACCCTCTCGACGCCCGGCGGCGCGGGAGTGTGACAGCGGCGCGGGTCCGATGCGGCGCGGTCCGGGCGCCGCACCGGCCGGTCTCAGCGCGGGGAGGGCCCGTCGCGCCGCACCACCCGGTCGAGGACGGCGGGATCGGCGCGGAACACGATGCTCGCCACCCGTCCGCCCGCCACGGTGACGTCGAACAGCACCCGCGCCTGCCCGCGATGGAACCAGGCCGCGCCCGGGCGTCCGTCCACGCTCACGGCGAGCGCCGCATGGGCCGCGCCGTCGAAGAACGCGGCGATGTCGGTGCGGCCGTCGAGCGCCTCGGGGGTGCCGGCCGCGATCGCGGCGGCGTCCGCCCGCACCACGGCGTCCGGCGTGAGCAGGGCCAGCAGGCGGGTGAGGTCGCCGCCGCGCGACGCGGCCATGAAGGCGTCCACCACCTCCCAGTCCGCCAGCGGATCCTCGGGGCGGGGCTGGGAGACCTTCGCCCGGGCGCGGGAGGCGAGCTTGCGCGCGTTCTGCACGCTGGTGCCCAGCGCCGCGGCGATGGTGGCGAACTCGAACCCGAAGCTGTCGTGCATCACGAAGGCGACCCGTTCGTTCGGGGTGAGGCGGTCCAGCACCGCCTGCAGGGCCACGCCCACCGTCTCGGCGAGGGCGAGCTGCTCTGCCGGGTCCGGCTCGGCCGCGTCCGCGACGCTCTCCTCCTCGGGCTCGGGCTCGGGCACGCGCCGGCGCAGCCGGTCAAGGCACAGCCGGGTGGTGACGGTGGTGAGCCAGGCGGGGAGGTTCTCCACCTCCTGGGCGGTGGAGTCCAGCCGCAGCCAGGCCTGCTGGACGATGTCCTGCGCCTCGTCGGGGTCGCCCAGGATCCTGGTGGCGAGGGCGAGCAGGCGGGGCCGCTCTTCCTCGAGGCGGCCGGCGAGCGCGTCCCGCGACGCGGGCGGCGCCGACGGGGACTGCGAATGCGGGGACTCCATGGGCCCATCCTTCCCTGCGCGCCGCCGGCCGTCATGCCTGCGGCTCCTGCCTCCTCGACGCGGCACGGCAGCCGGACGTGACAGGCGCCGGCACGGGCGCGGTGAGGGGCGGGTCGGGCAGGTACCGTCTCGCCATGAGCACCGCCGCCCTGCCGGCCGCCGTCGCACGGCTCGCCCCCACCGCCACGTACACCGAGGTCGAGCAGCTGCTGCGCGCCGCGGGCTGGTCCGATGCCGGCGCCGGGGACTGGGCCGTCGCCCTCGCCTCCCCGGACGGCGCGCTCGCGGCGCGGATCAGTCCCTTCGACCCCGTGGGCCCGTACACCGCGCGGCTCTACGAGGAGGCGGCCGCGAGCGGGGCCGTACCCCGCCTGGACCTGCATCGTCGGCTCGCCGGCGGTGCGGATCTGCAGATCATGGAGTTCCTGCATCCCGTCGGCGGGGCGGAGGCGGCGAGGTTCCTGGAGCAGGTGGCCCGCGGGGTGGGAGAGCTCGACGCGCTCTCCGCCGCCGTCCACCGGATCCACGCCGCGGCCCGCGCGGAGCTGCCCTGGTGCGGGCCGCTGGACACCAACCCCTCGAACGTGCGGCGCCGGGGCGACGGGGAGCTCGTCCTGACCGATCCGTTCTACGCCGACGGCCCAGCCCTGTACGAGATGGCGCACGAGGCCCCGGCACGCTTCGTCACCACGCTCCCGCCGGAGCAGCGCCGGCACCTCACGGAGATCCCCCTCGCGGAGTCGGGGCCGTGGCCGCACCAGGAGCGGGAGGCGCTGCGCGTGCGCCTGCAGCGGGCGGACCGGGACCGCCCGGCCGAGGCGCTGATCGCCGAGGCCGCGGTCGCCGACGTGGACGGCTGGGGCTTCGACTGGCTCGAGGGCCGCGCCACCGAGGAGCGTCCGGGATGGGGCTACGCCGGCCTGCTCGCCGAGGCGGTGGCCGGCGCCGAGGTCGCGCTCGACCTGGACACCGGCGGCGGGGAGGTGCTGGGCGGGTGCCCGCGCCTGGCGCGGGACCAGCACGTCACCGAGGGGTGGCCGCCGAACGTGCGGCGCGCC
Source organism: Brachybacterium saurashtrense (assembly GCF_003355475.1). Taxonomy (NCBI): domain Bacteria; kingdom Bacillati; phylum Actinomycetota; class Actinomycetes; order Micrococcales; family Dermabacteraceae; genus Brachybacterium; species Brachybacterium saurashtrense. The sequence goes on along the minus strand of NZ_CP031356.1, from coordinate 3,394,363 downwards.
CGGGAACTGCTCGGCCCCCGCGGGGTCACCGTGCACGACACCGCGCCGGGTGCCCCGCTCCCGCTCGCGGACGCTGCGGCGGACCTGGTCACCTCCCGCCACCCGGTCGCCCCGGACTTCCCCCAGATCGCGCGGGTGCTCGCCCCGGGCGGGCAGTACCTCGCCCAGCACGTGGGCCCCTCCTCCGCGTTCGCGCTGATCGAGGCGGTGCACGGGCCGACCACGGCCGCGCAGCGCCGCGGCCGCCACCCGGCCGACGAGGCCGCGGCGGCGGAGGCGGCAGGGCTGGAGATCCTCGAGCTGCGGGAGGCGAGGCTGCGGATGGAGTTCTTCGACATCGGCGCCGTCACCTGGATCCTGCGCAAGTGCCCGTGGTGGGTGCCGGGCTTCTCGGTCGAGACCCACCGGGCGCAGCTGCTCGAGGTAGACCGGATCATCCGCCGCGACGGCGCGTTCGTCGCCCACTCCACGCGGCACCTGATGCGGGCGCGGAAGCGCTGAGGGGCACCGCCCGCCCCTGTTGATCGACGAGAAGTACCAGAATGGTGGTACTTCTCGTCGATCAACCTGCCGTCATCGTCGACGTCGTCGATGTTCCGTTCCAGAGGGGTTGACCAGATCGTCGACGGCCCTGCCACGGTCAGCGGCATATGCGGAACGTCGGGCCGGGACCTGTGGCCACGCCGTGCGGTCCGTCGCGCCCTGCAGTCCGTGGCGCCCTGTGGTCCGACGCGCCGCGTGCCATCCTGGGCACTCCCCCTCGACGACGGAAGCAGGTCCTCCATGTCCACGCCCCGCGATCTGAGCACGCCCCTGGGCCGTGCTCGGATGCTGTTCGCGATGCTCTCGGTCCCGAAGCTCCGCGAGGGGCTCGGGGCGCGTCTCCTCGGGACGGGCGGTGCGCAGTCGCCGGACGTGGCGGGGCCGCTGTCGCGCCTGGACTGGCTGGGGGCGGACGGTGAGGTGGACCTCCCGGCGCTGCAGGAGGTCACCGACGCGCTCACGCTGATGCGCTCCTCGGAGGCGATCCTCGAGGTGGGCCGGCTGGACGGGATCCCGGTGAAGACCGAGGAGTCACGCGAGGTCAGCGGACGGATCGCGCGGATCGTCTTCGAGAGGGTGGGCCGGGAGCGTGTGCTCACCGAGGCGGAGCTGAACGCGGCGATCGCGATGTTCGCCGCGGACGTCGCGCTGGTGCGGCGGGATGCCGTCGATGCCGGGGTGCTGGCCCGCACTGCCGACGGGACCGCCTACCGGCTCGCCTGACGATCCGGCGGCCGACGGGCCCCGCGCGCGCCGCGGTTCAGCGCCCGAGGTTCCTCAGCAGGATGCGCAGCGGCCGCAGGATCATCGGGATGATGAAGAACAGGAAGAACCAGGGGAAGCCCCCGCCGAATCCGTCCCGGAAGATCATCCCGATGACGACGAGCATCACGAGCACCGGAACCGCCAGCTTCACGATCTGCAGGAGCGGCCCCTTGATGCCGTCCTCGTCGGCAGAGGAGGAACCCCGACCGTCGGAGTCGCTCATCGTCTCCCGGCTGAACTCGGGCGCCATGCCCTCGGCATCCAGCGGCCTCGCGGAGCGGCCCTGCGGCGCTGACGGCGCGCCGTCGGAGGCGAAGTCCGAGGACGGCTGCGTCGAGAAGTCGGAGGAGAAATCGGACGAGGACGTCGAACGCGCGGAAGAGTCACCGCCGCCGCGGTCCGTGCCGCCCAGCCAGCTCGGGTCCCCACCCGGCCCGTGATCGTCGTTCCCCCATCGCGATGCCATGGGGCCATGGTAGCGACGTCGCCCCGGGGGCACTGGGTCACGTTGCTCGGAACGGTCGAACTCCGAGCGGCCCGGCAGCGGAGTACCGTCCACTCGTGACCGAACTCCGCATCGTCCCGCTCGACGAAGACACCGCAGCGCTGCTGACCAGGGCCTCCCCCACCTGGGCCGCGGCCCTCCCTGCCTGGCGCACGAGCATGATGACGGGGCGCAGCACCCTGCTGGTCGCACTCGCACGCGACCGCCCCGTCGACGCCCGGCACGGCACCCCCTCGACGACCCGGCCCTCCGCGGTCGGCGTCGCGCAGCTGGTCCACGCCGACGTTCCCGAGGTCTGCAACGTCGGCGTGCTGGAGAGTCGCCGGGGGCACGGGGTCGGCACCGCGCTGATGGCGGAGGCGGAGCGCCGAGCACGGCCCGCCGACAGACTGCGGCTGAACGTCGGGCTGGACAACCCCGCGGCCCGACGCCTCTACGAGCGACTGGGCTATCGGCCGACGGGCGAACTGCAGACCACCACGTACGACTACGTCGACGCCTGCGGCGTCACCCGCGCCGCCACCGAGACGAGCGAGTGGATGGAGAAGCACCTCCTGCGGTGACGTCGGCCGTGGACTCGGGCAGCATCGCGAGAGCGTCGAAGTCACTGCTGGGCCGCTGCACCTCGAAGGTCGCGCGCACCTGCGCCGGATCGGAGAACACAGAAGTGTCGATCTGCCAGCCGAGGAATCGTCGCGGCCCTGCATGTGTGAACTCTGCCGTGGTCACGAAATCGGCGCCGAGGGCGTGCAGGGTCGCATCGGTGGTGCCCGGACGGAGCATCGGCAGCCGGACGGCGCGGTAGCCGGTGTCCCCTGTCGAGGGATCGACCGCCCGCGCCGTCCCCTCACCGCACATCACCCCGACAGGGAGGTATCGAGCGCCGAGCACGTCCGCGAGCACCCGCCCCATGCTCGGGCCACCGAAGTTGTCCGGAACGCGCGCGATGTGCTCGTTGTGCGCCCACACGACGGTGATCCCTCGCTCGGGCAGCGTCTCGAGCAGGTTGTGAGCCATGTGCGTATCGCGACGGTGCAGGCGCTCGAGGTCCGGCGCCGCCCAGTAGGTGTCGAGATGTCGATGCAGGTTCCTCGCCAGGTCGACCGTCCGGGTGTCGCTCTCGTGCTCGAGAGCGGCGCAGAGGGCGTCGAGGGTGCTGACCGCCTCGGCGGTGAGCGGACGGCGGTCGGCGACGTCGCGGATCAGTGGGTGGTCGTGCCCGAGGTCGAGCAGGCCGCCGGCGGTGCGGTACGGCGCGGAGATGTCGATCCCCAGGCCTCGGGGGCGACGGTCCGGCGCGATGGTCGAGGCGAGAACCGCCAGGCGGCCGAGCCCTTCGCTGATCGTCGCGGTGCGCCAGAGCGAGCTGGCGGCCGCCAGATAGTCATCGATCGGTCCTCCGTGCCGGAGTGCCCGGTCCAGGTGCCGACCGGCCACGAGAGAGTCCTCGATCGCGAGTGCGCCCAGCAGCCCACGCCGCGCGAGCTCCTGGATGATCTCGAGCTTCCAGGCGAAGGCGTTCGCACTGCCGTGGGTGGGCTCGCCGAGGCCGAGCACCGTGTCCCCGCCGAGCAGAGGCAGCAGTCGGTCCAGTCCAGCGGCGGGCATGGCCACATGATGGCACTGCAGCGGGGGCGCATGGCGCACGCGAGAGCGCCGGTCGAGCAACGCCCCTCAGACCCCGCAGGCCCGAGGTCGGGCGTTCATCCCCACCCCCGGCACGCGCCGGGGAGGTCGTCGCCGCCGCTCAGGCCGCGCGCACCTGCGCGGCGCGGCGCAGGCCCAGCTCCTCCCGGGTGCACCACCCGCTGAACAGACCGGCCCCCGGCTCGAGCTCCCGGCCCTCGGCGAGGGTGCCCACGCGCACGGGCTCGTAGCCGATGCGGTGCAGCAGCTGTGCGACGGCGGCGGCCGCCTGCGGGTCGTCGGCGGCGAGCGCGATCGCCCGCCGCACGGTGTCGCCGTCGGGGCGTCCGTGCTCCTCCACATCGTGGTAGCCGATGTGGTTGAGGGTCTTGACCAGCCGTGCGCCGGGGAGGTGGGCGGCCAGCAGCTCGCTGGTGGAGAGCTCCGCCTCCGTGTCGCCGAGGGTCTCGCGGGCGGCGGCGACCGCCGCGGCGTCCGCCTCGCCCCAGGGATTGGTCGCATCGATCACCACGGCGCCGTCCAGGGCCGACGGGTCGAGGGACAGCGCCACGTGCAGGGGCACCGTGAGGGCGACGACGTCGCTGGCGGCGGTGAGCTCCGCGAGGTCGACGGCCCGGGCGCCCGGCAGCGTCGCGGACAGCGCGGCGGCCGGTGCCCGGCCGGTGACCTGCACCTCGACACCGCGGCGCAGTGCGGTGCGGGCCAGGGCGCGGCCGATCTTCCCCGGCCCGAGCACGCCCAGCCGCGGCGCCCGCGGGCTGCGCGGGCTGCGGTCCGTCGCCCGCTCGGGCTCCGCGGCGTCCTCCCGCACCGTGGTCACCGCGGTCAGGGCGGCCGCGGCAGTCGCGGCGGTCGCGGTGGTCGCAGCGGTCACAGCACCGTCGTGCCCCGATGCCGGCGAGAGCCGCGCCTCCCCCCGGTGCAGCGCCGCCTCCAGCAGCACGCGTGCGAGGGCGTCGTTGCGGCGGTGGCAGGGCGCATTGGTGTGCGGGCGCGCGAAGGCGCCGATCGGCAGCTCGGAGGTCCAGGGACCCACCGCCCACAGGGACGGCCGCGCCGTGCCGTCGGGGGCGATCACCCGGTGCCCGGCGTCGACCTCGAGCGCCCCGGGCGTCGCGGCGGACTCCCGGCCCACGGCGTCCTCGCCCCCGGCGACGAGGTTGCGCAGCAGCGGATTGGTGGACTCGGCCAGCGAGGGCTCGGGCAGAAAGGCATCGACCAGCGCGTCGGCGGTGACCTGCACGCCGGCGGCGCCGCGGGCGGTGAACCGACCGGTGGTCTCCTCGGCGGTGACGTGCACGCGCGGGCCCAGGAATCGCAGCACGCCGGCGCGCTCGAGGGCGAGCATCTGGTGCAGGCGGTGCGGCGGCGGGCCGGAGTCCACGAAGCTGAACAGGGAGTGCCACCAGCGGGGGTAGGCCCCGCCCGCCCCTCCGCGCAGGCGGGTGGCGGGCAGCTGGTCCACGAGCACGCCGTGCAGGCGCAGCAGCAGCTGGAACAGGGCGCGGGCGGGGGTGACGTCCCCCCGGGTGCGCGCGTGCAGGTCCTGCTCGATGTGGCGCACCACCGCGTCGCGGGTGACCTGCGGATGCGCCTCCCCCTCGAGCCAGGCCAGCGGATCGTCCAGCCAGGCCAGGGGCTCCTCGCCGGGCGCGGCGAGCGGCGCCCCGGGCACCTGGCGGTGGATCTCGGCGGCGATCAGCGGCACCACGTCGGAGCGGAAGTCGAGCAGGCCGTCGGCGTCCTCCCGGGCCGCCAGCGCCGCCGGGGTGACGTGCGCGAGCTCGCCGAGGCCGGCGTCGGCGCCCTCGTCGCGCACCTTGGAGTGGTAGGGCACGCCGCGGCGCGATCCCGCCCACAGGCGCGGCTCGCGGCCCGAGGGGCGGTAGGCGAGACGGTCCGGCTCCCCCGGCTGCGGGTCGGCGACGAACTCGCCGCCGCGGCCCTCGGTGAGCAGCGCCATGAGGTCCACGAAGGCGAGCCCCATCCCGCGCACGATCACGTCCTGCCCGGGCGCGAGCTGCGCGAGCGGCACGTCGGAGGCCTGGGCGGGGGCGAGGTAGGTGCCGCCGTGCCGCCGGGCGAAGGCCGCCAGCCGGTGGCGGGCGGCGGAGGGGCGGGCATCGGTGTGGCCGGCGGCCAGCAGCAGCAGGTCCGCGGACAGGGCGTCGCGGTCCTCGAGCTCGACGCTCCACCCCTCCCCCGCGCGGCGCACGGCGGTGGCGGTGGTGCGGTGCACGGTGACGGTGACGGCGGTGGGCAGGGCGGCGAGCACCTGGCCGAAGAACCACTCGAGGTAGAGGGCCTGCACGCGGCGGCTGGCGAAGTGCTCGGGCTGCAGCGCCTCGATCTCGGCGAGGCGGGCGGTGCCGGAGGTGGGGGCCTCGATGGTGCCGCGCCGGATCCCCTCGGCCCATTCGGCGAGCGAGGGGCCGGCGCGCACGGGGCCCTCGATCTCGACGGTGGGGTCGGTGTGGATGGAGACGTCCGCGGCGCGGGAGTTCATCAGCAGCAGCGGGCTCTCCTCGGCCCGCCAGATGCGGCCGGCGCCGGGCATGTGCGGGTCGATCACGTCCACGTGCAGCGGGGTGCGCTGGAGGCGGGCGGCCTGCGGGGGCTGCGCGGCGCTCGCGGCGAGCCGCTCGAGCACGCCGATCGCGCGGGGGCCGCCGCCGACGAGGACGAGCCGGGTGCTCGGGGCCGTGATCCGGGAGGTCATCCGTGGGGGATCCCTTCTGAGGTGCGTCTGTGTCGCAGGACGACAACCCATAGTCGTCACCTTGCATGTCCATTAGATTCGCTTATATCGTCGGGCCTCGCAAGTGATGACCGCCGGTCGATTCACACCCCGTCACGGAAGGCACCCATGACCTCCTCGCTGCTCACTCCCGGGTCCACGCGTCCCACGCCCTCGGCCGCGCCGGGGACGTCGTGCCCGCAGGAGCGGCCCGAGGCCGAGGACCTCTCCGCCCTGCGCGTGGTGCCGGCCAGGCACCCCGGCCGGGTCGCGCTGGCCGTCCTCGTCGGCCTCGTGGTCGCCGCGGTGCTGTTCTCCTTCGTCACCAACCCGCGCTGGGAGTGGGGCGTGGTGGCACGCTGGTTCCTGGCCGAATCCATCGTCGACGGGCTGCTGGAGACGCTGAAGCTCACGGTCGCCGCCGGCGCCGTCGGCTTCGGGCTGGGGCTCGTGCTCGCCCTCATGCGGCTGTCGAAGTCCGGGATCGTCTCCGGCGTGAGCTGGACCTTCTCCTGGATCTTCCGCTCCACGCCGCTGCTGGTGCAGCTGCTGCTCTGGTACAACCTCGGCTACCTCTACGAGCGCATCACGCTGGGGATCCCGCTGACGGACGTCACCCTCGTCGACGCCCGCACCAGCGATCTGATGACCCCGATGCTCGCGGCGATCCTGGGCCTGGGCCTGCACCAGGCCGCCTACGCGGCCGAGCTCATCCGCGGCGGCATCCTCTCGGTGGACCAGGGCCAGCTCGAGGCCGCCGGCGCACTGGGCATCCCCGCCCGCGACCGCTCGCTGCGGATCGTGCTGCCCCAGGCGATGCGGGCCATCCTCCCGCCCGCCTTCAACGAGATCATCGGCCTGGTCAAGGGCACCTCGATCGTGTACGTGCTCGCCCACGCCGAGCTGTTCTTCACCGTCCAGCTGATCTACGGGCGCACCCAGGAGGTGCTGCCGATGCTGCTGGTCGCCACGCTCTGGTACGTGGTGATCACCTCGGCGCTCTCGATCGGCCAGTACTACATCGAGCGGCACTACTCCAAGGGCGCGCTGCGCACCCTGCCGCCCACCCCGCTGCAGGCGCTGCGCGCCCGCTTCGCCCGCCGCCGTCCCACCGCCGCAGGAGTCCCCGCATGAGCGCCCTCACCGCCCTGCTGCACCGCTCGCGCCGCCCGGCCGGCCCTGCCGCCCGCCCCGCCCCGGGCGCCGGGACCGCCGCCGGCACCGCGACCGCCCCGGAGGGTTCCGGTCCCGCCCCGGCCGACGCCCCCGCCCGCGGGGGCCTCGTCGAGATCCGCGCCGTGCGCAAGTCCTTCGGCGATCTCGAGGTGCTGCGCGGCATCGACCTGCGCGTCGAGCCCGGCGAGGTCACCGCCGTGCTGGGGCCCTCCGGCTCCGGCAAGTCCACGCTGCTGCGCACCATCAACCACCTGGAGACGATCGATGCCGGCCTGATCACCGTGGACGGCGAGGTGATCGGCTATCGCCGCGAGGGGAACCTGCTGCACGAGCTGCACGAGCACGAGGTGCTCCGCCAGCGCACCGCGATCGGGATGGTGTTCCAGAGCTTCAACCTCTTCGCCCACATGACGGCGCTGGCGAACGTCGCCGAGGCGCCGCGGCGGGCTCTCGGGGTGCCGAGGCGTCAGGCCGAGGCCCGGGCGCGGGAGCTGCTGGAGCTGGTGGGGCTCGCGGACAAGGCCGCGGTGTACCCGCGGCAGCTCTCCGGCGGGCAGCAGCAGCGGGTCGCGATCGCCCGCGCCCTCGCCCTGCGCCCCAAGGTGCTGCTGTTCGACGAGCCCACCAGCGCCCTGGACCCCGAGCTGGTCGAGGAGGTGCTCGCGGTGATCCGCTCCCTCGCCCGCGCCGGGACCACGCTCGTGATCGTCACCCACGAGATCTCCTTCGCCCGCGACGTCGCCGACACGGTGGTGTTCATGGACCAGGGACAGATCGTCGAACAGGGCCCTCCCGGCGAGGTGCTCGACGCGCCCCGCCACCCCCGCACCCGCGCGTTCCTGCAGCGCGTGCGCCCCGAGGAGTCGCCGGCCGGACACACCGCCGGCGCCTCCGCCCACAACTCCACCCACCCCCAGCCCGAGGACCGCACATGACCTCCTTCTCCCTCACCCGCCGCCGCCTGGCGGCCTCCGGCCTGCTGCTGCCCGCCGCGCTGCTCGCCGCCTGCTCCGATCCCGCCCCCGCCGCGACCGGCGGCAGCGGGGACTCCGCCTCCGGGGCGTCCGACGGGGGCGGGGCGACCGCCGGCGGGATCGACACCACCGGCACGCAGGAGCTGATCCGCTCGAGCCTCGACGAGGCCGCCGCCTCCCAGCTGCCCCGGGAGATCGCCGACTCCGGCGTGCTGCGCGTGGGCATCAACGGCACCAGCAGCGCCCCGCTCTCCTTCCTCGCCGACGACAACGAGACCTACATCGGCTCCGAGATCGACATCGCCCGGATCGTCGCCGACGCGCTGGGCCTCGAGCTGGAGCTGAAGCTCACCACCTGGGAGAACTGGCCCTTGAAGCTCGAGTCCGGGGACTTCGACGTGGTCCACTCGAACATCGGCGTCAACGCGGAGAGGCTGGAGAAGTTCGACTTCGCCTCCTACCGCGCCGCCTACATGTCCTTCCTGGTCCGCTCCGGTGCGGACTTCTGGCTGGAGGACGCCGAGTCGCTCAGCGGGCGGATCATCGCCGTGGGCGCCAACACCAACCAGGAGCGGATCCTCACCGACTGGAACGCGGAGCTGGAGGCCGCCGGGCAGGAGCCCGCCGCGCTGAAGCACTACTCCACCGATGCGGACACGCTGCTGGCGCTGGGGGCGGGCCGCGTGGACGGCTACCTCTCCCCTTACGCCTCGCTCAGCTTCATCGCCGCGCGCCGCGACGACGTGGAGCTGCAGGGCCGGATCAACGCCGGCTGGCCGGACGAGACGCTGGTCGCCGCCACCTTCGCCCGCGGCAGCGGGCTGGCCGCGCCGTACGCGGCGGCGCTGAACGCCGTGATCGCCGACGGCACCTACGCGCAGGTCCTCGAGCGGTGGCAGATCACCGACGAGGCCCTCACCGAATCCCGCGTCCACACGAAGGAGACCCCGTGACCGCCCCCGCCCCCCGTCCCGCCCCCGCGGCCGAGACCGCCCCCACGGCGACGACCGCGCCTGCCGAGACCGGCGGCGCCCCGGACGGCGCCGGCCCCGAGGCGGGCCCGCCCGTCCTCGCGGTGGACCTGGTGACCGCGCCGTCCCTGCTGGAGGGCCTGGCCGAGCTGGCCCGCGGCCTGGAGAGCGCCGGCGCCGGCGCACTCACCCTGAGCGACGGCGGCCTGCACCCGATCCACCTCGCGGCGCATCTCGCCCCGCTCACCGAGCAGATCGCGCTGCTGCCGCGCACCGACGCGCTGTACGTCGAGCCGTTCCACCTGGCCACGCAGCTGATGAGCCTGGACCACCTCAGCGACGGGCGGGCCGGCTGGCTGCTGCAGGCCGAGACCGATCCGGCGGTGCCCGCCGCCGTGGGCCGCGAAGTGCTGGGCCTGGAGGCCTCCGCCCGTGAGGCGGCCGACGTGCTGGGCGCGGTGCGTGCGGTGTGGGACTCCTGGGCCCCGGACGCCGTGGTGCGCGACACCGAGCGCGGCGTCTACGTGGACGCATCCCGGCTCCAGTACGCCGACGTGGAGGCCGAGACCTTCGCGGTGCGCGGCCCGGCGATCACGCCCCGCTCCCCGCAGGGGCTGCTGCCCGTGCTGGTCGCGGACACCGACCGGGCGGCGGCCGGCGAGCGCGTCGCCGGCGAGCTCGCCGACGCCCGGGCGCTGGACGTGGACGTCTCCGTCGGCGCCCGCCCGGAGCGGATCGCGGCGCAGATCGCCGCGGCCGGGCCTGTCGGGCTCGTGCGCCTGGTGGGTCTGGACCTGGAGGCCGACCCGCTCGGCACCGTCGCCCAGCTCGTCGGCGCCCTGCGCGGCCGGGGGCTGATCGCCGAGGCGCCCTCCCACGGCAGCACGCTCCGCACCCGGCTGGGCCTGCCCGCCGCACCGTTCCAGCCCGATCCCGCACGGCGCGCCGACCGCGCTCGTCTCTCCCGCGAGGAGGCCGCATGACCACCGCACAGCTCTCGTCCCCGACCACGGGCCCGGCCAAGCATCCCCTGCACCCGGCGCACACCCCCACCGGGCAGCTCGCCTTCGGAGTGTTCTTCCAGGGCGTGAACTCCTCGACCATCTGGCGCCTTCCCGAGAGCGGCGACCAGGTGGCCTTCGAGTCCTTCGAGACCCTGGCCCGCACCGCGGAGCGGGGACGCTTCGCGGCGTTCTTCCTCGGCGAGGGGCTGCGGCTGCGGGAGCACCGGGGCGTGCCCTTCGAGCTCGACGTGGCCGGCCGGCCCGACGCGCAGACGCTGCTCGCGGCGCTCGCCGGCGTCACCGAGCACATCGGCCTGGTCGCCACGCAGAACACCACCTACAACGACCCCGTCGACCTCGCCCGCCGCCTGCAGACCCTCGATCTGCTCTCCGGCGGCCGGGCCGGGTGGAACGTGGTCACCACCGACAACGCCTGGACCGGGGAGAACTTCCGCCGCGGCGGCTACCTCGACCACGCGGACAGGTACGTCCACGCCGAGGCGTTCGTGCAGGTCGCCGAGCAGTACTGGCGCGGCGCACCGATCGCGCACGACGGCGCCCACTACTCGGTGCGCGCCCAGGGCGAGCTGCCGCGCTCCGCGCAGGGCCGGCCGGTGCTGTTCCAGGCCGGGGCCTCCCCCGCCGGGCAGGACTTCGCCGCCCGCACCGCGGACGTGATCTTCTCGCCGCACGGCACGCTGGAGGCGGCCAGCGAGTTCCGCCGCGCGATCGTGGAGCGCACGGTGGCGGCGGGCCGCGACCCGGGCAGCGTGAAGATCCTGCCCGGCGCCGAGATCATCCTCGCCGCCACCGAGGCGGAGGCGGAGGAGAAGGTGCGCTGGGTGCGGGACCTGCAGATCGGCCCGGAGCAGGCGATCGCGCTGCTGGAGCAGTACTGGGGCCGTGACCTCTCCGCCTTCGACCCGGACGGTCCGCTGCCGGACGTGCCGCCGGAGGTGAGCGAGTCGGGGGTGACCCGCGGGGCCGGCTTCCAGTTCGCGAAGGCGGAGGAGCTCACGCGCTCCTGGCGGGAGGAGGCCGCGGCCAAGGGGCTCTCGATCCTCGAGTTCGCCCGGGCGAAGTCCGGGGCGCGCCGCGGGGAGTTCACCGGCAGCTACGACGCCGTGGCGGATCGCCTGGCGGAGTTCGCACGGATGGGCGCGATCGACGGCCTGAACATCACGCCCTGGCTGGTCCCCTCGGGGATCGACGACATCGTGGACCACCTCGTGCCCCGGCTGCAGGAGCGGGGCGTGTACCCCGCCGAGTACGCGGGCTCCACGCTGCGGGAGAACCTGGGCCTGCCGCCGGTGTGACCGGCGGGGCGGGGCGGGGCCGGGACGGCCCGGACGCCGCAGCCAGCCCGGGCGTCGCAGCCAACCCAGAAATGTCAGCCCACGATCGATGCCGGGCGCCGCATCGATCGTGGGCTGACAAAACTCCGCCGCCGGAACGCCCGGGCGCTGGGCCGCCGCGCAGCCGGGCCGCCGACCCGGCGAGCCGCAGACCCGCTGATCGCCGGGCGCGAAGCCATAAGTCAGGCTTGCCACTGACGTCTATCATGGTTGACATGGATCCGCGCAGGCTTCTCATCTTCCGCACCGTGGTGCGCAACGGCTCGATCGGCGCCGGGGCCCGCGAGCTGGGTTGGACCCAGCCCGCGGTCTCGCAGCACCTCGCCGCCCTGGAGAAGGAGGTGGGCACGCAGCTGCTGCTGCGCTCCTCCTCCGGCATCACCCCCACCGAGGCGGGGGCGCGCCTGGCCCTGCATGCGGAGGCGATCTCCGCCCAGCTGCACGCCGCGGAGGAGGAGCTGGCGGACATCACCGCCCTGCGCCGCGGGACGGTGAAGTTCGGGACGTTCCCGTCGGCCGCCGCGGTGCTGCTGCCGCCGGTGCTCGCGCGCCTGGCGGAGACCGCCCCGGATCTCGACGTGACCTTCGAGGAGCTCGAGCCGCCGGATGCGATCCCCGCCGTGCGCGAGGGCGAGCTGGACCTCGCGCTCGTGTTCCGCTACCCCTGCAGCGACATCGGCGACGAGGGCACCCTGGAGTGGACGCCGCTGATGGAGGACCGCGTGATGGTGGTGCTCCCGGCGGAGCATCCCCGCGCCCAGGACCCGGAGCTCGTGCTCGGCGACCTCGCCGAGGAGCCGTGGATCGCCGGCTGCGAGCGGTGCCGGGCGAACCTGCTCTCCAGCGCGCGCCGGGCCGGGTTCACCCCGAAGGTGCGCCACTCCACCGACGACTCGATCGTGGTGCAACGGCTGATCACGCACGGCGGCGGGGTGGCGCTGATGCCGGAGACCACCCTCGAGGCCGCCCCGCCCCGGGACGACCTGGTGGTGCGGCACCTGCCGGATCTCGACGACCGCATGATCGGGCTGCTCAACCGGCGCGGGGCGCTGTCGATCCCGGCGGTCGCCGCGCTGAAGGACGCGCTGGTGGCGCAGACCACCGAGCGCCTGGCCACGGCGGTGATGATCTGAGCGCCGCCGACCGACGCCCGCCGGCGCGGGCATGGCTGCGGCCCGCGGCGCTGCTCGGGGGCGGGCTGCTGCTCGCCGCCCTGCTGGTCCTCGCCGAACAGCGCCTCGCCGCGGTCGCGGTGGTGCTGTTCTCCGTGTTCATGGCGTACTGGACCAGCCCGCTGCGCTCGGGCCCGCACACGCCGCTGGACGAGGCGCGCCAGCGGCCCGGTGATGCGGTCGCGATCATCCTGTGGGCGCCGGGGGATCCGCTCTCGGCCCGCCTGCAGGCCGCGATCCGGGCCCCGCGCGAGGACGTGGCCTGGGTGAACGTGCACCTCGACGCGCAGGCGCAGGAGGTGCTGGACGCCCACGGCGGGCGCTCGGCCCTGCCGCTGGTGCTGGTGGGCGAGGAGATCCTGGCCAACGCCAGCGCGGGCGGGCTGCTCGACCTGCAGGACGCGGTGCGGCAGCGCCGGGAGGACTGACGCCGCCGCGCCGCTCTCGGCACGCCGTCGGCACGGACCCCGCTCGGGGCTCGTCGCGCCGTCGGCCCGCGGCGGTCGCTCAGGCGCCGGGGATCTCCCCGATCACCACGGTCCACTCCTGCGCGGTGCGCTCCACGATCACGCGCTCGCGCGTGAAGGGGTCGCCGTCCAGCCGCGCCAGCGCGTCCTCGGCGCTGTCCGCGACCAGCACCAGCAGTGCGGTCGAGCCGTCGTCCAGCGGCCCGGACAGCAGCAGCGTGCCCTCGCGGTGCAGCTCGGCGAGGTGCGCGCGGTGCTCGGGGCGGAAGGTCGCGAGCCGCTCAGCATCGTCGACGTAGGTGTAGTGGACGGCGAAGACGGCCATGGGTTCCCCTCGGTGAGTGCAGTGGACGGCGTGTGCTGTGCGATGGACGCAGCGGGCTCGACGCCCGGCGGGCGGCGGCCGACGAGGGCTCCGTCGGCCGACGGCCTCCCGACCCATCCTGCCGCACCGCCCGCCACGGCCGACGGGACGTCCGGGGCCAGGTCCGCTCCGACGCCAGCGATTCCATAATTCCGTACTTCCGGATAGATTGAGGGCGATGGCCGCTCGACGAGTCGGCCCCGAGCACCGGAGGAGGCGCGAGATGGACGAGGATCCCGAGGCCCTGCGACGGCTGGATGCCCTCGAGCAGAGGATCGCGGAGCTCGAAGGACGCGGCACCGCGGAGCCGGGGTCGGGGGACGAGGAGACGTGCGCCCCCTCGCCTCCGCCGCGCGACGAGGACCCGTTCTGGGCCCTCACCCTTCTGAAGGAGCAGGTCCCGACGCCGGGCGCGGTGGTCTTCGCCGGCAGCGTCGACGTCGGTGCGGGTCACCTGGAGTACCAGTGGGGCCGGCCGACGGGGCATCTGTTGGACGTCGACTGGGCCGAGCACGCCGAGTCCGTCGCAGCACTCGGCCATCCGCTGCGGCTGGCGATCCTGCGGCGTCTCGTCGACGGCGAGCACACCGTCGCCCAGCTGGTCGACGAGCTCGACCTCGCCTCGACCGGCGTCGCCTACCACCACCTCTCCGCTCTGCAGGCCGGCGGCTGGGTGAGCTCGCCGCGCCGCGGCAGCTGGGCCATCCCGCCGAGCCGCGTCGTGCCGCTGCTCGCGATCATCACCGCTCTCGAGAAAGGCTGACCATGGTGGACCTGCCGGAGCCCCCGCCCCATGGCGACGCGGACCCCGTCACCGGGCCCGCCCGCGCTCGCCCGGGCCGGCGCACCGTCCTGGCCGCTGCCGTCCCCGCGGCGGCGGCCGTCGTGGGCCTGACCGCGCTGACCGCCCCTCGACCGGCCCCGCTCGGCGAGCCCGCCGGGGACGAGCAGCTCACCACCGCCCTCGCCCCGCACCTGCGCGGTCACCGACGGGTCGCCGCCGTGCTCGTCGAGGGCGGGCAGGTGCGCCTGGGCGGCTTCGGCACCGGGGACGGCGCGGAGCTGGAGGGCTCCGAGTTCGAGATCGGCTCGGTCTCGAAGACCTTCACCGGCGCTCTGCTGGCGATCGCGGTCGAGCGCGGGGAGCTCGACACGGACAGCACCGTCGCCGAGGTGATGGGCGCGGAGTCCGAGGAAAGCGCCATCGCGGACGTCACCCTGGCCGAGCTCTCCACCCACACCTCGGGCCTGCCACGGCTCGCCTCGAGCACCCTGGGCAGGAGCCTGCTCGCCTCGTTCCTGAGAAAGGACCCCTACCGGGGAGCTGACGCACAGCAGGTGATCGAGGACGCCCTCGCCGCCAGCCCGAGCGGTCGCGGCGAGTACGCCTACTCGAACCTCGGCGTCGCCCTCGAAGGGCAGCTGCTCGCACGCGTCGCGGGCACGGACTACGCGGCGCTGCTGGCCGAGCGGGTGCTCGAACCGCTGGGGATGACCGCGAGCTACGCACCGATCAACGCCGAGAACCTGCGCGAGACGGCCCTGCGCGGGCACGGCGCCACCGGCCTCCCCCAGGCGGCCTGGACCATGGCGGGCTCCGCCCCGGCCGGCGGGATCCGCTCCACCCCCGCGGACATGGCCCGCTATCTCGCCGGGATGATCGACGGCTCCGCCCCCGGCGCCGACGCAGCCACGAAGGTGCTGTTCGAGGAGAGCGGGACCAGCTCCACCGCGATGAACTGGTTCCTCGAGGACTTCGGCAGCACCCGGCCGATCACCTGGCACAACGGCATGACCGGCGGATATGCGTCCTTCGTCGGCTGGGATCCGTCGACCGGACGCGGGCTCGCGCTGCTCACGGACACGGCCCGCTCCCTCGACGAGCTCGCCGTAGGCGTGCTGACCGGGGAGGTGGCGCTGTGACCACCGTGCTCACGCTGCTGCCGCTGCTGGTCGCGGTCCCGCTCGGGGCCGCACTGGTGACGACGATCGTGCAGATGTGGCGCCGCTACCAGCATCCGCTGCGTCTGGCCCTGCAGGCCGTCGGCGCCTCGACCGTGCTGGGCGTGCTCGGGATCGCCGGGGCCCTCCCGGGCTCGCTGTGGTGGGCGAGCTGGCTGTTTGCGCTCGGGATCCTGCTGGGGATCGCGGTCTCCGCCCGACGCCTGCTGGTGGAGGATCCGCCGACGGACCCGAGCCCGCGCAGGGCGGCGCTGCTGGACCCGCCCTCGCGGACCTCGACGATCGGCGAGGGGCTGTTCTGGGTGCTGCTGGTGGTGATCGCGCTGGTCGCCGGCTGACCAGGTCGCGAGCCCGGAGCCGCTCAGCTCCGCGCCCGGTCCGGCGCAGCAGCGGTCCCCCGTGCGACGGCTCAGCCGCGCAGCGGCAGCCAGTCGAGCACGTCCTGGATGCCCTCGTCCCAGAACTCCCAGGTGTGCGCGCCGGGGCGGAGGCGGGACGTGATCTCGACGCGACCCTCCTCGGCGGCGGCGAGGAAGCGCCGGTTCTGGTCGACAAGCTCGTCCTCGGTGCCGCAGTCCAGGAACAGGGCGGGCAGCGCGGCGGGGTCGGCGTGGCGCAGCAGGCCCAGCAGATCGTCCGCGGAGCCGGCGACGTCCTCCCCGCCCCACACCCGCGCCCCGAGGGTGCCGGTCCACGAGAGATCGAACGAGGTCGTGTCCAGCGCGCCGGAGAGGCTCGCGGCGGCGGCGAAGCGCTCGGGGTGGTGCAGGGCGAGCTTGAACGCGCCGAAGCCGCCCATCGACAGCCCGGCCACGAAGGTGTCCGCCCGCGCGGTGGAGACGTGGAAAGTGCGCGCCACGATCTGGGGCAGCTCCTCCGCGATGAAGGTCCAGTACTTCTCCCCCACCGCCTCGTCGCTGTAGAAGGAGCGGCGCACCTCCGGCATCACCACGGCGATGCCCTTCTCCGTCGCGTAGCGCTCGATCGAGGTGCGGCGCTCCCAGATGGTGCAGTCGTCGCTGAGGCCGTGCAGCAGGTACAGCACCGGCACGCCCGAGCCGTCGGCCGACGATCCTCCGCTCCCGGGCCCCGGCGCGTCGGCGCCCTCCATCCCGATCCCGGAGGCGGCCTGCGGCATCAGCACCACCATCGAGGTGCCCATGCCGAGGGACTCGGCGAAGAAGTCGGTGCGCAGTCGGATCATCGAGGACTCTCCTGGGTGGGATGGGACGCGGCGCGCCGTCCCCGGCCGCACCTGAGCCCCGCCAGCCTACGATGGCGCCATGACCGAGACCGCTCCGTCCGCGCCCTCTCACCACGCCCCCGACTGGATCCGCGACGCGATCTGCTGGCAGGTGTACCCGCTGGGCTTCTGCGGTGCGCCGCAGCACCGGGAGGACCTCACCGGCGAGGGCTACGGCGGTGCCGACGGGGAGAACGTGGTGCACCGCCTGCGGCGCCTGACCGGCTGGCTCGACCATCTGGTGGGCCTCGGCGCGAACGTGCTGCTGCTGAACCCGGTGTTCGACTCCGTCTCCCACGGCTACGACACCCTCGAGCACCGCCGGCTCGATCCACGGCTCGGGGACGAGGAGGACATCGACGCCCTGATCGCGGCCTGCCACGAGCGCGGCATCCGGGTGGTGCTCGACGGGGTGTTCAACCACGTCTCCCATCTCCACCCCACCGCGCGGAGCGCGATCGCGGCGGGACCCGGCACGGCCGAGGGCGACCGGATCCGCTGGGCGGGCACCAGCCCCTACGGCTTCGAGGGCAACGAGGACCTGATCGAGATCGATCTGGCCGACACGGTGGTGCAGGAGCGGGTCGTGGAGATCATGGGGCGCTGGCTGGAGCGCGGTGTCGACGGCTGGCGGCTGGATGCGATGTACTCCGCGGGGGCGGAGGCGTGGGCGCCGATCCTGGAGAGGGTGCGGGCCACGCACCCGCAGGCCTGGATCCTGGGCGAGGTGATCCACGGCGACTACCCGGCCTTCGCCCGCGACGCAGGAGCGGACTCGCTCACTCAGTACGAGCTGTGGAAGGCGATCTGGTCCTCGCTGCGGGACGCGAACCTGTTCGAGCTCACCCACGCGCTGGGCCGCCACCAGGACTTCCTCGCCCGGTTCCAGGCCTCCGGCGGCGGTCTGCCGCTCACCTTCCTCGGCAACCACGACACCACCCGCATCGCCTCCCAGCTGCCCGACGGTCGGGACCTCGCCGCCGCGATCGCGCTGCTGGCGCTGCTGCCAGGCATCCCCGCGGTGTACGCCGGGGACGAGTTCGGCGCGGTGGGCGTGAAGGAGGAGCGGCCCGGCGGGGACGACGCGATCCGCCCCGCGTTCCCCGGCACGCCCGAGGAGGTGCTCGCCCGCGCGGAGGCCGACGGCGCGGGCACCGGCGCCGCGCCCGAGGCCGCCGCGGCCCCGTCGGCCGACCCCTCCGGCAGCGGGGCCGCCGCCCGCGCCGACACCCCGGAGCGGCTGCAGCTGCTGTCCGGGCAGGCCGCCCCGCGGATCCTCGAGGTGCACCGGCGCCTGCTGGGCCGGCGCCGACGCGAGGGCTCTCTGGCCACCGCGACGGTGCAGGTGCGGGAGGAGACGCTGGAGAACACGTGGGCGGAGATCGCGCTGCATCCGGCCGACGGGGCGGCGCCGCTGCGCCTGGTGCTGAACCTGGGCGAGGAGCCGCGGCCCGCGCCGGGCGAGATCCTCGAGTCGATCGACGGCGCGGCGATGCTCGACGGCGTGCCCGCCGCCGGTCCCGGCCTGGTCCCCGCGCACGGCGCGGCGCTGGTGCGCTGAACGGCGCCGCAGGCGGCGTCGAGGCGCACGGCGGAGAGGACCTCCGTCCTGGTGACGGCCGCCACATTCGCGGGTAGGTTGGGGCGCATGAAGAAACTCATCGATGCCGTCGACGACGTCGTCGTCGACGCCCTGGCCGGCATGGCCCTCGCCCACCCCGAGTCCCTCTCCGTCGATCTCGAGCACCGCCTGGTGCTGCGCACCGAGCCCAAGGCCGAGGGCCGCGTCGCGATCCTCTCCGGCGGCGGCAGCGGCCACGAGCCCCTCCACGGCGGGTTCGTGGGCCACGGCATGCTCGACGCCGCCTGCGCCGGCGAGGTGTTCACCTCCCCCGTGCCCGATCAGATGGCCGCCGCGATCGCCGCCGTGGACCGCGGCGCCGGGGTGCTGCAGGTCGTCAAGAACTACACCGGCGACGTGATGAACTTCGAGATGGCCGCGGAGCTCGCGGTCGCGGAATCCGGCACGGAGGTGCGCAGCGTCATCACGAACGACGACGTCGCCGTGGAGGACTCCACCTTCACCGCCGGTCGCCGCGGCGTGGGCGGCACCGTGCTGGTGGAGAAGATCGCCGGCGCCGCCGCCGAGGAGGGCCGCGACCTGGAGCAGGTCACGGAGATCGCGACCCGCGTCAACGAGCGCGCCCGCTCCATGGGCGTGGCGCTGACCTCCGTGACCGTGCCCGCGAACGGCAAACCGTCCTTCGAGCTCGGGGAGGACGAGATCGAGGTGGGCATCGGGATCCACGGCGAGCCCGGCCGCCACCGCGAGAAGCTGGTCCCGGCGAAGGACGTGGCGCGCCGCCTGCTGGAGCCGATCCTCGCCGAGCTGCCGGGCGAGGGCCCGGTGCTGCTGTTCGTCAACGGTATGGGCGGCACGCCGCTGCTGGAGCTGTACATCCTGGCCAAGGACGCGCACGAGGTGCTCGCCGAGGCCGGGGTGGAGGTGTCCCGGCACCTCGTCGGCAACTACATCACCAGCCTCGACATGGCCGGCGCCTCGATCACGCTGCTGCGCCTGGACGAGGAGCTCACCGCCCTGTGGGACGCGCCGGTCTCGACCCCCGCCCTGCGCCGCGGACTGTGAGGAGGAGCCGATGAACACCGCCCTCACCGCCACGGACCTCGCCGCCTGGCTGCACCGCTGCGCCGCGCTGATGGAGGCGCACGCCGAGGAGCTCACCTCCCTGGACGCCGCCATCGGCGACGCGGACCACGGCGCGAACATGTCCCGTGGGTTCCGCGCGGTCGACGGGATCGCCGACGACGCCGCGGCCGGCGGGCCCGCCGCCCTGCTGAAGAAGGCGGGGATGACGCTGGTCTCCACCGTCGGCGGCGCCTCCGGGCCGCTGTACGGGACGCTGCTGCTGCGCATGGCGAGCGCCGCCGGGGACGCCGAATCCCTGGACGCCGCCGCGCTCGGCGAGGCGTTCGCCGCCGGTGTGCAGGGCGTCGCCGACCGTGGCAAGGCGAGCCCGGGCGAGAAGACGATGCTGGACGCCTGGACGCCGGCGCTGGAGGCGTACCGCGGCGCCGGGGACGACCTCGCCGCCGCCGCGACCGCCGGCGCGGCCGCCGCCGCACAGGGCCGGGAGGACACCGCCCCTCTGACGGCCACCAAGGGCCGCGCCTCCTACCTGGGCGAGCGCTCGGTGGGGCACATCGATCCGGGGGCGGCGAGCACAGCCCTGCTGTGGCAGGCGCTGGCGGAGACCGTCACCGGGGAGGAGTCGCGGTGACCGGGATCGTCGTCGTCTCCCATTCCGCGCCGCTGGCTCGCGCCGCGGTGGACCTCGCCGGGCAGATGCTGCGCGGCGACGGCCCCGAGATCGCGATCGCCGCCGGCGTCGCGGACAGCGCCGCGCCCGACGGGATGGCGCTGGGCACCGACGCGGCCGCGATCGCGGCGGCGATCGAACGAGCGGCCGACGGGCAGGGCGTGCTGGTGCTGATGGATCTGGGCAGCGCGATCATGTCCGCCCACCTCGCGCTGGAGATGCTCGACCCGGACCTCGCGCAGCGGGTGCGCCTCAGCGCCGCCCCGCTCGTGGAGGGGCTGGTGGGCGCCGCGGTGACGGCCTCCACCGGGGCATCGCTCGAGGACGTGGCCGGGCAGGCGGATCTCGCCGCGGAGGCGAAGCGCCTCCAGGTCGAATCCTGAGCGAGATCCTGCCGCCTCCGGCGTAGGCTCGGAGGCATGAGCACCGCCCTGAAGCCTGCCGCCGCCGTCCGCACCGCCCCCGTCGTCGCCGTGGGCCTGATCGGCGGGTACGTCACCGCCCGGGAGACGGGCATCCGCCCGCTGGGCGGCGTGGTGCTCGCCGCGGCCGGCGTCTACGCGGGCCGCACCTGGCTGGCGCGCCGCGGCCCGGCCACCACCGCTGTGCTCGGCGCCGCCTACGTGCTCGGCTTCGGCCTCTCGCACCCGCTGGCGAAGAAGATCGGGTCCTGGCCGGCGGTGCTGTCCGTGACCGCCGCGACCGCCGGCGCCGCCGCGCTGCTCTCCGATGCCGCGTACAGCGAGTGGAGCGAGATCGCGCCGGAGGCCTGAGCCGCTCGGGCGCCGCACCCCGCTCAGCCCCGCACCACGTCGGCCAGCCCCGGCGCCACGTCGATCGGCCTCGGCGCCGCCACGCCGGAGAGCGCTTATCCGCTTTCGCCCGTCGGGATAGTTGACTAGGCTAAGCCTTCGGTCCCGACCGCCGGGGCCTCCCCGCACCCCTGAGGTTTTCTCTCCCCATGCTCGGCACCATGAGCCGTCTCTGGACCACCGTCCGCCCCATCCGATTCCGCCTCTACCTGGGCCTGCTCAGCGCCATGACGGCCTCGATCGTGGCCCTGATGATCCCGCAGGTCCTCGAGTTCATCGTCAACCGCCTCGACACCGACGCCACCGCCGCCACGATCTGGACCGGCGGCGCGATCGTGCTGGGCCTCGGCATCGTCGAGGCGTCCCTGATCTGGCTGCGGCGCACTTTCGCCGTCGCCCCCTCCACCACGGTGGAGAAGCAGATCCGGGTGCGCTTCTACGAGAAGGTCCAGCACATGCCGGTCTCCTTCCACGACGGCTGGGGCTCCGGCCAGCTGCTCTCGCGGATGATGAGCGACATCAACCAGATCCGGCGCTGGATCGCGTTCGGCATGATCATGGCGGTCACCAACGTGGTCACGATCGTGGTGGGCATGTCCCTGCTGGTGCGCTCCAGCGCGATCCTGGCGCTGATCTTCTTCGTCGCCGCGGTGCCGGTCACCGTCATCGCCTACCGCTTCCACCGCTCCTTCTCCGTGCTCTCCCGCCTCTCGCAGGATCAGAACGGCGATCTCGCCACCACCATCGAGCAGTCGGTGCAGGGCATCCGGGTGCTCAAGGCGTTCGGGCGCGGCCCGTCGGCCCTCGAGGGCTTCACCGAGCAGGCGGAGGAGCTGCGCCGCACCGAGGTGCGCAAGGCCACCGCCATCGCCCGCTTCGACATGTTCATGTTCATGCTCCCCGAGCTCGCGCTCGGCGTGGCGCTGCTGGTGGGGCTGCACCTCACGGCGAACGGGGACATCAGCACCGGCCAGCTGGCCTCCTACTTCGCCACGGCCACCCTGGTGGTGGGCCCGGTGCGGATGTTCGGGATGCTGCTGGGGCAGGCCGTGAACGCCTCCACCGCCCTGGACCGCCACTACGAGGTGATGGATTCCGAGAACGCGATCACCTCCCCGGAGGATGCGCGGCGGATCGACACCTCGGCCGCCACCGGCGCGGTGCGCCTGGAGGGCGTGCACTTCCGCTACGAGGACGCCCCGGACCACGTGGAGGACGTGATCGACGGCGTGGATCTGGAGATCCGCCCCGGCGAGACGATGGCGCTGGTGGGCGTGACCGGCTCCGGCAAGTCCACGCTGCTGCAGCTGGTGCCTCGGCTGTACGACGTCACCTCCGGCACCGTCCGCATCGACGGGGTCGATGTGCGGGAGATGGACCTGATGGACCTGCGCACGCTCACCGCGGTCGCCTTCGAGGAGGCGACGCTGTTCTCCGACTCGGTGCGGGAGAACGTGCTGCTGGGCGCGGATCCCTCGCTCTCCGAGGAGCAGGCGGAGGAGCTGCTGCATCTCGCGCTGCGCACCGCGGATGCGACTTACGCCTACGAGCTGCCCGAGGGGGTGGACACCCGCATCGGCGAGGAGGGGATGAGCCTCTCCGGCGGTCAGCGCCAGCGCCTGGCCCTGGCCCGCGCGATCGCGGCCAAGCCCGCGGTGCTGCTGCTGGACGATCCGCTCTCCGCACTCGACACGAAGACGGAGGAGACCGTCACGCAGCGGCTGCGGGAGGTGCTCGAGGGCACCACCACGCTGATCGTCGCCCACCGCACCTCGACGGTCGCGCTGGCGGACAGGGTGGCGCTGCTGGACGGCGGTCGCGTGGTCGCCGTGGGCACCCACACCGAGCTGATGGCGCGCTCGGCGCGCTATCGCTGGGTGATCGCGAACCAGGAGGAGGAGCGCCGCCGCGACCAGGACATCGAGACCCTCACCGGGGAGCTCGAGCTGCGCGCCATCCAGGAGGAGGGCCGATGACCGCCACCGCACCGACCGACAGGGACGACGCCGAGAATGGCGCCCTCACCGCCGCGGAGGCCAGGGAGTCCCGCAAGCGCTCCTTCGCCCTGCTCGGCGAGCTGATCTCCCCGGTCAAGGGGCAGTTCGCCGTGATGGCCGTGATGGTGGTGATCGCGCAGCTCGCCGTCGTCGCGGGCCCGGCGATCATCGCCTGGGGCATCGACCACGGCCTGCCCTCATTGCTGGCGGGGGATCCGTGGCCGGCCACCCAGGCGGCGGCGCTGGCCGTCGCGGCCGCGATCGTCGGCGGCGTGCTCACCTTCGGCTACGTGCGCCAGTCCGTGGTGGTGGGGCAGCGGATGCTGCTCGCCCTGCGACGGAAGGTGTTCCGCTTCACCCAGCAGCAGGATCTCGAGTTCCACGAGTCCTACACCTCGGGGCGGATCGTCTCCCGGCAGACCTCCGACATGGAGGCGCTGCGCGAGCTGCTGGACTCGGGCGTGAACGTGATGGTGGGCGCCTCGCTGTCGATGGTGTTCACGATCGTGCTGATCGTGACCATGGATCCGGTGACGGGCCTGGTGATGCTGCTGATGCTGATCCCGTGCGTGGCGCTGACGGTGTGGTTCCAGAAGCGCTCCAGCGTGGAGTACCGCGCGATCCGCACCCACTCGGCGCGGCTGATCGTGCACTTCGTGGAGGCCATGGCCGGGATCCGCGCGGTGAAGGCGTTCCGCAAGGAGGACCGCAACCAGGCGGAGTTCGATCGCCTGGCCCAGGACTACCGCGACGCGTCGATGCGCTCGATCAACGTGTTCGGCATCTACCAGCCGGCGCTGCGCGTGCTCGCGAACGTCACCATCGCCGCGGTGCTGGTGGTGGGCGGGTTCCGCGTGCTCAGCGGTGACCTGCAGGTGGGTGTGCTGGTGGCGCTGGTGCTGTACTCGCGGCGCTTCTTCCAGCCGGTGGACGAGATCGCGAACTTCTACAACGCCTTCCAGTCCGCCGTCTCCGCGCTCGAGAAGATCGCGAACCTGCTGGCGGTGCGGCCGCACGTGGCGGAGGCGGCGGCGCCCACTCCCCTGCCCAGCTCCGACGGGCAGGTGGACTTCGAGGACGTCTCCTTCCGGTACACCGCCGACGGGCCGCTGGTGCTGCAGCCGATGGACCTGCACATCCCGGCCGGGCAGACCATCGCCCTGGTGGGCCAGACCGGTGCCGGCAAGTCCACGGTGGCGAAGCTGATCGCCCGGTTCTACGACGCGACCGCCGGCAGCGTGCAGCTGGACGGCGTGGACCTGCGGGACATCTCGATGGAGGACCTCACCCGCAACATCGTGATGGTCACGCAGGAGGCGTACCTGTTCTCCGGCACGGTGGCGGACAACATCGCGCTGGGCAAGCCCGGGGCGAGCCGCCAGGAGATCGAGGCGGCGGCACGGGCGATCGGGGCCGACGAGTTCATCGAGAAGCTCCCCTACGGCTACGACACCGACGTGAACAAGCGCGGCGGCCGGGTGAGCGCCGGGCAGCGGCAGCTGATCTCGTTCGCGCGCGCGTTCCTCGCCGATCCGCGGGTGCTGATCCTCGACGAGGCCACCAGCTCGCTGGACATCCCCAGCGAGCGGATGGTGCAGGAGGGGCTCACGAAGCTGCTGGGCCGACGCACCTCCCTGATCATCGCCCACCGCCTCACCACCGTGATGATCGCGGACAGGGTGCTGGTGGTGCACGGCGGCGAGGTCGTGGAGGACGGCTCCCCCACCGAGCTGGTCGCCGCCGGCGGCCGCTTCGCGGCGCTCTACCAGGCGTGGCAGGAGTCGATGTAGCGCTCCCCGTCCCAGCTGCGTGACCACCGCATTCACGACGACCGTGCAGAAGCCCTCGCAAGAAGGGCCCGCACCGGTTATCTTCCTGTTGTCACAGTGCTCCCGATCCTGAGGAGAGCCGACGGGAGTCGGCCGTCACCCGCGGATCTTCTTCTCCTCAGAGGTCACCATGCTCACCGCCCTCATCTCGCGCGCCCGAATCCTGGCCGTCCTGCTAGCCGCCATGCTCGTCACCGCTCCGCTGGTCCTGGCTCCCCCGGCCGCGCAGGCCGCCGTGAAGAAGCCGCTGGACATCGTGAAGGTGTACTACAACCCGCCCGGGAAGGACTACGCCAAGAACAGCGGGTACGTGAAGGAGTTCATCCAGGTGAAGAACACCGGGTCGAAGACTCTGACGCTGTCCGGCTACGTGATCCGCGACAACGGTCCGCAGAAGTTCACCGTCCCGAGGGGCACGAGACTCGCCCCCGGGAAGACCCTCACGATCCGTTCGGGCAAGGGGAGGAACACGACCTCGACGCTGTACTGGAACAAGTCCAGCTACATCTGGAACAACACCGGCGACACCGCCCGTCTGTACAGCGCCAAGGGCACGCTGCTGGAATCCTGCCGCTACAAGGGCGTGCGAAAGGCTGCTTCGAAGAGCTACGTCCGCAGCACCTCGACGACCGCCTACTGCTGACACGTCCGTACGCACGACCGCGTCGACCTCGCGCGGCCTCCCCGGAGACGGAGAGAACGTCGCCCCCCCCATGAGCAGGCACAGGACCCTCGTCTCCGGCCCTTGCACGCATGGTCGCTTTTCGTACCGAGACGGGCCGACGACCGGATCTGCAGGGCGGTCACCCGGTCGTCCTCGGAGACGGCTCCTGCACCGCCTGGCGGCACAGACCGTGCACGGTACTAAATGCGACCGTCCGTGCAAGCACCCCGCAGGGGAGTCCCTCGCGCGCACTCGATCTGCGCTCGACAGCAGGTCACGGCCCGAACCCCCCATGACATCGCGGCGCGCTCGGCGGGGTGGACGACGGGGCGGGCGGGCGGCGTGGGCGGCGGCGTGGCAGCGGAACGCCCTGCGACGTGAGCGTTCGGCGCGGTGGACGGCAGGCGTTCAGCGAGGTGCGCGCTCTCAGGCTCCGAGCAGCTCCCGCAGCGCCGCCGTCAGCCCCTCGACCTCGACCGGCACGTCGGGCCGACGGAACGTCTCGGGCGTGACCAGGAAACGCTGCTCGAGCTCGTCCGAGCCGGGGACGCTCGAGAGCTGCGTGCCGTTGTCCACGTAGCCGCAGGCTCGCGAGACGCCGGTGGAGCGGTCGTTGCCGAGCACCGCGGAGGACTCGGCCCGCACGGCGCCGAGGTGATCGAAGGCGAACACCAGCATCGCCTGCCGCATCAGCCGCCCGTATCCGCGGCCGTGCATGTCCAGCGTCAGCCAGGAGCCGGAGGTGACGGTGCAGCGCTGCGCGAAGCGCTCGGCGGAGACGTCCTGGCAGCCGATCAGCCGCCCGTCGGCCCACACCCCGAACGGGAGGGTCCACTGCTCGGGGCCCAGTCCGCTGCGCAGCCGCCACTGGAAGCGCAGCGATTCCCGCACTCGGGTCTCCGGCTCCGCCCGATACCAGGGGAAGACGTGCGCCGAGTGGGGATCCTCGAAGATCGGCCGACGGATGAGCGTGGTGTACTCAGGCAGATCCGCCTCCGCGAGCGGGCGCAGGGTGAGATCCCCGGCGCGGAGCACGAGCCCGTAGGGCGGGTGCAGGGTCGCGAGATCGGGCTGGACGGGCTGGACGGGCTCCTCGGGCATCGACCCAGCGTACGGCCGGCGCACCCCCGTCGCCTCTGAATTCTCCGTAGGCTGGTTTCCATGAGCACCGACATCCTGCTGACAGGCTTCGTCCCCTTCGACGGGGCGGCGTCGAACGAGTCCTGGGAGGCGGTGCAGGTCGCGGTGCCGCTGCTGCGCGCCGAGGGCATCTCCGTGGAGGTCCGCGAGCTGCCAGTGGAGTTCCATCGGGCCGGCCCGCTGCTCGCCGAGGCCGTGCGCGAGCTCCGCCCGAAGGTGGTGATCGCGGTGGGCCTGGCCTCGGGGCGCACGCGGATCATGCCCGAGCGCACGGCGGTGAACGTGCGCGATACCCGGATCCCCGACAACGCGGGGGTGAGCCCGGTGGACGAGCCGGTGGTCGCGGGCGGTCCCGTGGGCTACTTCAGCTCCCTGCCGATCAAGGCGATGGTGGCGGCCGCTGAGGACGCCCCGGCGGCGGTCTCGCAGACCGCCGGGACCTACGTGTGCAACGACGTCTTCTACTCGCTCCAGCACCTGCTCGCCACGGACGCGGACCTCGCCGGGACCCGTGGCGGGTTCGTCCACGTGCCGTCGGACGAGGTGATCGACGTCGGGACCACGGGGCGGGAGCTGGCGCGGATGGCGCTGGCGGCGCTGCGCACCGAGGTGGACGCCGCCGTCTCGGGCGGCGCCGAGCACTGAGGCCTCCCGCTCGGCCACGCGCGCACGCCCTGCCCCCTGTCAACCAGGGCGGCGTGCTGGGGACGGCGCACGCTCCGGCAGTGTGCACAACCGGTGCAGAACGGCCCACAGACACCGTCGAGCGGCTGATGTGCACGACCCGCACACTTCTGTCCACAGAGTTTTCCACATCCGTGAACCAATCACATCGGTGTAGTTCTGCAGGTGCGAGGCACTCCCCGGGCGTGTCGCACGGATCGTGACCTCGCAGCCGCGCGGCCCGACGCGCAGAGGGACACCCCGTGAACACTTCCCCGAAGACTCTCATCGCCCCAGGTCACAGAGGGGTGCTGCGGCAGCCTCGTCGGCCCTCCGGGCACTTCTTCCGCGCGTCTCCGGCGTGAGAGACGTCCTACCGATCGGACACTTCCCACATCGCATGGCAGGGGCGCGCCGCCGTCCCCACTGTCCGTCCACACCCGACCCACGGTTTTCCACAGCGCGAGCGCTCTGTCCCCAACGATTCGCAGAGTTGTCCCCATCTCCGTCCACATCTGGGGAAAAGCACAGCCGTGTAGTTCGCGCGACCCGTCGTGACCTTCTCGTGATCCGTGGTAGAGGGGTGGGCCGGGGCGGCCGCCTCGCCACCCCGGCCCACCCCGGTGCCGATGTCACGCCCCTCGGGGCGGAGTGCTCAGAGAGCGAGCACCATCATCGCCTTGAGCGCGATCAGCGCCAGGCACAGCAGCACGCCGGCGGTGATCACGCCTGCATGCACCAGCGCGGAGCGCCGGGCGAGGGCCTGCCTGTCCGCGCCCGGTGCGGCGCGCGGGCGCAGGGCGAACATCCCGGCGGTCATGGCCGCGCCGAGCAGGAGGCCGCCCAGGTGGCCCTGCCAGGAGATGTTGGGGACGGTGAAGGTGATGACCAGGTTCAGGCCGATCAGCACGAGGATCTGGGCCGTCTGTCCGCCCAGGTGTCGGTTCACGATGAACATGGCCGCGAACAGGCCGAACACGCCGCCGCTGGCGCCGAGGGTGCCGGTGACCCATTCCTGGCTCGTGGCGTCGGCCAGCAGGTACACGGCCGTGTGCCCGCCCAGCACGGAGACCAGGTAGACGGCGAGGTACCGGACGTGGCCGAGGGTGCGCTCCAGGTACTGGCCCACCGCCCACAGCGCGTACATGTTCAGGGCGAGGTGGAGCACGCCGCCGTGCAGGAACCCCGCGGTGAAGAAGGTCCACGGCATGGCGAGCGCGCGGAACGGCGCGAAGATCGCCAGCTGCGTGACGATCTGCGGGGCCGCCATCTGCCCCAGGTACGCCAGCACGCACAGGCCGATCAAGGTGTAGGTGACCAGCGGCCTGCTGCGCCCCATCGCGCCGCCCATCGCGTTGCGAGGGCGGGTGGAGGCGCGCTGCCGGGAGACCTCTCGTGCGCAGTCCGCGCAGAGCACGCCCACGGAGGCGGGCCGCTGGCACTCGGGGCACGCCGGGCGGTCGCAGCGCTTGCAGCGCACGTAGCTCACGCGGTCGGGGTGGCGCGGGCACACCGGCTGGCCCTGCTCCTGCCCTCCGGGCCCGTCCTGCGGCGGAGGGACGTCATCGGCGCTGTAGCCGTAGCTGGGTCTGTCCATGGCGCCATTCCACCACGGGGAGCTGGGCCGGAGCGGGGCGCACGCGCTGCCCCGGGCGGCACGGGAGGACGGCACCGAGCGGCGCGCGAAGGTGACGCAGAGGGGCCGAAGGCCCTTCGCCACGGCTGATTCGGGAAGGCTATCCTCACCCGTCGTTGCAGGTCAGGGTAGCCTTTCCTGCCTTGTTTGGACTGAATCCAAAAAATAGACTCAGGGCATGAGCCTCGTCGATCTGCCTCCCACCGGTCCCACCGCCCCGCCGCGCCCGACGGCCGCCCCCACCCCGTCGAGCCCGCCCGCCCCGTCGGCCGCGGGCCGAGAGCATGCCGAGGAGCGCACCAGCCGTTCGGATCGCATCAACCAGCTGCGCGCCGGGGTGCTCGGCGCGAACGACGGGATCGTCTCGGTCGCCGGCCTGGCCGTGGGCGTCGCCGGTGCCACCACCGACATCCAGTGGCTGCTCGTGGCCGGCCTCGCGGCCCTCATCGCCGGCGCGCTGTCGATGGCGATGGGCGAGTACGTCTCCGTCTCCACCCAGCGCGACACGGACCGCGCGCTCATCGAGCGCACCCGGCGCGGCCTCGCGGAGGATCCCGCGGGCGAGCACGATCGCCTGGTGGAGGCGCTGGGCGAAAGCGGGATCCCGGGCGACGTGGTGGGCGAGGTGGCCGACTCCCTGGAGCGGCACGACGCGCTCACCGCCCACACCCGTTTCCGCCACGGCGTGGAGCAGGACAGCGTGGTCTCGCCGCTCTCGGCGGCGCTCGCCTCCCTGCTGGCCTTCACCCTCGGCGGGATCATCCCGCTGGCCGCGATCCTCGCCAGCCCGCCCGTGTGGCGCCTGCCTGCCACGCTGGTGGCGGTGGTGGTCGCGCTGGCGCTGCTGGGCGTGGTGAGCGCCCGACTGGGCCAGGCCGACGCCCGCACCGCCACCATCCGCACGATCATCGGCGGCGTGCTGGCACTGCTGGTCACCTACGGCATCGGCGCCGCCCTCGGCGTGGCCATCAGCTGATCGACGTGCTGCGAGGCACGAGCGGCAGGAGATCAGCACGACAGGCAGAGCCTGATCGACGTGCTGCGAGGCACGAGCGGCAGGAGATCAGCACGACAGGCAGAGCCTGATCGACGTGCTGCGAGGCACGAGCGGCAGGAGATCACCACGACAGGCAGAGCCTGATCGACGTGCTGCGAGGCACGAGCCCCCGCGCACGAGAGCGCCGCCGGGCCGTCGCAGGGGCGACGGCGCCGGCGGCGCTGTGCGTACCGGGCGGGCGCAGGGCGCCCGTCGGCTCACTTCTCGATGGTGACCTTCTCGATGACGACGTCCTCGAGGGGGCGGTCGCGCATGTCGGTCTTGACGTTCTCGATCTGGTCGACGATCTTCTTCGAGTCCTCGTCGGCGACCTGGCCGAACACGGTGTGCTTGCCCTGCAGGTGCGGGGTGGGGCCCACGGTGATGAAGAACTGCGAGCCGTTGGTGCCCGAGGGGCGACCGGTGAGCGCGTTGCGGCGCTGGCCGGCGTTGGCCATGGCCAGCACGTAGGGCTCGTTGAAGTTCTTCTCCGAGATCTCGTCGTCGAAGGTGTAGCCGGGGCCGCCGGTGCCGGTGCCCAGCGGGTCGCCGCCCTGGAGCATGAAGCCCGCGATGATGCGGTGGAAGATCACGCCGTCGTAGAACGGGCGGGTCACCTTCTCGCCGGTCTCGGGATCGGCGAACTCCTGGGAGCCCTCGGCGAGGCCCACGAAGTTCTTGACGGTCTTCGGGGCGTGGTCGGGGAACAGCTCGAGGCGGATGTCCCCATGGTTGGTGTGCAGAGTTGCGAACATGCGCTCATCCTCCCACACGGGTGCCCGACCGACCGGACGGGACCACCGCTCCGCCGTCCTGCTACGCGCCTGTCTCGACATCCGCTGTGAGCGGGTGGAGCCGCTCGCGTTAGAGTTGTGCCACACGGGTCCGCGGCAGCCGTGCGCTGCTCCGGCCCAGGGACCACCGTCGGCCCGATCCGGCGGATTCGACCGAAAGGGGAGACCCATGGCGCTGACCACCAAGCGCGAGGCCAAGAAGGCCAAGAAGCAGGCCGCCGTGACCGCTGAGGCGGCCGGGAGCACCGCGCAGAAGGCGGAGAAGGCCGTCGAGGAGCTGCAGAAGCTCGCCGCCACGGTGGGCCCTGTCGTCTCCGAGGGCGCCCGCGAGGCGCGTGCCCGCGCGACCGAGCTGTACGACCAGTACGCCCCGGAGGCGCAGGAGCGGCTGCGCGAGCAGTCGGAGAAGCTCTCCGCGAACCTCGGCCCGCGGGCGGAGAAGCTCCGCCACGACGTGCAGGACGACTACCTACCCCGCGCGCGCAAGACGGTGGAGACCTCCGGCACCGTGCTGAAGGCCGCCGTCGACGCCGCGCGCAAGGAGCTCGACAAGGGCCAGGACGACATCCGCTCCGCCGTGCTCGAGCCCACCCCGCAGAAGAAGGGCCGCGCCGGCAAGGTGCTGCTGGTGCTGGGCCTGGCCGCCGCCGGTGCCGCCGCGGGCTACATCGTGTGGCAGAAGACCCGCCCGGTCGAGGATCCGTGGGCCCCACCCGCGGACTTCGCCCGCGCCCACTACCCCGCCTCCGCGGGCGACGACTCGGACTCCTCGACCGTCTCCGACACCGTCGGCTCGGCCGATGCCGGCGACGTCGCCTCCGCCCTGAAGGGTGAGGACCGCGGCTCCGACGTGGAGCCCAAGGAGGTCAAGGTGGACTCGGATCCGGAGGCCTCCGGCGACGACGAGAAGCGCGGCAGCCACCGCGGCGACGCCTGAGCGAGCCCCGAGCCCGTCACGGAGCACCCCGTGCATGACGGCGCGGCGCCCCCGTCCTCGGACGGCGGGCGCCGCGCCGCTTCTCTGCCCGGACCGGTGCTGACCACGGCGCGCCTGGTGCTCACCCCGGTGGCGCCCGAGGATCTCGAGGCGCTGTTCGCGCTGCACGCCGATCCTCGGGCCTTCGTGGAGGATCTCACCGCTCTTCTCACCGAGCGCGCCCAGATGGAATGGGCTCTCGCGCGCTGGCGCGAGGACTGGCGGCGGCACGGGGCGGGCCACCTCGCCGTGCGGGCGCGGGAGCGGCACGACGCGCCGCCACTGGAGCCGCACCACGCGCAGGCGCGGGAGAGGCACGGCATGCGGGCGCTGCAGGGGTCGGCGGGCGAGGAGGCCGACGCGGCGGCCCTGCCGCCGGGACTGCTGGGCGTGGTGGGCCTCGCCCCGCTCGAGGCGGAGGGCCGACGGCTGCTGAGCGCCTACTGGCGGCTGGACCCTGCGCTCACGGGGCGCGGCGTCGCGCAGGAGGCGATGCGCGCCGTGCTCGCCCACCCGCGCCTCGGCGGGCGCGACGAGGAGGTGGTCGCGGTGACCGCGGGAGGCAACGCCCCCTCGCGCACGCTGGCCGCCCGGCTCGGCTTCGAGCCCGCACCGTCGCAGCGCCCGGTGCCGGGCGGGCGGGACGGCGGCGTGCTGCTGGTGCTGCCGGCGCACGCCCGGCCCGCGCACCGGGCCGGTCAGTCCGTCGGCCGCCCGCGCACAGAACCCTCGCGCGCCCGCCCGGGCGCAGTGCCCTCGCGCAGCCACCCGGACGCTGGGCCCTCGCGCGACCGCCCGTAGACTCGCGGCCATGTCCACGCCCGTCGGCGCCGGCCGCTACGCCCCCTCCCCCAGCGGCGACCTCCACCTGGGGAACCTCCGCACCGCCGTGCTCGCCTGGGCGCTCGCCCGGGGAAGCTCCCGCGCCTTCCACCTGCGGATCGAGGACCTCGACCGGGTGCGCGAGGGCGCCGAGCAGCGCCAGCTGGAGGATCTCGCGGCGCTCGGTCTCGACTGGGACGGCGAGGTGGTGCGCCAGTCGGAACGCGGCGCGGCGCATCGGGCCGCGCTGGACGCGCTCACCGCGCAGGGCCTGGTGTACGAGTGCTACTGCACGCGGCGGGAGATCCTCGAGGCGCCCAGCGCCCCGCACGCCCCGCCCGGCGCCTACCCGGGCACCTGCCGCGACCTCGCCCCGGCGGCTCGCGAGGCGGGCCGAGAGCGGATGCGCGCGCTGCGCCGCGAGCCCGCGCTGCGCCTGCGCGCTGGCACCGACGCCTGGAGCGTGCAGGACCTGTGGGCCGGGCAGGTGCACGGCACGGTGGACGACCTCGTGCTGCGCCGCGGCGACGGCGTGGTCGCCTACAACCTGGCCGTGGTGGTGGACGACGCCGCGGCCGGGGTGGACCAGGTGGTGCGGGCCGACGACCTGCTGAGCTCCGCCCCGCGGCAGGCGTATCTCGCGCACCTGCTGGGCCTGCCCGCCCCGTCGTACGCGCACGTGCCGCTCGCGGTCAACGCTCGCGGGGACCGCCTGGCCAAGCGGGACGGCGCGGTGACCCTGCGGGACCGGTTCGACCGCGGCGAGAGCACGGCGCAGGTGATGGGCAGGATCGGCGACTCGCTGGGGATCCCCGGCTGCGGCACCGCGGCCGACGTGCTCACGCGCTGGGACCCCGCCTCGCTGGTGCGCGAGCCCTGGGTGGTGGAGCTGCCGGACTGACCCGGCGGCGGCTCCACCTCGCCCGTCGCCGCCCGTGCCCCCCTCTGCAGCGGCCGGGCGGAGTTCCTCCCACCACACTTGTTACCCGGCAGTAACAAAACTCGATACACCGGTGTATCGTCGCGGCCGTGATGCGATACCTCCGTGCGCTCCCCGCCTCCCTGGCCACCGCCCTCGCCGCTCTCGTCTCCGCCCTCGCCACCGCGCTCGGCGCCGCGGGCCGCGGGGCGGCGGCCGTGCTGCCCGGCGAGTGGAAGAAGCCGATCGCGGCGCTGTTCGTCACCGGGCTGGCCCTGGTGCCGCTGATCTACTCCGGGAACATGACCTGGTCGTTCCTGGATCCCAGCCACCGCCTGGACCACGTCACGGCCGCCGTGGTGAACGAGGACTCAGGCGCCGTCGCCACCGCCCCGGACGGCGAGCGCATCACGCTCACGGTGGGCGCGGACTTCACCGAGACGCTGCTCGAGAAGGAGCAGGAGAACCTCTACCGCTTCGTGGAGGTCTCCCCCGCCCAGGCACAGCGAGGCCTGGCGGACGGCACCTACGGCGCCACCATCGTGATCCCCGAGGACTTCTCGGCCAGCATCGCCTCCCTGGGCGACGAGGCGGAGCAGGCCGCGCCCGCGCTGCTCACCGTCTCCACGAACGACTCGGTGAACTACGTGGGCGGGAACTTCACCAAGTCCGTGGGCGCTGCGCTCACCGAGGCGCTGCGCACGAACGTGCTCGAGGAGTACCTGGGGCAGGTGTACGTGGGCTTCACCTCGATCCACGACGGCCTCGCCGAGGCGGCCGACGGCTCCGGGGAGCTGGCCGACGGCGCGGCCTCCCTGCACGAGGGCGCCGGCGACCTCGCGGACGGCAGCGCCGAGCTGGCGGAGGGCACCGGGGAGCTGGCGGCGGGCGGCGCCGAGCTCGCAGGCGGCGCGGAGTCCCTGCACGGCGGCGCCCTCGACCTGGTGGTGGGCCTGGACCGGCTCACCGCGGGGGCGGTCACCCTGCGCGACGGCGTCGCCACCGTGGACGACGGCGCGCAGCAGCTCAGCGGCGGCCTGGACACCCTGGACGCGAACAGCCAGGAGCTGCGCAGCGGCGCGGACCAGCTGGCCGCCGGCACCGAGCGCCTCGCCACCGGCGCCGGCGATCTCGCCGACGGCGTTGGGCAGGTCGCCGACGGCACCCGACAGCTCGACGAGACCGTCACCGCGGCGCAGCAGCGGGCGGAGGTGCTGGGCGTCACCGAGGAGAGCGTGCAGGCCACCAGCGAGGACCTGCTCACCGCGATCGACGCCCTCGAACGCGCCGCCGCAGATCTCCCCGGCCGGCTCGAGGACCCGACCTCCGCCGCCGGCACCCTCGCCGAGACCGCCGCGGCGGCCGACGAGGCCGCCTCCTCCCTCGCCCAGTCCGCCCAGGACCTCGAGAACGCCACCGCGGACCGCACGGAGGATGCGCGCACCCTGCGCGAGGACGCCGCCGCGATCGGCGAGGACGTCTCCGCCCTGGACGAGGACGTGCAGGCGATCGCCGAGCAGTCCGCCACCGCCGCGGGCAGCGCCACCACCGCCGCGGAGGGCACCCGGGACTACACCGACCAGGTGGACGACTTCGCCTCCCGCTGCGCGGACTCCGGCGCGGATCCAGCCTACTGCGAGGAGCTCACCGCCCTGGCCGGCACCTCCGCGCAGGTGCGGGAGGACGCCGACCAGGCGCAGACCGATGCGGGCGCGGCGGAGGAGACCTCCGCTGCCGCCGCCGAGACCTCCACGGACGTCTCCGACGTCGCCTCCGGCATGAGCGAGACCGCGGGCGCGCTGACCACCTACCTGGAGGATCTGGGCGACACCACCACCGCCCTGTCCGAGGGCAGCACGGCGGTGGCCGACGCCACCGGCCCGTTGGCCGAGGACGCGACCGCCCTCGAGGAGGATCTGGCCGCACTGCGGGAGGAGGTCGAGGACGCCGCCCCCTCCCCCGCCTCGGACGGGAGCGCCTCCGCCCTCGCGGAGGATCTCGCCGCCCAGGCCCGAACCGCGGCCGCCGCCCTGCCGGAGGCCTACTCCACCCTGGCGCAGGGCGCAGAGGACGTGCACCGTCTGAACGCGGGCGCGCAGGAGGTCTCCTCCGGCGCGGACTCCCTCGCCTCCGCCGTGACCAGCGCCGACTCCGGCGCCGCGGAGCTGGCCGGCGGCGTGGACACCTACACCGACGGGGTGGGCACCGCCGCCGACGGCGCCGACGAGCTGGCCGCGGGCACCTCGCAGCTGGCGGACGGCTCCGGCGAGCTCGCCGACGGCCTGGCCGCGGCCGACGACGGTGCGCGGCAGCTCGCGGACGGCTCCGCGGAGCTGGCCTCCGGGGCCGAGGAGCTCGCGGCCGGCGCCGCGCAGGTGGACGACGGGGCCGGGCAGCTCGCGGACGGCGCCGCGCAGCTCGACGACGGCGCGGGCGAGCTCGAGGACGGTGCCGAGGAGCTGCACGAGGGCCTGGTCGAGGCGGAGGGCGAGGTGCCCTCCTACACGGACTCCGAGGGAGAGCACCTGGCCGAGGTGGCCGCGGAGCCGGTGCGGATGGATCTGGTGCGCGAGCACGACCTGGGCCGCTTCGGCGAGGGCCTGGCCCCGCTGTTCCTCGCAATCAGCCTGTGGGTGGGCGGCATGGCGATCTTCCTGATGATGCCGCCGTTCTCCGCCGAGGCGATGGCGCGCGGCACCGGGGCGGTGCGCCTGCTGGCCGGCGGGCTGGTGCCGGCGCTCGCGCTGGGCCTGGTGCAGACGGTGATCGCCGTCGGCGCCCTGGACCGCTTGGTGGGGGTGACGATCGACGACGTCCCGCTGATGCTGGGCCTGGCGGCGCTGACCTCGATGGTGTTCGTGGCGCTGAACCACGGCTTCGGGGCGCTGTTCGGCCCGGTGGGGAAGTTCGTGGCGCTGGTGCTGGTGGCGCTGCAGATCTCCGGCGCGGGCGGCACCTACCCCACCGCGACGCTGCCGGACTTCTTCCGGGCGATCCACCCGTACCTGCCGATGACCCACGCGGTGGACGCGTTCCGCGGCGCGATCGGCGGCGGCTGGATCGACCCCGCCGGGGATCTCACCTGGCTGGGCGGCTGGCTGACCCTCGGCGTGGCGCTGGGGCTGCTGGGCGCGGTGGTGCAGCGCCGTCGGGCCCTGCGGACGGGGGGTGCGCAGCCGGAGGTCCCGGCCGACGGGACCGCGCCGGCCTGACGGCCGTGCGGCGGCGCAGCCGCTCCGCGGACAGCGGAGCACCCGGCCGCGCCCTGTCGGCGCTCAGCTCCCCCCGGTACAGTTTTCAACGAACTCGTCGCCGGAGCGCCCGGCGCAGACCGTGGAGGATTCCGATGACCGCAGAGCAGAGCACCCCCGACGCACCGGCGACCGCGAGCGCAGACCCGGTCACCCCCGAGGCGCCGCTGATCACCGTCGACGTGTGGACGGACGTGGTGTGCCCCTGGTGCTACATCGGGGAGTCGCGCCTGCACGACGCGATCGAGGCCGAGGGCCTGACCGGCCAGGTGTATCTTCGCGCCCACTCCTTCGAGCTGGATCCCACCTCGCCGCGGGAGACCGTGCGCAGCAACCTCGAGCACCTGGTCTCGGCCAAGGGGATGGCGGAGGAGCAGGTGCGGCAGATGGAGTCGCAGATCCAGGAGATGGCCCGCGAGATCGACCGGGAGTACGTCACGGAGCGCCCGATGGCGAACACCCGCGGCGTGCACCGGGTGATGCAGGCCCTCGGCGAGGCGCACGGGGTCGACGCCGCGACCGCCTTCTTCCTGGAGCTCCAGCGCGGCTACTTCACCGGCACCGCGAACCCCTTCGAGACGGAGACGGTGATCTCCCGTGCCGTCGAGGCGGGGCTCGAGGAGCAGACCGCCCGCGATGCCCACGCCGGGCGCACGCACGACGAGCAGGTCGAGGCGGAGGTGCGCGAAGCCGCGTCGCTCGGTGCTCGCGGAGTGCCGTTCTTCCTGTTCAACGACAAGTACACCGCCCCGGGCGCTCTGCCGGAGGAGGCGTTCCGCCAGGCACTGCGGCAGATCGCCGACGAGGCGCGTGCGGAGCGGGGCATGAGCGCCCCCGAGACGGGGGCGAGCTGCGCGGCCGACGGCACCTGCGACTGAGGCCATCCCCGGCACGAGAGCGTGCCGGGGATGACCAGGGGCGTCAGCGGGCCAGGAGCTCCTCGGTGCCGGTGCCGGGCAGGCTCACGGTGACCGGGGTGCCCCACGGGTCCTGGACGGAGACCGAGCGGCCGGAGTCCGCGTAGGAGACCCCGGCGCCGGAGAGCCGTGCGACGAGGGCGTCGAGGTCCTCGCGGCCGGGGACCGTGATGGCGACGTCGGCCAGTCCGAGCGCGGCCGCGCGGGGCCCGGCGCCGCGGCTGTTCCAGGTGTTCATCGCGACGTGGTGGTGGTAGCCGCCCGCGGCGGCGAACAGCGCGCCGGGGTGGGTGCCCACGGTGGTCTCGAAGCCGAGGGTGTCGATGTAGAAGCGTCGCGCGGTCTCCACGTCGCCCACCTGCAGATGCACGTGGCCGACGATGCCCGGGCGCACGCCCGGGTCGGCGCTGACCTCGTCGGTGAGGTGCTCGGTGAGGTACGTGTTCGGGTCGAGGTAGAGGGTGTCCATCGCGACCTGGCCGTTCGTCCACTGCCACCGGTCACGGGGGCGGTCGCGGTACAGCTCGATGCCGTTGCCCTCGGGGTCGGTGAAGTAGAAGGCCTCGGAGACGAGGTGGTCGCTGCTGCCGGCGAATCGCGAGCGCGGATCCTGCGCGGCGCGCAGCACGGTGCCGGCGAGCGAGGCCTCGTCCTCGAAGAGGAAGGCGGTGTGGAACAGCCCGGCCTGACGGGGGTCCACGCCGGGCAGGCCCGGGGTGGCGACCAGGCGCACGAAGGGCACGCCGCCGCGGCCCAGCACGCGGTGCACCTCCCCGCCCACGCGGGCGCGCTCCTCGATCGGCTGCAGGGCGAGGGCGTTCTCGTAGTAGGAGCTCATCAGCTCGAGGTCGCCGACGCGCAGGGTGACGGCGTCCATGGCGAGGTCGCCGGAGAAGTGCCGGTCGTCGACGGCGGGAGCGGGGGCGGGAGAGGTGGTCATGGTGCGCCTTTCGTCAGGAGGTCGATGGCTCCATTCTGCCTCACTTTGGTTGACGATTCAACCATCGGGAGAGTGCGCTGGGCCTCCGGAGCGACAGGAAGAGGCGGAAGCGACGGCCGGGGACCGCCGCAGGAGTCAGTCGCCGGAGCGCAGCAGGGGCGGCACCAGCGAGGTGCCGGCGCCGGCCCGGTACAGGCGTGCAGGGCGCCCGCCCGTCGGCGCCGCATAGCGGTCCAGCTCCTCGAGGAAGCCCTCGGTGCGGGTGGCCTTGCGATGGAAGTTGCCGGCGTCCAGCGTGGTGCCCCAGACGCTCTCGTAGACCCCGCGCAGCTGGGAGACGGTGAACTCCTCGGGCAGGAAGGTCACTGCGAGGGTGGTGTACTCCAGCTTGCTGCGGGCACGCTCGACGGCGCTGTCGAGCACGGTGGCGTGGTCGAAGGCGAGGGTGACCGCGCAGAGGTCGGAGAGCGGCCACCAGCGGGCATCCGCGACATCCTCCCCGCGGCGGGGGTCGGGGAGATCCGCCCCCAGCGCCATGAACGCCACCGAGACCACGTGGCCGCGCGGGTCGCGACCGGGGGTGCCGAAGGTGCGCACCTGCTCGAGGTGGACGGCACCGCTGCCCAGCGAGGCCTCGTCGGAGAGCACCCGATAGGCGGCGTCCTCCAAGTCCTCCCCGTGCGCGATGAAGCCGCCCGGGAGCGCCCAGGCCCCGCGGTGCGGTTCGTCGTCGCGCTGGATGAGCAGCACGCTCAGCGCCCCCTCGCGCAGCGTGAGGACGATCAGGTCGACGGCGACGCGGATCTCGGGCGAGGTGGTCTCGGACGGTGAGGCGGCCATGCATCCACGATATGCGGAGTTCTGGTCACTGTGACACCTTTTGGAGTACGGACTCACAGGTAATGACGGGACGGTCGAGGTGCCCGCGGAGTCCGGCGGGCGGCCGGCAGGCACCGACGGCCGACCGACCGGGACGCCGCCGGCGCCCCGACCAGCGATCCGTCGGGCTCACTCGGCGATCCAGCGGTCCCACTTCTCCGCGCGGTGCTCGGCCTCCACCAGGCGCACGGTCCCGGAGGCGGAGCGCATCACGATCGACTCGGTGACGATGTGGTGCTGGTGGTAGCGCACCCCGCGCAGGAGGTCGCCGTCGGTGATGCCGGTGGCGGCGAAGTAGCAGTTGTCGGAGGCGACCAGATCGTCGGTGGTGAGCACCTGCTCGAGGTCCAGGCCCGCGTCGAGGGCCTTCTGCCGCTCGGCGTCGTCGGTGGGGGCGAGCCGGCCCTGCAGCATGCCGCCGGTGGCCTTCACCGCGCAGGCGGCGATGATGCCCTCCGGGGTGCCGCCGATGCCCAGCAGCATGTCCACCCCGGCGCCGCGGGCCGCGGCGATCGCCCCGGCCACGTCGCCGTCCATGATGAACTTGACGCGCGCCCCGGCCGCACGGATCTCCCGCACCAGCGCCTCGTGGCGCGGCCTCTCCAGCACGCACACGATCACCTGGTTCACCGGCTTGCCCAGCGCCTTCGCGACCAGCTTGATGTTCTGCTCGATCGGCAGGCGCAGGTCCACGAACTCGGCCGCCTCGGGCCCCACCACCATCTTCTCCATGTAGAACACGGCGGAGGGGTCGTACATGCTGCCCTTCTCCGCCACGGCGAGGACGGCCAGGGCGTTGTTGTAGCCGAGCGCGGTGAGGCGAGTGCCGTCGATCGGATCCACGGCGACGTCCACCGAGGGGCCGGTGCCGTCGCCCACGGCCTCCCCGTTGAACAGCATCGGGGCCTCGTCCTTCTCGCCCTCGCCGATCACCACCGTGCCGTCCATCCGCACCGTGTCCATGAAGGAGCGCATCGCGTCCACCGCGGCGCCGTCGGCCCGGTTCTTGTCCCCGGCGCCCACCCAGCGGGCGCCGGCGATGGCGGCGGCCTCGGTGACGCGCACCAGCTCGAGGGCGAGGTTGCGATCGGGGGCGGCGGGGGCAGGGCTGGTCATGAGGGCTCCTCGGGACGAGAACGGCTGCGGAGTCGGCGGCCTGCCTGGCGACAGGCCGATCATTGCCTGACGTGCGCCTCCGACTCTAGCCGACCCCGCCGGTGCCCCGCCCGGGAACGTCCCGGACGGGGCACGGCGGAGGTGCCGCGGCCGCCTCCCTCAGACGGACAGCACCTCCTCCGCCTTCCCGCTGCGGGCGCTCTCGTAGGCGGCGAGGATGATGCCCAGCACCGCGATGCCCTCGGCCTCGGTGTTCAGCGGGCGGCGGCCCGTCTCCAGGCAGGTCACGAAGTCCGCGATCTCGGCGGCGAAGGTGTCGATCGGCTCGTGCGCGATCACCTGCTCCTCCTCGCCGCGGAGCTTCACGCGCAGCGTGGAGCCGTCGGAGGAGAGCGACCCCTTCTCCCCCACCACGGAGAAGCGATCGGTGCCGGGGGCGGCGTCGTACGCCCAGGACGTGACCAGCTGGCCCACCGAGCCGTTGTCGAAGCGCACCAGCACCTGCGCGGAGTCCTCGCCCTCCATGAAGGTGAGGCGGTGGGTGGACATCATCGCGAAGGCCTGCACCGGGGTGCCGCCGGCGAGGTGCATGAGCAGGTAGGTGGGGTGGTACCCGGTGTCGATGTACTCGCCGCCGCCGCTGGTCGCGGCGTGCGCGCGCCAGCCCATGGTGGAGGGGTCGAAGTCGTTGTGGAACGAGTCGGTGGTGCGCACCTCGTACACGGTGCCCAGCGCACCGGAGTCGATCACCTTCTTCGCCTCCGCGACGGCGGGCATGAACAGCTGGTTGTGGGCGCACATCAGGGTCACGCCGGCCGCCTCGACGGCCTCGCGCACCTCCGTCGCCTCCTCGGCGCTGAGGCACAGCGGCTTCTCGCACAGGATGTGCTTGCCGGCCCGGGCGGCGGCGACGATCGCGTCGCGGTGCAGGTGGTGGGGCAGGCAGATGTCGACGGCGTCGACCTCGGGGTCCTGCACGAGCTCGTGGAAGTCGGCGTACCCGGTGGCGCCGGTCTCCGCGGTGCGGGCGGCGAGGGCCTCGGGGTTCACGTCCGCGATGGCGGTGATGCGGGCACGGTCGGGGATGGCGGCGTAGCCCGTCAGATGGGCGTTCGCGATGCCGCCGCCGCCGATGAGGCCGATGCGGACGGGGAGGGTGACGGTCATGGGTGGTCTCCTTCGAGGGGGTGGACTGCGGTGTGCGGGGCGAGGGGCGGGGACGTCGGCCGACGGGCGCGGCCGGCCGGCGGTCAGGCGGTCGCGGCGCTGTTGGCGGCGACGGTGAGGGCGGTCAGCGCGCGGGCGCGGGCGAGGTTCTCGGCGGTGGGGGTGCCGGTGCGGATCGCCTCCACCCACTGGGCGAAGGGGGCGGGGCCGTCGGCCGGCAGGGGGAGGTCCTCCCACCCGTCGGCCGTGCCCAGGCGCAGCCGGTTCTCGGCGTCGTCGAACAGCAGCGTGCCCTCGGTGCCCTGCACCTCGATCGAGAACGGGCTGCGAGGGGTGACGAACCCGGTCTCGATCACGCCGATCGCGCCGTCCGGCGTGGTGATGGTGACCGAGGCGTTGTCCTCCACGCCGCGGCCGGTCATGTCGGTGTAGCTGGCGCGCACGGAGGCGACCTCCTCCCCCAGGATCAGCTGGGTGAGGTAGACGGGATGGGCGGCGAGGTCGGAGAAGGCGCCGCCGATCGCCTCGGCCGGGTCGTAGAAGCGCGCGGGCAGCCAGTCCGCGGTCGAGCCGTTGTGGGCCAGGCGCACCCGGGAGTAGGTGAGGCGGCCCAGCCGGCCCGAGGCGAGCACCTCGCGCAGGGCGAGGGCGTAGCCGTGCGCCAGGCGCGGCAGGGACACGGTGAGCTGCACGCCCGCGGCCTCGGCCGCGGAGATCAGGGCGTCGCAGCCCGCCACCGTGGGCGAGAGCAGCTTCTCGGTGAACACGTGCTTCCCGGCCGCGAGGACGCGGCCCAGGATCTCGTCGTGGTCGGTGGTGGCGGTGGTGTTCGTGACGCCGTCGAGGTCCTCCCGGGCCAGGAGCGCGCCGAGATCCGCCTCGAAGGGAACGCCGAGGCGGTCCGCGAGCGCGCGGCCGCGGCCCTCGTCGTCGTCCCAGACGGCCACGAGCTCCGTGTCCGGGTGGTCGATCGCGGCGCGGCCGTACTCCTCGGCGTGGACGTGCCAGGCGCTGAGCACGGCGATGCGCAGGGGGTGGGTCATGGGGTGAGGT
The DNA here is from genome assembly GCF_003355475.1 of Brachybacterium saurashtrense. Taxonomy (NCBI): domain Bacteria; kingdom Bacillati; phylum Actinomycetota; class Actinomycetes; order Micrococcales; family Dermabacteraceae; genus Brachybacterium; species Brachybacterium saurashtrense. Next base: position 3,351,529 of record NZ_CP031356.1, on the reverse strand, counting down.
CCTCTCAGGGGTCCAGTCGGGTGCTGGGCTGCCCGTAGGTGTCCGGCATGCGGTAGCCCTCGAACAGCTCCATCTTGGGGGCGATCATCGCCTGGTTGTCCGCCACGGCCTCGGCGGGGGTGCGCGACCCCAGCGCCACCGAGGAGCGGGTGCGGGTGAGCGTGTCCCACATCGCCGAGCCCACCGGCAGCGGGGGCCGCGAGGTCGAGTTCGGCAGCATCGTGCGGAACAGCTCCGCCTCGGGGTTGTAGTTCCCCTCCTCGATGGCGCGCACGTTGGTGGGCAGGTTCCCGTACTGGGGCACCACCATCGACTGGCCCTCGAAGCCGGCGTAGAACTTCAGGAACTCCCACAGGGCCTTGGTGATGTTCGCACCGCGCGGGATCACCAGGCACTGCCCGCCGGACCAGGTGTAGGTGGGGTCGCCGTCCTGCGCCACCGGCAGGTAGGTGAACTTCAGCGGCAGATCGGGGGCGTACTTCTCGTTGCCGGAGATCTGCCAGGGGCCCGTGGTGTCGATGCCCAGGCGGCCGCTGAACATCGCCGTCTGCGTGGGCGGGGCGTTCGGCGGCTGATAGGTCGCGAAGAACGCGTCCACCGAGGCGTACGGGAAGCGCTCGGCCCAGTCCGCGTACAGCTGGAACACCGACTCCCACTCGGGCGAGTCGAGGGTGACGGTGGCGGTGTCGTTGTCATACGCCTGCGCGTCCAGTCCGAAGGCCCAGGTGTAGGGCCAGCCCTCGCCCAGCCAGGGGGCGAAGCCGAAGCGCGTGTAGTTGCCGCGGTCGTCGATCTGCACGATCTTCTCGACGGCCTCGCCCAGCTCGTCCCAGGTGATCACGTGCTGCTCGGGGTCGAACATGTCCAGGTCCACGCCGGCGTCGCGCAGCACGTCCTCGTTGTACATCAGGCCGCGGGCGTCGGTGGTGCACGGCAGCCCGTACAGGCGACCGTCGTAGGTCAGCTCGTCCACCGCGAACTGGATCCACTGGGAGGTGAACTCCGGCACGGAGACCTCCTCGAAGCGCTCGATGAGCTCGTCGAGCGGCTCGAGCAGACCGATGGACGCGTTCTGCACCGCGTTGAAGCGGTCCATCCACCACAGGTCCGGCGCGGTCCCGCCGCGCACCGCCGTGATGATCGAGGACATGTCCGCCACCCCGGAGGAGGGCACCTGGTCGATGTAGATCTCCACGTCCCGGCCCGCGTCCGTGGCGAGAAAGGCCTCGCGCACCTGCTCGTCCTTGTCCTTGTCCGCGGCGCCGACGCCCCAGTAGCGGATCACGCCGGGGCCTGCCTCCGGGGAGGAGGCGCAGGAGCCGAGACCCAGTGCGAGGGACGAGGCCGTGGCCCCGGTGAGGAAGGATCGTCTCGAGATCACTTGAAGCCTCCGATCGTGATGCCGCGGATGAAGTACCGCTGGAAGACGAAGAACAGGATCAGCAGCGGCAGGATCACCAGGAACGAGGCCGCCATCAGCTGGTTGAAGGAGACGTCCTGCGCGTTCACCGAGCGGAACGTCTGCAGGCCGATGGAGAGGGTCTGCACGCTCTCGTCCTGCAGGTAGATCAGCGGCCCCATGAAGTCGTTCCACGAGGCCACGGCGGCGAAGATCGCGACCGTGGTGAGCGCCGGCAGGGAGGTGGGGAATGCGATGGTCCACAGGATCCGCCATTCGCTCGCCCCGTCCACCCGGGCCGCGTCGAGCATCGCGCGGGGGATCTGCAGCAGGAACTGGCGCAGCAGGAACACGTAGAACGCGGAGCCGAACGCCGCCGGGATGATCAACGGGAACAGGGTGTTGACCAGCCCCAGCCGCGCCCACATGTCGAACATCGGGATGAGCGTGACGGGGAACGGGAGGAACAGCGTCGCGATCACCACGTAGAACATCGTGTTGCGGCCCGGCCAGTCGATGCAGGCGAAGCCGTAGGCGATGACGAAGTTCGAGAGCACCGAGAGCACCACCACGGAGACGGTGATGATCGCGGAGTTCGCGAAGAAGGTCAGGAACGGCATGGCCGTGACGGCCTCGACGAAGTTCCCGAACTCCCAGCTGCGCGGGATCAGGGTGGGCGGGAACTCCGCCAGCTCCTGGTCGCTCTTCAGCGCCGAGGCGATCATCCAGTACAGCGGCAGCAGGAACAGGATGCTCAGCGCGATCATCACGATCCGCGCGGTGAGGGTGGAGTACCAGGGCCGGACGGTCCCGTCGGCCCGTCGGTTGTAGTTCTCGGCGTCCGCCGCCTTGCGGGGCACGTCGTAGCGGGTGTCGGTGCGCATCATGCTGCTCATCAGCCGGCCTCCACGTCGTAGTTCACGAACCGGCGCGAGAGCCAGTAGATGAGAAGGGCGAGGGCGAGGCCCGCCAGGAACAGCAGCACCGCGAGCGCCGAGGCGTAGCCCAGCTCGGCGAAGCCGAAGGCGTTCTTGTAGAGGTACATCATGTAGAACAGCGCGCCCGCATCGGGGTCGCCGGTGCCGTTGGTGACGATGTACGCCTCGGTGAACACCTGCAGCGCGCCGGAGACGCCGGTGATGAGGTTGAACAGCAGCACCGGGGTGAGCAGCGGGAACGTGATCGCGGCGAACTGCCGGATCGGCCCGGCCCCGTCCACGCGCGCGGCCTCGTAGATGGTGCGGGGGATGTTGCGCAGCCCGGCCAGGAAGATCAGCGCGGCGTTGCCGGCGCCGAGCTGCGCCATGAGGATGATCGCGATCTTCACCCCGGTGGGATCGCCCAGCAGGTTCACGTTGGGACCCCCGAAGAGGTTGATCACCTGGTTGAACGCGCCGAACTGGGGGTTGAGGAACACGATGAAGATGAACGACATTGCGAAGGCGGGGATCAGCGAGGGGGCGTAGAAGATCGTGCGGTACAGCGCCACCTCCCGCACGTTCTGGTTCATCGCGATCGCGAGGGTGAGCGCCACCAGCAGGCCCAGCGGCACCGCGATCACGGCGTAGAAGAGGGTGTTGCCCACCGCGGTGCGCACCAGCGGATCCGCGGCGGCGGTGACGTAGTTCTGCACCCCCACCCAGGTGGGCGCCTCCATCCCGGAGTACCGGGTGAAGCTCAGGCCGATCGAGTAGGCGACCGGGTACACGATGAAGATCAGCACGCCCACGATCCAGGGCGAGATGAACAGCAGTCCGGTGCGCAGGTTGCGGCGGCGCACCGTCGCCCTGCCCGGACGAGGGCCTGCGGGATCCGCGGCGGCCGTGGCCCCGCCGGCTGCGCCGCCGGGGCCCGCCGTGCGCGGGTCTGCTGCCAGCGATGAGCTCATCGGTCCCTCCTTCCACTGACGGGCACGACCTCGGTGTCGTGCCGGGTGAGGTGCTCGGTCCCGACCTCGGACCGAGGGGAGGGCGCCTCTCGCACCCTCCCGGCCCGAGCTCCCGCGCCCGGGCCGATGCCGCCGGAGCGGCCTGGCGTGACGTACATTACTCACACCGATGGACAAAATGGAAGGGGCTCCCCGGGAGATACTCGGAGCCCGGCCTCGAGGCCGGGGCGGAGAACCGGACATACCGGGAGGTGCGCGGATGCAGGGCAGGACGATGCTCGACCTCGGACGGCGCAACGAGCTGACGGTGCTCTCCGCCGTGCGCCTCTCCCCCGACGGCACCTCGCAGTCCGAGGTGGTCCACCGCACCGGCCTCTCCCGGCAGGCCGTCTCGCTGATCACGCGGCGGCTGCGCGAGCGGGGCCTGATCGAGACCGACGGCACCCTCTCGGGCAGTCGGGGCAAGCCCCGCACGGTGCTGCGGATCGTGCCCACCGCGCTCCTCGCCGCCGGCGTGCACCTGGACCCGGCCGGGATCTCGCTGGTGATCGTGGACCTGCTCGCAGAGGCCGTCGCCCAGCGCTCCCTCGCCCCGCCCACCGACGACCCGCCGGGAGACATCGCCCGCATCGCCCGCGAGCTGAGCGCGATGCAGGAGGACCTGCAGAGGGAGGGCTGGCGCACCCCCGACGGCCGGTGCGCCGCAGAGGCGATGCTCGGCATCGGCGTGGCCAGCCCCGGCGGCGTGGACGTCGCGGCCGGCATCGTGCTGACCCCGCCGTGGCTGCCCGGCTGGCGACACGTGCCCGTGACCGCCCTGCTGGAGCACGAGACCGGGCTGCCGGTGGTGCTCGACAAGGACACCAACGCGGCGCTGACCGCGGAGACCTGGTCGGTGGCAGGGCCGGCCGAGGAATCCGTGCAGTACGTGTACCTGGGGGCCGGCGTGGGCTCCGCGCTGAGCATCCGCGGCCGTCCCCACCACGGGGCGGCGGCGCAGGCCGGGGAGATCGGGCACCTGCCGACGGGACTCACCGGGCGGCGCTGCGGCTGCGGGCGCGACGGGTGCCTGAGCGTCTACACCGACGTGGAGACGATGCTCTCCGCCGCAGAGGCGCGCGGGCTCCCCCTCGGCGGAGCCGGGCGAGCCTCGTCGGAGCGCCTCGCCCATCTGGTCGCCTCCGCCACCGCCGGCGATCCCGTGGCGGCAGAACTGGTCGGTGACTACGGCGCCGCGCTCGGCGAGGCGCTGCGCACGCTGATCGATCTGCACGACCCGCATCGCCTGGTGATCGGCGGCCCCTCCTGGGACGTGCTCTCCCCGCTCGTGCTCCCCGAGGTGCAGCGGCGCGCGGCCGTCCCCGCCCCGGACGGGACCGCGCCGGGTCTGGAGTCCTCACGGCTCGGCGACGGCGTGGGCGCCCTCGGCGCGGCCACCCTGTTCCTGCAGCGGGAGCTCTCGCCCTCGGACAGCTGAGCTCAGCCCCGCAGCCGGGCAGGCCGGGTGAGCATGTGCCAGGTCCAGAAGGCGGTGCCCAGCAGCGCGAAGGCGAGGGCGGTGAGGCCGAGGGTCACCAGCGTGTCGCTCACCAGCGGGGCGATCGCGCCGGCGAGGAGGGCGTTGAGCACCAGGGCGAAGAAGGTGCCCAGCGAGGCCGCGGCCCCGCGCTGGTGCGGGAACAGGTCCATCGCCTCGAGCTGGATCGGCGCGAAGAACAGCGAGACGGTGAAGGAGATCAGCGCCGGGCCGGTCACGGCCAGCAGCAGCACCGGGGCGAGCTCGCCGGGCTCGCCGTCGAGGAAGGAGACCAGCAGCAGGTTCACCGCGGTGGAGGCGATCGTGCCCACGAAGCCGAACGTGATCAACCGGCTGCGCGGCATCCGCTCGGCCGCGCGCCCCACCATCCAGGAGCCGCCCATGAGACCGGCGATCAGCGGGGCGAACAGCACCCAGAAGTCCTGCTCGCCCAGCCCCAGCAGGCGCACCACGATGATCGAGGCGGAGGCGATGAACAGGAACTGGGAGCCGAAGCCGAACGCCGTCGCGGCCGCGACCCGCAGCATCACCGGCGAGCGCCCCACGTGCACCAGGGAGCCCAGCAGGGAGCGGAGCCGCAGCGGGGTGCGGTCCGCGGGCGGCAGCGTCTCCGGCAGCGCGGTGGTGAGCGCCAGCACCGCCAGCCCGTACAGGCCCACGCCCGCGAACACCCAGCGCCAGTCCCCCAGCAGGAGCAGCCAGCCGCCCACCAGCGGGGCGATCGCCGGGGCGAGGGCGAAGATCATCATCACCCGGGCCATCAGCCGCTGCGCCTCGGCGCCGTCGAACAGGTCCCGGATCACCACGCGGGAGACGATCGTGGCCGCCCCGGCGCTCATTCCCTGCAGCACCCGCAGCAGCACCAGCGATCCCAGGCTCGGCGCGATCACGCAGCCGAACATCCCGATCAGGTAGATCACCAGGCCGCCGATCATCACCTTCTTGCGGCCCAGCGCGTCCGAGAGCGGCCCGTGGAACACGGACATCACCGCGAAGGCGGCGAGATAGGCGGAGATCAGCTGCTGCAGCGCCACCTCGTCGGCCGCGAACTCCGCCCCGATCCGGGTGAACGCGGGGAAGACGGTGTCGATGGAGAACGGGCCGATCATCGCCAGCGACGCGATGGTCAGGGTGAGGCGCGCACCGGCACGACGGGGCTCGGCAGGGGACGCCCCGGCGGGGGTGCGGGGCGGGGAAGCGGTCACCCGCTCCACTGTAGGCACACCCGGCGCGTCCGTCACGGGCGGTCCACGGCCGGCGTACGCTCTCGGGGAGACCGCCCCCGACGGAGCCGAGGCCCCCATGAAGCAGTTCACCATGCCGCACACCGACATCGCCGCACCGAACGTGGTGCTCGGCCTGATGCGCATCGCGGAGAAGTCCGACGAGGAGATCCGCACCTTGGTGCGCACCGCGCGCGAGGCCGGGATCGACTTCCTCGACCATGCCGACATCTACGGCGGGCAGCTGCACCGCTGCGAGGAGCGCTTCGCCCAGGCGCTGCAGCTCAGCCCCTCCGAGCGCGACCAGGTGACGATCCAGACGAAGGCCGGCATCGTCACCGACGGCCCGTACTTCGACTACTCGTACGAGCACCTGATCGAGTCCGTCGAGGGCTCGCTGCGAGCGCTGGGCACCGACCGCATCGACATCCTGCTGCTGCACCGGCCCGACGCGCTGGTGGAGCCCGAGGAGGTGGCGCGGGCCTTCGACGCGCTGCACGCCGCGGGCAAGGTGCGCCACTTCGGCGTCTCCAACCACACCCCGCGCCAGATCGACCTGCTGCGCAAGCACGTCCAGCAGCCGATCGTGGCCAACCAGCTGCAGCTGTCGATCACCCACTCCACGATCATCGCCCAGGGCATCGCCGCGAACATGCAGGGCACGGACCAGTCGCTGGTGCGCGACGGCGGCGGGATCCTCGACTACTGCCGCCTGCACGACATCACCGTGCAGGCCTGGTCCCCGTTCCAGGCCGGCTTCTTCGACGGGGTGTTCCTCGGACATCCCGAGCACGCCGAGCTCAACGCCGCGATCGACCGCCTCGCGGCGAAGTACCAGGTGGCGCCCGAGGCGATCGCGACCGCGTGGATCACCCGGCACCCGGCGCAGATGCAGGTAGTGCTCGGCACCACCACCCCGCAGCGGGTCGCGGACTCCGCCGCGGGCTCCGAGGTGCCGCTCACCCGCGCCGAGTGGTACGAGCTGTTCCGCGCCGCAGGGTGGATCGTGCCCTGAGGGCGCATCGCCTCCGGAGCGCGGCACGGTCGGCGGGGTGGCGCGGCTGCCGGGGCCTAGCGGGCGGCCCGGCTGCCGGCGCCCAGCGGGCGGCCCCTCCCCCTCCCGCACAGAGAAATGTCACGGGACGATCGATGCGAGCACGCGCATCGATCGTCCCGTGACATTTCTTCGCCGGCCCGACCCGCGAGGCGGCGCCCCGGCCGGCCCGGCCCGCGAGGTGGCGCCCCGGCCGGCCCGGCGCCGAGGGGCGGCACGGCCGGCCGGTGGCTCGAGCTGCCGCCCGGCCGGGTGCCGTCAGATGACGGGGCGGCCCTCGTCGCGGGCCTTCTTGACGTCCTTGGCGAAGCCGCCGGCGATGGCGATCAGCACGCCGAGCACGATCAGCGGCCACATGAGCACGTAGACGGTGAGCATGGGGGTCCTCCTCTTGCAGGTGGGGGAATCGGGGTTCTCAGCGGTCGGAGCCGGCGACGACGCGATCACGGTCGTCGTCATCCCCGGTGGTGGGTTCGGCGGCGGGGGTCTCCTCGTCGAAGTCGCCGGTGACCTTCTTGATCACGGAGAAGTCGAAGTCCTGGGTCGAGCGGACGCTCATCAGGTAGCAGACCAGGAAGGAGACGGCGTAGGCGACGAGGGAGCCGGAGAGGGTCTCGTAGTCGCGCAGCGCGAAGAGGCCGAAGGGCAGGGCCGCCAGCGCCGCGACCACGCCGACGATGATCGCCGGGCGCAGGCCGAAGAAGCCGAAGGCCATGATCCCGAGCACCACGCCCACGCCGACCACGGCGAGCAGCTCCACCAGGAGCGCCCAGCCGCCGGTGAGCGGGATCCACTGGAACCGCACCGGCAGGAAGATCGCCAGCGCCGCGACCACGGAGACGCTGAAGGCGAGGTTGGTGACCTTCTTCCAGTAGAAGGAGGCGATCACCGGGAACACCAGGCAGCCCCACAGGGCGCCCACGAACACCAGCAGGTCCAGGATGTTGAACTTCGCGGTGGCGAAGTAGAGGGCGAGCCCGGTGGCCACGATCATCGTGACCCGACCGATCAGCAGCATGAGCTTGGGGTTCACGTTCTTGCGGCCCACGGACTGGCCGTACACGTCGGTCATCACGATCGAGCTGAGGGCCGCGAGATCGGAGTCCGCGGTGGAGGAGAGCGAGCCGACGATCATCACGAAGGCCAGCGCCACCAGGGCCACGGGCAGGTAGGTGCCCACCATCTGCGGCATCAGGTTGTTGACGTCGCCGCCGGTGGGCTGCACGCCCAGGTACAGCGCCATCACGCCCAGCATGCCCACGCCGATCACGGTGGCGCCGTAGCCGATGGTGGCGGTGATGAAGGTGGGCTTGATGAGGTCCTCGCGCACGGCGAACAGGCGCTGGGCGATGGTCTGGTTGCCGATCGCGTAGGCCAGCACGGCGGCGATGTACGGGGCGCCCTGGTTCATGAACGCGTCGGAGGAGAAGAAGGTCTCCTGCTGCGGGGTGACGTTCCCGCTGGCCACGCCCTCGGTGAACATCGAGGGGCCGCCGGCGAGGAAGAACACCGCGGGGATGATGATCACCGCGGCGCCCAGCATCGCCATCACCTGCGTGAAGTCGGTGAGCACGGAGGCGCGGAAGCCGGACCACAGGGTGTACATCAGCACGCCGCCGGCGATGATGAGGATGCCCGCGCCGAAGCTGAGCGGGGAGAGCATCGAGATGATCGCGCCGCCGGCGATGAAGTTCGAGGTGAGCGAGATGACGGAGCCGAGCACGTTGGAGCCGGCGAGCATCAGCTGCGAGGAGCGGCCGTGCCGGGCGTACATCACCTCGGCGAGGGTGTGGGCGCGCGGCGCGACGGAGCGGATCCGCTTGCCGAAGGGGTAGATGAACAGGATCATCAGCGCACCCCAGAGGCCGTAGTGGATGGGGCCGGAGACGCCGTACGTGTAGCCCGCGGTCACCGAGGCGTACATGGAGGAGGCCCAGATCCAGGTGGCGGTCATCGAGGCGGCGGAGACGCCGAAGCCGATGCTGTTGCCGGCGGTCATGTAGTCGTCGGCGTTCTCCTTCTTGCGGGAGATCGCGACCGACATCCACATCGTGCCCCCGTAGAACAGGAGCAGAAGCAGGATCACTCCGATGATTCCGAGCTGTGCGATCTCGCCTGCGGGCGGCACTGGACTTCCTTTCGTCGCGGACAAACCGTTCTTCACGTGCATCCGGTCTCCGCGAGGCGCGCGAGTGCGCACAGGGCTCGTGGCGCCCCTGCGTCGGGCCGACCGGCGTTCGACCCCCGCGACGCCGGCCGCCCCGCGTCGACCCGGGCGGTGCCGTGCACCTGCTCCGGGGAGGGGGCGGCACCCGTCGGTCCGCGCCCGTGCAGGGCGCACCGCGGCGCTGTCGCACCGGGAGCCGCATAGATAGTCGCACAGCAGGGGCAGGGTTACCAGTCCGAAGGTAACTATCAGGTCACTCTCGCAGGTCAGGGCGCATAAACCGATTGTCAGACAAACGGATGGCGCATACGATCGCGATCACGATGCATGCTGATGCACTCGGCGGGTGGGGCCCTTCGCGACGGGCCCCTTCCCGGCAACCCGCGGCATCAGGCGGCATCCACGAGCGCCGGGTCCGAGCCGCCCGTACAGTGAGCAGGATCGAGACGGGCCGGACCGTCGGCCGCGAGGAGGAGGACGAGGATGACCGTGCGCATCGGCGTGATCGGATGCGGGGACGTCTCCGTGGTCCACTTCGAGGCGATCCGGGACATCGAGGGCCTGGAGCTGGTGGGCGTGGCGGACACCGACCCGCAGGCCCTGGCCCGCGCCGTCGAGGCCACCGGGGTGCCGGGCTTCGCGAGCACCCAGGAGCTGATCGACGGCGTCGGACCGGTCGCCGTGCACGTCACCACGCCGCACGATGCCCACATCGACCCCTCCCTCACCGCGCTCGCGGCGGGCGTGCACGTGCTGCAGGAGAAGCCGCTCGCCCACACCCTGGAGGAGGGCCGGCGCCTGGTGGATGCCCTCGCCGCTGCGCCGACGGACGGCCCGAAGGTGGGCATCTGCTTCCAGAACCGCTACAACCTGGCCAGCCAGCGTCTGCACCAGATGCTGCGCTCCGGGGAGCTGGGGGCGGTGCGGGGTGCCTGGGCGTCGGTGGTGTGGACCCGCACGGCGGAGTACTACCGGGCCAAGCCCTGGCGCGGCACATGGGCGGGCTCCGGCGGCGGGCTGCTCATCAACCAGGCGATCCACACCCTGGACCTGGTGCAATGGCTGCTGGGCGGGGTGGAGCGCACCGACGGCCACGTCGCGACCCGCAAGTACGGCGACGTCATCGAGGTGGAGGACACCGCCGAGCTGCTGCTCCACCATCCCGGCGGGATCACCACCTCGTTCTACGCCACGCTCACCGCTCCGCAGCACCGGCCGGTGGAGATCGAGCTGGACTGCGAGAACGCCTACGTCACGCTGCGCGGCGGCACCGACGGCGGGCTCACGATCCGCTGGGCCGACGGGCGGGTGGACACCCTGGGCGAGCGCTCGGTCACCTCCGGCGGCCGCTCCTACTGGGGCGTCTCCCACGAGCTGCTGATCCGCGACTTCCACGCCCGCCTGGCGGAGCCGGAGCCGTTCTGGATCGGGCCGCAGCAGGCGATGGCCTCGCTGGAGATCCTGAAGGAGGCGTACCGGCTGAGCGGCGTGGGCCCCCGGGGCTGAGCCGGGCGGGTGCCGCAGGCCGACGGGCCGCTCCGGGCGGGTGGCGCGGGCCGACGGGCCGCTCCGGGCGGATGCAGCGAGCCACGGCGGCGGCAGCGGTATGCGCGTCCTTGCACGCGTGGCATCGTTTCGTCCACCGGTGCGGGCGCGCGGACACACAACCCTCCTCTCCCCCATCGACCCCCGTCGAGAGGGCCCTGTTCACCGGCTAGTGTCGGACCCATGACCCGGATCGGCATCCTCACCACGCGCCCCGACTTCTTCACCGCCGCGGATCCGGAACGGGACAGCCGCCCCCTCGTGGCGGCGCTGCGGGCACGGAGCGTCGACGCCGAGGCGCTGGTGTGGCGGGACGCCTCGGTGGACTGGGCCGGGTACGACCTGGTGGTGATCCGCAGTCCCTGGGACTACTCCGAGCGGCCCGCCGAGTTCGACGCCTGGCTCACCCGCGCGAGCGCCCTCACCCGGGTGCTCAACGAGCCCGAGCTGGTGCGCTGGAACATGGACAAGCGCTACCTCTCCGCACTCGAGGCCGCAGGCATCGCGGTGGTGCCCACCAGCTACCACCACGAGGAGGGGACGTTCACCGCGGCCCTCGAGGAGTTCCCGGCCGACGCGCACGTGGTGGTCAAACCGTCCGTCGGCGCCGGATCGCGCCTCACCGGGCTCTTCGGTCGCGACGACCCCGCCGCCGCGGACCAGGCCCGCACGATCCTCGCCGAGCGGGGCACCCTGATGCTGCAGCCAGAGATCGAGGAGCTCTCCTCCGGGCGGGAGAAGGCGCTGTACACGCTCGACGGAGCGGTCACCCACGCCGTCGCCAAGGGCGCGCTGCTGGCCCGCGGCGGCGGCCTGCGCGGCGGCGTGTACCAGGAGAACCCGCAGCTGGTGGAGGCGGGCGAGGCGGAGCGCGCGTTCGCCCGACGGGTGCTCGACGCGGTCGCCGACGCCACCGGACTGCCCGCCCCGCTCTACGCCCGCATCGACATGGTCGACTCCGCCGCCCACGGCCTGGTGCTGCTCGAGGCGGAGCTGTTCGAACCCACCTTCAACCTGCACCTCGTGCCCGAGGTAGTGGAGACCTTCGCGGAGGCGATCCTGCGGCGGGTGTGAGGAGGTGGGGGGCGTCAGGAGCCCTCACGCCAGGCGCGGAGAGCTCCGAGAGCGGCCTGCGGCCCAGGTCGCCCAGCCGTCTTCCGCTCGGGGCGGCCACGGCCACGGGTCCGGATCGCGAAGCCTCACCGCCGGATCGCGACGCCTCACCGCCGGACCGCGACGCCCCGCATCCGGACCTCGGAGCCACCCTCGACACCTGCAACGTTGAGACTGTGACCGGAAAGCGCTTGACAATCTCTCTGCATCGAGCGGACTATGTGTGGACATGCCCCGCTCCCCGTCACCGCCATTCGGCGAGGGAGCGATGGCCGCGTCAATGAAGCGCAGTCCACCGAGGAGAGCCCCATGCCCGCATTGAATCGTCGCACCCTGCTTGCCGCCGGCCTCGCCACCGCGGCCGTCCCGACAGTCGCCGCCTGCGGAGGGAATTCCTCCGGCTCGACGGACGCCCCGCTCCAGTTCATCCTCTCCGGCGATGCGAACCAGGGCGGCGGATACGCCACCATGGCAGAGAAGTACCAGGAGGAGACAGGGGTCGTGGTCGAGATCGTCGACGTTCCCTACGACGACCTGCAGACCAAGGTGCGCAATGCCGCGCAGGCGAACGACCTTCCCGCCATCGGCCGCATGCCCTCGGTGGACCCTGTCTGGCTGGATCGCACCGTGGATCTCGCCGACATCGCGGCCGAGGTGAAGCCTATCGAGGGAATGTACGCAGCGGACGAGGACGGAAAGATCCCCGCGCTTCCGAGCGACCTCACCGCCGTGGGCATGTTCCTCAACAAGGACCTGTGGGACGAAGCCGGCGTCGAGTACCCCACGTCGTTCGACGACAATGTGTGGACATGGGATGAGTTCCTCGAGTCCGCACGCACCGTTCGTGAGGCGACCGGCATCCGGTTCTCCCTCACGATGGATCGCAGTTCGCACCGCCTGAGCAGTTTCCTCTACCAGAACGGCTCCGAGGGCCTGGCGCTCACGGATGACCTCTCCGAGTACGTTGCGAACGACGGCACCGCCGGCGCCCTCGAACGCTTCATCGCGATGAACGACGACGAGGTCATGCCTCGCTCCGTCTGGCTCACGGAGGAGGATCCCAACGCGATGTTCAAGACGGGACAGATCGCCGCCTACTACTCGGGCTCGTGGCAGATCGCGGACTTCGTCGAGAACATCGCCGACTTCGAATGGATCAGCGTGCCCATGCCCGCTCAGCCCGATCAGGCCACGAACTTCGGCGCCGCTGCCCAGATCGTCGTCTTCGAGGGCACGGGCCAGGAGGAGCAGGCGCTGGACTTCGTGAGGTGGCTCTACTCCCCGGAGAACTACGCGGAGATCTCCCGCATCGCGGGCTTCCTGCCGGCCACCGAAGGCGTCGAGGTCTCCTACGACGCACGCCAGGAGGACTTCGACCTCTACAACGCGGCGATCGCCGGGTCGCCGGCGTTCGTCGGGCAGATCAAGGAGCGCGACCTCGCCCTCCAGGTCTCGGGCACCGCGGCGCCGCTCAGCGGAGACCCGCTGCGGGACGAGACGGTCAAGGCGATCTCGGGTGACATCTCTGCCGAGGAGGTCGTCGAGAACGCCCTCGCACAGCTCAACGAGAGCCTTGCCTGAGCCGATGCCCACGCTCACCTCGCCCACCGACGCCTCCCCTGTCGCCGGCCCTGTCCGGGCCGGCGACGGGGCCAGGCGGCCCAATGCCGTTCGCGAGCGGAGACGACGCGGCCTCGTCGCCGCCGTCTTCCTCCTGCCGGCGTTCGTGCTCTTCTGCCTCTTCTTCGTCGGCCCTGCCGCCCTCGGGGTCCTGTACTCCTTCACGGACTACCGCGGCTACGGCGATGCGGAGTTCGTCGGGATCGAGAACTACAGCGCTCTGCTGGCCGACTCCGATTTCTACACGAGCCTGCTCCGCACCTTCCTGTACACCGCGGTCGCGGTGCCCTTCGGGTACTTCCTCTCCCTGTTCGTGAGCGCGCTCCTCGTCTCGCGGCACGCCAAGGGCACCACGGTCGCACAGGTGATCTTCTTCTTCCCCTGGCTCGTCTCGCCGATCGTCACGGGCGTGATCTTCCGCTGGCTGTTCGGGGAGAACTTCGGCCTGGTGAACTACCTGCTCTCCTCCGCAGGGCTGAACCCTCTGCACTGGGCGGCGGATCCGAACCTCGCACTCCTCGTGGTGATCCTCGCCGGTTCCTGGGGAGGGACCGCCTTCTCGATGCTGCTGTTCATGGCGGCGATGCGGAATGTCCCCTCGTCGTACCTGGAAGCGGCATCCCTGGACGGCGCGGGACCCGTCACGCGATTCGTCCGCATCACCTGGCCGCTGCTCCGCCCCACCTCTTTCATGGTGATCCTGCTGGGGACGATCGGTGCCATGAAGGAGTTCGCGATGATCCAGGCGCTCAACGGCGGCGGACCGGGGACTTCGAACGTCCTCATCGTCCAGTACATCTACAAGACCGGTTTCGAGCAGTCGAAGATCGGATATGCGAGCGCCGCCTCGATGGTGCTGATGGTGATCCTTCTGGCCATCGCCCTGATCCAGAAGCGCTTCGACAGGAGTGATCTCGAATGACCCCCACCACGCGCACGGCGCCGTCCACGCGCTGGATCGCACCGACGGCCCTGCTGTGGGCTCTCGCAGCGCTGTTCCTGATCCCCGTCGCCTGGTTCCTCCTGAGCTCCTTCAAGCCGGGCAGCGAGCTCTTCACCTGGCCGCTCCGCCTCTTCCCGCAGGACTGGACGCTGGACGGCTACCGCACCGCCTGGTCGCGGTTCGACTTCCAGACCTATTTCCTCAACACCGCCTTCGTCGCCGTGGTGACCACGGTCTTCACGGTGTTCGTGAGCGCATGCACGGGCTTCGCCCTCGCGAAGTACCGCAACCGCTGGGTCCAGGCCTTCTTCCTCATGATCCTCGCGACCACGATGCTCCCCACAGAGGTGATCATGCCGTCGACGTTCGCCGTGATCCTGGGGCTCGGTCTGTACAACTCGCTCGCGGGCATCATCATCCCCTCGATCATCACGGCGACCGGCATCTTCATGTTCCGGCAGTTCTTCCTGACGGTTCCCGACGAGCTCCTTCAGGCAGCTCGGATCGACGGTGCCGGAGAGTTCCGGATCTTCTTCACGCTGATGCTCCCGATCGCTCGGCCGATCATCGCGGTGCTGGCGATCTTCTCGTTCCAGTGGAGATGGAACGACTACATCTGGCCGCTGCTGGTGCTGAACGATCAGGACAAGTACACCCTCCAGATCGCGCTGCGCTCGATCGTCGGCGCCGAGAACATCGACTGGTCGGTCCTGCTGGGCGCCTCGGTGATCTCGCTGATCCCGATGGTGCTGCTGTTCCTGGTGTTCCGCCGTCAGATCATGAACTCCGACATCAGCTCCGGGCTCAAGGACTGATCCGCCCAGGGAAGGACGCCCCGTTGACCACTCCCACCTCTGACTCGCGTGGTGGCCTCCGTGCCTCAGCGCTGTCCGTCGACGAGCAGGCACGTGTCGCGCAGAGCGCTCGAGCGCTGCCGGAGAGAGCGCACGCCGCCCTCGCTCACCCCACCCACCGCGCGCTGGGTCGTGTCCTCCGCGACGCGACGCTCTTCCTGCTCCCCGGCAGCCCGGTGCACGAGGTCGACGCCGCGGGTCTCCATGAGGCGGCGAGCTCAGCACTCACACGTCTGCGCACTCTCCTCCTCCCTTCCGGCACGTTCAGCGGGGGCGACAACGTGGACTCCCCGCCGGACACCGCCTTCACGGTGAACGACCTCGCCTGGACGCGCACGACGCTCTCGCACACCGATGCCTCCGTGCGGGAGTCGCTGCCGAGCACCGTCATCGATGACCTCGACCACCTGCTCGACGCTGTCACTCCCGCACTGCGCCACGGCGGCGTCCACACGCCCAACCATCGGTGGGAGATCTCGTCCGCGCTGTGCCGGCTGTGGGAGGTGCACGGCGACAGATCGTGCCTCGACCGCGCCGAGCAGTGGCTCGGCGAGGGCGTGGACCTCCAGCGCGACGGTCTCTTCTCGGAGCGCAGCGCGAACTACGCCGCGCACGTGTCCGTGCCGTCGCTCCTCACGATGGGTCGGATCCTCGAGAGGCCGGAGCTGATCCGTGACGCGGACATCGCGACTCGGCGCCAGGCGGAGCTGACGGATGCCCGCGGCTTCGTGGAGACCCTCGCCTCGCGTCGCCAGGACCAGTTCGCGCCGTTCGACGGGGGCGCGCTCCACCCCTGGTTCCGTGCTCACGCCGCACGGACCGGCGACCCTCTCACCGCACGGGCGGCTCACCGCACGGCAGCACGCGCCGATGCCGACGCACTGCTCACGTTCCTCGCGCACACGGCGGAGGAGCCGGAGGCCGCCACCCCGTCGGACGCGCCCGCGCCCGACCCCACGCCGACGAGCCCCGAGGTCGTCAGCCTGGACGAGTCCGGGCTGGTCACCATCGATCACGGCAGCACGTCCACCGTGCTCTTCGGCGGCACGGACACCGCCGCGCTGGGGCGGATCACCTCCGGTTCCTCGTCCCGCCCCGTGCTCGCGCGCTTCCGCGGACGCGAGGTCGGCATTCGGGAACTCCGACTCTCCCGTGACTTCTTCTCCCTCGGGCCCATGCGACCGGGCCCACCGGTGGAGGTGCCCGGGCCTCGTTCCGGCGAGCATCGCTACCTCCTCGAAGAGCGGGTCCAGGGGGAGTACTTCCATCCTCTCCCCCGTCCCGAGCGCGATGCGGACGGTCGCTACGCGCTCGAGTTCAACGGCCGCTTCGCCGCTGCCATGGACTTCTCCCGTCGCCCGGCCGACGCCGTCCGACTCGACACGAGCCTTCAGGCGACGTCGCGGCCCGGCGAACTCGAGCTGACGTGGACATTCGACGGCGCTGCCGCGCCGCAGTGCCTGCTGCTGGCGCTGGACGGTGTGCGGAACGCTCCAGCATTGCGACGTGACGCGCAGGGACGCCACGTCCTCGAACCTTCCGAGAGCGGTCAGGACACGAGTCGAGCACGATGCGTGCTCGAGGGAGCCTCCGAACGCGTGGAGATCACCGCCAGCGGGGCTCTCGGCGGCCGCGCCTTCTACGACCCGGGGGAGGGATACACCTTCCTCGGGGCGACCGACGAACCAGAGGGCGACGTGCTGCTGATCCCTGCCTCGAGTTCGGCGCCGCTGACGGTGCGGTTGCGCGTGCTCGGCGACAGGTGATTCCGAGCCCCTCCCCGGGATCGGTCGAGGTCTGCCGTTCAGCTCCCGAGCATCTCGTCGCGCCTCCCCATCGAAGCGCTTCTGTGAAAGACTGTCGAAATCCCCTCCCGCGACGCATTCCGGGAGGGGATGAGCGGTGCCGCGGCAGGCGGCAGAGGGAGGGCTCGATGGCCACGATGACCGACATCGCCAGGGAGGCGGGCGTCTCGCTGAGCACCGTCAGCTACGCGCTGAGCGGGAAGCGCCCGATCTCCGACGCCACCCGGGAGAGGGTCCAGGCGGCGATCGATCGGCTCGACTTCCATCCCCGTGCCAGCGCCCGGGCCCTGGCCCTGCAGCGCACCTCGCTGCTCGGCCTCGCGGTGCCCCAGCGGCCGGACGTCGACGATCACGTGGTGATGGAGTTCGTCGGCTCGATCCTCGGCGCCGCCCACGAGCAGGACTACGACGTGCTGCTGGTGACCGCCGAGGACCACGCGCGCACCCTCCGCGTGGCCGAGGAGGGCAAGGTGGACGCCCTGATCGTGATGGACGTCGTCGAGGGCGATGCGCGCATCCCCTCGCTGGCGCGACTGCACAGCCCCGTCGTGCTGATCGGGAATCCTCAGGACGCCGGGGGGCTCGCCTGCGTCGACTTCGACTTCCTCGCCGGCGCGATGCTCGCCGTGCGCGAACTCCATGCGCGCGGTGCCTCGCGCGTGGCGATGCTCAAGCCGCCGTCGGCCGGCCCGGACGGCCCGGTGCCCACCTACGCGCGACGCAGCCGACTCGGCTACGCGATGGCGTGCGCCGAACTGGGCATGGAGTCCCACGTGGTCGAGCTGCCCCCGGAGCCGGAGGCCGTCACCTCCTTCGTGCGCGACCATCTGGTGGAGCAGCGCGAGTTCGACGGTCTGTTCGTCCACCACGAGCCGGCGCTCGCCCTGCTCGGCCGGACGCTCCTCGCCCAGGGAGTGCACTGCCCCGACGACCTCCAGGTGGTCGCCGTCTCCCCCGCCGACGTCGCGATGAACGGCCCGTGGGAGGTCTCCTCCGTGGACATCCCGATCCCGGCGATCGGCCAGACCTCGGTCGCGATGGCGCTCGAGCGGCTGAGCACGCACGAGACCCCCGCGCACGCCCGCCTCCTCAGCCCCGCCTTCGTCCCCCGCGGCACCACCCGGGCCCGCTGACGGACACGCCGGAGCGGGGCACCGCCGGAGCGCTTCCGCGGGCGCACACGAACGCGGCGCCTCCAGCGTCGGAGGCGCCGCGTGCGCGCCGGCCGGCGGGGTCGCGCCGGAGGACCGGCACCGCCCCGCCTCCGGATCAGCCGAACTCCGCCGCGACCGACTCCCGCAGCGCGTTCTGCTCCTCGGCATTGGCCATGTCCACGTCGAGCACCGTCTGATATCCGAGCCCCTCGGCGGTCTCCTGCATGTCCTTCAGCAGCGCATCGAAGGTCGCCTGATCGGAGGCGAAGGCCATCTTCCAGGAGTTCTCGACGATGACCGCCTTGACCTGGTTGCGGATGGTCTCGACCTCGGAGCTCTCCTGCGGCGCGACGTAGCTCGCGCCGGGCGCGACCAGGACCATGTCGTTGTCGTTGAGGTACTCCATCGTGGTCGCGTAGCCGCCCATGACCCCCGCCCAGTCCTCCGTGAGCGGGTTCGACACCGACTGCTGGTAGGTCTCCCACATCTTGTAGTTGAAGGGGTGGCCGGTCTCGGGATCCTCGTCGTTGCCGAGAACCGTGGTGACGTTCAGCCAGGACGCGCCGTCCGTGTAGGACCCGCCTCCCCACTCCTCGGGAACGGTCGCCCCGTCTCCCAGCAGCGCGTCGCGTCCGAAATCTGTCAGCTCGGGCTTCCCGTCGTCGTTCAGCTCCCACGTGAGGCCCTGCGGGCCCGCGGCGCCCATCGTCTGGCTGCTGTTCGAGTAGACGCCCGCCGGCGAGTACAGCCAGTCCAGGAACGCCGCGACACGCTCAGGGTCCTCTGCCGTCGAGCCGACACCGAACACCTGACGGGCACCGAAGGCAGGGGCACCGTAGGAGAAGATCTTCTGGTCGGCGAGAGGGGCGATCATGAACCCCTTGCCCTCCGCCATGTTCGCCTCGCTGTTGTACGCGGCCTGGCCCTGCCAGGGCCAGAAGGAGAACAGCACCTGGCCGCCCTGCATCTTGGAGAACAGCGAATCGTAGTTCTGTGTGGTCGAGTCGGGATCGACCAGCCCCATCTGATTCGCGTCGAAGAACCACTGCAGCACTCGCACATAGAGGCTGTCCGAGTCGAGGATCGACTGGTAGTCGGAGCCGTCCGCCTTCGCCAGCACGAAGCCGACCTCGTCGTAGCCGTAGTAGCAGCAGGGCTGCTTGGCGTTGTTCATGTAGTTGCCGTCCCAGTCGTTGAACAGGGAGAGGGCATAGACCCGGCCGCCGTTGTCCGCCTCGGGAGCGACGTCCTGCATCTCCTTCAGGACGGGCAGCAGATCCTCGAGGGTGCCGATCTCGGGGTAGCCGACCTCCTTGTACAGGTCCCAGCGCACGAACGGCCCGAAGGTGGGGTCGATGCCCTCGCTCGGCTCGGTGGGCTTCAGCGAGGAGACCTGGGTGGGGATCGCATAGATCCCGTCCTTCCCCTCGTTGACCTTCTGCACGGCGTCGTCGAAGCGGCTCGCGCTGTCCATGTTGGCGTAGAGCGAGGAGACGTCCATCAGGAGTCCTCCCTCGATGAGCTCATCGAGCTTCTGGCCGACGTCAGTGAGCACGAGGTCGCCCAGCTCGCCGGCGGCGACGCGCGTGTTGTAGAGGGTGTCGCCGCCACCGGCGACGTTCGGGGCGATCACGTTCAGGGTGAGCGCGAACTCGTCGGCGACGAGGTGGCCGAACCATCCGGGCTGCTCCCCCATCTGGTTCGCCAGGCCGTCGAAGACGTCGATGGTGGCCTGGTCGTCCCAGGCGGTGGGGAACGGGGTGGCGGGGCCCTCCTCGGCCCCCGGCCCTGAGGAGCAGGAGCTGAGGCCGAGGCCGAGCAGCGGGAGCGAGAGCCCCCCTGCGAGAAGGGAGCGGCGGGCGACGGGACGGGACATTTCTCCTCCTTGAGAGTGCACGGGGATCGTGCGGGATCTGCGGTGATGCTCAGCCCTTGACGGCGCCGAGCATGATCCCCTTGACGAAGTAGCGCTGGAACAGCGGGTAGACGAAGAGGATCGGGAGCACCACCACCACGGCGACGGTGGTGCGGATGGACGTGGCCGTCTGCGAGGTCGCGGCGCCCGCGACGGCACCGAGGTCGCCGCCGGACTGCTGGGCGGCCTGGGCGAGGCTGTCGGCCTGGTTGATGTACATGTAGAGCAGGAACTGCAGGGTGTAGAGGCTCTGGTCCGTGATGTAGATGAGCGTGTCCTGGAAGCTGTTCCACTGGGCGACCGCGGAGAAGATCGCGATGGTCGCGAGGATCGGCGTCATGTTCGGCAGGTACACGCGGAAGAAGATCTGCAGGATGCTCGCACCGTCCATCTCGGCGGCCTCCTGGAGCTCGCTCGGCATCGACTCCACGAAGGTCTTCACGAGGATGATGTTGAAGGGCTGCACCACCATCGGGAGGATGTAGACCCAGAACGAGTTGGTCAGGCCCAGGGACTTCACGATGATGAAGATCGGGATCAGCCCGGCGTTGAAGTACATCGTGATGATGACGACGCGGTACCAGAACTGCCGCTTCCACAGCCGCTGCTGGGTGAACATGAAGCCGAGATAGGCCGAGGCGAGCACCGTCGCGATCGTGCCGATCACCGTGCGGGCCACGGAGATCACGGCCGCACGGGGAAGACCGTCGAGGTCGAACACCTGGCGGTAGTTGTCCAGGTGCATGCCCTGGGGCAGGAACCTGATCTCCCCCAGCGCCGAGAGGTCGTTGGCGCTGATCGAGTTCACGATGAGGTAGTAGAACGGGTAACCGCACACGAAGGCGAGCAGCGCGAACACCGTGTAGTTGACGATCGAGAACGGAACGGTCCCCTTCTCGTCGCGGATCTTCGCGGGCCTCGGGCGGGACAGGGTGGACGTAGTCATCGTGCCTCCTCAGACCAGGGACGTGCCGCGAACGCGCTTGGACAGGGCGTTGACCGCCAGCAGCAGGGCCACCGAGATGACGCTCTTGAGCATGCTGACCGCGGTGGCCAGCGAGAGGTTCCCGCCGGTCATGCCGATGTTGTAGACGTACAGGTCGAGGACCTCGATGGTCTCCCGGTTGAACGCGTTCTGGAACACGTAGTACTGCTCCATCCCGTTGTTGAGGATGTTGGCGATGGCCAGCAGGAGGAGCACGAAGAAGGTGGGCATCAGCTGCGGCACGGTGATGTGCCACATGGTGTGGAAGCGCCCGGCGCCGTCCATCTTCGCGGACTCGTACAGCGACTGGTCGATGCCGGCGATCGCCGCGAGATAGAGGATCGCGCCCCAGCCCACCGTCTTCCAGATGCCCCACAGCGTCATCTTCAGCCACACGTGCTCGTCGCTGTCGAGGAACTTCAGCGGCTCCGAGATCACTCCCCAGTTCTCCAGCAGGCCGTTGACCATGCCGGTGCTGGAGAACATCGAGAACGCGATCATGTACACGAGCACCCAGGAGATGAAGTTCGGCAGCGTGGTGATCGTCTGCACCAGGTTCTTGAACCACTTCGCCCGGATCTCGTTGAGGAACACCGCGAAGGCGAGCGGGAGCACCGAGGCGGCGATGCCCAGGAAGCTCATCGCGAGCGTGTTCAGCATGACCTGGACGATCTGCTCCACCTGGGTGGGCGACCCCACGAGCATCCGGAACCACTGCAGCCCCACGAACTCGCTGCCGAAGAGACCGCGTGCCGGACGGTAGTCGAACAGCGAGTAGATCCAGCCGTACAGCGGAAGGTAGCTGAACACGAAGATCAGCACGAGGAAGGGGACGATCGTGAGGAACAGCCCGAAGGACTGACGCCGATGGCTGGGCGGGCGCGCCTCGCGACCACCTCGCCCCGCGCCGCGGGAACGGCGCGACCGCACCTGCTCCCTCTCCGTCGCGACGACGGTGCTGACATTCACCGGGACGGCCATCGATGCCCTTCCTCTCCTGGTGCGGCGGCCCGAGGGCTCTCGCCGAGTCGAGGAGCCGTGCTCCCCGGTTCGCTGTCGGCGGGGACACCAACGCCCGGACCGCCTTTGTCAGAGTCGAACACTAAGTCGGCCGACAGGCCTCGTCAAGACTTTCGCGGAAGCGCTTCGATAACGAACTGGTCTCCACTGCGCATCGCCAGGCCAGCCGGTCGACGCGGCGCGACGCCGCGCCCTCGCCCTCAGGCGTCGCCCGTGAGCCGGCGGTAGATCGGCCGCAGCAGCAGGGCGGCGAGAACGGCGCCGGCCGAGCACCCGATGGTCAGCAGCAGGAAGAGCGTCGACGGGACGGCGAGCACGACGAGCACCGAGCCGACCGGCAGGAGCACCAGCCCGGCGGTGCGGAGAGGGTCCGCGCCGGGCAGCAGGAGGGCGTTGCGCACCGTGCGCAGAGGGCCCGCCTCGAAGGCCGCGACCAGTGCGAGACCATGCAGCAGGGCGCCGCACAGATAGAGCGCCGCGAGCCCCGCGATCAGCATTGCGACCAGGGATAATGCCGATCCGGAGAGATACCAGAACCACCCCACCCAGAGGAGCAGCGGGATCGGCGCTCCGAGCACGAGGAGCACGAGGGTGGCACGAGGCGCGTTGCGCACCAGGGCCACGAGGAAGTCGCGCAGCGGCGTGCCGCGCTCCCCGTCCGTGTACCGCATCGCCACCTCGAGCAGCGCGCTGGTGGCCGCTCCGGCAGTGAGCACCGGAAGGCAGGCCAGGAGGTAGAGGACGTTGAGCACCGCGAAGGTGCCGAAGGTCGTCACCCCCTGGAAGGTACGAATCTCCGGATCGATCCTCATCGTCGACCACCGCTCATGGACGAAGTCTGGCACACGCTTGCCGATCCTGGCTTTCGTCGAACCGGTTCGATATAGTTCCGGCGAACCTCGGTACGGAGGCAGGGGCGGCCGGCCACCCATCGGCGAGTGCACCGCCCCGCCACTCGTCCCGCCCTCCGCGACGAAGGACCCCATGAGCTCCTCTCCCGGCCCCGCCGCCCCGGCGCCCGCGCCCTCGCCCGCCGACGCCCGCCGTCTCGCTGCGGCCCGCATGCTCGTCGCGCAGATGACCCTCGCCGAACGGACGGCGATGCTCCACCAGCACTCCCCCGGCGTGCCGCGCCTGGGGCTGGCACCGTTCGTCACCGGCACCGAGGGAGTGCACGGCGTGGCCTGGAAGGGACTCGCCACCCAGTTCCCGCAGCCGGTGGGCATGGCCGCCAGCTGGGACCCCGCCCTGATGAGCGCCGCGGCCGCGGTCACGAGCGTCGAGGTGCGCGAGCTCCACGCGGCGGATCCGCGGGTGAGCCTGAGCGTCTGGGCGCCGGTGGTGAACACGCTGCGCCATCCGCTGTGGGGCCGCACCGAGGAGGCCTACACCGAGGACCCGCTGCTGAACGCCGAGCTCGCCACGGGCTTCGCGCACGGCCTGCGCGGACCCGGCGAGACCTGGCGGACGGTCCCCACCCTGAAGCACTTCCTCGCCTACTCGAACGAGACGGATCGCTGCGTGACGGATTCGCAGCTCTCCCCCCGGGTGCTGCACGAGTACGAGCTGCCCGGGTTCGTCGAGCCCGTCGCACGAGGGGTGGCGGGCTCGGTGATGCTCTCGTACAACCTGGTCAACGGCCGTCCCGCCCACATCACGGATCTCCTCGAGACCCAGCTGCGGGCGCTCCTGCCGGATCCTGATCTGCTGTTCGTGGTGACGGATGCCGGAGCGCCGTCCAACCTCTTCCGCGCCGAGAAGGTGGTGCCGGACGCCGCGGAGGCGTACGCGGCGATGCTGCGCGCGGGCGCGGACTCCTTCACCGATCACGACGCCGATCCCACCGAGTCGATCCGTGCGCTCACCGAGGCGCTCGAGCGAGGGCTGATCGAGACCGCGCACGTCGACCGGGCCGTGGTGCGGCAGCTGGTGGCGCGGGCGCGCACCGGGGAGCTGGATTCCCTGCCGGGCTTCGGGCCCGACGTCCGCGACGACGGGACCCCGCCCACCGCGGGATCGCACGCCGTGGGATCCCACGCCGTGGGATCGCCCGCCGCGGAATCGCACGCCGCGCCGGCGGGCGCCGGGACGGCGACCGCCGCGGACGCGACGTCGGCCCCGAGCACCCGCGCGGCGCGTCGGGCCCTGTCCCGCGAGGTGGCGACGCGCTGCGCGGTGCTGCTCGCCCAGCGCGCCCCCCGGGCGCTCCCCCTGCCCGGCCGGCGGGTCGCGGTGCTGGGCGAGCAGGCGCACACCGTGCTGCGCGACTGGTACAGCGGCGATCTGCACGACCCGGTGCCGCTGGCGCATGCGCTCGCCGATCGCGCCCATGACCCGCAGGAGGTGCGTTCCTCCCGTCTGCTCGAGCGGATCGGCCTGGAGGTCGTGAGCACGGGCGGCCAGCCCGGGCTCCCCGCGGGCGCCGCCGCCGGCGACCCCGTGCTGCGGGGGACCGACTCCTCCCTGCGATGCTCCCGCCCGGCGGCCGACGGGCCCGCCCCCGCGCTGCCGGGCCCCGCCGAGTTCGAGGTCCTCGACCTCGGCGAGGACGTCCTCGCACTGCGGGAGACCTCCACCGGACTCCTGGTCACTGCCGACGACCGCGGCCAGCTGGTCGCCGCCGCCGAGCGGATCGGCGGCTGGGTGGTGCAGGAGACCTTCCGCAGGACCCTCGACGGCGACGGCACCTGGACTCTCCAGCACACCGGCAGCGGCCGGTTCGTCGGGGTCGAGCACCACACGGGGGCGCTCGTGCTGCGCAGCGCCCTGCCCTCCACCGCGGCGCGGCTGCGTCCCACGGTGCACGCCGGCATCGAAGAGCAGTTCCGTGCCGCGACCGAGGGGGCGGAGGCCGTGGTGCTGGTGCTCGGCAACGACCCCCACGTGCACGGCCGCGAGACCGAGGACCGACCCCACGCCCGCCTCATGGCGCCGGATCGCGCGGCCGCGGAGCGGCTCGCCGCCCTGGGCGAGGACGTCCCGACGGTCCTGGTGATCACCTCCTCCTACCCCTACGACCTCGAGGGGCTCGAGGAGCGGGTGGGCGCGGTGGTGTGGTCCTCCCACGCCGGCGAGGCAGAGGGCGAGGCCCTCGCGGACCTGCTCACCGGGGCGCGGAGCTTCTCCGGGCGTCTCGCGCAGACCTGGCCGGACTCCTCGCCCCTGCCCTCGGTGCTCGACTACGACGTGATCGGCGCCGGCGCGACCTACCTGTACGGGCAGGGCGCCCGCTTCCCCTTCGGCCATGGGCTCGCGCTCGACACCCCGCACTGGTCGGCGCCGGAGATCGCGGCCGACGGCGAGCATCTCAGCGTCGCCCTGACCCTCAGCGCCCCGGAGGAGCGACGCACCGCCGGCCCGCTCCACGACGTGGTGCAGGTCTACGCCGATGTGCCCGCCTCCTCGTTCTCGCGGCGCCGCGTCCAGACCCCGGCCACCCGCCTCCTCGGCTTCGCGACCGTCGAGGTCCCGGAGGCCGGTGCACGGGAGGTGCAGCTGCGGATCCCATGGCGGCGACTGGCCCTGTACGCCCCGGACCTCGAGACGTGGGAGCTGCCCGACGGGCCGGTCACCGTGCGCCTGGCGCGGTCGAGCACCCGCACCGAGGCCCGGGCCGACGTCCAGGTCCCGGCAGCGCCCTGCCCGGAGCCGCCCGCGGGCGAGGTGATCCCCGCGCACCGCGCCGAGCGGCTCGTCGGCCTCTCCTACGGCCCGGCCACGCTGCTGACCGGCACCGAGCTGCGGCCGCGGTCCGCCGCGCCCGGGACGGCGGAGTTCGTCCTCCCCGCGGGCACCGAGGTGGTCGAGCTGCTCACCGCCCCGCGGACCACCGGTGCGCTCGCGAGCCGGGCCGGCACCGCGGAGCTCATCGACCCCGAGGCCGCCGACCCGTCGGCCGCTCCCGCGCTGCCCCTGCCGCACCAGGTCGCCGCCGACGGCGCTCGCCCCACCGGCCGGGTGCGCGTGCGTCTGAGCGGCCCGCTCGCGCTCCGCGGCCTCCGCGTGGCGCGCCCCTGATCTCCCCCAACCGCCCCAGGAGGGTTCCATGAAGTTCACCAACGGCTACTGGCTGCTCCGCGACGGCGTCACGATGCAGCGCCCGGCCGAGGTCCACGATCTCGAGATCCGCGAGGACGAGCTGGTCGTCCACGCCCCCGTCACCCGGATCCTCACCCGGGGCGACACCCTGAACAAACCGGTGCTGAGCGTGTCCTTCACCGCGCCGCGGGAGGACGTGATCGCGGTGAGGATCGAGCACTTCGCCGGGCACCGCGAGTCCCTCCCCCGCTTCGCGCTGACGCCGGGACCGGTCACCCCGGAGATCACCCGCAGCGAGGACGGCGCCACGGCGGCGTTCACCTCCGGCCGCCTCACCGCGCGGGTCGCGCTGCGGGGGCCCTGGCACGTGGACTACCTGTGGGACGGCGAGGTGCTCACCAGCTCCACCGCGCGCTCCATCGGCTACGCCCAGGTGGAGGGCGAGGGGCCCTACGTCCACGAGCAGCTCTCCCTGAGTGTGGGCGAGCACGTCTACGGCCTCGGCGAGCGCTTCGGCGCGTTCGTGAAGAACGGCCAGAGCGTGGACATCTGGAACGCCGACGGCGGCACCAGCTCCGAGCAGGCCTACAAGAACGTCCCCTTCTACCTCTCCTCCCGCGGCTACGGCGTGCTGGTGGACGATGCGGGACCGGTCTCCTTCGAGGTGGGCTCCGAGAACGTCTCGGCCACCCAGTTCTCCGTGCCCGGTGAGCGGCTGCGCTACGAGGTCTACGGCGGCGGCACCCCGCTGGAGGTGCTCGACCGCTACACCGCCCGGTCGGGCCGGCCGCCGCAGCTGCCGGAGTGGTCCTACGGCCTGTGGCTGTCCACGTCGTTCACCACGGACTACGACGAGGAGACCGTACTGTCCTTCGTGGACGGAATGGCGGAGCGGGACATCCCGCTGTCGGTGTTCCACTTCGACTGCTTCTGGATGCGCGGCTTCCACTGGTCGGACTTCACCTGGGATCCGGCGACCTTCCCGGATCCCCGCGGCCTGCTCCGCAAGCTCCACGAGCGGGGGCTGAAGGTGTGCGTGTGGATCAACCCCTACATCGCCCAGCGCTCCGCCCTGTTCGCGGAGGGAGCCCAGAAGGGGTACCTGCTGCGCACCGAGGACGGGTCCGTGTGGCAGACGGACCTCTGGCAGGCCGGGATGGCGCTGGTGGACTTCACGAACCCGGAGGCCACCGCGTGGTACACGGGCAAGCTCGAGGCGCTGCTGGAGGACGGCGTGGACGCGTTCAAGACGGACTTCGGCGAGCGGATCCCCGTGGAGGGGATCCGCTGGCACGACGGCTCCGACCCGCTGCGCGAGCACAACCACTACACCTCCCGCTTCAACCAGGCCGTGTTCGAGCTGCTGGAGCGGCGGCGCGGCGAGGGCGAGGCGGTGCTGTTCGCCCGCTCCGCCACCGCAGGCGGTCAGCGGTTCCCGATCCACTGGGGCGGGGACTGCGAGTCCACCTACGTGGCGATGGCGCAGTCGCTGCGCGGCGGGCTGTCGCTGACCTCCTCGGGCTTCGGCTACTGGAGCCATGACATCGGCGGCTTCGAGGGCACCCCGGATCCGACAGTGTTCAAGCGCTGGATCGCCTTCGGCCTGCTCAGCACGCATTCGCGCCTGCACGGCTCGCACTCCTACCGGGTCCCGTGGCTGTTCGACGAGGAGTCGGTGGTGGTGATGCGGGAGTTCACCCGGCTCAAGGAGCGCCTGCTGCCCTACCTGCTCGACGGCGCCGAGGAGACCACCCGCCGCGGCGCTCCCCTGATGCGCTCGATGGCGCTGCAGTTCCCGGCCGACCCTGCCTGTCGCGGCCTGGACACCCAGTACATGCTCGGCCCGGACGTGCTGGTCGCCCCGGTGTTCCAGGACTCCGGCGCGGTGGAGTTCTACCTTCCCGAGGGCGAGTGGGTGCACCTGATCGACGGCGAGCGGGTGCGCGGCGGCCGTTTCGTGGCCCGCACCTACGACGTGCACTCGCTGGGGGTGTTCGCCCGAGCGGGCTCCCGGGCGCTGCAGCTGGTGCGCGGCGACGAGGAGGGCGCATGAGCGACGGCCGCTTCACCCCGCCCGCCCTGCTGTTCGGCGGCGACTGGAGCCCCGAGCAGTGGGATCGGGAGACGTGGCGCGAGGACGTGGCGCTGATGCGCCGCGCCCGCGTGAACACGGTGACCCTGGGGGTATTCTCCTGGGCGAGCCTCGAACCGTCCGAGGGCGTGATCGAGACCGACTGGCTCGACGAGGTGATCGCGCTGCTCACCGAGGCGGGGATCGGCTTCTTCCTGGCCACGCCCACCGCCTCGCCCCCGCCGTGGTTCACGCTCTCCCACCCGGACGCGATGCCGGTGCGACCCGACGGGGTGCGACTCACCCACGGCTCGCGGGACACCTACGCGATCTCCGCCCCGGCGTACCGGGACGCCTCGCGGCGCATCGCGACCGCGCTCGCCGAACGCTACGGGGACCATCCCGGACTGCGCGGATGGCATCTGCACAACGAGTACGGCACCCTCGATCACGGCCCCCACGCGGCCCGGGCGTTCCATCGCTGGCTGCGGGAGCGGTACGGCGATCTCGAGTCGCTGAACCGGGCGTGGTCCACGGCGTTCTGGTCGCAGCGGTACGGGGACTTCGAGGAGGTCACCCCGCCGCGCGCCACCCAGTACCTGGCCAACCCTGCGCACGCGCTCGACTTCCGCCGCTTCAGCTCGGACGAGATGCTGGCCGCGATGTGCGAGCAGCGCGACGCGATCCGGGCCGCCGGTTCGACCGCGCCGATGACCACGAACTTCATGCTGCCCACCTGGAACCATCTCGAGCAGTGGGGCTGGGCGGACGAGCTCGACGTGGTCTCCCTGGACCACTACCTCGACACCACCGGGGAGGACGCCGAGGCGCACGTCGCCTACGGCGCGGATCTGGCCCGCTCCTGGTCCGGCGGCGCCTGGGTGCTGATGGAGCAGAACGCGCGCGGGATCTCCCTCGGCGACCGCACCGTGGTCAAGTCCCCCTCCCGGATGCTCCGCCATTCGCTGGGCTACATCGCCCGCGGCGCGCAGTCCTCGCTGTTCTTCCAGTGGCGCGCCTCGCTGGGCGGCTCCGAGCAGTGGCATGCCGGGCTGGTGCCGCACGCCGGGCCGGATTCGGAACACTTCACCGAGGTGTGCGCGCTCGGCGAGACCCTCGAGGCCCTCGCCCCGCTCGCCCCGCTGCCGGCCGACGGGCCGCTGGTCGAGGCGGAGGTGGGGATCCTCTGGCACGCGGACGGCTGGTGGGCGCTGGAGACGCCGCACCTCCCGAGCGACGCGATCCGCTACTCCGACGAGGTGCGCGCCACCCACCGGTCGTTCTGGCGGGCGGGGATCCCGACGGACGTCGTGCGCCCCGGCGCCGATGCATCGCAGTACCGACTGCTGGTGGTGCCGTGCCTCTACCCCCTCTCGGAGGAGCACGCGGCGTGGCTCGAGGAGTACGTCGAGAGCGGCGGCGAGCTGGTGGTGACCTTCCTCAGCGGCATCGCCGACCCCTCGCTGCGGATCGTCCCGGGCGGCTATCCGGGCCGGCTGCGCGACCTGCTCGGCGTGCGCGGCCAGGAGATGCGCCCGCTGCCCGCCGGGGAGCAGGTGGTGCTCGACGACGGCACGGAGGTCGAGGAGTGGACCGAGCTGCTCGAGGCGGTCGACGCCGAGGTGCTCGCCTCCTACACCCACGACGACCTGGCCGGCCGGCCCGCGATCACCCGGGCCGCCCGCGGAAAGGGCCATGCGGTGTACCTCTCGGCACGGCCGGTGCAGGCCGCCCGGGACCGGTTCCTCGCGGGACTCGCCGCCGCTCATGGCATCGCCGCCACGGTGCCGGGTGCCGCCGAGCGCGGCCTGGAGGCGGTGCGCCGCCGCGGCGACGGGGCCGACCACGTGGTGCTGCTGCATCATGGGGCACAGCCCGTGACCGTGCGCGGGGAGGGGCCCGATCTGCTCTCCGGACAGGACGGTCGTGCCGGGCTGCGGATCGCTCCGGGCGACGCGGCGGTGCTGGCGGTGCCGCCCGGTGCGCCGGTGGAGCTCGTGGGCGCCTGAGGCGACCGGTCGCTCCCGCCGGACCCGTCCCCGCCCGCCGGGCCGGTCCCCTCCCGTCGGGCCGGGTCCCTCCCGCCGGGCCGGTCCCCTCCTGCCCTCCCACACCGTCCCCTGCTGCTGCTCCCCGGAAGGCTCCGACCATGGCCCTGTTCGATCTGCCCCTGCCCGCGCTGCACGAGTACCGCCCGGACCTTCCCGAGCCCGACGGCTACGACGCCTTCTGGGCCGAGGTGCTCGGACGCGCTCGGACGACGGAGGTGCTCCAGGAGGTGACGGAGGTGGAGACGGGGATGTCCCGCGTGGACACCTGGGACGTCACCTTCTCCGGCCATGACGGCGCGCCGATCCGTGCCTGGTACCTGCGGCCCGAGGGGGCCGACGACGAGCTGCCGGTGGTGGTCGAGTACATCGGCTACGGCGGAGGCCGCTCCACGCCGCTCGAGCACCTCGCCTGGCCCGCGGCCGGCTACGGGCACCTGGTGATGGACACGCGCGGACAGGGCTCGGCGTGGGGCTCCGGCGGGGACACCCCGGACCCGGCCGGCTCCGGGCCCGCCGCCCCGGGCTCCATGACCCGCGGCATCGAGTCGCCGCAGACCTCGTACCTCACCCGTCTGATGACGGACGCGGCCCGTGCCGTGGACGCCGCCCGCGCCCTCCCGGGGGCCGACGGGCGGGTCGCGGTGACCGGGAACAGCCAGGGCGGCGGTCTCGCGATCGCCGCCGGGGGCCTGGTCCCGGACGTCGCCGCGGTGATGGCGAACGTGCCCTTCCTGTGCCACATCCGGCGCGCGATCGACCTCACCGATGCCGATCCGTACCAGGAGATCGTGCGCTACCTGGCCGCGAACCGCCACCGCGAGGCAGCGGTGGAGAACACCCTCGCGCACGTGGACGCGATCCACCACGCCCGTCGCGCTCGGGGCGATACCCTGTTCTCGGTGGCGCTGCGGGACATGATCTGCCCGCCCTCGACCGTGTTCGCCGCGTTCAACCACTGGGCCGACCGCACCGACGCCGCTCCTTCGACCCGCATCGAGGTGTACCCGTACAACGGGCACGAGGGCGGTGCCGCCGCGCAGACCATGCTGCAGCTGGGCTGGCTGGCGGAGCGGATGCCGGTCGCGCGGTGAGGCCGGCGGCTGCCGCCGCCGGCCCTCAGGGAGCGTCGGACGGCGGCGGTGCGTGATGCTCCGACGTCTCGAGCAGGCCTGACGCCGCGGAGCTCCCGTCGGTCCCGGCCGTCCCGGGCGCCTCGAACGTCTCGGGGTCGATGGGCCGCAGGCGGCGCGGCAGGGTGGCGACCACGAGCCGGTAGGCGTCGGTGACCAGCTCCTCGAGCAGGGCGGCGTCCACGCCCGCGCCGGCCTCGACGGTGATCCAGTGGCGCTTGTTCATGTGGTAGCCGGGGCTGATCCCGGCCACGTGCTCGCACAGCATCTCCGCGTCCCGCGGATCCGCCTTGAGCACCACGATCGGCGCCCCGCGCAGCTCGGTGGCCAGCACGAACATCTTCCCGAGCACCTTGACCACCTCGGCGTCCGGGCCGAAGGGCCGCTCGAGGCGAGCGGCCGGCAGCTCCAGCGCACGGCCGAGGGCGATCTCGTGCAGGGCGGCAGGATCGAGGAGCGCGGGAGGCATGGGGAGATCCTGCCCTGTCGGCGCGATTCGGCCGCCCGGTCCTCTCAGCCCCACTCCCCCGTGCGCGCCTTGAGCACGCGGTACGCCTCGAGCACCTCCGGGGTGGGCTCCGCGGTGACGGTGCGCGAGCCGTTGAGCTCCCAGGCGGGCGGCTCGTCGGCCCCCGTGAGCGCCCAGGCGGCCTGGCGGGCGGCGCCGAGCGCCACGTACTCCGCGGGCGGGGCGAGGGTGACCTCGCGGCCGAAGATCGCCGGGGCCAGCTGCTGCACGGCCTCGCTGCGGGCCCCGCCGCCGATCAGGGTGATGCGGCGGGCGGTGGTGCCGGTGCGCTCCTCGAGCGCGGTGACGCCGTCGGCCAGGGAGCACAGCAGTCCCTCCACGTAGGCGCGGGCGATGTCCTCCCGGGTGGTGGAGGTGCTCATGCCGGTGAGGGTGGCGCGGGCGTCGGGCCGATTCGGGGTGCGCTCCCCGTCGAAGTAGGGCAGCAGGGTCACGCCGTGCGCGCCGGGCACCGAGGCGAGCGCCAGCTGCGCCATCTCCTCGTGGCTCACGCCCAGCAGGGCGCGGCCGGCCTCGAGGATGCGGGCGGCGTTCATGGTGGTGGCCATCGGCAGGAAGCGGCCGGTGGCGTCCGCGAAACCGGTGACGGTGCCGGTGGCGTCGTTCGGCCGGGTGGGGCTCACCATCGCGCACACCCCGGAGGTGCCGATGGAGACGGAGACGTCCCCCTCGCCCTGGGAGAGGCCCAGCGCGGCGCCCATGTTGTCCCCGGTGCCGGCCGCGATCGCGGCTCCACCGCGGCTCGTGGAGGTCGCAGCGGTGCGGGCCATGACCTCCTGCGGGGCCGACGGGAGGCGCGGCAGGTCCAGGCTCCGTCCCAGCGCCAGCTCCACCAGCTCCGGCTTCCACGTCTCGGAGGCGGTGGAGTAGTAGGCGGTGCCCGAGGCGTCGCCGCGATCGGTGAACGGCACCGTGCCCTGCTCCGCCAGGTGCAGCGAGACGTAGTCGTGGGGCAGCAGTACGCGAGCGGCGCGGGCGGCGACCTCCGGCTCCTCGTCCCGCACCCAGCGCAGCTTCGAGGCGGTGAAGGAGGCGACCATCAGGCTGCCTATCTCGGCGACGCTCGCCTCCGGCCCGCCCATCTCCTCGATCAGGGCCTCGGCCTGCGGGGCGGAGCGGGTGTCGTTCCACAGCAGCGCGTCCCGCACCACCTCGCCGCGCTCGTCCAGCAGCACCATGCCGTGCTGCTGACCGCCCACCGCCACGGCCTCGGCCTGCTCCAGCAGGGGGCCGGCCGCCTCGTCGACGGCGGTGAGCCAGGCGCGGGGATCCACCTCGGTGCCGTCCGGGTGGGCGGCGCGGCGCTCCTGCCGCACCTCACCGGTCTCGGCGTCGACGAGCAGCGCCTTGGTGGACTGGGTGGAGGAGTCGATGCCGAGGACGAGCGCCATCGCAGGGTTCCTTTCGGGCAGGGCGGACGGGGGAGGACGGTTGAAGCCGGTGGGTGTGGGCGGTGGGGCCGGGTGAGGGCTGTGGGAACAGGCCGGACAGGGCCAGCCTACGGAGCCGTGGCCACGAAAGGGACGCCAGCGGCACCTGCCCTGCTCTATGCAGGGCAGGTGCCGCTGGGTGCCCGTCGGTGGACAGCCGCCCGAGCGGGCCGACCACGGCCGGCCCGTCAGAATCGGCCGACCGACCCCGACTCTCAGGCCCGGAAGCCGAGCAGGTGCTGCATCGCCAGCTGCTGCAGGCGCACGAAGCCGTAGTTGCGCTCTCCGGCCTTATCGGCGTCGAAGTCCTCGAAGGTGGAGCGGTCGGCGAGCAGGTCCGCCAGGGTCTCGCCCTCGCCGAGGGTGGGCTGGGAGAGCTCGTCGATGCCGGAGTACTTCAGCGCCTCCTGCACCTCGGAGTCGGCGCGGAACGCGAGCGCGCGCTCCTTGAGCATCAGGTACATCTCCATGTTCGCCGCGGCGGAGTCGTACTGGCCGGTCTCGTGCTCGGTGCGGGAGGGCTTGAAGTCGAAGTGGCGGGCGCCGTCGTAGGCGCCGGGCTTCGAGGGGAAACCGTTCTCGAGCAGGTCCACGGTGAAGAACGCGCTGATCAGGTCGCCGTGGCCGAACACCAGATCCTGGTCGTACATCGGGCCGTGCTGGCCGTTGAGGTCGATGTGGAAGAGCTTGTCGCTCCACAGCGCCTGGGCGAGGCCGTGGGTGTAGTTCAGCGTGGCCATCTGCTCGTGGCCGGTCTCGGGGTTGATGCCCACGATGTCGCCGTGCTCGAGCTGCTCGATGAAGGCGAGGGCATGGCCCACGGTGGGCAGGAAGATGTTGCCGCGGGGCTCGTTGGGCTTCGGCTCCAGGCCGATGCGCAGGTCGTAGCCCTTGTCCTTGATGTAGCCGGCCACGGTGTCCAGGCCCTCGCGGTAGCGCTCGAGGGCGGCGTGGAGGTCCTTGGAGCCGTCGTACTCGGAGCCCTCGCGCCCGCCCCACATCACGAACGTGGTGGCGCCCAGCTCGGCCGCGAGATCCACGTTCGCGAGCACCTTGCGCAGGCCGAAGCGGCGCACGGAGCGGTCGTTGGAGGTGAAGGCGCCGTCCTTGAAGACGGGGTGGGCGAAGGTGTCGGTGGTGACCATCTCGATCACCAGGCCGGTCTCCTCGGTGACGGCCTTGAGCTGGTCGATGATCCGCTGGCGCTCCTCGGGAGTGGCGTCGAAGGGGATCACGTCGTTGTCGTGGAAGGTGAAGCCCCAGGCGCCCAGCTCGGCGAGGCGGCGGATGTGGGCGGTGAGCTCCAGCGGCGGGCGGGTGGCGAGGCCGAACTGGTCGCGGGCCTCCCAGCCGGTGGTCCACAGGCCGAAGGAGAACTTGTCGTCACGGGTGGGGGTGGGTGCGGTCATGAGGTGCTCCTCGGTCGAGATCGACGGCGTCGTCGGGCGCTGCGGACGGACTCGCGCAGCGCGGTGGCGCTCTTAGTAAGTATCCGTTACTAATCTACTCATGGGATGCTGATCCGCACAAGCCGGGCGGCGCGGCCCGAGGGCACGGCCCGCATAACGCCCGCTCGGTCGCCCTCGGCACCGCCCTGCCCGGCACCATCCCGCTCGACACCGCCCGACACCGCCCCACCCGACACCATCCGCCCGGTGCCCGCACCGCACCGCACCGCACCGCACCGCACCGCACCGCACCGCACCGCACCGCACCGCACCGCACCGCACCAGAGGAGAGGATCACCCCCGATGCAGTCCACCCACCTGCGCGAGCACAACCTCTCCGCGGTGCTGCGCGCCCTGCAGGCGGCCCCCTCCCCCACCTCGCGCGCGGGCCTCGCCACCCTCACCTCCCTCACCAAGCCCACCGTCTCCAAGCTCGTCGAGGAGCTCGTGGGCGCCGGGCTGGTGGAGGAGGGCGCGCCGGTCTCCGCCGGGGCGGGCCGCCCGATGGTGCCGCTGCGCCCCGCGGCGCGGACCCTGCTCGCGATCGGTCTCGAGATCGCCGCGGATCACATCTCCTGCCTGGGCATCGACCTCACCGGCGCCGAGCTGGCCCGGCGCACCACCTATCACCGGGTGGCCGAGGGCACCGCGGAGGACGCCCTGGCGCTGGCCGCACAGCTGGTCCACGAGGTCCGCGCCGAGCTGCCGGATCTGCCCGTCGTGGGCGTCACCGCGGCGATCCCCGGCCGCCTCTCTCCCGAGGACGGCCGCACCCTCTCCGCCCCCGGCCTGGACTGGGCGGACGTCCCGGTCGTCGCCCGGCTCCAGGAGCTGCTCGAGCCCGCGCAGTGGCCCGTCTCGGCCCAGAACGACAACCGGCTCTCGGTGCTCACCGAGATCGACCGCCGCCCCGGCGAGTCGTTCCTCTACCTGCGCGGCTCGACGGGCGTAGGCGGCGCCGTGGTGCTCGACGGCGGCGTGCTCGAGGGCGCGCACGGCTGGGCCGGCGAGCTGGGGCACACGGTGGTCGCGCCCGACGGGCGGCGGTGCCGCTGCGGCCGACGGGGCTGCCTCGAGGCCTACATCTCCTACCTCTCGCTGGTGCGCCAGGCGGGGCTCTCCGACGACGTGCGGATCGAGGACCTGGTGGACGAGCTGGCGCGCAGCTCGAGCCGCGCCGAGGTGATCGGCGTGATCGGCCGGTCGCTGGGCCTGGCGATCGCCAACGCCCTGAACGTGCTGGACCTGTCCACCGTGGTGCTCTCGGGCTACCTCGCCCCGATCGCGGAGGAGATCACGCCGGTGGTGCAGGAGACGGTGGACCGCCACGCCCTCGCCGCGGAGGCCGGGCCGATCGCCATCGAGCGGGCCGACGGCCTCGCGGACCCGGCGCTGCACGGCGCGGCGCGCGCCGCGCTGCAGCCCGTGTTCGATCAGCCGGTGGCGTGGATCGAGCAGGCGCGACGGGCGTAGGCGCGGGCGGGCGCCGTCACCGGCTCGGCGCGAGGCCCGTGGATTCGCGCTCGATGAGCTGGGTGCGCAGCTCGAACGGGTGGGCGAAGCGCGAGGGGTCGTCCAGCAGCGCGAGCAGCCGCTCGATCGCCACCTGCCCGAGGGAGAACAACGGCTGCCGCACGGCGGTGAGCTGCGGCTGGGTCCAGCGGGTGATCATCGTGTCGTCGAAGCCGACGATCGAGAGATCCGCCGGGATCTCGAGGCCGCGCGCCCGGGCGGCGCGCATCGCCCCGTGGGCGAGGTTGTCGGAGGCGGCGAAGAGCGCCGTGGGCGGATCGGCGAGCGCGAGCAGCCGCGCAGCCCCCTCCTCCCCCAGCTCGGCGCTGAAGTCACCGCCGTGGACGAGCTCCTCGTCGAACGGGATGCCCGCCGCGGCGAGCGCGCTGCGATACCCCTCGGCCCGCTGCTGGCCGGGCACGGAGCCCTCGGGGCCGTTGAGCAGCCCGATCCTGCGGTGTCCGAGCTCGAGCAGGTGCCGCACGGCGCTGCGCCCCCCCTCCCAGTTCGTCGCGGAGACGGCGAGCAGGCCCTCCACGGAGGGGTCGTGCAGGATCGGGTCCACCACGATCAGGGGCAGGCGCAGGCTCCGGCTCCAGCGCACGTGCTGGGCGCCGATCGGGGCGGTGAGCGCGACCACGCCGTCCACCCCGGAGCCGGCGGCCTCCGCCATCCAGGTCCGCGACAGGCCGGCCCCGTCGGAGCTCACCACGAGGAGGTCCGCGCCCGCCTGCCGTGCGGCGGATTCCGCCCCGGCGAGGACCCCCATCACGTAGGGACTGTCCGCCACCTCGAGGTGGAGGACGATCCGGCGGCGACCGACGGCACGGCGCGGACGCTGCGCATACCCGAGCCTCTGGGCGGCCTCGGCCACCTTCTCCCGGGTGCTCGCGCTGACCGCTCCCCGGCCGTTCATCGCCTTCGACGCGGTGGCCAGGGAGACCTCGGCCGCCTCCGCCACCTGCGCCAGCGTGACCGACGCCCGGGACCTCCGTGTCGCACTCATGCAGCAGAGCATACCGGCGAGCGAAAGTTTCGTTGCGCGGAGAGCCCGCGCGGTTCGGGCGGACCCCGAACTCCCGACGAGGCGCCACGCAGCCGCGAGGGCAACGGCGGCACGGCGCATCCCACCGCCGCCTTCCGTGCCATCGCCGCATACTCACAGGTCACATCGCACTATCCCGTCCCCCATGTCTCGATCCGGCAACACAGTTGACCCCTGGTGACGCCGTTGGTAAATTGCGCTTACTTACCGGCGACGGCCACCTGGCCGACGCCTCGGACCTCCCCGTCACCGTCGACACCAGGAGCACGCCATGCGAAACTTTTCTCTCTCCCGCCGCAGCATGCTCGGCGCCACCGCCGGACTCTCCGCCCTGACCCTCGGCGCCTGCGGCACCGCGGGCCCCGGTTCCAGCAGCGGCGGAGGCGGAGGCGCCTCGGCCTCGTACTGGGCCCTCTCGGGCGAGCCCAACGAGACCATCTACGGAGACTCCGTGGAGGCCTTCAACGAGGGCGACCAGGGCACCATCGATCTCACGTTCTTCCAGAACGACGCCTACAAGCAGAAGATCCGCACCGCGATCGGCGCCGGCGAGGCGCCCACGATCATCTACGGCTGGGGCGGCGGCGGCCTGCGCACCTATGCGGAGGAGTCCCAGGTCGACGACCTCACCTCGTGGCTGGACGAGAACGCCGAGTACCGGGACCGCTTCGTGGAGTCCGTCTGGGCCGCCGCCTCGGTGGACGAGAAGGTCTACGCCCTCCCCCAGGGCGCGACCCAGCCGATCATCCTGTTCCAGAACACCGCCGTGCTCGAGGACATCGGGGCGGAGGCGCCCGAGACCTGGGATCAGCTGCTCGACGTGGTCGAGAAGGCGAACTCCGCCGGGGTCGCGCCGATCTCCCTGGCCGGCCAGTCGCGCTGGACCTCGATGATGTGGCTCGAGTACCTGCTGGACCGCATCGGCGGCCCCGACGTCTTCGCGCGCATCGCTGCGGGCGACGCGGAGGCCTGGCTCGACGACTCCGTCATCGCGATGGGCGAGAAAGTGGTGGAGCTGCTGGACGCGAGCGCCTTCGCCGACGGCTTCGAGTCGATGGCCGCGGACTCCAACACCGACCAGGCGCTGCTGTGGACCGATCAGGCCGCGCTCATGCTCCACGGCGGCTGGACCTTCGGCAGCATGAAGGCCAGCGGCGGCGACTTCGTCTCCTCGGGCCGGCTCGGCTACGGCCCCTTCCCCACGATCGACGGCGGCGCCGGTGAGCTGGCGAACCTCGTGGGCAACCCCTGCAACTACCTCTCGGTCTCCTCCGCGGCGAGCGACGAGGAGAAGGAGGTCGCCCTGGCGTTCCTGCGCGACGGCGCGATGTCCGACCAGGTGGCCACGGATCTCATCGCCTCCGGATCGGTGCCCGTGATCGTGGGCCAGGAGGAGGCGCTGGCGGCGAGCGAGGATGCCGACTACCTGCAGTGGGTCTACACCTCGCTGCAGGACGCTCCGGCCTTCACACAGTCCTGGGATCAGGCGCTCCAGCCCACCGAGGCGGAGACCCTGCTGGTCAACATCGAGCAGCTCTTCCTCGGCGCGATCGGTCCCGAGCAGTTCGCGGAGAACATGGCCGCGGGCAAGGGGGCGTGAGCATGACGGCCCTGTCCTCCTCCCCGGGGTCCGGAGCCCTGCCCGCCGCGGCGCGGGCGGGGGCCGACGGTGCGACCGCCGCCCGGTCGAGCACCCCGTCGGCCGGGGCGGTCTCCGACGCCCCGCTCTCGGCGGCCGGCGCGCCGACCGCGTCCCGTACGCGGGGGCCGCGCGAGGAGCGTGTGCAGCTCTCCCATCTCCTGTTCGCCCTGCCGGCCCTGGCGTTCTTCGGGGTCTTCGCCCTGCTGCCGCTGGTCGGCGTGGTGGCGCTGTCCTTCACCAGCTGGAACGGCATCGGCGCGATCGAGTTCACGGGCCTGACCAGCTGGACCGACGCGCTCACCCGCTCCACCACCTGGCACGGCCTGGCCCTGGTGGTGCTGATGGTCGTGGCGACCTGGCTGCTGCAGACCCCGCTCAGCATCCTGCTGGGCGCCTTCCTCGCGGGCCAGCAGCGCTACCGGAACCTGCTGGCGATCCTGTACTTCCTGCCGCTGCTGCTCTCCTCCGCGGCGATCGCGATCACCTTCAAGTCGCTGCTGGACCCGAACTTCGGGCTCGCCAACGGCCTGGACATGCCGCTGCTGAGGCAGAACTGGCTGGGGGACCCCGTGCTGGTGTGGGTGGTGCTGCTGTTCATCATCGCCTGGCAGTTCATCCCCTTCCACACCCTCATCTACCAGGGTGCGGTGCGGCAGATCCCCCACACGATGTACGAGGCCGCGCAGATCGACGGCGCGGGCCGCGTGCGGCAGTTCTTCTCGATCACCCTGCCGCAGCTGAAGTACACGCTGATCACCAGCTCCACCCTGATGGTGGTGGGCGCCCTGACCTACTTCGACATCATCTTCGTCCTCACCCAGGGCGGGCCGGGCATCGCCACCCGGATCCTGCCCCTGGACATGTACCTCACCGGCTTCCGCGGCAACGAGATGGGCGTGGCCAGCGCTCTCGCCGTGATGCTCGTGGTGATCGGGCTGAGCCTTGCGCTCGGCGTTCAGCGGCTCGGCGGCCGGGACTCCTCCGCCAGCCAGATGGAAGGAGCCTGACATGCAGCGCAACTGGATCGGCGGCGCCTTCGGCTGGCTGTGGCTCGGCGTCGTCCTGCTCCCGATCTACTTCGTGCTCATCACGAGCCTGAAGTCGATCTCCACCTACTTCGGCTCCAATCCGGTGCTCCCGTCGCTGCCGCTGGCGTTCGAGAACGTCACCGCGGTGCTCGAGGCGGACTTCACCCGCTACCTGCTCAACAGCATCATCGTCGCGGCCGGGACCGTGATCCCGCTGGTGCTGATGGCCTTCATGGCCTCGTACTCCATCGTGCGCGGCACACGGCGCGTGTTCGGCCCCGTGCGGAGCCTGTTCCTGCTGGGCCTCGCGATCCCGGTGCAGGCCACCATCGTGCCGATCTACCTGATGATCATCCGGATGCACATGTACGACTCGCTGGTGGCGCTGATGATCCCCGCGATCGCCTTCGGGCTGCCGCTCAGCATCCTCATCATCGCCAACTCCCTGCGCGACGTCCCCAAGGAGCTCTTCGAGGCGATGGACATCGACGGCTCCACCGAGTGGCAGAAGATGTGGCGCCTCGCCTTCCCGATCGTGCGACCTGCGCTGATCACCGTGGCCGTCTACCAGACGCTCATGTCCTGGAACGGGTTCCTGTTCCCGCTGATCCTCACGCAGAGCCCGGAGCAGCGCACGCTGCCTCTGGCACTGTGGAGCTTCCAGGGCGAGTACGCCACCAACGTGCCGGTGGTGATGGCCGCCGTGGTGCTGTCCTCGATCCCGATCGTGCTGCTGTACGCGTTCGGTCGCCGCTACCTGGTCAGCGGCATGACCGCCGGATCCGGCAAGTGACCCCCACCCCGACCTCGAAGGAGACATCGTCGTCCATGAGTGACCAGACCTCCCCCGCACCCCTGAACGTCGGCCTGATCGGCTACGGCTTCATGGGCGCCGCCCACTCCCATGCCTGGCGCACGGCGCACCGGTTCTTCGACCTGCCGCGCACCCCGGTGCTGCACACGATCGCGGGCCGCACGGAGGCCTCGGTCGCCGACGCCGCCGCGCGGTACGGCTTCACCGCGCACACCACCCGGTGGCAGGACCTCCTCGAGGACCCTGAGATCGACGTGATCGACATCTGCTCCCCCGGCGACACCCACCACGAGATCACCCTCGCCGCGCTCGCCGCGGGCAAGCACGTGCTGTGCGAGAAGCCGCTGGCGAACTCGGTGGCGGAGTCCGAGGAGATGACGGCGGCCGCGGTGGCCGCCGCCCGGGACGGCATCCTCTCGCTCTGCGGCTTCTCCTACCGCCGCACCCCGGCTCTCGCCTATGCGCGGCAGCTCGTCGAGGAGGGGTTCGTGGGCGAGATCCGGCAGGTCCGCGCCCAGTACCTGCAGGACTGGCTCTCCGACGCGGACGCCCCCATGACCTGGAGGCTCGACAAGGACACGGCCGGCTCCGGGGCGCTCGGGGACATCGGCGCGCACGTCATCGACCTCACCCAGTGGATCACCGGGCTCGACATCGAGGCGGTCTCCGCCACCCTCACCACCGTCGTGCCCACCCGGCCCGTCGCCGGGTCGGCGCAGGGCCTCGGCGGGAAGGGGGATGCCTCCGGCGAGCGCGGCCGGGTCACGGTCGACGACACCGCCCTGTTCACGGCACGCTTCGCGGGCGGGGTGCTGGGCCAGTTCGAGGCCACCCGCATGGCCACCGGGCGCAAGAACGCGATCCGGGTGGAGATCAACGGCGCGAACGGCTCGATCGCCTTCGACTTCGAGCGGATGAACGAGCTGGAGATCTACGACGCGACCGCGCCCGCGGGCCGACAGGGCTTCACCCGCGTGCTCACCACCGAGCCGGAGCATCCCTACGCCGCGGCGTGGTGGCCCACCGGGCACGGCCTCGGCTACGAGCACACCTTCACCCACGAGATCGCCGATCTCGTGCGCGCCATCGGGGAGGGCGTCGACCCCTCCCCCTCGTTCGCCGAGGCGCTGCACGTGCAGCGTGTGCTCGCCGCGGTCGAGGCCAGCGACGCCGACGGCTCGCGCTGGACCCCCGTCGACCCCGAGAGCACCACCGACACCGCCACCGCCACCGCCACCGCCACCGCCACCGCCACCGCCACCGATCCTCAGGAGACCACCCGATGACCGACCAGACCACCCCTGCGGCCGCCGACGCCGGCGCGCCCCGCACCGCCCTCGTCGTCCGCGGCGGCTGGGACGGCCACCAGCCCGTCGAGGCGACGAACCTGTTCATCCCGTTCCTCGAGGAGAACGGCTTCACGGTGCGGATCGAGGAGTCGCCGGCGATCTACGCCGATGCCGAGTACATGGCCACGGTGGACCTCATCGTCCAGTGCAACACCATGAACACGATCGAGAGGCCCCAGTTCGAGGGGCTGCGCGCCGCGATCGAGGCGGGCACCGGCATGGCGGGCTGGCACGGCGGGATCGCCGACAGCTACCGCAACGAGTCCGACTACCTCACCCTGATCGGCGGCCAGTTCGGGTGCCACCCGGGCAAGCACCCCGACGAGCGCAAGGGCGAGCAGGCCGACAACTACGTCCCCTACACCGTGAACATGCTCCCCGCCGCGGCGGAGCACCCGATCACCGCGGGGATCAGCGACTTCGACCTGGTCACCGAGCAGTACTGGGTGCTCAGCGACGACCTCATCGACGTGCTCGCGACCACCACGCAGAAGGTGCGGGAGTGGGACCCGTGGCATCGCGAGGTCACCTCCCCGGCGCTGTGGACGCGGCAGTGGGGCGAGGGGCGGATCTTCGTCTCCACCCCCGGGCACCGGGTGGAGGTCCTGGAGGATCCGAACGTCCGCACGCTCATCGAGCGGGGCATGCTGTGGGCCGCACGCGGCAGCGCCATGCCCTACGGGGAGCACGGCACGACGGGCCGCGGCACGACGGCACACACCACGACGACCACGACGGAGGCAGCACGATGAAGGTGGGCATGATCGGGTGCGGTGTCATCTCGCGCCAGTACCTGGAGAGTGTCGAGACGCTGCCGGACGTGCAGCTCGTCGCCGTCGCGGATCTGGACCGCGCCCGCGCCGAGACCGCCGCCGAGGGCCGCGAGGGGGTGCGGGTGCTCAGCGTCGACGAGCTGATCGCCGATGACGAGGTGGACACCGTCCTGAACCTCACCATCCCCGCCGCCCACGCCGAGGTGGATCTGCGCGCCATCGCCGCCAGCAAGAACGTCTACTCGGAGAAGCCCTTCGCGGTGACCACCGAGGAGGGCGCGCAGGTGCTCGCCGCCGCGCAGGAGGCGGGCGTGCTGGTGGGCTCGGCACCGGACACCGTGCTGGGCACCGGCACGCAGACGGCGCGCGCGGTGATCGACGACGGGCTGATCGGCACCCCGATCGCGGCGATGGCCACGATGGTCACGCCGGGGCATGAGCGCTGGCATCCGCAGCCGGACTTCTACTACGTCCCCGGCGGCGGCCCGCTGCTGGACATGGGCCCGTACTACATCCACGCCCTGGTCACGCTGCTGGGGCCGGTGCAGGCGGTGGTGGGCGCCGCGAGCCGGCTGCGCACCGAGCGCACCATCGGCTCCGGCCCGCGCGAGGGGGAGACCATCCCGGTGAGCACCGACACGCACGTCACCGGTGTGCTCGTGCACGAGTCCGGGGTGCTCTCCACGCTGGTGATGAGCTTCGACGCGGTCGCGACCTCGGCGCACCCGATCGAGATCCACGGCACCGGCGGCACCCTCGCCGTCCCGGATCCCAACCGCTTCGACGGGGACGTGCAGCTGTACGCCCTCGGCGGCGACGGCTGGCAGACCCTGCCCGTCACCGGTGGCTACGAGGAGACCGGGCGCGGCATCGGGCTGCAGGACATGGCGGTGCGAGGCGCTGATCTGCGCGCCTCCGGGGAGCTGGGCCAGCACGTGCTCGAGGTGATGAACGGGGTGCTCGAGGCCGCGCACGGCGGCGGCCGCGTCGAGATCACCAGCACCGTCGAGCGGCCGGCGGCGGTGCCGCTCACCCCGTCGGCCGTGCAGGTCTGAGACGCGGACGGGCGGCCGTCGGCCCGGCCCGATGTCGGGGGCCGACGGACTGCTCACGGCCGGCCCGCCGCTCGGCGGGCCGGCTGGCCGTGGCACGTTCGAGCGCTGACCAGCACCTCGCGGCGCGAACCCGGCATGGAACGGAACGCGACCATGCGTGCAAGGCTCCGCAACTGCGCTGCGGGATCGATGCCCCGGGAGGTCAGAGAGCCGAGCAGGGGCAGCTCCCGACCCGGTCCGCCGCGCAGCCGCGCCGCCCCGGCGGCCCACCCCGGCAGCTCGTCGAGGCGCCCCGCCTACGCGGCCCGCCCGTGCGCTCCGTGCAGGCTTCCCACCCAGGCGCCCGGTGCAGATGCCCAGGTCAGGTGCCTCGTGCCAGAGCCTTGCACGCATGGTCGTGTTTCGTTCCACGCGGCGTGGCTGCACAGGCAGGCGCCCTCCGGAGGCCCCTGCATGCCGGCAGCCGGTGCATGCGGG
This sequence comes from Brachybacterium saurashtrense, assembly GCF_003355475.1. Lineage (NCBI taxonomy): Bacteria > Bacillati > Actinomycetota > Actinomycetes > Micrococcales > Dermabacteraceae > Brachybacterium > Brachybacterium saurashtrense. The sequence goes on along the minus strand of NZ_CP031356.1, from coordinate 3,306,915 downwards.
CGGCTCGGCGAGACCCTGGCAACCGGTGGCACCGCCCCCGGGCGCCCCGGCCCGTGACCGAGACTGGAGACGACTGCGGCTCGTTGTCCCGCGCCGCCCCTCGACCGAAAGGACTGTCGATGCCCGCCTCCGAAGGCGCCAACTACGCCCCCGCCGCGATGCCGAAGCCGGTGGTCGAGCCCGGTGAGTTCGTGTTCGCCGCGATGCATCTCGATCACGGCCACATCGGCGGCATGACGCAGGGCCTGCTCGGCGCCGGCGGCACCCTGAAGTGGGTGTACGACCCGCAGCCGGAGCGCGCCGCCGCGTTCAAGGAGCAGTTCCCGCAGGTCACGATCGCCTCCAGCGAGGAGGAGGTGCTCAACGATCCCGAGGTGCACCTGGTCGCCGCCGCCGCCGTCCCGGTGGATCGCGCCCCGCTCGGCATCCGCGTGATGGAGGCCGGGAAGGACTACTTCACCGACAAGACCCCGCTGATCTCCCTCGAGCAGCTCGCCCAGGCGAAGGCCGCCGTGGAGCGCACCGGCAAGAAGTACATGGTGTACTACTCCGAGCGGATCCACGTCGAGGCCGCCGTGCTCGCCACCCAGCTCATCCAGAAGGGCGCGATCGGCACAGTCCTGCAGGTCACGGGCATGGGCCCGCATCGCATGGGCGACCCCTCCTCCCGCCCCGACTGGTTCTTCGAGCGCGCCCGCTACGGCGGCATCCTCACCGACATCGGCTCGCACAACTTCGAGCAGATGCTCACGTTCACCGGCTCCGAGGACGCGGAGATCCTCTCCTCCTCGATCGGCAACTTCGGCAACCCCGGCACCCCCGAGCTCGACGACTTCGGCGACGCGCACATCGCGCTCTCCTCCGGCGCGACCGGCTTCGTGCGCGTGGACTGGTTCACGCCGTCGGGCCTGCGCACCTGGGGCGACGGTCGCACGTTCGTGGTGGGCACCGAGGGCTACCTCGAGCTGCGCAAGTACGTAGACGTCACCACCGACAACGGCCCCAACCAGGTCATCCTCGTGGACGCCGAGGGCGAGCACCGCCTCGAGGCCGACGGCAAGGTGGGCTACCCCTTCTTCGGCGAGCTGGTGCTGGACCTCCTGCACCGCACCGAGAACGCGATGACCCAGGAGCACGCCTTCAAGGCCGTGGAGCTGGCGCTGAAGGCCCAGGAGCAGGCGCGGGAGCTCACCGGGCGCTGAGCCACACCGCACCGCGTCGTTCGACCTGACTTGGCTCATTTCGTTAGTGCGTGGGTTCGGGTGTCTGGATCTGTTCGATGAGTCTGGTCAGCTCGTCGGGCACGTGGGGCGGGAAGGTCTGGGTGGTGCCGTTGATCGCGATGGTCGCTGAGCGCAGGGGCCGGAGCTTCTTGATGACGTTGCCGATCGCGAGGCCAGTGCGCTGCTGGACGGCCCTGGAGACGGCCAGTGCCGCGAAGACCAGTGGGAGGTGGGCTTCGATCGCGTCTCGACTATGGTGGAACATGGGCCTGGCCTGCAGGTCCGCCTTAGACATGCGGAACGACTGCTCAACACGCCAGAGGTCGTGGTAGCTCGAGATCACCTCTCGTGGCGGCATCTCGGGTGCTGGGATGTTGGTGACGTAGCCCTTCAGCCCGGCCACGGAGCGGGCACGGTCGATGTTCTTCTGGTCCAGGTGGCGGCCACCAGCGGTGGTCTTGACGAAGCGGGCGTTCTTGACCGGCTTGTCGCCGTCGATGATCGCGCGGGCCCGGTTCTCCTGAGCGGTGAGCGTCTTGTGGTCCCGCACTCCGCGCTTGCGGGAGAACGACCACACGACCCGCCACGAGTGGGAGTGCTGCTTCGGGTCCCAGGTCGGCTCAGCCCGCAGGGCACGATCGTTGACCTGCGAGTTGCCGTGCCGGGGCGTGACCGTGTCGATGACCTGCCCGTCGGCGAAGGCATCGCCGTGCCAGTGGACGTGACTGTCCAGGTCGTGCGGGGCCTTGGTCTGCCGCGACCCGACGATGAACCGCAGGCCTGCCTCGTCCAGCTCGCGGAGGTTGTCCGCGGAGAGCATGCCGGCATCGGCCACCACGACGATGTCCGCAAGCCCGTGGCGGTCCTGGAACTGACAAATGACCGGCAGGATCGTCTTGGTCTCGGCCTTGTTCCCCTCGAAACGGCCGATCTCCAGCGGGAACCCCCGACGATCCACCAGCAGGCCGACAACGATCTGCGGGTCGACCCTCCGCTTCTTGGAGAATCCCACTTTGCGGAGGTCGTCTTCCTTCTCGGCCTCGAAGTAGAGGGTGGTGACGTCGTAGAGGACCAGCGAGATGTCACCGCGGCTCCAGACGTGCTCGAAGCACTTCGAGGCGATGGCGGCACGGTAGTCGTCCTCGAGCACGGACCGCAGGTGCCGCTTCACAGTGGCGTAGCTGACCGGTGAGGCGCCGAGGTCGGCCAGGACCCGGGCGGCGTCGCGTTTCGAGGTCGGCTCGACAATCCGCGCGATCACCAGATCCCGGAAGACAGCGTCATCGACCTCATCGAACCCCAGCGACGCATATGCACTGGTCAGCACGTCATAGAGGAGATGGCTCGAGGTGGACTGCACCCGCCCGGTCCCGTCACGGCCCTCCTCACACTGTGCCGGTGGCATAAGGAGCTCGCCCTGCTGCTCAGCAGGTGGCTGGATCCGAGTCACGACGGGTTCCGGGCTCACGCCCAGATCGAGTGCCTCCTGGGCCGGGTCCTCGAGAAGCTGTTGGCCCTTCTCCAACAGCACACCGAGCTCCGCCTCGGTATGCGCGGAGCCGAGATGCTCGATGATCCGCTGACGCCCCTGCGCGTACTCCGCGATCTGCACGGCCGTGGCCCCCGACTTCGTTCGAACCCGCCTGATGAACGCCACCCAACGAGCCTAGAACACCCCGGATTAGTGCGTGAACCTAGCCCACTCAAGCACCATCAACCCAGGTCACAGCCCCGCGCCAGGCGAACAGCTGACGACGTGAGCCAAGTCAGGACGCCTTGCTGGCCGCAACCGTGGCACCAGTTGTCCGGTTCGAGCACGCGACACTCCAACACCGATCGGTGCGGCTCGATCAGCTGCCCCGTCACGGTCAGGCCCAGCCGGTCAAGCTGGCTGAAGGTATCGAGATCGGGCGCGGTGAAGGTAGCGTTGAGCACGTCGAGGTCTTCCAGATGGCGAGCGTAGGAACTTCCATCATCGGGAGACCTCGACGTCTATCCCGACACCGCCGCGCCGCCAGCTCCTACACCCTCATCTGTGAAGAGCCACTAAATTCCCAGGTGAGAAGGGGCTTCCTTCCCATTCCCGTTGCCAGAGCGCGATGCGCAGTGGGGTCATGACCAGGTCAACTTGCTTCGAGGTGGAAGCGTGCCAGCCGACAATCCGCGGGGCGAACAAGCCCACGACGAACGCGAAGTAGACGAACCCCGCCCAGGTGCGGACGTAGGTGAAGTCGGCGACCCACACCAGGTTCGGAGCTGCCGCGGTGAAGTCACGATTCAACAGGTCACCGGCACGTTTCCCGTCCGGAGCACCACGAACACCTACAGACGATTCACCCTGACTCACGACTCCAGAGCGTGCACCAGGAACGGTCGTTGGCGGTGCGCCGTGGGCGAACCTGCGCCCTGACGCATTGAGGTCTCAGCCACCGGTCATAGGCACAGCCGTGACGACGATGTTGTCTTCATGCGTCCACCTGCCGTCGTCTGTACGAACCACCTCGCCACCGCAGGTCACGAGTACGAGGCGACGTTCTCCGCTGGTCTCGAATATCTCCTTGGGAAGCTTCTGCTTGTTGTAGGAGGTTATCGACGTAATAGCCCACACCGTCGCCCTGCCCTCTGCGTCCGTCGTCACGACGGATGCTCCGGGCTCAGCGAGGCCGAGGAGGAAGAGCGCGCCAGGATTGCCCCCCTGTGTGACGTGGCCAGCGATGAGGGAACTGCCAGTATCTGCGTCGAGCGCGGACGTGGTTTCCAGGAGGCCAACATCGGCCAGATCTGCGGGAAGGGACATCGCTCCGTCCTCAACGCCCTCGCGCACGATAGAGGCCTCGACCGGCAACGACGGGACCACGAGCATGTCTGCGGGGAGATTGTCGGTCCGATCGCCGGCGACCACCTCGCTCCACACCGATTGCACGGGGTCAGTACGGACATAGGGCCCGAGGTCGCCAGGGGGAGGCTCGACAAGCTCAGCAGCCCCGTCGCCCGGTTCGTCCTCGGCAAGGTCCCGAGCCTCCTCGGGCGAAATCGAGACATCGACCAAGGGTGTCGGGGTTGCCTCGGGGGAGGATTCGCCGCTCCCGAGCACCACGAGCACGAGCCCCGCGACGAACACAGCTGCGCAGAAGGACAGGGTGGCGACCAGTGGCGCGAAGCGCGTACGAGCCACAAGAGACCTTTCTGGAGTCAGGCGGACAGGCGGGCCCCTCGCAACCTTACAGGGCGACGAAAGGCGATACAGACGTCGCCCTACAGGATTCACTATACATTCACGATGCGTTCGGGGACATGGACGGATGTGACTTCGACCTTCCCAGGACCTCCTCAGCTATGTACCGTGTGTCACGGTGACAGACGTGGCACACGAACTGCCTCCAGACGTCGCCACACCCAAGGCGTGCCGCGCCCGTGATGCGCCCCACCGATTCACTGGAGGTTCTCTATGCCTGCCCCCCGCAGAGTCGATCAAGAGCCAGCGCCGCCTCAGAGCGCTAATGGCCCTCGCTGCGCCGACCGAGGCCGATTGAGCGGTGTGCGAAGCACTGCTCGACTCATCGTTGCCGCCTCTCTGGTCGCAGGTGGCTTAATTGCCCTGCCGACCGCCGCCAGCGCGGACACGGTGCGCGATGAGATCGTCACGAACAACGGTCCAAACGGACAAACTGGTCCCGGCACCTACGGACCTTACCAATTCGCAACGAGCCCAGAGGCAGGCAACTCACGCGCGCGCGCTCTGCAGGAGGTCGGATACCACAGGCAGGGGCTGTCCTTCCGCATCGGCGACAACCCAAACGCGCTCGTCGCGTTCAATCTCGCGCCGAACATCGATCAGACCGATAGCCCGAACAGCGAGGTCTCGGACTCGGCTTTCACCTTCATCGACATCGACAGCAAGGTGTATGTATTCGATGTGACCGCGACAGATGCGAACGGTCAGCCGATCGACCCCGCGGACCTCGAGGTTGACTTCGACTCCCGACAGGCCCCTGCCGGACGAATGACCTATATCGCACAGGACAACGGCGACGGAAGCATGCGGATCCGCGTCGCAGACTCGGCGCCCGCGAATGAGTCTGGCTCCACGGGCCACTCCACGAGGGTATCCATCTCCCTGGCCAATGGGCTGATCGGTGGCATCGAGTACACGAACTTCCGCAACATGAGCTGGTCCGGAGACGCCGTGCGCGTCGATGCCACGCGCGAGGTGACGACCGAAGATGAGGTTGCGCCGCCGGTTGCCGATCCTGATTCGGACACGACTCCGCAGGGCGTGCCGGTGACGGTGCCGCTGCTGGACAATGACACCCCGGGCGATTCACCGATCGATCCGACGCTGACCACTCTGCTGGACGAGAACGGCGAGCCGGTCGACTCGGTCGAGATCCCGGATGTCGGCACGTTCACCGTGGACGACGACGGCAACGCGGTCTTCACGCCAGTGCCTGAATTCACGGGCGAGACCCCCGCGGTTCCGTACCGGATCACCGATGAAGATGGCCAGACCGCTGACTCCACCGTGACAGTCACGGTCGAGCCGGGCGAGGTTGCGCCGCCGGTTGCCGATCCTGATTCGGACACGACTCCGCAGGGCGTGCCGGTGACGGTGCCGCTGCTGGACAATGACACCCCGGGCGATTCACCGATCGATCCGACGCTGACCACTCTGCTGGACGAGAACGGCGAGCCGGTCGACTCGGTCGAGATCCCGGATGTCGGCACGTTCACCGTGGACGACGACGGCAACGCGGTCTTCACGCCAGTGCCTGAATTCACGGGCGAGACCCCCGCGGTTCCGTACCGGATCACCGATGAAGATGGCCAGACCGCTGACTCCACCGTGACAGTCACGGTCGAGCCGGGCGAGGTTGCGCCGCCGGTTGCCGATCCTGATTCGGACACGACTCCGCAGGGCGTGCCGGTGACGGTGCCGCTGCTGGACAATGACACCCCGGGCGATTCACCGATCGATCCGACGCTGACCACTCTGCTGGACGAGAACGGCGAGCCGGTCGACTCGGTCGAGATCCCGGATGTCGGCACGTTCACCGTGGACGACGACGGCAACGCGGTCTTCACGCCAGTGCCTGAATTCACGGGCGAGACCCCCGCGGTTCCGTACCGGATCACCGATGAAGATGGCCAGACCGCTGACTCCACCGTGACAGTCACGGTCGAGCCGGGCGAGGTTGCGCCGCCGGTTGCCGATCCTGATTCGGACACGACTCCGCAGGGCGTGCCGGTGACGGTGCCGCTGCTGGACAATGACACCCCGGGCGATTCACCGATCGATCCGACGCTGACCACTCTGCTGGACGAGAACGGCGAGCCGGTCGACTCGGTCGAGATCCCGGATGTCGGCACGTTCACCGTGGACGACGACGGCAACGCGGTCTTCACGCCAGTGCCTGAATTCACGGGCGAGACCCCCGCGGTTCCGTACCGGATCACCGATGAAGATGGCCAGACCGCTGACTCCACCGTGACAGTCACGGTCGAGCCGGGCGAGGTTGCGCCGCCGGTTGCCGATCCTGATTCGGACACGACTCCGCAGGGCGTGCCGGTGACGGTGCCGCTGCTGGACAATGACACCCCGGGCGATTCACCGATCGATCCGACGCTGACCACTCTGCTGGACGAGAACGGCGAGCCGGTCGACTCGGTCGAGATCCCGGATGTCGGCACGTTCACCGTGGACGACGACGGCAACGCGGTCTTCACGCCAGTGCCTGAATTCACGGGCGAGACCCCCGCGGTTCCGTACCGGATCACCGATGAAGATGGCCAGACCGCTGACTCCACCGTGACAGTCACGGTCGAGCCGGTCACTCCGGAAGCTGTGGATGACACAGCCACCACTCCTGAGAACACGCCGGTGACCGTACCCATCCTGGATAACGATGACTCGGGTGACGAGGATGTTCCACTGGATCCCACAACTGTGGACCTGATCGATCCGGAGTCGGGTGACCCAGTGGATGAGGTTACGGTTCCCGGCGAAGGCACGTTCACGGTGAATCCGGAGACGGGTGAGGTGACGTTCGCTCCGGAGGACGGTTTCTCCGGCAAGACAACGCCGTTGCTCTACACCGTTCAGGACGAGAACGGCACTCCAACGGAAGCCGAGATTGTGGTGACGGTACAGCCGGGCACCCCTGATCAGCCGGGCACCCCTGATCAGCCGGGCACCCCTGATCAGCCGGGCACCCCTGATCAGCCGGGCACCCCTGATCAGCCGGGCACCCCTGATCAGCCGGGCAACCTGGACAATCCGACGATCCCGACTGGTGACTTGCAGGCGCAGGGTCCTGGCATCGGAATGATCGTCGGCGGTGCGCTGGCATCACTGATGGCACTTGCCGGAGGGTTCGCAGCCATCAGGCGGTTCCGTCTCTGACGCGAGCTAACTTGTCGGCCCAACGGGCCATCCTAGGGCGGGCCTGGGAGCCTTCAAATGCTCTCGGGCCCGCTTTGGGTGCCTTGCCTCCTCGAGGTGGACACGCTGAGTCCGACCCGGAGGAAGCGAGACGACCTGGTCATCGGCAGGAAGACGTACTCGGCGGAGTTCCGTCGTGATGTTGTCGAGTCGTACCGCCCGACGCCGACTACCACGGTCATGGGGATCGCCGCGGAACTGGGGATCACGGACACGAAGTTGTCGAACTAGATCAAGGCAGCCGTAGTGCCGATTCGTGGCCGGTGGCGGCCGCCAGCGGCCACCTAGACTGCTGGTCACGCCGGGTTCAGCACCCGCGCACCGACGCCGCCGTCCTGCGACCAGGAGGTTCACCGTGACCGCTCCCGGCTCTGTCCCGCCGCTGGGCCGCTCCCGCCTCGGCACCGTGCCGCTGCTCGGCGCCTCCGCCCCCGAGGATCCGGCCCGTGCCGGGATCATCCACCTGGGGCTCGGCGCCTTCCATCGCGCGCACGCCGCCGTGCACACGGCGCTGGCGATGCAGGCCGAGCCCGGGGACTGGGGCATCGTCGGCTTCGCGCATCGCTCCCGCCGGGTGGTCGACCCGATGGCGCGCCAGGACGGGGTGTACTCGGTGCTGGAGCTGTCCGAGGCCGGGGCCCGGGCCGACGTCCTGAACGTGCACCGTGGCCTCGGCGTCATGGCCGAGGAGCCGCAGCGGGTGATCGCCGAGATCGCGGATCCCGCACGGAAGCTGCTCACCCTCGCCGTCTCCGAGGGCGGCTACTCCGTGTCCCCGCGCACCGGCGGTCTGGACGTGGACTCCCCCGCTCTGCGCGCCGACCTCGACGACGCCCGTTCCGAGAACCCCGCCGCCCCGCGCACCGTGATCGGCCTGCTCGCCGCGGGCCTGACCGCCCGGGCCCGCAGTGGCGCGCCGTTCGCCGTGCTGCCCTGCGACAACGTCTCCGCCGCCGGCCGCACCACCCGCCGCATGGTCACCGAGTTCCTCCAGCTCTCGGGCGCCGACGAGGACGCTCTCACCTTCGTGCGCGAGCACGTCTCCTTCCCGGACGCGATGGTGGATCGGATCGTCCCGGCCACCACCCCCGCGACGAGCGCGCAAGTGGCCGCGCTGCTCGGGGTGCAGGACGATGCGCCGGTGCGGGCCGAGCAGTTCTCGATGTGGGTGATCGAGGACGACTTCCCCGCCGGGCGGCCCGCCTGGGAGCGGGGCGGGGCGATCATGAGCTCCGAGGTGGAGAAGTACGAGCAGGTCAAGCTGCGGATTCTCAACGGCCCGCACTCGCTGATCGCCTACCTCGGGGCGCTCGACGATCGCCCGACGATCCCCGCCGCCTTCGCCGAGGACTGGATCGCAGAGGCGACCCTCGCGCTCATCCACCACGAGAACCTCCCCACCATCGACCTGCCCGCGGACCTGGACGTGAACGGGTACATCGAGGACCTCACGCATCGCTGGCGGAACCACGACCTCGGCCACCGCACGGCCCAGGTCGGGTCCGACGGGTCGATGCGCCTGCCGCAGCGGGTGCCCACCCCCGCCCTCACGCACCTGCGCGCCGGGCGGTTGCCGGCGATGCTCGCGCTCACGGTCGCGGCCTGGTTCGCGTGTGTGGTGCCGCCCGCGGGCTTCGACCCCGGCGAGCAGGCGCGTGCGATGACCGACCCGGACCAGGCCCGGCTGCAGGAGGTCGCCGCAGGCACCACCACCCCGGCCGCCCACGCGCGGGCGCTCCTGGCCAGCGGCTGCCTCTCCACCGAGCTCGCCGCGCACGAGGAGTTCACCGACCTGGTGGGCGCCCTGCTGACCACCCTCGTCTCGGTCGGACCTCGCGCCGCGGCCGCCGAGGCCCTCACCCTCTCGATGAAGGAGAACCGCTGATGAAGGCCCTCGTCATCCATGGCGCCGGAGACATCCGCTGGCAGGACGTGCCGGACGTCGAGCCCGGGCCCGACGAGGTGCGGCTGCGCATCCGGTACGTCGGGATCTGCGGCTCGGACCTGCACTACTTCTACAACGGCGCGAACGGCGCCTTCGTCATCACCGAGCCGCTCACCCCCGGCCATGAGCTCTCCGCCGTGGTGGATCTCGACCCCAGCGGCGAGTACGCGCCGGGCACCGCGGTGACGGTGCATCCGGCCGGCTACGGCACCAGCGCACCCGGCATCGAGGACCGCCCGCACCTCTGGCCGGGTGGGGACTACCTGGGCAGCGCGTCCGTCACCCCGCACAGGCAGGGCGCGGCCTCGGAGATGCTCGTGGTCACGCGCGGGAACGTGCGCCGCCTGCCCCGGTCGCTGCCGCTGGTGCGCGGGGCGCTCGCCGAGCCGCTCGCGGTCGCGCTGCACGCGGTGACGATCGCCGGGGACGTCACCGGGAAGCGATGCCTGGTGCTGGGGGCGGGCCCGATCGGGCTGCTCGCCGTCGCCTCGCTGCTGCATCGCGGCGCCGCCTCGGTGGACGTCACCGATGTGCGCCCGGAGCCGCTCGAACGGGCGCGGGCCCTCGGCGCCGAGGCCACGCTCCAGGTGCCGGACCAGGCACCCGAAAGCGGTGCGTACGACGTGGTGCTGGAGTGCTCGGCGGCCCCGGCCTCGCTCTCCTCGGGCGTGCTCGCGGTGCGCCCCGCGGGGATCCTGGTGCAGGTCGCGATCCTGCCCGACCACGACATCCCCGTGAACCTCGCGGCGCTGGTCGCGAAGGAGGTGCAGCTGCGCGGCACGCAGCGCTTCGACACCGAGATCGACGAGGCGATCGCGCTGCTGGCCGAGGATCCGCGCTTCGACGCCGTGGTCACGCAGATCCTCCCCGCCTCGGACGCGGAGGATGCCTTCGCGACCGCCCGCGACGCCTCCCGTTCCGCGAAGGTGCTGCTGGAGCTCTGAGGCGCGGGAGAGGCGGGGCGAGAGGTCACCCCTGTTGAAGTAGTTCGCATTCCTCACTATATTGGCGCTCCGTGACCACCGAGCCCGACCCCACCGCGCCCGCCGACGACCGACCTGCCGGCGATCTGCCGCAGACCCTGGCCCTGGTGTGCAGCCAGTTCTCGCGCCTGGCGGCACGGCGCTCCGAGGTGGGGGTAGGCAGCGTGTCCTGGCGGGTGGTCGCCACGATCGAACGGCACGGCCCGCTGCGGCTGAGCGAGATCGCCGAGCGCGAGCGCGTCTCCCGTCCCACCGCGACCGCCGTGATCAAGCGGCTCGAGGAGGAGTCCCTGGTGCGCCGGGACCCCGACCCGTCGGACTCCCGCTCGAGCCTCATCAGCACCACCTCGCAGGGTTCCGCCCGGCTGGCCGCCTGGCGCGGCCAGCTCGCCGCGGGCGTGGGCGAGCTGCTCGACCCGTTGCCCGCGGAGGATCGCGCCGCGCTCGAGCGCGCCGCCGCCGTGCTGAGCCGCCTCATCGACGACCACGGCGGGTGAGCGCGCGGCGGCCCCGCGCCGCCACGCCCGCACTCCCTCGCCCGCACGGTCGCACCCCTCGAAGGATCTCCGCATGACCTCCTCCCTCCAGCACGGCACCACGCCGCCCGCTTCCACCGCCTCCGACACCCCAGCCGCCACCGACGGCACTGCCCCCACCACGGGCGCCGGCCGCACTGGCGCCGGCCAGCCTGTGGCCGGCCCGGCCGCCGCCCCCTCGATGCGCGAGGCGTTCCGGCAGCCGACGTCCGTGTGGGCGATCGCGTTCGCCGCGACGGTCTCCTTCATGGGGATCGGCCTGGTGGACCCGATCCTGCCCGCGATCAGCGAGCAGCTGGACGCCTCCCCCTCGCAGGCGATGCTGCTGTTCACCAGCTACCTCGTCGTCACCGCGATCGCGATGTTCTTCACCAGCTGGTTCGCCTCCCGCGCCGGGGTGAAGCGCACCCTGCTGGTGGGCCTGGCGCTGGTGGTGGTGTTCGCGGCGCTGGCCGCCACGGCGGGCTCCGTGGGCGAGATCATCGGCCTGCGCGCCGGCTGGGGGCTCGGCAACGCCCTGTTCATCTCCACCGCCCTGGCCGCGATCGTGGGCGCGACCACCGGCCCGTCGGCCGGGGCGATCATCCTGTACGAGACCGCGCTGGGGATCGGGCTCGCCATCGGCCCGCTGCTGGGCGGGCTGCTGGGCAGCGTCTCCTGGCGGGCGCCGTTCGCGGGCACCGCGGTGCTGATGGGCGTGGGGTTCCTCGCGATCACTCTGCTGCTGCAGCGCGAGCAGCGGCCCGCGCGCGTCTCGCCGCTGGCCTCGCTGCGGGCGCTGGCCCATCCCGCCCTGCGCACCCTCGCGCTCACGGCGATCTTCTACAACCTCGCGTTCTTCGTGCTGCTGGCCTACTCCCCCTTCCCGCTGGAGGCCGCCGCCGCGGCGCACGGCACCGAGTTCGGGGCGCTGGGCCTGGGCGGGGTGTTCTTCGGCTGGGGCGTGGCGCTGGCGATCACCTCGGTGTTCGCCGCCCCGCAGCTCACCCGGCGGCTGGGGCTGGTGCCCACGCTGCTGGTCACGCTGGGCCTGCTCACGGTGCTGATGGTGGCGCTGGCCCTGTTCCACGGCTCCATGGCCGGCATGATCGCGCTGATCGTGGGGGGCGGTCTGCTGCTGGGCATCATGAACACGGCCCTCACCGAGACGGTGATGGAGGCGACCGACCTGCCGCGCGGGGTGGCGAGCTCCGCCTACTCCGGCGTGCGCTTCCTGGGTGGTGCGGTGGCCCCGGCCGTGGCCGGCCCGCTGGCGGCGGCGACCACGGCCGGCGCGCCGTACCTGCTGGCCGCGGCGTCGCTGGTGCTCGCGATCGCGATGCTGGCGATCGGGCGGCGGCACCTGGCCCGCGTGGGCGCGCACCACGATCTCGACCCGGCGCAGGAGGCCGAGGCGATCACCGCCGGCGACGAGGCCTGACGCGCGGGCCGCCCGGAGTCGCGGCGGTTCCTGAGGTGCGGCGGCTCAGGGGGCCGCGAACCAGAAGCCCTCGAAGGTGTGCTTGTAGACGCGGTAGCCGTGGCTGGCGGAGTCGTAGCGGTAGGAGGCCAGCACCTCGCCGTCGGCGGAGCGCTCGCTGAACTCGTTGGAGCGCCCGGAGTTGGCGACCATGTTCTGGTCGATCCCGCCGGTCCCGAGCCGGTACACGTTGGAGACCACCGAGGAGTAGGGCAGCTCGATCGCCTCGTCCTGGGAGAAGGTGCCGGCCGCCTCGTCCACCACGTAGCGCAGAGCGTGGCTCACGCCGTCGTGCTCGTCGGTGGTGGCGTTCGCGGGGCCCACGTCCTGCCACTCGGCGTCCTCGCGAGTGCTCATGCGCCAGTAGTTGTTGTTGAACATCTCCAGGTAGTACTGGCCCTCGGGCAGGGCGTCGTCGTCGAGGCGGTGCACGCTGTGCTGGCCGGCGTTGCCGAGCACCTCGCCCTCGGGGGCGAGGAAGAGCTCCTCGTAGCCGGTGCCCTCCCACAGCTCCTCCACGCCGAGCATCCAGCGCACGGAGGGCTCGCCGCCGGGCTCGAGCGCGTCGTCCAGCGCGATGATCGTGGAGGTCTCCCGGGCGGAGAGGATCATGACGCCGTCGGTGACGTCGATCGAGTTGATGTGGATCCAGTCCTTGCCCTGCACCACGGAGCCGCCGGCCGCGCCCTCCTGGGCGTGGGCGAGGCTCTCGTACTCCGGCAGCAGCTGCTGGAGGTCCACCACCTGCTCCACCGCACCGCTCGCCAGATCCACCCGCAGCACCCGGTCCTCCACCCGCTCGGAGGAGGCGTCGGAGGTGAGCAGGTACACCAGGTCGCCCACCACCGCGAGGTCGTGGTGGACGCTGTGCTCGCCGAGGTCGATGAGGGTGGTGGCGTGCCCGAGGGGATCCAGCACGCCCAGCTGCCGCGACCCGGTGGTGGTGACGATGCGGCCGTCCTCCGGGATGAACTGGTGGGCGGCGGTGTCCACGGCGGGCACCTCGGCGCGCATGATGCCGGTGCTGTCCATCAGGTAGGTGTTGTTGCCCAGGCCCGTGACGCCGTTCATCGCGAACAGGCCCGGGGTGAGCGCCTCGGCGTCGTGGATCTCGGCGGCCAGGGCGGTGCCGTAGCCGGAGGCGGTGGTGGGCGCCTTCACCCGCACCTCGCCCGCGCTCCCCTGCCCGCCCTCGGGCCGCCAGGTGAGCATCATCGTGGTGTGCGCGCCGGGGATCAGGCCGATCACCAGGCCCTCGAAGCCGCCAGCGGTGGCATGGTTGGCGGCGGTGTGGGCGTAGTCCTGGGTGGAGGCGGCCCGGGCCAGCACGTCGAGGGCACCGGCGGCCTCGTCCTCGAAGTACACGTACAGGCCGGTGAGGGTGGTGCCGTAGGGGTCGATCACCAGCAGCGGGTCCTGGGCGGTCCACTGCTTCTCCGCCTTCTTCGCCTCGAGCGCCTCGTGGCGGGCCTGCTGGGTGGTGGCCTCGTACAGCGCGGGCGCCTCCTCGTCCTCGCCGAGGTCGTAGCCCACCGCCCACACGGTCCAGTCCCCGCGGGCCCGCGCCTCCTCGCGGTAGACGACGGAAAGGGCGGCGACCTGCTCCTCGTCGGGCTCCTGCGGGCCGGGCTCCGGAGCGTCCTCGGTGCAGGCGCCGAGGCCCAGCAGGGCCAGGGAGGCGCCCGCGGCGCCGGCCATCACGGTGCGCCGGCGCACGGGGCCGCCGGGCGACGGCACGGGGGCGGAGGGGCCGACGGACGGGTCCGGCGACGGGGCGGGCGAGGCGTTCGACATGGGCACACTGTAGGGGTGCGGGCCCGCGGCACGCCCGAGGCCCTGCCCGGACGTCCCGCGCCGCGGTGTTCTCAGTGCTGGGCGCGTCGTCGCGCAACGGGGCCGGCGGGGCGCCGTGCCCGCCGTGCGCTCACAGGTGCCACACCACCGGCACCAGCACGATCTTCACCACGATCGAGAAGGCGAACAGGGTCGCGTAGGCCGCCTCGATGCGCTCGTCGGCCCGTCGGGCGCCGGCCGCCTCGAGCACCGCGGGCTGGCCCAGGAAACCGGCGACCGCGCCGGCGGCCCGCGGGGCGGAGAGGTCCAGCACCCAGCGGGCGGCGATCAGCATCGCCGCGCAGCTCAGCGCCGCCACCGCGGCGGAGAGCACCGCGGCCCGCCAGGCGGTGGGCGAGGCGAGCACGGTGGCGACCTGGGGGCCGGCGGTGAGGCCCAGCCCGGCCAGGAACAGCAGCAGCCCCAGCTGGCGCAGGGTGAGGTTCGCGCTGCCGGGCAGCGCCCACACCACCGGACCGGTGCGGCGCAGCGCCCCCAGCATCATCCCCACCAGCAGCGGCCCGGCCGCCGGGCCCAGCGAGAAGGTGCCGCCGCCGGGCACCGGCACCTCCACCAGGCCCAGCGCCACGCCCAGCACCAGGCCGAGTCCCAGGGAGAGGGCGTCCAGCTCGCCGGCCTTGCGGTCGGAGTCGCCGAGGAAGGCGTGCACGTCGTCGAGGCGGCGCCGCTCCACCACCACCGCGATCCGGTCCCCGGGCTCCAGCACGAGGTCGTCGCGGGCCAGCAGTTCGAGGTCGCCGCGCCGCACCCGGGTCGCCACCGCGCCGAAGCGCACCGAGAGGTTGAGATCCGCGAGGGAGCGGGAGGCGAGATCCGGGTTGGAGACGGTGAGGCGGGTGAACTCCACCAGCGAGCGGTCGTGGGCGACGTGCCGGTCGCTGCGCTCGCCGAGCTCCTCGGTGACCGCGTCGACGGCGTCCGGCATCCCCACGGCGACCACCTCGTCCCCGGCGAGCAGGTCCTCGCCGGGCACGATCACCCGCACGCGCCCGTCGCGGCGCAGGTAGGAGAAGCGCACCTCCTGGTCGCTCCACTGCGGCACGTCCCGCAGGTTCACCGCGCGGTGCACCGCCACGGTGGCGGAGGCGAGGCGGGTGCCGGCCAGGGCCGGGGTGTCGCGGCGGCCGGGCCAGGCACGGTTGACCACGGTGGAGACCACCACGATCCCGATGATCACGCCGATCGGGTAGCCGAAGGCGTAGCCCACCGAGGGCGCGGAGGTGCCGGTGAGCCGGTGCGCGGCGTCCAGGGCGGGGGCGGCGGTGAGCGCGCCCGTGAACAGGCCCAGCGACAGGTCGCGGCTCAGCCCCAGCACCCCTCCGAGCACCAGGGTGAGGGCCGCGCCCAGCACGGCGGCGGCGGTGGCGGCGCCCAGCAGCGGCA
Organism: Brachybacterium saurashtrense; assembly: GCF_003355475.1. Classification (NCBI taxonomy): domain Bacteria; kingdom Bacillati; phylum Actinomycetota; class Actinomycetes; order Micrococcales; family Dermabacteraceae; genus Brachybacterium; species Brachybacterium saurashtrense. The sequence goes on along the minus strand of NZ_CP031356.1, from coordinate 3,291,093 downwards.
GCTGCCGGTTCAGGGTGGAGAAGAACGCGGCCCCGGCGGAGATCCCCACGGTGTAGACGAATAGGGCCAGGCCCAGGGTCTGCACGATGTCCATGCTGGCGCCCAGGTGCGGGGCGGCGGCGGAGAGGGCGAGGCCGGTGAACAGCGCCCCGGCGGCGCCGAAGCGTACGCGACCGAAGGGGATCGCGCCGAGCACCGCTCCGGTGGCGACCACCAGGAACAGCGTGAGCAGGGGGCTCCCCTCGAGCAGGGCGATCACGGCGGGCCTTTCCAGGGCCCGGGCTCGGTCGCCACAGGGTGCGCGGCGAGCGCGGGCACCACGGTGTGGGGTCGGAGGACCTCCACGATAGTCCGTCGCGACGCGCGCCGGGTGGGCGGGCCGACGAGGTCACAGCCCCGCGGCCGACGGACCGGCCCGCCGGTCGTGGGCTCGTCGGTCGTGGGCTCGTCGGAAGTGGGCCCGTCGGCCCGGGCGGGGCCGCGGCGCGCCCCGCCGGGTCCCTCAGGCCGCCCCGGTGCCGTTGCGGGCGTCGACGGTGGGGCGGCGCCGACCGCGCACCGCGTCGAGCACCCCGCTGACCACGCTGCCGATCACGAGCGCGCTCAGCGTGAGGATCAGGACGGTGGACAGCGGGATCTCCAGGCCCAGCAGCCCGAGGGCGACCAGCAGGGCGGCGATCGCGCCGGCGGCGGCCACCCCGATCTGCAGGGCGCGCACGCGCCCGGCCGCGGCGACCAGGAAGCCCACGATCGCCACCAGGGCCACGGCCTCGATCACCACTGCGGCGGCGACCACCAGCACCGAGGTGCTGAGGCCGAAGAACGCCGGCAGCGCCTCCCCCGGGGCGCCCATGCCGATCAGCAGGCAGGCGGCGACCCCCACCACGGCGGAGAGCGTGGTGCCGTCCTCCAGCACGATCACCAGCACACCGGCCGCGATCGCGCACAGCAGTCCCAGCAGCATCAGCGCCACGGCGCTCCGCAGCGGGGCGCTCTCGGCCCCGCTCACCGCGCCGAACACGGCGAGCCCCACGCCCAGCAGCAGGCCCAGCCCCAGGGCGAGGCCGGCGCGGTTCCACGTGCGGCGCGGGCCGGTGATCACGGAGGCGGCGAGGGCGAAGGCGAGCGGGATCGCCACCATCACGGCGATCAGTGCGCTGGCGAGGAGCTCGGCGGGAACCAGATCGAAGGACATGCCCCATGGTCTCCCGCCGAGCGGCCCGGCGGTGAGAAGTTCACCGAATCGGGATACCGTTCCCAGGGTGACGATGCACAGCGAGGAGCCCGAGCCCCACGACGCCCCCGCATCGCACGGCGTGCCCCGTCGCGTGCTGCTGTGGCTCGCGGTCGCGACGTTCACCACCGGCATCGACGGCTACGTGCTGGCCGGCCTGCTGCCGGACATCGCCGCGGATCTCCAGGTGGGCGCGGCCGCCGCCGGGCAGCTGGTGGCCGTCTTCGCCCTCACCTCCGCCCTCGCGGGGCCCGTGCTGGGCGCGCTGACCAGCGGCTGGGAGCAGCGCGGCACGATCATGGCGGCGCTGAGCACCTTCGTGCTCGGCAACCTCGTCAACGCGCTGGCCCCGACGTACGCGGTCGCCCTGGGAGGGCGGGTGGTCGCCGCGCTCGGTGGCTGCCTGCTCGCCGCCGCCGTGACCGGGTACGTGGTGCACCTGGTCCCGGAGCGCCATCGCGGCCGGGCGCTGTCCTTCGTGCTGGGCGGATGGATGACCGCCACGGCGCTCGGCGTGCCGGTGGGCCTGATCCTGGGGCAGACCAGCTGGCGCCTCCCCCTGCTGATGGTCTCCGCCGTGGGGCTCACGGCCCTGGTGGGGATCGCGCTGCGGCTGCCCCGGCTGCGCCATCCCGCCACGACGCTCGGCCGGCGGCTGCGTCCGCTCGCGCGGCCCCGCCTGGTGGGAGGGCTGCTGGTCTCCACCGGGGTGCTGTGCGCGAGCTACGCCTGCTTCACCTACGCGGTGCTGATCCTGGAGCCCTCGCACCCGGCACGCTGGGCGATCATCGCCCTCATGTGCGCCTACGGCCTGGCCAGCATGCTCGGCAACGGGGTGACCGGGCGCCTGGTGGATCGCTTCTCCCCGGTGCGGGTGCTCTCCGTGATCCTCGTCCTGCTGCTGGTCAACGCTCTGTTCGGCGCGATCGTCCTCACCGTCGCCGCACCGGCGGTGCTGGTCGTGACGAGCGTGGTGTGGTTCCTGGTGGCGGGCGTGGGCAACGGGGGCCACGCCGTCCCGCAGCAGGCACGGCTGGCGGCGATGGCCCCGGCGTCCGCGCCGGTGGTGATGGCGCTGAACGCGAGCGCGGTCTCGCTCGGCAGCGCCCTCGGCGGCGGGCTGGGCGGGCTCGCGCTGGCCGCCGGATCGAGCCCCGCGCACCTCCCCCTGGTGGCCGCGGCGGTGCTGGTGGTGACGATCCCGCTGCATCTGCTGGTGGCGGGCCGCCGCCCGGCCGCTCACCACCCGGCGGGCGGCCAGGGCTCCCCGTCGGCCAGGGCGTTGAGCTCGTAGGCGCCCTTGCCGTCCAGGCTCTCACGGAGGATGTCCGCGTGACCGGCGTGACGGGCGTTCTCCTCGATCTGGTGCAGGGCGAACCAGCGCATGCTCCACCGGGTGCGGCCGGCGAACCAGGGGCCGTCGGGCACGGGCCCCTCGACGTCGAGGTCGGCGGCGCGGATCGCGGCGGCGAGCTCCCGGCCCACCTCCCGCAGCTGCGCGGCGAGGGACTCGGCGGTGTCCTCCTCGCGCAGGGCCTCGGGCGCGATCGTGCCCTCGGCGCGGAACCGCTCCGGGGTGCCCTCGGGCCTCGGCGGGGCCTCCGGTGCGGCGGCGAGGGCCTGCACCGCCCCGCTGGCGATGAACAGCACGTGCCGGGCGAGCGCGCCGAGGCTCATCGTCGAGGCGCTGGGGCGGCTCGCGATCTGCTCGCGGTCGAGGTCGTGGAGGGTGGTGGCGATCTGATCGATCTGCTGTTGGGCGAAGGTGGCGAGGCTGTCGCGCTCGTCGGTGGTCTCGGCGGTCAGGAACGGCATGAGGTGCTCCTCGAAGGGGTGGTGGTCGTGGTGGTCGTGGTGGGTCCTGCGGCGGGCCGGCCCGTGGCGGACCTCCCGCGCCGGTCGGCCGATGCCCACCCTCGACCCCTCGGCGGACAGCTTCTGTCCGCGAAGACGGGCAGACTGGAGGCCGACGGAGACGAGAGGCGGGGCGATGAGCGATGTGACGGCACGGGCGCTGCGACTGCTGGCGCTGCTGCAGTCGCGGTCGGTGTGGACCGGGCCGGAGCTGGCCGCGGAGATGGGCGTGACCACGCGGACGGTGCGGCGGGACGTGGACCGGCTGCGGCGGATGGGCTATCCGGTACTCACCTCGGCCGGGCACGGCGGCGGCTACCAGCTGGGCGCGGGACGCGCGCTGCCGCCGCTGCTGCTGAGCGCCTCCGAGGCGGTCACGGTCGCGGTGGGACTGCGATTGGCGGCCGCGTCCGGGGTGGACGGTCTGGACGAGGAGGCGCTGCGGGCGCTGGCGGCGCTGGAGCGGATCCTGCCCGCGCCGGTGCGGGCGGAGGCCGGCGCGGTCACGGAGGCGCTCGGCGTGATCGCGCGGCCCGGGGCCGGCACCAGTGCCGCGGTGCTCACCGCCCTGGCCACCGCCGTGCGGGACCGGGTGCGGGTGCGGGTGGACTACGTGCGGGCCGACGGCGAGCGCGCCGAGCGCCGGCTCGAGCCCTACCGGGTGCTGTCGGTGGAGGGGCGCTGGTACCTGTTCGCCTGGGACCTGGACCGCGAGGACTGGCGCACCTTCCGCCTGGACCGCATGGGCACGGTCCAGGTCTCGACCTTCACGATCTCCGAGCGGACCGCCCCGGACATCGAGCAGGCGGTGCACGAGTCGATCACCGTGGGCGGCTACGCCGCCGCGGCGACCGTGCGGATCCTCGCCCCGGCGGAGGAGATCGCCCCGCGGATCCCGGCCCGGGCCGGAACCGTCACCGCCGACGGTCCGGGCGCCTGCCTCCTGCGCGCCGGCGCGGATGATCTGCACTGGATCGCGATGCACCTGGCGTGGATCGGCGCGCCGATCGAGGTGATCGACCCGCCGGAGCTGCTCGAGGTGATCACGCGGCTGGGCGCCTGGGCGGGCGGGGTCCGGGCGGCGCCGGGGAACGGACCGGCCGACGGGGCGGCGACAGCCCCCTCCTGACCGTTCCCCCGCCGCGGCGGAGGGCCTATCCTCGAAGGCAGTCCCCTGGGGAGGGCGGAACGGGCCGCCGTCCCCGTGCCCGAACGGACGTCCGCCCCATGGCTGCTCACCGTCGATCGACCTCCCTGTTCCGCACCGTCTACGCCGCCCTCCTGCTCGCACTCGCGCTCGGCGCGTGCCATGCCGGCGACGGTCCCGCGGAGGAGACGCCGTCCGCGGCCCCGCCCGCTCCGGAGCGCACCGGCGTCCCGACCCCGCAGCAGCTGCCCACCGCCGACGCCCCGTCCGAGGAACCGTCCGGCACCGGCACTCCCGGGGAGGCCGGAACGCGCCGGGCGCCGGTGACCGCCACCGAGATCACCGGCATCTGGCCGGACGGGACGTGGGCCCTGCACGAGGAGCTCGAGGGGGACGCGTGCGGGGACTCGCCGCCGGTGATCTCCCGCTGGGCGCTCGGGCAGGACTACTTCACCTGCGGCGCACCGGAGGATCGGCTGCTGGCCTGCAAGCAGGAGAGCGACGACCGGGCGCTCTGCGTGCGCGACCCCATGGAGAAGACGGCCGTGCGCATCCGCTCCCCGGGGATCGAGGGGTTCACCGCGCCCGCGCCGGAGGATCCCCTGCCGCTGATGGTGATCCTCGCCGACGGCACCACCTGCGCCCCGGTGCCGCGTGACGATCTCGAGCACCATGCCGGCCGCCAGAGCTGGATGCACTGCGGCGAGGGAGCGGCGCTGCTGCTGGACCTCACCACCGCCAGCCGGTACTTCGAGGTCGAGGGGGCGGTGTGGACGGTGGATCTCGGCGTGGGCCGGTCCGAGCCGGTCGAGGTCGAGGTGCGCGAGGTGCTCTACGCGGGCACCCCGGAGGACGTGGCGGCGCAGGGCTTCACCGCGGGGTGAGCTCCACCGCCCCGCGGTCAGATCACCAGCAGGCCGATCGCGGCGGCGACGGTGAGCCCCAGGATGAGGTTCTCGAACACCTTCTGCGGGATGCGCCGGGCCACCCGGGCACCCAGCACGGCGCCCAGCAGCACCACCGGGATCAGCAGCGCGTCCATCAGCAGGGTGCCGCGGGAGAGGAGGCCCAGCCCGGCGGAGAACGGCACCTTGAACAGGTTCACGATCGCGAAGTACCAGGCGGAGGTGCCCAGGAAGGTGAGCACCGGCATCCGCATGGCGTAGAAGTACATCGACATCACGGGCCCGGCGGCATTGGCGACCATGGTGGTGAACCCGCCCAGCAGCCCGAAGCCCACGCCCTGCGCGGTCGCGGCGGCGCCGGGTCGGGAGCCCTTGACGGGCGGGGCGGCCGACGGGTCCCGGCGTGCGGCGGCGCCGCGGCGCCACACGGTCACCGCGACGAGGACCAGCAGGATCACGCCGATGGTGAGGCGCACCCCGGCGCCGTCCACGTGCGCGAAGTAGAACGCGCCGAGCACCACGCCGATCATGGCGCTGGGCAGCAGGCGCAGCAGGGTGCGCCAGTCCGGCTCCCGCCGGTACACCCACAGCGCGGTCATGTCCCCCACGATGAGCAGGAGCAGCAGCGCGGCGGTGGACTCCTTCGCGGGCATGGCCAGGGCGAACAGGCCCACCGCGATGGTGCCGGCACCCGGCAGGGCGGTCTTGGAGAAGCCGACCACCAGCGCGCCGGCGATCACCAGCAGCCAGGAGCCGACGCTCAGGGCGGGGAGCAGCGCGAGGAGTTCGGACACGGTCAGCGAACCTACCAGCGGCAGGCGATGCCGCGCCGCCCCGTCCCAGCGCGGCCCGGCCCCGCACCCGTCGGCTCACGCGCCCGTGAGCCGCGCGCCTGTCGGCCCGGCGCCCAGCGCGGCCGCCGCCGGGCTCACACGTGCGGCCACTCCAGGCGCGGGGTGTCCGGGCCCTCGTAGGGGGCGTCTCCGTACTCCTCCTGCAGCTGCGCGGTGAGGGCCTGCATCTGCGCGAGCACCTCGGCGTACGCCGGGTCGTGGGCCACGTTGGTCATCTCGCGGGGGTCGGCCGCGAGGTCGTACAGCTCGTCCTCCACGGGCATCACCCTGTCGGAGGAGCCGGGCGAGCCCAGGCCGTCGTTGTAGTAGCGGATGTACTTGTGGGCGGGGGTGCGCACGCCGTAGTGGGCCGGGGCGTGGTGCTCGGGGTCGTCGTGCTCCCAGTAGCGGTAGTAGACGGCCTGGCGCCAGTCCTCCACCTGCTCGCCGCGCAGCTGGGGAAGGAAGCTGCGGCCCTGCTGGTCCGGGAGATCCGCAGGCTCCTGCCCGGCGGCCTCCAGCAGGGTCGCGGCGACATCCACGTTCGAGACGATGTCCGCCACGCGGGTGCCGGCCGGGATCTGCGCCGGCCAGCGCGCCAGCATCGGCATGGTCAGCGACTCGTCGAGCATCAGGCGCTTGTCGAACCAGCCGTGATCGCCCAGGAAGAACCCCTGGTCGGAGGTGTAGATGACGAGGGTGTTCTGATCCAGCCCCGTCGCCTCCAGGTGCTCGAGGATCTCGCCCACGGAGTCGTCCACCGCCTGCACGCAGTGCAGGTAGTCGCGCATGTAGCGCTGGTACTTCCAGGAGGTCCGGGCCCGGCGCGCGGTCTCGTCCTCCCCCTCCAGCTCGGCGGGCAGCTCGTCCTTGTAGTCCGAGGGGCGCAGGTCGTCCAGCTGCATCGCGACCTCGCGCACCACCTGGGCACGGGTCTCGTGCTCGTCCCACATCGTCTCGGGCTCGGGGATGGTGCCGACCTGGTGGAGGTCCTGGTAGCGGGGGTGCGGGATCCAGGGGCGGTGCGGGGCCTTGTGGTGCACCAGCAGGCAGAACGGCTCGTCGGCATCGAGGCTCTCGAGGAAGTCGAGGCTCTGCCGGGTGACGATGTCCGTCGCGTAGCCCTCGATCCGCTCCTCGCCGTCCGGGCCCTGCATCACCGGGTCCACGTACTCGCCCTGGTCGGGGAAGATGCGCCAGTCGTCGAAGCCGCGCGGCCGGGACCGCTCCGAGCGGCCCAGGTGCCACTTCCCGTACAGCGCCGTGCGGTACCCGCGCCCCTGCAGCACCTCGGGGAAGGTGGGCACCCGGTAGTCGAACTCGGAGTAGATCGAGCAGGCGCGGTTCAGGTGGCTGTAGGTGCCGGTGAGGATCGAGGCGCGCGAGGGGGTGCAGATCGAGTTGGTGCAGTACGCCGCCTCCATCAGCGCGCCCTCGGCGGCCAGGCGGTCCATGTGCGGGGTGGTGTTCACCCGGCTGCCGTAGGCGGAGATCGAGTGGGCGGCGTGGTCGTCGCTCATGATGAACACGATGTTGGGACGGGTCATGCGAGGCTCCTGGGGTGGGTGGAGAGCGAGCGGCCGACGGGGTGGCTCACCAGCGCGGGTGGATCGACTCCCGCAGCAGGGCGTCGTAGGTCTCCTGCACGGCCTCGTCGAAGCGGTCCAGCACGGCCTGCTGCGCCGGGGTGGCCGCGGTGCCGGCGGCGGCGTTGGCGCGGGCCTGGGCGGCGCTGCTGGCCCCGGGGATCGCGGCGGTCACGCCGGGACGGCCCAGGATCCAGCGCAGGCTCGCCTCGGGCAGCGGCATCTGCCCCGCCAGCGCCTCCTCGAGGCGGGCCACGGCCTCCAGCCCGGCCTCGAAGTCCACGCCGGAGAACGTCTCGCCCTGGTCGAAGGCCTCGCCGTGGCGGTTGAAACGGCGGTGGTCGTCCTCCGCGAAGCGGGTCTCCGCGGAGAACTTCCCGGTGAGCAGGCCGGAGGCGAGGGGCACGCGGGCGATCACCGCCACCCCCTTCTCCTGGGCGAGCGGCAGCACCTCGTCCAGGGGCTTGAGCCGGAAGGGGTTGAGGATGATCTGGATCGAGGCGAGGTGTTCGCGCTCCAGGCTGAGCAGCGCCTCCTCGCAGGTCTCCACGCTCACGCCCCAGGCGGCGATCCGCCGCTCGGCCACCAGGGTGTCCAGCACGTCGAACGTGGCCTGGTCGCGGTAGATCTCCGGCGGCGGGCAGTGCAGCTGCACCAGGTCGAGGGTGTCCATGCCGAGGTTCTGCCGGGACCGCTCCACCCAGGCCCGCAGGTTCTCCTCGGTGAAGGACTCCGGGGCGAAGGGCTCCGCGCGGCGGGAGGCCTTGGTGGCCACGAACGGCAGCTCCCCGGGCTCGCCGCCGCCGGCGCCGTCCGCCCCGCCGTCGGTGCCGTCCGCTCCCCCGTCGGCGTCGGCGGCCGCCCTCGCGCGCATCGCGCCCACCAGGCGTTCGCTGCGGCCGTCGCCGTAGACGTCGGCGGTGTCGAAGAAGGTCACGCCCGCGCGCCGCGCGGCCGCGAGCACCTCGTGCGCGGCGGCGTCGGAGACCTCGCCCCAGTCGGCGCCGATCTGCCAGCAGCCCTGGCCGATCACGGACAGCGCCCGGCCCAGCCGTGCGGGAGTGCGGTACTGCATGGACATCATCGACCTCGCCATCGCTCGGGCGCACCGCCGGCCGCGGCGCTCGGACCAGTCTTCCAGGTGCGCCAGTCTTCCAGGTCCGTTCCGCCCACCGCCGCAGCGACGTGCCCGTACCCTCGTGGGCGGGGTGTGCGCGAGGTCCCCGCCGTCAGCGACGTCGGGATGCTGGACCGCACGGGCAGCACCGTCACCGTGCTCCACGACCGGGACCGGCCCGAGCTGTTCGTCGCCCCGCGCGACGGGCGGCGGATGTCGCCGTGGCCGCAGCTGCGTCGCGCCGGGTTCGGCGTGGTGTTCATGGTGTTCTCCGGCGTCTTCCTGGTGTTCAGCCGGATGGTCCTGTTCGGGTTCTGAGCAGGGCCGCCCCGTCGGCGCCGGTGCGGCGGCACGCTCCCGCGCCGCCGCACCGGCCGGGCCGTGTCAGGCCTGCTCGTCGCCTCCGCCGTCCGACGGCGCTCCCGCGGGCGCGTCCCCGCCCGGGCCGCCCTCGCCGGGCGCGCCCTCGGGCGGGGCGCCGCCCTCTCCGGGACCGCCCTGACCGCCCTCCGGCGGCTCGCCGCCCATCGCGCCGCCGGCCATGCCGCCGGCCTCGGGCTCGGTGGTGGTGTCGATCGGGACGTCGAGGGTGAAGGAGTAGCCGGTCTCCACGTCCCCGCTGAGGCTCGCCAGCTGCTGGTCGTAGCCGTCGGAGAAGATGGTGTCGGTCTCCAGGGTGAGCTGGGCGAGGTTCTCGGCGCTGCCCGCGTACTCCTCGAGCGCGAACACGTCGTCGCAGGCCGCCTCGGGCATCGCGATCTGGGAGGTGAGGAGGGCGTTGCCGGCGTCCACGATCGACTCCGCCTCCGGGAACACCTCGAAGTGCAGGTGCGGCCAGCGGCCCGTGTAGCAGCCCGGGACGATCGAGGTGAAGGAGACCTGGCCGGCGTCGTCGGTGATCTGCACGCCGCGCAGGAAGGTCTCCTCCTCCACGCCCTCGGAGTACATCGAGTACTGCCCGGCGGCGTCGCACTGCCACAGGTACACGGCCGCGCCCTCCATGGGCACGTCGCCGCCGGCCATGTCGATCACGGTCAGGGTGAGCGCGAGCGGCACCCCGTCCACGGCGGTGCCGGAGTCGATGCTGGTGGTGATGTCGCTGCGCTCCACACCGCTGGTCTCCAGCACGTCCGCCCCGTTGGAGCCGTCGCCCGGGTAGGGGCCGGCGGTCTCGGTGGGCATCTCGGTGTAGGAGGAGTCGGTGGTGCCGCCGCCGTCGCTCGCCCCTCCCCCGTCGCTCGCGGCGGTGCCGGTGGTGGTGGAGCCGGTGCTGCAGGCGGCGAGCACGGCCACCACGCTGCCGGCGCCGAGCGCGCCCAGCGCCCCGCGGCGGGAGACCACGGTGGCGACGTCGAAGGCGAGGCCCTGGTCCTCGACGTCCTCCTCGGGATGGTGGAGGGGGCGGCCCTCGAAGCTCGCGGGGGCCTCGCCCTCAGGGGCGCGGCCGGCGGCGTGCTCGCGGGCCTCCGGGTAGGGCCGACGGGCGGAGCGGGAGCGGCGGGCGGGGCGGGGAGCGCTGGCGGTCATGGCGGGTCCTCTTCATCTCCGGGGCTGGAGCGGGCACCGTAGAAAGTCCTGCTGGGGACGGCCTGTCACTCCGCCGTGCTCTCCAGGGGCGTTCGCCGAGAGTTCGCTGGGCCAGGGAGGGCGCAGCGAAGCGGCCGCTCCCCCGGTGTCCACCGGAGGGCGGCCGCTCGGACGGATCACGCCGCGGCGGGAGCCGCGGGGCGGGTCACTCGTCGGGGGTGTAGGTCTCCTGGGTGGGGAGGGTGTCCCAGAAGGAGATGTCCGCGCTCTCGATGGAGCCGTCGGCGATCGCGCGCACGGTCGCCTCGAGGGTGAGGACCGTCTGCCGGATCAGGTAGCCGCTGCTGCGGGCGCCGAGCACGTAGTCCTCGCGGGTGTGATCGGACATGCCGCGCATCTCGAACAGGAGGGTGGCGATGTCGTACTCGACGGCGAGGCCGTTGCGGCTGATCGTCTCGGCGGAGCCGCCGTTGTACTTCCCGATCAGGCCCCAGCCGGTGGAGTCCACCGCGTCGTAGACGACCGAGCCCAGGCGCTTGGAGCGCTCCACCAGCTCCGGGGCGGCGTTCGGGGTGGTGGGGTGGAGGATCGAGCCCGAGACCAGCTCGTCGCCGAGGGCGCGGTTGGCGCCCTGGTGGTGGAGGTCGATCATGTAGTCGATCTCGAAGGCGCCCAGCACGTTCTCGTGCAGCGCCTGGGTCTCCGGCTGGAGGCGGTCCACGTGGTCGCGGTTCAGATCCGCCTCCACCGCGTTGTAGCGGGTGAGGTGGCGGTCGCCGTGGGCGAGGTAGCCCTCTAGGGAGAAGTCCACGTCACCCATGGCGCCGTCCGGGTTGAGCATCGGGACGATCAGGATGTTCACGCCGTCCAGCACCTCGCGCAGGCGGCCGGTGCCCAGGTGCTTGACCACCTCGAGCGCACCCTCGGTGGTGAGCTGCTCGTTGCCGTGCTGCTGGGTGAGGAACAGGACGGTGGGGTTCTCCGGCGCCGAGAGCCAGGAGGCGAGGTACAGGTCGCGGCCCTTCACCGACTGGCCGATCACGCTCAGCTCCATCGCGGGCTGCTTCTGCGCCTCCTTCTGCAGGAAGGCGGCCACATCGTCATAGGTGGAGAGGTGGGCGGTGGTGATGTTGCCGTTGCCGTTCCAGCTGGGGCCGTTGCCGACGGCTCCGGCCGCCACGGGAACGGACAGCAGGGGAAGGGCGCTCAGGGCGCCGAGGGCGGTGCGTCGTGTGAACTCGTTCATGCTCCGACCTCATCGAACTCGCACCGGCGGGGCAACGCGATTTGTGCAGTGTTTGCCTGATCCGGGCATCACGATGACCCGGGCCTACGTGGATGGTAGCATGCGTTCGACCTGTTCCGGCGCGCGCTCCGGCCATCGCCGTGACGGCGGGAATCCCGCCGTCGAGCGGTCACACGCCGAGCGTCGACTCCCGCACGACAAGAGAGCACGGCAGTGTCACCACGCCCGACTCCTTCTCCCCGCCCATCATGCGGAGCAGAGCCTGGGAGGCCATATGGCCCAGCTTCCGGAACTGCATGTCCACGCTGCTCAGCTGGGGGGTGCACTGCGTGGCGAGGACCTCCCAGTTGTCATGGCTGACCACGGCCACATCGTCCGGCACCGAGACTCCCGCCCGCGCCAGGGACTCCAGCGCGCCTCGGCCGATCTGATCACTGGAGCAGATCAGGCCGTCGAAGTCCGTCCCGCTCGCCATCAGATCGCGCACTGCCCGCCTTCCCCATGCTTCTGACCACTCCCCGGAGCGGACCGGCGCGACCAGTTCGACGCCGGCGCCATCGAGCACTTCGCCGACTCCGGCACGACGGTCCGTGAACGCCACGTAGTCCGGATCCCCAGAGATGAGCGCGAGCCGGCGGCGGCCGAGGTCGAGGAGGTGCTGGGTCGCCTTGCGACCGGCGTCGACGTTGTCGGGGACGAACGAGAGCGAGTTCGGCTCCGAGCTCGGGGCGTAGACGTGCACGACGGGGACCGGCACCTCCATCGCGATCGGCGGGCGCGGATCCGTGCGACTGCCGACGAAGATGAAGCCGTCGACGCCGCGCGCCATGAGTGCCTCGAGATGATGGCGCTCACGGATCAGATCGCCGCGGGCATCAGTGAGGAACACCGAGACGTTCTCTATCCCGAAACCGTCTTCGGCGCCCATCATGATCGGGATCGAGAAGCGGCCGTCGAGGTCGCTGGCGATCAGACCCACCGTGCCCGAGGCCCCGCCCTGCAGCTGCTGCGCGGCGCGGTTGGGACGGAAAGAGAGCAGCCGCGAGGCCTGGAGCACCTTGTCCCGGGTCGCAGCCGACACGTCCTGCCTGCCATTGAGCGCTTTCGACGCAGTGGCCACCGAGACGCCCGCAGCCTCGGCGACGTCGCGCAGTCGCGGACCTCCGTTCCCCATGTGCCCATTGTCCACAGCCATCCTCCTCAGCCTCCAGCTCGACGACCCCTTGACGTGAGATGCGCGCCACTGTACGTTACCGAAAACGGTTTCGCCAGTTTCGCTCGCCCGGGGCGGTCCCGGGCACTAACGAGGAGGTTAGACATGACAGGCACGAACCCCATGAAGCGGCGGTCCTTCCTGGCCGGCACGGCCGGACTCGCGGCGACCGGCGCTCTCGCCGCGTGCGGCAGCTCCGGATCGGGCGGCGGCGGCGGCGGGGGCGAGGACGCCTCGCAGGGCGGCAACACCGTCACGGTCTGGCACTACTTCGCCGAGGACAACCAGGTGGCCCTGATGGACCAGTACAAGGAGATGTTCGAGGCCGAGAACGAGGGTGCGACGGTCGAGAACGTCTTCGTCCCGTACGACCAGCTCAACAGCAAGGTCGTCAACGCCGCCGGCAGCCAGACCGGCCCCGACGTCGTGGTGTTCAACGGCGCCGAGGCCGCGGTCCTCGCGCTCGGCGGCGGGCTCAAGGCCATCGACGAGGAGTGGGCCGCCTTCGAGGACGCCGGCCAGTTCCCCGACTCGGTCCAGCACACCATCGACGGCACCCTCTACGCCGTGCAGGGCTACGTGAACCTGCTGGGCCTGTGGTGCAACGTGGACAGGCTCGATGAGCTGGGCCTGGAGCCGCCCACGACCATCGACGAGCTCGAGGCCGCCATGGCAGCTGCCCAGGAGAGCGGCCTGGCCGGCATCACCGTGTCGGGGCTGCCCCAGTCCCAGGGCGAGTGGCAGGCCTATCCGTGGCTGAGCAGCCAGGGCTTCACCTACGAGTCGCCCGACGAGCAGGCGCTGACCGACGGCTTCGCGATGGTCCACGACTGGGTCGAGAAGGGCTATCTCTCCAGGGAGGCCACCACCTGGGATCAGACCGTCCCGTTCCAGCAGTTCCTCGCCGGCCAGTCGTTGTTCGCCGCGAACGGGAACTGGCAGATCGCCCTGGCCGAGTCCGACGCCACGTTCGAGTACACGGTCGTGCCTCTGCCCGTGGGCGGGGCCGGCCAGGTCTACCTCGGCGGCGAGGGGCAGGCCGTCGGCGCCTTCTCCCAGAACCCGGAGCTGGCATGGCAGTACCTGGCCTCCACCTTCTACAGCAGCGAGGGCCAGCTGGCCGCCGTCGAGAACGTCGGCTACATCCCGGCGCGCGAGGATGCGAACCAGGACCCGGCCGTGGCCGACAACGCCCTGCTGACCCCGTTCTCCGAGACGGTCGCCGAGCGCGGGGCGACCTACCCGTCGGCCGCGATCCCGCCCGAGGCGGTCGCCGACGTGCAGACCACCGTCGGCCAGGCGTGGAGCTCCGCACTGGGCGGACAGCAGGATCCCGAGGCGGCGTCCCAGACCGTGATGCAGCTGCTCGAGTCCCTCTCGGCCTGAGCCGTCACCACTGACCCAGGAGGTACCGATGACGGCGAACGCCGACATCAGACCCGCGACGCGGAGAGCGGCCGACCCCGCTCCGCCCACGGGCGCGCGCCGGAGGAGAGCCCGGGGCGGAGGCCCTCTGGGCACCAGGGCATGGTTCCTGGTGCCGGGGGTGGCGTTCCTGTTCTTCTTCTCGGCGGTCCCCATCGTCCAGCTGCTGCGGATGAGCGTCTCCGACGTCGGGTCGGCCACGCTGAACCAGCAGTGGCCGTTCGTGGGACCGGAGAACTACCTGGAGGGCTTCGCCAGCGGTGCGATGACCGACGCGATCGTGCGCACCGTGGTGGTCGCCGCGATCGTGACCGGGATCGGCATGGCGCTCGGGCTCGCCGCCGCGATCGCTCTGCGCACGACGGGCCGCTGGTCCGCGATCATCCTGGCCGGGATGGTGTTCGTCTGGGCGCTGCCGCCGGTGGTCAACGGCTCGGTGTGGAAGTTCCTGTTCGCCGAGGACGGGCTGGTCAACACGCTCGTGCTGCTGATTCCGCTGCGCGCGGAGCCGATCCCGTTCCTCTACGACGCGACGTGGGCGCTGATCTCCGTCGCCCTGGTGACCACCTGGGCGGTGATCCCCTTCAACGCCCTGGTGTTCCGGGCTGCGCTGCTGGGGATCAGCCCGGAGATCTTCGAGGCCGCGGCGCTCGACGGTGCCACACGCTGGCAGGAGATCCGGCACATCATGATCCCTGCCGCGAGGCCCACGGCGCTGGTGCTGCTGGTGCTCACGATCGTCTACGGCTTCCGCAGCTTCGACTTCATCTACGTGATGACTTACGGCGGGCCCGGCACGGCGACCAACACGCTGCCGTTCCTGGGATACCTGCAGGCCTTCAGCCGCTATGACTTCGGGCTGGGCGCCTCCACGTCCGTCATCGCGGTGCTGCTGGTGGTCGTGCTGGCCGTCCTGTACAGCCGCAGCATCCTGAAGGAGGAACGATGAGCCAGAGAGCCGGACTCGGCGAGATCCTGATCAAGGTGCTGCTCACGATGCTCTACGGCATCCCGCTGCTGTGGATCGTGTTGACCAGCCTCAAACCCTCCTCGCTGGTGTTCGACCGAGCCAGCATGTTCCTGTTCACGCCCTCGCTGGACGCCTATGCGAACGCTCTGAACTCGGAGCTGTTCACGGCGCTGCGCCAGTCGATCCTCATCGCTGTCGGCACGACGGCGCTGGTCCTGCTCATCGCCGTTCCAGCTGCCTACGGGCTGGCTCGCACGAGGGGCTGGCTCGTCGCCGTCCTGCTGGGCGCGCTGATCGTGCTGCAGATGCTCCCGCAGACCGCCACCGTGATCCCCCTGTTCCAGCTGTTCGGCTCTTGGAGCCTGCTGGACTCCCTGGGCGGCGTCATCCTCGCCGACGCCGCGCTGCTGACGCCGTTCGCCGTCATCCTGCTGAGGCCGTTCTTCCGCACGGTCCCGGTCGAGCTCGAGGAGGCCGCGGCGATCGACGGCACCGCGCGGCTGGGCACCTTCCTGCGCATCGCCCTGCCCGTGGCCCGCAACGGCGTGGCCACCACCGGCACGATCGTGTTCCTGCTGGCCTGGGGCGAGTTCCTGTACGCGGTGAACTTCTTCCTCTCCCCCGGCACCTATCCGCTCAGCGCCCTGCTCGCTCAGCAGGTCTCCGCCTTCGGGATCGACTGGCCCGGTCTCATGGCCCTGGCCGTGCTCACTGCCGTCCCGATCCTCATCGTCTACACCTTCAGCTACCGACTCCTGCGCGACGGTCTCACCGTCGGCGCCGTGAAATGAGATCTTCTGTGACTGCTGCACCCCTCACCCACACCTCGCCCATGGGCCCGATCCGCTCCGATGCCGGCGCACACCTCCCGCTCGGCCTCGAGGCGGTGACCATCACCGGCGGGTCCTGGGCCCCGT
Organism: Brachybacterium saurashtrense; assembly: GCF_003355475.1. Classification (NCBI taxonomy): domain Bacteria; kingdom Bacillati; phylum Actinomycetota; class Actinomycetes; order Micrococcales; family Dermabacteraceae; genus Brachybacterium; species Brachybacterium saurashtrense. The sequence goes on along the minus strand of NZ_CP031356.1, from coordinate 3,275,119 downwards.
ACCTGGAGCGCAACGCGCGCACCACGATCCCGCACGCCCAGTCGTGGATGGAAAAGCTGGGCTGGGTCGGGAACTTCAGTGCCGTCGTCGACGGGACCATCGCCGCCGTTCGTCAGGGCCGCGAGTTCTCCGACTCCGACGTCTACAAGCTCATGGAGGCGATGGCCTGGGAGATCGGCCGCACCGGCGATCCGGACATGGAGCGCCGCTTCCAGGAGCTGACCGAGGTGATCACGTCGGCGCAGGAGAGCGACGGCTACCTCAACACCCGCTTCGGCCACGACGGGCAGGAGCCCCGGTACTCGGACTTCGAGTGGGGTCACGAGCTGTACTGCGCCGGGCACATGTTCCAGACGGCCGTGGCCCGCCTGCGCACCACCGGGCCCGACGCGTTCACCGCGGCCGCGGTGCGGGTCGCCGACCATCTGTGCGAGGTGTTCGGCGAGGGCGGGCGCGACGCCGTGGGCGGGCACCCGGAGGTGGAGACCGCGCTGGTGGAGCTGGGCCGCACCCTCGAGGAGCCTCGGTACACCGCGCTGGCCACCCGATTCCTGGAGCTGCGCGGCCGCGGCCTGCTGGGTGAGATCGAGTTCGGCCAGCAGTACTTCCAGGATGACGAGCCCGTCTACGAGGCGGCAGTCCTGCGCGGCCATTCGGTGCGCGCACTGTATCTGGCGGCCGGCGCGATCGATGCGGCCGTGGAGGCCGGCGACGCGGCGAAGGTCGAGGCGATCCGTGCCCAGTTCGATCGCACCCTGGCCCGCCGCACCTACATCACCGGGGGGATGGGCTCGCGGCACATGGACGAGTCCTTCGGGGAGGATTACGAGCTGCCGCCGGATGTGGCCTACTGCGAGACCTGCGCGGGGGTGGCGGCGATCCAGGTCGCGCACCGCCTGCTGCTGTGGACCGGGGACGAGGCCTACGCCGACGTGATCGAGCGATGCCTGTTCAACGTGGTCACCGCGAGCGTCTCCGCCGAGGGGGACGCGTTCTTCTACGTCAACCCGCTCCATCAGCGCACGGAGGGCTCCACCCCGGAGGCCGACCGGCCCACTCCCCGCGCGAGCTCGAGCCAGCGCGCGCCGTGGTTCACCGTCTCCTGCTGCCCGACGAACATCGCGCGCACGCTCGCATCCCTGCCCGCCTATGTGGCGACGGTCGGCGAGGAAGAGTTGGTGATCCATCAGTTCGTCACCGGGACGGTGCGGGCGACCGTGGCCGATCGACGGGTCGAGCTGCGGGTCGCCACCGACTACCCGGCCGACGGCGAGGTGGAGGTCCAGGTGGTGGCCGGCGCGGGCACCTGGACTCTCGGGCTGCGCGTGCCGTCCTGGTGCGAGGGTGCCACGGCGCAGGTGGACGGCGAGCCCGTGGAGGTCGATGCCGGCGCGGGCAGGCTGTCGATCACCCGCTCCTGGACGGCCGGCGAGGTTGTGACGCTGTCGCTTCCGATGCCGGCACGGTTCAGCCGGCCCGATCCCCGTATCGATGCGGTGCGGGGGCAGGTCGCCGTGGAGCGCGGTCCCCTGGTCCACTGCCTGGAATCGGTCGACCTCGGCGATGACGTCGAGGATGCCGTCCTCGACGCGGCGGCCGGGCTGGAGGTGGTCGACGGGCAGGTGCTGGCGACGATCTCGCGCCGCAGCGTCGTGGAGCGGCCTTGGCCCTACGTGGCCACAACCGCGCCGGTTCTGCCCACCGGCGGGTCGCGTCAGGTGCGGCTGCAGCCGTATCGCGAGTGGGGCAATCGCGGTGCAGGCACGATGAGGGTGTTCCTCCCGACGGACTGACCCAGCCCCGGCCGCCGGCTGAAGCCGGCGGCCGGCCGGCAGAGGAGGACCCCGCGGTCCTGCACGGGGCGCCCGACGCGATCGAGGAGGCCGGGCGGCTGGCGGGTGCGCGGGGTCACCGGGCACTGATCAACGGGCACGTCTCGATGCCATGCCCGATGCGGATATCGTCGGGGTCATGGACGTTCCCCCGCTGCTGGACCACATCGTCATCGCCGGCCCCTCCCTCGAGGAGCTCGTGGACTGGTTCCGCGATCTCACCGGCGTCACCGCCGCACCCGGCGGCCGCCACCCCGTCGGCACCGCGAATGCGCTCATCGCCCTCACCGTCGACGGCGAGAAGCGCCCCCACTACCTGGAACTGGTGGGCCCCGACCCCGAGCGGGAGGGCGAGGAGCTGCCGAAGATGTTCCACATCCACCGGCTGAAGAAGCCCACCCTCCTCACCTACGCCGCCCACCCCGAGAACATCGACCAGGTGGTGGAGCGAGCCCGGGAAAACGGTGTGGAGCTGGGCGAGGTGCAGTCCCTCTCGCGCACCACGCCCGACGGGCAGGAGCTGCAATGGCGGCTCACCCAGGCGAAGCCGCCGATCAACTACGGCCTGCCCTTCCTCATCGACTGGGGCAGCACCGACCAGCCCGGCCTGGGCGACCTGCCCTCCCTGGAGCTGGTCTCCTTTACCCGCGTGGAGGTCAAGCCCGAACCGCTGCGCAAGGCCACCGCCGCCCTGGGGCTGGACGACCGCCTCGCCGAGATCCGTGAGGGGCACGGCTCCCGGTTCGTGCTGGTGGTGCGGACGGAGGACAGGCGCGAGATCGAGGTGTGAGGGGTGGGGAGCCCGCTCCCCTTTCCTTTGTGAACACCCAGCGCCGTCTCGGGCATAGCTCCTTCGGCGTTCACTCCTCAGTTTCCCCTGCACGTGTCACTACCTCCTCGTACGATCGGCAGCATCGGCTCGCGGAAGAGGAGTGACCACGGTGGAGAAGGCAGTCATCCGCGTCGTGGGCGCTATCGTCGAACGCGGCGGGGCGGTGTTCGCCGCGCGACGGAATGCCGACCGCAGCGCCGGTGGCCTGTGGGAGTTCCCGGGCGGCAAGGTCGAGATTGGCGAATCGCCCGAGGCTGCGCTGCGACGAGAGCTCCAGGAAGAGCTGAGCATCGACATCTCCGTGGGGCCGCTAGTCGAGCGGAGCCTCACCAACATAGGGACATCCCGCATTGAGCTCGCCTGCTACTCAGCGCAGTTCTGCGGCACTGATCCCGTCTCGAGCAGCGATCACGACGCGATGCAGTGGGTACCGCTCGACGACCTCGCATCTCTCGAGTGGGCCCCTGGCGACGTCCCGATCATCAGCGTCCTTCCTGAACGGCTCCACGCTCTTCGCACACAGGCTGAGGAGGCGTGATGGAGAGCAAGCAGGCACTTGACCCCGGGCTCTACGAGCTGCTTATCACCACTGGGCTGGCGGAGTCGGTGCAGAGCGCGGAGGAAAGAGGCTTCCTCACGCCGACGGAGGATGTGGACGATGAAGACGTCGCCCACGTTCTCACGCAGCACGTCGCGCGGACTGTCGAGCAGGCCCTGATCGCCGCGCCGCGCGAGGACCGTATCGCCCTTGCGAACCGGCTGTTGCAGACCTTGCCGGAAGCACCAATGGATCCGTCGGTCTCCCCGGGTCCGCGGCTCCTCACGTCGGTGAGCACACCAGACGCTCCCCGCGTGCCGCGGCCGTCCACACCGCTCAGCGACGTCGCGCTCTTCACAAACTCACGGATGGATCCGCAGCTGGGATCGGAGTTGCGCCTTGAGATGGCGAGCGCTGATCGCATCGATCTGCTGTGCGCGTTCGCGCAGTGGAGCGGGATACGGGTACTGGAATCCGCCCTCCGGGAGGCCGCCGAGCGCGGCGTGCCGATCAGAGTGCTCACCACTACGTATATCGGCGCTACCGACCGCAAAGCGCTGGACCACTTCGTGCGGTCGCTGAACGCCGAAGTGCGGGTCAACTACGACGCCCAATCCACGCACCTGCACGCCAAGGCGTGGATGTTCCATCGGTCCAGCGGCTACACCACCGCGTACGTAGGCAGTTCAAATATGAGCAGGGCGGCGCTCGTGGACGGCCTGGAGTGGAACGTACGCCTGTCGCGCCTCGCCACGCCGAGCCTCGTGGACAAGTTCGAGTCGACCTTCGAGACGTACTGGGACGATGCCGCATTCGCTCCATACGACCCCGACGAAGATGCCGAGTATCTGGATGCCCTGCTCGAGAAGAACAGCGGCCGCTCCTCGTCTCCGAGCCTGTCCATCAGCCATCTCGATGTGCGCCCGTACCCGCATCAGATCGAGATGCTGGATGACCTCGCCGCCGAGCGCGAGGTGCACGACCGCCACAAGAACCTCGTGGTCGCAGCGACCGGCACCGGGAAGACGGTGGTCGCGGCGCTGGACTACAAGCGACTGCGCTCGTCGGAGGCTGATCAGCCGACAATCCTCTTCATCGCGCACCGCAAAGAGATCCTTGAGCAGTCACTACGGACCTACCGCGACGTTCTGAAGGACGGTGCATTTGGCGAGCTTTTCGTCGGCGGCCACAAGCCCGTGCGCCGCCGCCATGTGTTCGCGTCGATTCAATCGCTACAGCAGGCGGGTGAGCTGGAGCGATGGGCTCGCGATCACTTCGACATCATCGTGATCGACGAGTTCCATCACGCGGAGGCTGCGACGTACCGCAAGGTTCTCGAGTACTTCACGCCTCGTGAGCTTCTTGGACTCACCGCCACGCCGGAGCGCGCCGATGGCATCGACGTTGCTCATGCCTTCTTCGAGGGACGGATCGCCAGCGAGCTACGGCTCTGGGACGCGCTCAGCGCGGATCTCCTAGTCCCCTTCCACTACTTCGGCCTCGCGGACGGTGTGGACCTCAGTGGGGTGCGATTCACCCGCGGCGCTTACAACATCACCCAGCTGAACTCCCTGTACACCGGCAATGATGCGCGGGCCGGCAAGGTGCTCCAGGCGCTGCGCGACAAGGTGACTGACCCCAGCCGCATGAAGGCACTCGGGTTCTGTGTCAGCGTCGAGCACGCGCACTACATGGCGGAGGTGTTCCGCCGTGCTGGCCTCCCCTCGCTGGCTCTCACGGGAGACTCCGGCTCCGACGAACGGCAGGAGGGCCTCGCAAAGTTGCGCCGCGGCGACATCGTCTGCCTGTTCGCCGTCGATCTCTTCAATGAAGGTCTCGATATCCCCATGGTCGATACCGTGCTGATGCTCCGACCCACCCAGTCAGCGACAATCTTCCTGCAACAGCTTGGGCGCGGGCTCCGCCGAGCGGAGAACAAGGCGGTACTGACAGTGCTCGACTTCGTCGGACTCCAGCACACGAACTTCCGCTTTGACCTGAAGTACCGGGCACTGACGGGCCTGTCGAGGAACAAACTCGAGCGCAGCATCCGCGACGGCTTCCCGTTCCTCCCTCCGGGCACGCAGATCGTGTTCGATCGCGTCGCGCAGGACATCGTGCTCAAGAACGTGAAGAAGCAACTGAAACTCTCGACGAGGGATCTGGTCGCAGATGTCCGCCAGCACAAGCCCGAGGATGCCTCACCGAGCAACTACGCCCTGGGCACCTACCTCGATGCGGCAGAGCGGTCTCTCGCAGACGTATACGGGCCGGGGACGCGCAGCCTAAGCGGAGAGAAGCGCTCGGCAAGCTGGTCCACGCTCGTGGACTGGGCCTTCCCCGCCACCCGAGAGGAGACGCGTTCGGAGACTGCCGACTCTCTCTTGCGCCGGGTCGGCACCCTGACTCACGTCGACGATCCCGAGCGGATCCGGGCGTACCGCCGGCTCCTCACCGAGCCCACTCTTCCGGCCGGAGTCGACACCGACCTCTATGCCGCAATGCTCGTGTTCTCCTTCTGGCCCTCCGGGGAGCACAGTGTTCGCACCGGCCTCGAGCAGCTCCGGGCACATCCTGCAGTGGTAGAGGAACTGCTCCACGTGCTGGAGTACCAGGACCAGTCGTCTCGGGTTCGTCCGGCACGGCTGTCAGGCTCCGCAGCGCAGTCACCGCTGCGATCGCACGCCCGGTACTCCCGGGAGGAGCTGCTCGCCGGACTGGGCCTTGGCACCCTAGACACTGGAGCGCCCGGCTCAATTCGCGAAGGGGTGAAGTGGTTGCCGGGCACGAGCGTGGACGCTCTGCTCGTGACGCTGAAGAAGTCCGAAGCGGACTACTCCCCCACGACCATGTATCGCGACTTCGCGATCAACCAGGACCTCTTCCACTGGGAGTCGCAGAGCACGACGAGCGTGGAGAGTCGCACCGGTCAGAGGTACATCAACCACGCCGCCCGCGGATCGAGCGTGGTTCTCTTCGTAAGGCGTGCGAAAACGGGCGACATCGGCACCGAGCCCTACACCTGCCTCGGGACAGCACAGTTCCAGCAGGCGACGGGGTCGCGACCGATGCAGATCGTGTGGCGATTGGATCGGGCGATGCCAGCCGAACTGTTCATGGAGGCTCGAGCGGTGGCATAGACGCACGAGTCCACCGCAAGATAATTGTCCCGACCGACTCACGCAGGCCGAATTAAGATGCGGACAAGCCGCTACCAAACACCGATTTCAACTCCGCAATCTGGATCGACCTCAATGGACTGGCCAACTTACCCCTAATAAGTGGACACCGATCGCCGAATGCCCGCCGACAAGCTCCCGAGAGAGCGAAGTCACGATTTTCCAACCCATAACCTGCCGAGGCGCACTCGAACCTCGTCCGACAATACCCCCTATCCATCCCAACCCTTAGAGTGCAAAAAATCCACACGGAGCGCTCGGGGCACAGAGCCAGCCTCGAACCGCCGATACTGGTGCTCCAGTAGCTCTCGATCCGGGCGCTCCTTCTTTGACGAAGGCAACACCTTCAGCCTATCTCCATGAAGGCCCTTAAGGCCAAACTCGAGCATCGGTCCGTCAATTTCCTTCAAAACATCTTCACGCACCCCGAGCACATAGTCGGGCGAAATGCCAATTATGCCTGAGTTGTAAGCAGCATGATGAATTTTGCACAGCGCTATACCGTTTCGCACCGCCGCAACCCCACCAGGGTCGGCATCTGGGATGATATGGGCGGCATCCAGAAGCGTCGAGTGCCGCAGCCTGCAGATCGAGCAGCGAGTTCCGTACGCTTGCATCACTAGCCCGCGGAAAACCGGCTGATGCAGACGCCTGCGCGTCTCCTGGAGCACGTACCTCTTTGTCACCTCATCGACATCTTGCCCCGTCGACTCGATGTTCTGAAGCCCGTCAGTGGCAATGACGAACTGCTTGTCTTCTGGCTCCTCTGCGACGACATAAACCGGAAATATTGGCTTGTACATCGCTGGAGCAACACCCCAAAACCATATAAGCGGGCGCTTCTCACTCATTGCAGAGCGAAGTCCGCGGTTCGTATACTTATTGGGATCATCTCCGTCCCATTTGTACCGCATGAGACCATCACGACCGAGAACATCATCATAAGGACGCTCTCTGCCCGGCGCTCGGTATGCAGTGGCAATAGACAATGCGCTGTCCATGCCGGCCGGCTTCCTAACGCCAAGCTGTCGATCTTTTAGCGCGAACGCTTCGCCGCAAAAATGGAAGTCACCGAGGTCGGCGTATGAAATCGCGTCGAGCCCGTCGTTTGTCCACGCGGCGAGCCATTGCATAGCTTCTTTGCGAAGCTTCAACTCGTCACCCTCAGACCACATAGTCAGATGATCCCATGTTGGCGCCTCGGGCGATGGAGAATCTCATGGCCAAGCTTTCAGTGCCCGTGCAACCCCGAACCCCCACAACCCCACCACCGGCAGCAGCGGCCACCACCAGGTCACACCGCCCTCCCCTGCGACACCCACGCTGGCCATCACGGCGAGCCCGGCGATGACGCACACGGCGGCGGCGAGGGGCTTCCACACCGGCGGGGCCGGTCGCTCGTCGGCCCGCGGGGACTCGAACCTCCCCATCACCAGCACCACCAGCCCCGTGAGCGCGAGCAGCGCGAGCACCCACAGCGGCCGCGTCGCCCACCACGGGCCCGTCAATGGTTCGGGCAGCAGCGCCCGCGCGTCGAGGGCGAGCAGCAGATGGGCGAGGCCCACCATCACGGTGAGGTGCCACAGGAACCAGGTCATGATCCTCTGATTCACCAGCACGGTGACGAGCCACAGCCGGGGCCGGCGCAGCAGAGCCTCGAGCGGCTTCTCCAGCGACAGCACGAGCCCGGCCTGGAGCATGCCCAGGAACGCCATCGTGACGCGGGTCGGGCTGGAGTTGGAGATCTCGTCGCCCCCGGCGGTGATCATCGAGACCGGGTACGGGCCCGCCGTCACGAGCAGGAGCAGGCCGGCCGCACCGACCCCGGCGAGCAGCAGGCGCTTGCGGGTGCCGGCGAGTCGGCCGTCGAGCCAGGCGTAGCCGACCTGGTGGAACGCCGCCCACACCAGCAGGTAGTTCGGGTAGCCGAGCAGCGGCTGGTCGGCGGCGATGCTCACCGCATCCACCGCGCCGGCGAGCGCGACGCCGCCCACGACGGACCACCAGCCGAAGCGCTCCCAGAGCGCCAGGCACGGCGGGGCTACCAGGATCACCACCAGGTACGCGGCGAGGAACCAGGTGGGGATCAGCGCCATCTGCGAGGCGAGCTGCACGGTCTCCGTCGGCGCGCCGGCAAGCACGGCGACCACCCAGATCACGAGCCAGGCCAGCAGCAGCGGGACCAGCGGGATGCCGAGACGGCGCAGCCGGGTGCGCAGCCACTGGCCGTACCCGATCTCCTTGCGCCGCGCAGAGCGCCAGGAGAGGCCGTTGGAGTAGCCGCCCACCAGGAAGAAGATCGGCATCACCTGGAAGATCCAGGTGAGCGGGTGGGTCCACTCCGCGCCGTCGAGCACGCCGTGCGGGAGGATCCCGCCGTCGGGGTCCACCGCGATGATCGTCCAGTGCCCGAGCACCACCACGGTGATCGCGGCGGCGCGGAGGAAGTCCACCACCCGGTTGCGGCTCGTGGGCGTCGCGGCGTCGATCTGCTCGGCGCGGCTCGGGCGCGTGCTCGTCATCGGGCCTCCTGCGACTCGTCCCCCACTCCTGCGGCGCCGCGAACCGGGAGCGCAGGATGTGGCGACAACCTACCCCCCCCCGTGGCGCCACACGCTTGTTCCCCCCACCCCTCCCTCCCGATCTCGGCAACTCCGCTTCCCCACCCCGGCCACGTCTGCCAGGCTCGTGGCATGACCGCGCATCACGCCCACGGCTCCGCCCCGCACTCCCAGCCTGATCCGTCCCTCTCCCCCGCCGAGCACTGGGAGCAGCGCTACAGCGGCAGCGAGCGGGTGTGGTCGGGGACGGTCAACGGCACGATGGCGCAGGTGGTGGCGGAGCTCGAGCCGGGCATCTCGATCGATCTGGGCTGTGGCGAGGGCGGGGACGTGCTGTGGCTGGCGGAGCAGGGCTGGACGGCCCGCGGCCTGGACATCTCCGCCACCGCGATCGAGCGCGCCCGCGCCGAGGCGGCGGGGCGAGGCCTCGAGCAGGCACTGTTCACGGCGACGGATCTCAGCGCCTGGCAGCCGGAGGCGGAGTCCGTCGACCTGGTCACCGCCTCGTTCTTCCAGTCGCAGGTGGCGCTGGACAGGCTGGGGATCCTGCAGCGGGCGGCCTCGGCGCTGCGCACGGGCGGGCACCTGGTCACGGTCTCGCACGCGGCCCCGCCGTCCTGGGCGGCGGAGCATCCCGCGGCGATGATCGACGTGCGCGCCGAGGTGGAGCAGCTCGCCCAGCCCGCCGCGGACTGGGCGGTGGAGCTCGCCGAGGAACGTCGGCGCCCGGCCGTGGGCCCCGACGGGACCGAGGGCGAGCACCTGGACGCGGTGGTGGTGCTGCGGCGGCGCTGAGCCCGCCCGCCTCAGGAAGTGCTCAGAGCCCGACGAGCGTGATCGCCACGAAGGCGAGCACCAGGGCGATCACCACGCCCACGCTGGTGCGCCAGGTGGGTGCCTGCTCGGGCGCGTCGGCGGCGGCCGGGACCACCGGGATCTGCGCCGTCTCGGCGGCCGTCCGCAGCTCGTGGCCGACGGCGATCTCATGCTGTGACTCCATGCCTGGGTCCCTCCTTCTCGCTCTTGGTTCACGCTCGGGTCAGGTCGGTGAGTTCCGCCTGATCAGACGCTGAATCCCGCGTCTTTGTACGCACGACAAGAGTAGGGTCCTCGCGCGGGCGCGCGGAAGAGTCCCACAGCAGGGGTCAGCCGAATCACACGAGCCCCGGGACGGCCCGTCGTCCGGGGTCTACGCTCGAGGGCGGCGGCGCTCCCGACCACCCTCGCGAGACCGCCGTCCGGGGCCGTGCAGGCTCCGGCACCCCACCCCGCAGGAGGACTCTCGTGACCGCTCTTCCCGCGTCCATGACCGTCGCGCTCGACGCCCTCGCGTCCTGGCAGGTGCCGCTGTACGAGGATCTGCACCGCCACCCGGAGCTGTCGATGCGGGAGGAGCGCACCCGCGGCATCGTCGCCGCGCAGCTCGCCGGCGACGGCTACGAGGTGCACGAGATCGGCGGCGGCGTGGTGGGCGTGCTGGAGAACGGCGCGGGGCCCACGGTGCTGCTGCGCGCGGACATCGACGGCCTGCCCGTGCAGGAGGCCACCGGCCTGCCCTACGCCTCCACCGCCACCCAGGAGGACGCCGACGGGCAGGTCCAGCCCACGATGCACGCCTGCGGGCACGACGTGCACACCGCCGTGGCCCTGGGGGCGGCGCGGCTGCTGGCCGCGCATCGCGAGGACTGGTGCGGCACGTACGTGGCGCTGTTCCAGCCCGGGGAGGAGATCGCGGCCGGGGCGCGCGCCATGGTGGAGGACGACCTGGTCGCCAGGGTGCCGACGCCCGCGGTGTGCCTGGGCCAGCACGTGCTCACCTCCCCCGTGGCCGGGAGGGTCGCGGTGGCGCCGGGGCCGGTGCTGAGCTCTTCGGCGTCGATGCGGGTGACGGTGCACGGCGCCGGCTCGCACGGCTCGATGCCGCACCTGGGCGTGGATCCGGTGGTGCTGGCCGCCGCGATCGTGGGGCGGATCCAGTCGCTGGTGTCCCGCGAGATCTCGCCGTCGGAGTTCGGCGTGGTCACCGTGGGCGCGCTCCACGCCGGCACCAGCGCGAACATCATCCCGGACCGGGCGGAGCTGGCCCTGAACGTCCGCGCCTACCGCGAGGAGATCCTCGACCACCTGGTGGAGGGCGTGCAGCGGATGATGCGTGCCGAGTGCACCGCGGCCCGCTCCCCGCACGAGCCGGAGTTCGAGCTCTTCCACCGCTTCCCGATGACCGACAACGATCTGATGGCCACGGCCCGGGTGCGGGAGGCGTTCGTGGCGCAGTTCGGCGCGGATCGCGTGGAGCACATGGAGCCGGTCACCGCCTCCGAGGATTTCTCCGCGATCCCGGACGCCTTCGGCGCCCCGTACTGCTACTGGGGCCTGGGCGGGTACGTGGAGGGGCGCGAGACCGCCCCGAACCACAGCCCCTTCTTCGCCCCGGACCCGCAGCCCACGCTGCGCACCGGCACCGAGGCCGCGGCGAGCGCCGCCCTCGCCTGGCTGGGCGGGGCCGGCTGAGGCCACGGCAGGCCGCCGGCAGGGGTCGTCGGGCGAGCCGCGGGATGGACCCCCACGCCGCACCGCGCCCCCGCGCGTACGCTGGCCGCCGTGACTGATCCGCAGTGGTGGCAGGCGGCCCTGGCCGCGCTGGCCGTGCTGGCCGGGGCGGTGGCGGTGCACACCACGGGGATGGGCTTCGCGCTGCTGTCCTCCCCGTTCCTGGTGATGGCGCTGGGGCCGGTGGAGGGCATCCTGGTCACCAACGTGTGCGGGATCGCGGCGGCGCTGCTGAACCTGGCCGTGGTGCGGCGTGACCTGGACTGGGCCCGGGCCGCGCGGGTGGTGCCCGCGGGGCTGGTGGGCACGATCCCGGGGGCGCTGCTGGTGCTGTGGCTGCCGGCCCCGGTGCTGGCGATCGCGATCAGCCTGCTGGTGCTGGCGGGGCTGCTGTTCACGATGGGGGCGCGTCGGCTCGACGTGCCGAACTCGCTGTGGGTGGGCGCCGGGGGCGGGTTCGCCTCCGGGCTGATGAACGTGACCGCCGGGGTGGGCGGGCCCGGCCTGGTGGTCTATGCGCTGGCCACCCGCTGGGAGCATCGGAGCTTCGCCGCCACGGCGCAGCTGCACTTCGCCGTGCTCGGCATCGCCGCGCTGGTGGCGAAGTGGTCGCTGCCCTCGCTGCCCGCCGCGGGCTGGGCGGTGCTGCTGGCCCTGCTGGTGGTGGGCCTCGCAGGCGGCACGGTGCTGGCCCGTCGGGTGGACGGCCCGCGGGCGATGCGCTGGGTGGTGATGATCGCGCTGGTGGGGGCGCTGCTCTCGCTGGGGCAGGGCCTGCTGCGGCTGTGACGCCGCGCGTCTCCGGGCCCGTGGCCCGCCTCCCCGCACCGGGCACGAGGCCCACTCCGGAGCGGTCCCCCGCCGCGGGATCGTCGGCCCCCGCCGATGACCCCGCGGCTCCCGCTGCCCGTGAGCCTCGTGCCGGTGCTCCCCCTCGGGAGGTTCCCGCACCCGCCGAGATCACTGTACGAAGCCGTGACCAGCGGCGCGATGGGGCCAAGTGCCCGGGGAGTTCTCCCCGGGGAGAACTCCCCATCGACGACGGCGAGGCGGCCGTGATGGGGCGGGGTGGCCGTGGCGGCGCGTGCCGGTCGCAGTGGCGCGGGGCACTCGCAGTGGCGCGGGCCGCGCCGGCCGTCGGCCTCGCGACTCAGCGGACCCCGGCGATGATGTCGTCCACCACCCGGGCCGAGACCTGGCCCACCAGGGTCTCGTCGGCGCCGCGCAGCGGTCCGTGCAGCACCAGTTCGGCGCAGCCGTGCACCGCCGACCAGCACACGAACTCCGCCCCCGGCCGTCGCTCCGGGGCGAGCACGCCGGCGCGCACGCACTCGTCCAGCGCCTCCACCAGCAGGGCGAACGGCGGCGGCACCGCGGGCGGGTCGCCCTCGGCAGCCACCGGCCCGTCGGCTCCGTCTGCCGCCACGGCGATCCCCGCCGCCGCCCCCTCGCGCAGGCTGCCGAAGAACGCGGTCTCGAACCATCCCGGCTCGTCCACGGCGAAGCCGATGTAGCCCAGCCCCACCCCGCGCAGGGACTGCAGGGCCTGCTCCTGGGCGTCGGCGTGCGCCGGGGCGCGCATCCGCTCGCGCATCCGGGCGGCCATGCGCTGCTGGATCTCGCTCGCCACGGCGTCCAGCAGGTGGGAGCGGCCGGCGAAGTGCCGGTACGCGGCCGACGGGCTCACGCCCGCGCGCCGGGTCGCCTCCCGCAGCGACACCCCAGACGGCCCGCCGATGCGGGCGATCCCCAGCGCCGCGTCCACCAGGGCGGCGCGCAGGTCGCCGTGGTGGTACGGGCGGGATCTCTCGGTCACTCTTGACCCTCCGGGGCAGGAAGTCTACCTTGTGCACATCAATGTGGATGGTGTTCACATCCACGGTACCCGAGGAGGCGCCGATGCGACCCCTGGTGATCACGCAGAACATGACCGTCGACGGCGCGGTCGAGATGCTCGACGACTGGTTCGACCCCACCGACTCCCCACCCGATCAGGCCGAGATCCTGCAGCGCGACAGCGCCGCCTGCGACGCGATCCTGCTGGGCCGGCAGACCTTCGAGGACTTCCGCGGCTTCTGGCCGCAGCAGGAGGAGGACACCACCGGCATCACCGACGAGCTGAACGCGATCGAGAAGTACGTGGTCAGCTCCACCATGACCGACCCGGCCTGGCAGCGCTCGACGATCCTGGCCGGCGACCCGGTCCCGGCCGTGCGGGACCTGACCCGCGGGCAGGGCGGGGAGATCTCGCTGACCGGCTCGATCCGGCTGTGCCACACCCTCATCGCCGCCGGGCTCGTGGACGAGTACCGGCTGTGGACCTACCCCTACGTGCAGGGCCGCGGGCGGGGACTGTTCCCCGCCGGCCACCGCACGCCCCTCACCCTCCTCGAGCACCGCGCCTTCAGCTCCGGCGTCACCTACACCCGATGGACCCCCAGGAAGGACTGACATGACCGACCACGCCCCCGCCCTCCCGCCCGTCACCGACCCAGAGACCTGGCGGCGCGAGCTCGACGCGCTGCGCGTGCGCGAGAAGGCCGCCACCCGCGAGCTCGACGCGATCGCCGCCCAGCGCCGCCGCCTGCCGATGGTGGAGATGCCGCAGTACACGCTGCAGGGCCCCGACGGGCCCGTGGGCCTGCCGGACCTGTTCGACGGCGCCACGCAGCTGATCACCTACCACCACATGTGGTCCCCGGGCGCCGAGTGGCAGTGCGGCGGCTGCACGGGCTACACCTCCCAGTTCACCCGCACCGAGTTCCTGCACAAGTACGACGCCCGCTTCGTGGTGGTCACCCAGGGCCCGATCGACGAGGCCCTCGCCTACCGCGAGAAGGTGGGCAACCGGATGGACTGGTACTCCACCGCCGGCAGCGACTTCGGGACCGACGTGGGCGCCGGCCCGGGCGAGGGCTTCGCCGTGAACGTGTTCCTGCGCGACGGGGAGAGGGTGTTCCGCACCTGGCACACGAACGGCCGCGGCACCGAGCAGCTCAGCCACACCTTCGCCTTCGTGGACCTGCTGCCCTACGGCCGGCAGGAGGACTGGCAGGACTCCCCCGAGGGCTGGCCGCAGTCCGCCACCTACGACAAGTGGCTCGACTCCGACGAGGTCGCGGCGCTGTACGGGACGGGGGCCACGGCATGAGCGCGCAGCCCGCCACGACCTCGGAGGCCCGCTACGTCGCCTCCCGCACCGTCGCCGCCGCCCCGGGCGCCGTGTACGCCCTGCTCACCGATCCCGCGCAGCACCACCGCACCGAACCGACCGACTGGGTGCGCGGCCCGCTGGAGGCGGAGCCCGCGCCGCTCACGCAGGTGGGGCAGGTGTTCGGCATCGAGATGTTCCACGAGAACGCCGGCGGGCGCTACGACATGCACAACGAGGTGATCGCGCTCGAGCCCGAGCGGACCGTGGCCTGGCGGCCCGGGCAGTACGGGCCCGACGGGGAGCTGGGCAGCGCCGGCTGGACCTGGCGCTACGACCTCGCCGCCGAGGGCGAGGGCACCCGTGTGACCCTCACCTACGACTGGAGCAAGGTGCCGGAGTTCCTCCGGGAGCAGTTCTCCCTGCCGCCGTTCCCGCCCAGCTTCCTCGACGAATCGCTGGCCGCGCTGGAGGAGGCGGTGACGGCGGGGTAGCGGGCGGCGGGGTCACCCGGCGTCGGCGTCGGCCGGCTCCTTCGACGGTTCCAGGCCGCGCGTGAGGCGTGCGGCCAGCAGCGGGAACACCAGCACGGTGAGCGCCCCGGCCATCACCATCGCCGAGGCGGCGGTGGTGGTGATCAGGCCGGAGCCGGCGGCGATCTGGGTGACGGCCACGATGATCGGCAGCCCCGTCGCGGCGTACAGCCCCAGCGCCGCCTTCTCGCGCGTCGTCGCGAGCTGCGAGTCGGTGCTGGTCCACAGCTCCCGGGCCAGCACCGGCAGGCCGCGCACCACCACGATCATCGCCAGGAACCCCAGCAGCAGCGGCCACGCCCCCAGCACCGCGACCACATCGATGCTCATCCCGCTGGTGAGGAAGAAGATCGGGATGAGCAGGCCGAAGCCCACCACCTCCACCTTGTGCATGATCTCCCCGACGTGGCCCGGGGCGAGGCTGCGCAGCACCGCCTGCATGAGGAGGCCGGCGGCGAAGGCGCCGAGCGCCACGTCGAGCTCGAGCACGGCGGTGAGCAGCATCAGCGTGACCAAGATCCACACCGTGATCCTCACGGTGGTCTGCATGGTGGAGTTCGCGGCCGCGGCGAAGGCGCGTCCCAGCAGCGGCACCCGCCGGTAGAGCCGCACCGGCAGCAGCACCGTCACCACCGCCAAGGCCGCGAACAGCACCAGCACCACCGCCGCCTGCCCGGTGGCCCGGGTGGTGAGCAGCAGCGACATCGCGAGCACGGGCAGCAGCTCGCCGTAGGCGCCGTGGACCATCGCCGCCCGGCCCAGCGGCGCCCCGAGCGCCCCGGAGTCCTTGAGGATCGGCAGCAGCGTGCCCAGCGCGGTGGAGGTGGCGGCGATGCCCAGCACCGCGGCGACGTGCCAGTCCCCGCCGGCCACCAGGATCCCCGCTCCCAGGCCGAGCACCGCGCACAGCAGCCAGGTCATCGCGGCGCTGCGCCCGGCGCGGCTGCGCATGTCCGCGAGGTTCACCTCGAACCCCGCCAGCAGGAACAGGAACCCGAGCCCCAGCTCGCGCAGGAACTCCACCGCCTCGGTGGCCTCGGCCAGCCCCAGGGCGTGGGGGCCGATCACGATGCCGAGCACCAGCAGCCACACCACGTCCGGGACGGTGCGGCGCGTGATCAGCGCCAGGACGGGCGCCAGCACCGCCGCCAGGGCGAGCCACCACATCGACAGCAGGTTCTCGACGAGCAGAGAGGTCTCGTGCATGCGGGAAGACTACTGCGGGCGGGGTCAGCTCTCAGTGCTTCCCGGCGTCGGAGCGGAGGGCGAAGGTGCCCTGGGCGCGGCGGCGGCCGTGCACGGGGTGGTCGGGGACCACGCCGTCGAGGAAGCGGTAGCCGCTGCGGGTGTAGGCGGCGCGCAGGTCGCCGTCGTCGGCGGCGCGGCTCATGCAGCGCCACCAGTCGGTGATGTCGCCCCAGCCGGGGGCGGCGAGCGAGCCGCCGAACTGCTGCACCGCGAGCGCGGAGCACAGCGAGGCGAAGCGCAGCCGCTCGTCGAGCGGCCACTCGGCCAGGGTGCCCAGCACCATCGCCGCGGCGAACACGTCCCCGGCGCCGGTGGTGTCGATCGCGGTGACCGGCACGGCCGGGCAGAACGCCTCCTCGCCGGTGCTGCCGTCGATCGCGTAGGAGCCGTCGGCCCCGTCGGTCACCACCGCCAGCGGCACCCGTTCGGCGAGCGCCCGCACCGCCCGGTCGGGGCTGTCGGTGCGGGTGTAGCTCATCGCCTCCAGCGCGTTCGGGGTGAAGGCGTGGCAGTGCGTGAGCGGGGCGAGATCCGCGGTGTCCCAGCGGCCCGAGGGGTCGAAGCCGATGTCGGCGAAGATCAGCGCGCCGCGCTGGGCGAGCTGCGCCCACCAGGAGGTCTCCCCCGCCAGATCCACCACCGCGGCGCGGGAGGCGGGCGCGGCGGCGATCAGCGAGGACAGCGGCACGGGAAGGTCATGGCCGTGCGTGGCCATGGCGCGGTCCCCCTCGGCCGCGATGGAGACGGTCAGCGCCGAGTGGAAGTCGGTGAAGCGGCGGGAGGCGGTGAGGTCGATGCCCTCCTCGTGCGCCATGGTGTGCCACATCCAGTCGGCGTAGGCGTCGTCGCCGAACCCGGCCACCAGCCCGGTGCGCAGGCCCAGCCGTGCCGCGGCGGTGGCGAGGTTCGCGATCCCGCCGGGGCTGGAGCCCATGCCCTTGGACCACAGCTCCTCGCCGGGCCGGGGCAGGCGTTCCATCCCGGTGAACACGATGTCGAAGAACACGGTGCCGGAGAGCAGCACGTCCAGCGGCGGGTCGTCGTCGGAGCGCTGCCCGGCCAGCGGGTCCCAGTCCTGACAGCCGGCGGCCTCCGGAGGCGCCGGGGTGGAGGCGCCCGCGGCGGGGTGGGCGGCCGACGGGGCGGGGTGGGCGGCCGACGGGCCGGGCGCGCCCCCGGCCGACGGGCCGCCGTCGGGCGTGGTCGGGGCGGGGGCCGGTGCGGCCGCGCCGGGATCGGGCGTGGTCGGGGCGGGATCGGTGGGGCGGTCGGTCATCACCTGGCGACTCCTTCGAGCATTCCGCGGATGAAGTGGCGCTGGAGGAACAGGAACAGGATCACGGTGGGCAGGGCCACGATCACGGCGCCGGCGGCGAGCAGCGCGGTCTCGGCGGTGTACTGGCCCTGGAAGGTGGCCAGGCCCAGCGGGGCGGTGCGCAGCCGCCCGCCCGGCGCCATGATCAGGGCGATCAGGAACTCGTTCCAGGTCCACATGAACACCAGCACCAGCATCGTCACGATCGCGGGCCGGGAGGCGGGCACGAGGATCCGCACCAGGGCCTGCAGCGGCCCCGCGCCGTCCAGCGCGGCGGCCTCCACGAGACTGGTGGGCAGGGCCCGGAACTGGGCGCGCAGCCAGAACGTGCCGAAGGCGATCGACTGCGCCACCTGCGGCATCGCGATCGCGAGGTAGGTGTCGGTCAGGCCCAGGCTGCGCAGGTCGAAGAACAGCGGGATGATCGTCGCCTCGGCAGGGATCATCATCCCCACCAGGAACAGGTAGAACAGCGCGGTCGCGCCGCGGAACCGCATGGTGCCGAAGGCGTAGCCGGCACCGATCGCGAGCACGGTGGCCAGTCCCACCACGATCACGGCCACCACCGCGGAGTTGCCCAGGGAGCGGCCGAACCCGCCCACCGTCCACGCCTCCACGAAGTTGGAGAGGTACACGCCGTCCGGCCGGCCCAGCGGCGCGGAGACGGAGGTGAGCAGGATGGTGAGCACGGGCGCGAGCGCGAACAGGGCGAAGGCGATCAGGATCGCGTAGTTGACCGTCGTCTCGGTGCGGGAGACCTTCATGCCTCACGCTCCCCGATCCGGGTCACCGCCACGTTGAGCGCGAAGATCAGCACGGTGAGCACGATCGCGACCGCGCTGGCGGAGCCGACGGCGCGCAGCTCGAAGGCGCGGAAGTACACCTCGAAGCTGGGCACCGTGGTGGAGTTGCCCGGCCCGCCGGAGGTGGTCATGTACACCAGGTCGAAGGTCTTCAGCGCCGCGATGAGGGTGAGCACCAGCGCCACGGTGATCTCCCCGCGCACCGCCGGCAGCGTGATCGCGAAGAACTCGCGCACGGCGCCGGCGCCGTCCAGGCGCGCCGCCTCGAACAGCTCCGCGGGGATGCGGCTCATCCCGGACAGGAGCAGCAGCATGACCAGCCCCATCTCGATCCAGGTGCCGATGAAGCCCACCGCGGCCAGGGCCGTGCCGGGATCGCCCAGCCAGCCGCGGGTGAGCACATCCAGCCCCACCCCGCGCAGCAGATCGTTCAGCAGGCCGTGCGGGGAGTAGATCTGCCGCCACGCCACGGCCACCACCACCAGCGCGATCACCTGCGGCAGGAAGATCACCGTGCGGAAGAAGCCCATCCCCCGCACCTGCCCGCGGCGCAGGATCGCCGCGAGCACCAGCCCCACCGCCAGCGGGATCAGCGCGTAGAACACGATGAGGATCAGCGCGTTGCCGATCGCGGCCCGGAAGTCCGCGTCCCCGGCGAGGTCGAGGTAATTGCCCAGGCCCACGAACGTGGAGGAGCCGAAGCCTTTCCACTCGTACAGCGAGAACTGCGCGGCCCGGCCCAGCGGGTACAGCGCGAACGCGCCGTAGACCAGCAGGGCGGGCAGCAGGAACAGGTAGGGCGTGGCGGCGGAGCGGGCGACCGCGGAGGGCCGGTGCCGCCGCCGCGCCCCGGTCTGTCCGGGCCTCATCGGGTCAGGACCCCTCCGTGAACGCGCCGTAGTCGTCCTGCAGGGTCTGGGCGGCCTCCTCCGGCGTGGACTGCCCGCCGATCACCTCCTGCATCACGGCCCCGGCGGTGTCCGCGAAGGAGGGGGTGGCGTAGTCGAGGTAGGGCAGCAGCGTGCCCTCGGTGGAGACGGCGTCGAAGGCCTCGTAGATGTCCTTGTTGACACCGGAGTCGGGGGCGAGCTCGGCGGTGCGGTTCACCGGCATGCCGCCGTTTTCGGCGATCATCGCCATCGCGTCATCGCTGGTGATGAAGTCGATGAACGCGGCGGCCGCGGCCGGGTTCGCGGCGGCCGACGGGATCGAGAAGGGGATGCCGGTGCCGCCGGTGGTGGCCACCGCCCCGTCGGCCCCGGGCGGGGGCGCCATGAACCGCAGGTCCTCCCCCATCACGGCCTCCATGTCCGGTCCCAGCCAGGAGCCGCCGATCAGGAGCACGCCGGTGCCCTCGGTGAACTCGGGCCAGGCGTCGTCGTAGGCGAGGCCGTTCGGGGAATCGCCCAGGGCGCCGCTGCTGCCCCACTCGGCCAGCCGCGTGAGAGCGGCGACGTTCTCCTCGCTGGTCCAGTCGGCGCCCGCGTTGCCCATGCCGAGGGTCACGATGGTCTCGGCGTCCACGAAGTGCGCCTGCAGCGGGCCGAACACGTGCAGCGCGGGCCACTGGTCGAGGTTGCCCAGCATGATCGGCTGCTCGCCGGCCTCGGCGGCGGCCTCGACCAGGGAGAACACCTCGTCCCAGGTGGTGGGGGCCTCGAGGTCCAGCTCGTCGAGCTTCGCCTGCGAGTAGTAGATGCCGCACACCTCGCCGGTCTGGGCCAGCCCGTACAGCGAGCCCTCGCCGAAGGTGACGCCGTCGCTCGAGTAGCTCATCTTGCCCAGCACGCTGGGGGCGAAGCGGTCGGTCCAGCCGTACGCCTCGGCGTAGCCGGTGAGGTCGGTGAGCAGGCCGTCGGCCACGAAGGAGCCCATGTCGCCGCGGGCGTTGTTCACCTGGAGCACGTCCGGCACGTCGTTGCCGGACAGCGCCAGGCCGGTCTGCTGCTGCAGGTCGTCGAAGGACTGCGAGGTGCGCTCCACGGTGACGTTCGGGTACTGCTCCTGGAACGCGCCGATCAGCGCCTCGATGGCATCGTTCTGGGCGCCGCGCACCTCCTGGTCCCAGACGGTGAGGGTGATCTCGCCCAGGGCCGCGATGTCGGTGTCCACCTCGTCGGCCGCCGGGGCCGGGGCGTCGCCGCCGCCGTCGCCGGAGTCGGAGCCGGGGGCGCACGCGGCCAGCAGGCCCAGACCGCCCAGGGCGGCCGTGGAGCCGAGGAAGTTCCGTCGAAGCATGATGTCCTCCTGAGGTGGGCGATGCCGCGCCGTCGCGGCCGTTGCGCTCCGCCGCCGGCCGGTGCGATCCGGTCCCGACCGACGTGGTCCGGACCACCATCATGACATGAGCTGCGCAGAACTGCACGGATCTGCATGATCCTGCACGAAATTGACAACTCGGTGCTACGGTGACGTCATGCTGAGCGAGGAGCGCCATCAGGCGATCGCGGCCGCGTTGCGCCGTCAGGGCACCGTGACCGTGGCCGCGCTCAGCACTGACCTGCGCGTCTCCGAGGCGACGGTGCGCCGCGACCTGGATGCACTGGCGGAGGCCGGCTCGCTCCGGCGCGTGCGGGGCGGTGCGGCGGCGATCCGCGGTTCGGTGCGCCCGGAGGCGGACCCACGCTCCTTCGAGGACGTCGCCGGCACCGCCACCGTCGCCAAGCAGCAGATCGCCGCCCGCGCGTGCACCCTGATCGAGGACGGCGAGGTGATCGCCCTGGACATCGGCACCACTGTCGCGGCGATGTGCCCGCTGCTGGTCGAGCGGTCGCTCACCGTCGTCACCGCCTCACTGGCGGTGGTGCGCTCGCTCGCCGCCGCCCCCGACATCGACATCGTGATCCTCGGGGGACTGCTGCGCCCGAACTACGACTCGATGGTGGGCACGCTCACCGAGTCCGCGCTCGGTCAGGTGCGGGTAGATCGTGCGTTCCTCGGCGCCGCCGGAGTGCGGACCGACGGCGCGGTGCTCGACTCCACCCCCAGCGAGGTCCCGATCAAGCGTGGGCTGCTCGACGTCGCCGCCGCCGCGTACCTGCTGGCGGACCACGAGAAGTTCCCCGGCTCGGGGTTCCTCGAGGTCGCGCGACTGACGCGCTTCACCGCGCTGGTCACCGATCGCCCCCCTCTCCCCTTCGACATCGCGCTCCCCG
Organism: Brachybacterium saurashtrense; assembly: GCF_003355475.1. Lineage (NCBI taxonomy): Bacteria > Bacillati > Actinomycetota > Actinomycetes > Micrococcales > Dermabacteraceae > Brachybacterium > Brachybacterium saurashtrense. Next base: position 3,253,422 of record NZ_CP031356.1, on the reverse strand, counting down.
ACGGGGAGGACGTGGAGGTGCTGCTGCCATGAAGCTCACGATCCTGGGCGGGGGCGGCTTCCGCGTCCCGCTGGTGTACGAGGCGGTCGCGACCGCCGCCACCGGACTCACCGTGGACGAGGTCGCGCTGTACGACGTGGACCCGGCGCGCCTGCGCACCATCGCCGCCGTGATCGAGGAGCTCGCCGCGCAGCTCCAGCAGCGCGGGCACGGCGCGACCGTGCCGCGCCTGCTCGCCACCACGGATCTGCGCGAGGCTGTCACCGGCGCGGACTTCGTGTTCTCCGCGGTGCGGGTGGGCGGCGCGGAGGCCCGCACGATCGACGAGCGGGTCGCGCTCGGGCTCGGCCTCCTGGGCCAGGAGACGATCGGCCCCGGCGGCCTCGCCTACGCGCTGCGCACGATCCCCGTCGCCCTCGACATCGCCCGCGCGGTGGCTGAGCTGGCGCCGGACGCGTGGACCATCAACTTCACGAACCCCGCCGGAATCGTCACCGAGGCGATGCGCACGGTGCTCGGCGACCGGGTGGTGGGCATCTGCGACACCCCGATCGGCCTGGTGCGGCGCGTGGGCCGGCTGCTGGGCACGGACCTCGTGGCGAGCGAGAGGGCGGCGAGCGCGGGCACAGCGGGCGAGGGTGCGGCCGACGGGGCCCCCGCCGCCGTCGACTACGTGGGGCTGAACCACCTGGGCTGGCTGCGCTCGGTGACGATCGACGGGGTGGATCGCCTGCCGGGCCTGCTCGCCGACGACGCTGCGCTCGAGGAGATCGAGGAGGCGCGCCTTATCGGGAAGGACTGGGTGCGGGCCGACGGCGCCCTGCCCAACGAGTACCTCTTCTACTACCTGCACACCACCGAGGCGATCGCACGGATCACGGGCGCGGCCACCACCCGCGGGGAGTTCCTCGCGAAGCAGCAGGGCGACTTCTACCTCGCCGCGGCCGAGCTCGGCGAGGGCGGCAACGCCGACGTGCGCGGTGCTGGTGCTTGCGCTGATGCTGGCCCCGATGCAGGTGCTGGCACTGACGCTGATGCCGGTGCCGGTGCCGGTGCCGGTGCCGGTGCCGGTGCCGGTGCTGACGCTGGTGCTGACGCCACCTCCTGCTGCACCTCGCCGCTGGACCTGTGGCGCGAGACCCTCCACGAGCGGGAGGCGACCTACATGGCCGAGTCCCGGGACGAGGAGCGGCGCGAGGAGGACGTCGCCGGCGGCGGCTACCAGGAGGTGGCGATGCGGCTCATGACCGCCCTCGCGACCGGCCGCAGCGAGCGGATGATCCTCGACGTGGGCAACGCCCCGGCCGGCTCGAACGCCCCGCCCGCGCAGCGGATCGTGCCCGAGCTGCCCGCTGATCTCGTCCTCGAGGTGCTGTGCGTGGTGGACGGCGACGGCGTGCACCCCCAGCCCGTCGCCCCGGTGGAGCTGGGACGGCTGGGCATGATGAGCGCGCTACGGGCTTCCGAACGGAAGATCCTCGAGGCGGCGACGACCGGCTCCCGCGAGGCGGCCTGGCAGGGCTTCTCCATGCACCCGCTGGTCAGCTCCCCGAAGCTCGGCCGAAAACTGCTCGAGGGCTACGAGGCGGGGCACCCGCAGATCGCGACGCTGTTCCGGCGGGGCTGAGCGGGTCCGCGAATGTTCGACCTGAGCGTCGCGAACGTTCGACCTATGCGTCGCAAACGTTCGACCCGACCTTCCGCAAACGTGCGGGGTGGAGTTCGCGAACGTTCGACCCGCTGCTCGCAGACGCTCGGGGCAGCCCGCGGCGTGCGGCGTCAGAACCCGGGGTTGGCGGGGTCCGGGCCGATGCGCCCGTCGGCGCGGTCCAGGCCGGCGATCCGCTCGACCTCCTCGTCCGTGAGCGTGAGATCGGCGGCGGCAAAGTTCGAGACGATCCGCGCGGGGGTCACGGACTTCGGGATCACCACGTTCCCGATCGCGAGATGCCAGGCGATGATCACTTGCGCGGGGTCGGCGTCGTGAGCGGCGGCGATGTCGGTGATCACCGGGTCGCGCAGGATGTCGCCGCCCTGACCCAGCGGCGACCAGGCCTCGGTGAGGATGCCCTTCTCGGCGTGGAGGGCGCGCAACTCGGCCTGCTGGAAGGCGGGGTGCAGCTCGATCTGGTGCATCACGGGCACCACGCCGGTGGCGGCGATGATCTCCTCGAGCTGCTCGGCGGGGAAGTTCGAGACGCCGATGGACCTCGCCTTCCCCTCGGCCTGCAGCTCGATGAGCGCCTTCCAGGAGTCGAGGTAGGTGCCGCGCTGCGGGCTCGCCCAGTGGATGAGGTAGAGGTCCACGTAGTCCATGTCCAGGGCGGCCAGGGAGGTCTCCAGCGCCTGCTTGGCGGAGTCGAAGCCCTGATCCCCGTTGGCGAGCTTGGTGGTGAGGAACAGGTCCTCGCGCGGGACGCCCGCCGCCTTCACGGCGCGGCCCACACCGCCCTCGTTCTGGTACCCGGCGGCGGTGTCGATGTGGCGGTAGCCGGCGTTGATCGCCTGGACCACGACGTCCGCGGCGACGTCGTCCTCGACCTGCCACACGCCGTAGCCGAGCTGGGGGACGGCGGCGCCGTCGTGGAAGGACAGGGTGGGAACAGTGGTCATGGGGCCTCCTCGGTAAGCGTTACCCGCGACACCCTACGTCGGCCCGCGCAGAACCGACAGCATTCCTGACCGCTCTGTCCGGCCCGCCTTCCCTGCCGTGCTCGCCTGCCCACCTTCGTTGCTCCCTCAGCACGCACCGGCCCCACCCTCGGCCCTCTCCCCCGTGCGCTGCGCGCACCTGCCTGCGGTGGACGGCACCGCGCCGCGGCACCCTGCTCGCTACGGTGGCCGGGTGACGCTCACCCTCTCCCTCACCCTGATCGCCCTGGTTCTGACCTGCGCGATCATCCAACGGGTGGCGGGGATGGGGCTCGGTATCGTGTTCGCGCCCTACGCGGTGGTGCTGATCGGCGCGCACGAGGGGATCATGCTCGCGAATCTCCTGGGCGGGCTGGTGCCGATGGTGATGCTGCCCAGGGTCTGGTCGCAGATCGAGTGGGGGAAGGTGCTGTGGCTGGGGCTGCCCGCGATCGCGGTGATGCCCGGGGCGGCCTGGCTCTCCTCGATCTCCCCTCCGGCGCCGCTGTACCTGGTGGTCGCGACGCTGGTGCTGCTGAGCCTGGTGATCTCGGTGCTGCTGGCCCGCGTGGACACCACCGTGGACGGGCGCCCCGCCCAGCTCGCGACCGGGGTGGGGATCGGGCTGGGCACCGTGCTCGGCGGCGTGGGCGGACCGGCCGCGACCGTCTACGCGGTGCTGTCGCGGTGGCCTGCGCTGCCGATGGTGGCCACGTTGCAGCCGCTGTGGATCCTGGTCTCGCTGGTCTCCTTCGGCTCGAAGTGGGCGTGGGACGACGGCCAGCTGCCCCAGATGCCCTGGTGGGTGTGGACGGCGATGCTCGCCTCCCTCGTGGCCTCGGTGGGGCTCGGAGAGCTGCTGCAGAAGCGGCTGGGCGAACTCGGGATCCACCGCCTGGTGATCGTGCTGGGATTCGTGGGCGCGGCGCTGTCGCTGTGGACAGGGGTGCGGCTTCTGCTGGCCTGAGGTCGGCGGCGGAGACCGTCGGCACCAGGGCACGCGCTCAGCGCCCACGTCCGCAGCTCAGCCGCCCTCGACGCCTGGCCGCAGAGCGAACGACTGCACGGCGACCGGGCCCTGCGACGCACCCGGATCGAGCACGATCCTCTCGCCCGCACCGCCGGCGACCTGGGCGATCTCCCGCACCGCGGCGCTCACCGGCGCATCCAGCGTCACCGGCCCGGCGGCGGGGTCCAGCAGCAGGGCGTGCAGCACCTCTCCCCTGTCGTCCGCCATCCCGCGCGTGAAGCGCACCCCCTCGGGCGGCACCCGCACCGCCTCGTGGAACCAGGGCCGGGTGCCATAGAGCGCGTCCCCGTGCACGGCGAGCCACTCCCCCAGCTGCTCGAGCGCCGCGGACTGCAGCGGCGGCACCGACCCGTCGGCCCGCGGCCCCACGTTGATCAGCAGGTTCCCGTTCTTCGAGACTACGTCCACCAGCAGGCGGATCAGCGCCGCGCCGTCCAGGGCGTGGGCGGCGGATTCGTCGGCGTTGTACCCGAAGGAGAGGCCCAGGCCGCGGGTCGCCTCGAAGGGCTCGTCCTGCACGGTGTCGATGTCCTGGTACTCGCGGGTGAGGACGCCGTGGGCGGGCACGCCCCAGCGGTCGTTGACCAGGCCGTCCGGGACGGCGGCGAGGTGCTCGGTCAGCAGCTGCACGAGCGAGTCGGGGCCGGGGTGCTTGCCGGCGTCGGGCCAGTCGATGTCGTTCCACAGCAGGTCGGGGGCGAAGCGCTCGACGAGTTCGCGCAGCTGCGCGGCGGCGTAGGCGGCGAAGGCGGGGTCGTTGCGGCGCAGCGCGAAGAGGTCGCCGTGCGAGGTCATCGGTGGGAAGTCGCTGACGTGCCAGTCCAGCGCGCCGGAGTAGTAGAGCCCGAGGCGCAGCCCCTCGGCGCGTGCGGCGGCGGCGAACTCGGCGATCAGGTCGCGGCCGGGCCCGCGCCGGGCGGCGGTGAACGGCGTGGTGGCGGAGTCCCACAGGCAGAAGCCGTCGTGATGCTTGGTGGTGGGCACGAGGTAGCGGGCGCCGGCGCGGGCGGCGAGCGCGGTGATCCCCTCGGCGGCGCCGGCCTCCGGGCGCCACTGGTCCGCGAAGTCCTCGTAGCGGTGGCCCACGCCGTAGAGCCGCTCGTGCCGGTCCCGGGTGGGGCTGCCCTCGATGCGCACAGTGTTCGCGTACCACTCGGCGTACTGGTGGCGGGCGTAGGCGGTCTCCGCGGTGACGTCGCTGCGGTCCAGCACGTCGGCCCAGGCGGGCACGGAGTACAGGCCCCAGTGCACGAACACGCCCAGCTTCGCGTCGCGGTACCAGTCCGGGACGGCGAGATCCGGGTAGGCGGAGGCGGGGGCGGCGTCCGCGGGGCCGTGGCGGTCCTCGAAGCTGATCATGGGGCGTCCTCGTCCCCGATGCGGTCCTCGTCGACGGCCGGCCGACGGAGCCGCCGGGGCCTGGCGGCCCGGCCCGACCGGGTGCGAGGATGACGCCACGCTATCAATCGCTTAAGCCGTTCGGAGCCCCCATGTCTGCCTCTCCGCAGTCCTCGCCCGCCCGCCCACGCCTCGCCCTCGCCGGGATCGCGATCGAGTCCTCGACCTTCACCCCGTACCGCTCCGGCGCGGCCGATTTCGAGGTGCGGCGCGGCACGGAGGAGATCCTGGAACGCTTCCCGTTCTTCACCGACGGCTCCGCGCAGGGCCGGGCGCTGCGGGACTCGGCGGAGTTCGTGGGCGTGCTGCACGCACGGGCCCTGCCCGGCGGGCAGGTGGAGCGCGAGGTCTACGAGGGCTGGAAGGCGGAGATCGTGGACGGCCTCGCCGCCGCGCATGCCGAGGTGCCGCTGGACGGGTTCTTCTTCGACATCCACGGCGCGATGAGCGTGGTGGGCCTGGACGACGCCGAGGGAGACCTGATCACCGCGATCCGCGCCGCGATCGGGCCGGACGTGGTGGTGGGCACCGCGATGGACCTGCACGGCAACGTCTCCCACACCCTGTTCGAGGCCTGTGACCTGCTCACCTGCTACCGCCACGCCCCGCACATCGACGCGTGGGAGACCCGCGAGCGGGGCCTGCGAGACCTGGTCGCCGCAGCCGCGCGGGTGCGGGATGGCGGGGCGCGGCCGCACAAGGCGCTGGTGCACGTGCCGATCCTGCTGCCCGGCGAGAAGACCTCCACCCGCATCGAACCGGCCCGGTCGCTGTACGCCAGGATCCCCGAGCTCACCGCGCGCGACGGCGTCACCGACGTGTCCTGCTGGATCGGGTTCGCCTGGGCGGACCAGCCGCGCTGCCAGGCCGCGATCGTCGCTGTCGGCGACGGCGCCGAGGCTGTCGAGGAGGCGGCGCTCGAGCTCTCTACCGCCCTGTGGGAGGCGCGGCACGAGTTCGAGTTCGTCGCCCCCACCGGCGCCTTCGACGAGTGCCTCGAGCAGGCGATCGCGTCGGACGCCCGCCCGTTCTGGATCTCCGACTCCGGGGACAACCCCGGCGCCGGCGGGGCCGACGACACGACGTACTGCCTTGCCCGCCTCGCCGCACGGTCCGAGATCCGCGCCGACGAGGTGAGCGCCCTGATGGTCTCGCTCGTGGACCCCGCGACGGCCGACGCGGCCTGGGAGGCGGGCGTCGGCGGGCGGCTCGCGGTGCAGGTGGGCGGCCGAATCGATGCCCGGGAGCCGGGGCCGGTGCCGCTCGCGGTCGAGGTCGCGGCGCTGGACGAGTCGGGGCCGACGGGCCGCGCGGCGGCACTGCGGGTGCTGGACGTCGAGACTGCATCGGCCGACGCAGCGGGCGCGCCCGTCGCTCTGGAGGGCGCGGCGCGGACCGGGCTGACCGTGGTGGTCACGGGGCGCCGCTCCCAGTGGGCGACGCACGGGATGTTCGCCCGGCTGGGCCTGTCGATGACCGGGTTCGACGTGGTCACCGTGAAGATGGGCTACCTCGAGCCGGACCAGTACGAGTCTGCTGCGGACTGGCTGCTGGCCCTGACCCCGGGCGGCGTGGACCAGGACCTGCTGCGGCTCGGCCACTCCCGGATCGACCGGCCGATGATCCCCTTCGACGCGGAGATCCCGGCGCCGACCACGGCGGACGTGCGCCGCGGGGGTGGCGCCTGAGAGGACGGGCGAGGACGCGGACCGTCGGAGACGACTGGCCTCACCGTCGGTCCGCGCCGGGGGTCACTTCGCTTCAGGGTCGGGCTGGTGGAGGCCGAAGACGTTGTTCTCGGTGTCGTGGAAGTAGCCCTGCCAGGCCATGCCCGGCAGCGCGTACTTCGGCAGCGCGACGGTGCCTCCGGCGGCGGTGATCTTCTCCGCCGTCTCGTCGAAGTCGGCGACGCCCATGGTGAGCACGGCGCCCATCACCGGCCCGCCCACCTCGGCGTTCTCCCCGCCGGGGCGGCCCAGGATCGCGCCGTCGATGCCGGGGCCGCTGCCCGTGCTCAGCCCGAAGTACGGCATGCCCGCGAACTCGGACCAGTCCTCCGTGGTCCAGCCGAACACGGAGGTGTAGAACGCGACCGCGCGCTGCGGGTCGGCGGCCTGAATCTCGAAGTGGACGGGGCGGCCGGTGGACCAGTTCTGGTCGGGGGCGTCGGCCGCATCGGCGCCGTCCGCGCCGGAGTTCTGGGAGGCAGCGTTCTCGGACATGGCGGATCCTCTTGGTCGCGGCCCCGCGGCATCGCGGGGGCTCGGGCCCAGGCTAGTCGCGAGGGTGCCCGCGCGGAACGGCTGCGCCCCGGCAGAGTACGCCGGGCGGGAGCACTCGTGGTCCACCACCTGTCCACCACCCCCTTGCCATCCGGTCAACCGGTTGGCACACTGCGTCCATCCCCTCGTGAACGGATGACCCAACGATGTCTCGTCTCGCCTCCCGCACCGCTCTCGTCACCGGCGCCGCCTCCGGCATCGGCCTGGCCGTGGCCACTCGCTTCGCCCGGGAGGGTGCCCGCGTGGTGATCGCCGACCGCGACGCCGACGCCGCCCGGGCCGCCGCCCGCGCTCTCACCGCGGAGCTCGGCGAGGGCGCCACCCTCCCGCTCACCGTCGACATCTCCTCCGAGCCCTCGGTCAAGGCCGGGTTCGCGGAGCTCGCCGCATCCGGCTGGAGCCCGGACGTGGTGGTCGCGAACGCCGGCGTGCAGCTGTTCGGCCAGGACGCGAAGATCGCCGAGCTCGACCTCGCCGTCTGGCAGCGCACCGTGGACGTGAACCTCACCGGCACCATGCTCACCGTGAAGCACGCCGTGCGCGCGATGCTCGCCGCCGGCGGCGGCTCGATCATCCTCACCGGCTCCCCCACGGGCCTGACCGGCGAGGGCAACGACTTCACCTCCTATGCGACCACCAAGGCCGGGATCCACGGCCTCGCCCGCACCGTCGCCGCCGCCTACGCGGCCGATGGCATCCGCGTGAACGCCGTGGTCCCCGGCTATACCGAGACACCGCTGGTCACGACGATCTCCGACGACCCGGCCGAGCGGGGAGCGATCATCGGCCGGATCCCGATGGGCCGTCCCGGCACCCCGGCCGACGTCGAGGGGATCATGGTGTTCCTCGCCAGCGACGACGCCGCCTTCGCCACCGGCGCGCTGTTCCGCGTCGACGGCGGCATGACCTCGGTGTGAGCACCGCGGACGCCCGGCAACCCCGCGTCGGCGCCTCCGGGCCCGCCTCCCCCGGCGCCGTTCCCTCCGTTTGGCCCACCTCCCCCGGTACTGCTCCCGCCGAGCGGTCCGCCGACACCGCTCACGCCGCCCAGGAGGTCCCGGCCGACGGCGCCTCCGCCGGGGGCCGCTGGGCCTCCGGGCGCTGGTCGCTCGAGGTGCGCGGGGATGAGCTGGCCGACGTGCGCTGCGACGGCCACGTGGTGCTGCGCGCCGTGCGCGCGGTGGCCCGGGACGTGGACTGGGCGACGGCCTGGCCGCGGGAGGTCGCGGTCACGGTCGACGGCGACTCCCTCACGCTCGACCTGCGGATCCACGACCTCGGCCTCGACCTCGCGGGCTCGCTCCGCGTCGCGGCCGACGGGGACTCCCTGCGGATCAACCTGGATCTCGAGGCGCTCGGCGCCTCCCCCACCAACCGGGTGGGCCTGGTGGTGCTGCACCCTCCGCACCTCGCCGGAACGCCCCTGCAGGTCACACACCCGGACGGCGCCACCTCCGCGCTCGCGTTCCCCCAGCAGGTCAGCCCGCACCAGCCGGCGCGCGACATCGCGGGCCTCGCCTGGGAATCGGGCACCCCCGCTGGGGAGGCCGGCGGATTCGCCCTGCGCCTCGCGCTCGAGGGCGACGTGTTCGAGATGGAGGACCAGCGCAACTGGACCGACGCCTCCTACAAGACGTACTCCCGCCCGCTGGACCTGCCCTTCCCGTACACGCTCGCGGCCGGGGAGCACGTGGGGCAGTCCCTCGTGCTCACCGCGTCGCCGTCGGCCGACGAGGTCGGCGCGTCGTCGCAGGCCGCGCCGGCGAGCGCCGCGCCGTCGGCCGCGGAGCCGGGCCCCGCCGCCGACCCCGCTCCGGTCGCCGAGCCCGCGCCTGGCGAGGAGCTGACGTGGCATCGCGGCGGCGCCGTGCCCGCGATCGGCACCGGCCACCTGAACCTCGAGCTGGCCGATCCGGACTGGCCGCAGCGCCTGGACACCGCGCTCGAAGCGCATCCTGACCTCGCGCTCTGGATCGCCTGCCCCTCCCCCGCGGACCCGTCGGCCCTCGCGGAGCTGGGACGCCGCCTCCGAGCGGCGGTCGCGGGCGGCGCGAGGCCGCGCTTCGTCGGGATCGCCGATGCCGCCCGGCACGTCACCACGCCGGAGCTCGACGCCGCGCTGCGCGCCGTGGTGCCCGCCGGCCTCCCGGTGGTCGCCGGGGCCCGCTCGCACTTCACGGAGCTGAACCGGGAGTGGGACACCGTGTTCGCCGCCGAGCCGTCGGCCCTCGCGTTCGCGACCACGCCGCTGTTCCACACCCTGGAGACCGAGCAGCTGCTCGAGGCGGTCGCGATGCAGCGCCTGCTCGCCGAGCAGGTCACGGCCCGCGCGCCGGGGCTGCCGGTGCACGTCGGCCCGATCTCGCTGCGGCCGCGGTTCGCGAACGTCGCGACCAGCCCGCAGCCCGTGCCTGCACCGGCCCCGCCGGCCGATCCCCGCGCCGGCACCGCGCTGCACGAGGCGTGGACCGTGGCGAGCGCCGCCGCGCTGTCCGTCCCCGGAATCGCCTCCCTCACCTATGAGCAGGTGCCCGCGCCGCTCGCCGCACTGGGTCGGGCGGAGAACGCGCTGCTCACCGGGCGCTCCGTCGACGGCCTCGTCTGGGCGATCGGTGACGGCCGCACCCTCCTGCTCGCGAACCTCGCCTCGCGGCCGCGCCGCGTGCACGTGCCGGACGCCCGTGCCCCGCTCCACCTCGATCCCGTCTCCTGGAGGACCCTGTGACCACCGCCGTCCCACAGCCGCCCGCCGCCTCGCAGCCTCCGTCCGCGCCCCGCACGCTGCGGGTCATCCTGAACACCGATGCGAAGAACGAGGCCGACGACCAGTTCGCGATCGTCCACGCCCTGCTCTCCGAGACCCTGGACATGCGCGGCCTGATCGCCGCCCACTTCGGGGAGCACCGCTCCACCACGAGCATGCTCGACAGCCGCGCCGAGATCGACCGCCTGCTGGATCTCATGGGGCGGGAGGACGTGCGGGTCGAGAACGGCGCCGCCGCCGCGCTGCCGGACGAGGCCACGCCCGTCGACTCCCCCGGGGCCCGCCTCATTCTCGAGGAGGCGCACCGGCAGGACGCCGGGCCGCTGCGGATCGCGTTCCTCGGCCCGCTCACCGACATGGCCTCCGCGCTGCTGCTGGACCCCACGATCGCGCGCACCGACACCACCGTGATCTGGATCGGCGGGCCCGGCTACGACGTGCGCGAGCCCGGGGAGCGCTGCGAGTTCAACCTCGGCAACGACATCGCCGCCGCGAACGTGGTGTTCCGCTCCGGCATGACGATCTGGCAGGTGCCGCGCACCGCGTACGTGATGACCTCCGTCGGCTACGCGGAGCTCGAGGAGAAGGTGGCGCCCTGCGGCGCGCTGGGCCGCTACCTCGTGGACCAGCTCATCGAGTGGAACGCGACCTGGCATCAGGGCCCGATCGAGCACCGGGCGCTGGGCGACTCCCCCGCCGTCGGCCTGATGCTGAACCCGCTGGGCGGTCTGTTCCGCACCCGGCCCGCTCCCACCTTCGGCGTCGAGGGCGGGCTGCTTCCCGGCACCGGCGGCACCGTGCGGGTGTGCGAGATGTACGACGGCCGCTACCTGCTCGAGGACATGTTCGCGAAGCTCCGCCGCGCCGCGGCCTGACCTGCGGCGGGGTCGCCGGGGCGCCCGGCCCGTCCTGCGCCCGACCCGCCCTGCGCCCGACCCGCCCTGCGCCCGACCCGCCCTGCGCCCGACCCGCCCTGCGCCCGGCCCGCGCTGCGCCCGGCCCGCCCCGAGAACTGTGCGGATATGAACCACTTCCGTGCCAGAAGTGGTTCATATCCGCACAGTTCTGCCGGCGCCGCCGCGGCCGCAGCCGTCCGCGCCCCTCAGGAGTCGACCAGCGTCACCTCGAAGGAGTACCGCGAGGCGCGGTAGACGTGGTTGCCGTACTCCACCACGGTGCCGTCGTTCGCGAAGGACTTCCGCTCCATGGTGAGCAGCGGCGCGCCCACCTGCTCCTCGAGCAGCTCGGAGAGCTCCTCGTCGGCGACGGTGGCGCCGATCCGCTCGTGGGCCAGCACGGTGGCGACGCCGATGTCCCGCAGGCAGGCGTACAGGCCCGAGGCGGCGAGCGCCTCGCGCGAGGGCGCGATCCTCTCGGGGATCGTGTTGCGCAGCACCGCCAGCGGCTCGCCGTCCGCGTAGCGCACCCGGATCAGGTCCAGCACCTGCTCGCCCGCGCCCAGCTGCAGGCGGCTCACGGCCTCCGCCGAGGGGCGGCCGATGCGGTACTCCACCACCTCGGTGCGCGGCTCCTTGCCGGCGGTGCGCAGATCGTCGTACAGCGAGGTCAGCGCCACCTGGCGGCTCACCGGCGCCTGCACCACCTGGGTGCCCACGCCGCGCTTGCGCACCAGCATGCCCTTGTCCACCAGCTCCTGGATGCCCTGGCGCACCGTGGGGCGGGAGAGCCCCAGCCGCTTCGCGAGCGCCAGCTCGTTCTCCAGCCGGCTGCCCGCCGGCAGATCCCCGCCGCGGATGGCCTCCTCGATCCCGCTGGCCAGCTGCAGGTAGAGCGGAGTCGACGAGGACCTGTCCACCTCGATCCGGACGAGCGTCCCCTCGGGAGGGATCGTGGCCATGGTGCACTCCTTCGTCGCCGTGCATTGGTCTGGACAAATATACGGCCCGGGACCGGAGCGTGTCCGGTCCCGGGCTCTGCGGCGAGGGTCAGCTCTTGTCGGAGCGGGCCTCCGCGCGGGAGGCGCGGGGCAGGTAGATCTCGCCGGTGGTGACGTCCTCCTCGAGCTGCTCGAGGGTGCGGCCACGGGTCTCGGGCACCCACCTGAGCACGAACAGGAAGGCCACCACGTTCAGGCCGGCGAACACGAAGAACGTGGAGGACAGCCCCAGGGCCGCGATGATGGTGGGGAAGAACAGCCCCAGGATCGAGTTGGTCATCCAGAGGATGAACACGCTGATGCCCATGCCGAAGGCGCGCATCTTCTGCGGGAAGATCTCCGAGAGCGTCACCCAGGTGGCCACGTTCAGGCACAGCTGCATGGAGCCCACGAACGCGGTGATCAGCGCCAGCAGCACGAACGGCTTCGCGTCGGTCTCCGGCATCAGCTGGGCCGTGGCGCCGATCAGCACGTGGAAGCCGGAGACCAGGCCGTAGCCCCACAGGAAGGTCTTGCGGCGGCTCACGCGGTCCATCATCTGCAGCGCGACCACGGCCGCGACCACGGAGATGGTGGCGGGGGCGATGCTGGCGATGAGGGCGCCGCCGCGGGCGAAGCCGGCCACCTCGAGCACCCGCTCGCCGTAGTACTGGATGGCGTTGATGCCGGTGGTCTGCTGGAAGATGCCCAGGCCGCAGCCGATCAGCACGATCTTCACGAGGTTCTTGTTGCGCAGGATGCTCTTGAGGTCCATCGAGACACGCTGCGACTCGGCGTGGCGGGCTCGGGCGATGTCCTCCAGCTCGGGCTCGGCCCGGTTCTCGGGACGCAGCCTCGTGAGGATCTCGAGCGCCTCGTCGCGCCTGCCCTTGTCCAGCAGCCAGCGGGGCGACTCCGGCATCCGCAGCATGCCCACCAGCAGGAACACCGCGGGGACCGCGGCGAGCAGGAACATCGCGCGCCACACCCCGGGGAACTGCTCGCCCCAGAGGTTGCCGATGATCGCGTTCATGATGATCGCGAGCAGCTGCCCCAGCACGATCATGAACTCGTTGCGCCCGGCCAGGGAGCCGCGGATCTCGTAGGGGGCGAGTTCGGCGAGGAACACCGGCACCACCACGGAGGCGGTGCCCACGGCGAGGCCCAGGACGATGCGTCCGGCGACGACCAGGGTGAGGCCGGGCGCCGTGACCACCAGGGCGACGCCCACGATGAACAGCACGGCCATGATGAGGATGGTGGTGCGCCGGCCGATCGCGTCGGAGATCCGGCCGCCGGTGAGGGCGCCCACGGCGCTGGCGAACAGCAGCGCGCTCACGGCCACGCCGAGGCCGAGGGGGCTGAGCCCCAGGTCCTCGGACATGAAGCCGCCGGCGCCGTTGATCACGCTGGTGTCGTAGCCGAAGAGCAGGCCGCCCAGGGTGGCGATCAGCGCCACCCGGCCCAGGCGCCGCCGGTAGGGGCCGGCGGTCAGCGGCGGGAGCTGTGTGGTGCCCGGTGAGACCGGGGGGACGGGACTGTGTGACATGTCGACTCCATTGTCAGTCGGAAAATGGGTGAGCGAAGGCAGGCAGGGACCGCGAGGGTCCGCGCCGAGGGTGGATTCGGGGGTGCCCGCCCCCGGGAGGGGGGGGGCGGACGTCTCCGCGTGGGGATCGTCGGCCGACGGGGTCCGCCGGTCGCCGAGCCTGCTCGCGTCGGCCGACGGGGCCGGTCAGACGCTCAGGGCCGGGGCCGGGTGGTGACCGGGACGAAGCCGTCGGCCGTCAGGGCCTTCTCGGCGGCCTGGCAGGCGGCGGCGCCCAGGTAGCCGTCCCAGGAGGTGGCCGAGCGCTCGGCGATGTTGGTGCCGTCCTGCACGGCGGCCACCCAGGCCTGGACCTCGGCGTCGTAGGCGTCGATGAAGCGGGGCCGGAAGTCCTTCGGGATCGCGCCGCCCCAGCGGGCGCCCGCGAGGTGGGTGGTGACCCGGCCGGACTCGAGGCCGATGGTGGCGATGCCCTTCGAGCCGATCGCCTCGGTGCGCACCTCGTAGCCGGCGTCGGTGTTGACGTACAGCTCGTCGGTGACGATCACGCCGGAGGCGGTGCGGAACAGCAGCAGCATCGGATCGTGCTGGCCCTCGTCGGCCCGCGGGCCGGGGGTCGGGAACACCACCTGCACCGCCTCGATCTCCTCCTCGAGGAAGTAGTGGATCGCGTCGACCTCGTGGACGGCCGAGTCGTAGACCATCATCGTGTCCGAGAAGCCGGGCAGGGTGGTGGCGTTGCGGTGCTTGCAGTGCAGCATGCTGATCTGCCCCAGCTCGCCGCCGGCGATCGCGTCCTTGAGGTCGGCGTAGCCGGCGTCGAAGCGGCGCATGAAGCCGAGGGAGACCAGCGGGGCGCCGCCGGCCTTCTCCGCCTCGACCACGGCGTAGGCGTCCTCGGGGTTCATCGCCAGCGGCTTCTCGCACAGCACCGGCTTGCCCGCCTCGATGCAGGCGATGGCCTGGTCACGGTGGAACGTGCCGGGGCTGGCGATCAGCACGGCGTCGACGTCGTCGGCGGCGATGAGCTCCTCGGGGCTGTCCACCACGCGGCAGCCGGGGGCGGTCGCGGCGACCTCCTCGGCCTTGTCGCGGAAGTAGTCGGTGACCACGCTGACGCGGGCACCCTTGATGCGCCGGCTGATCCGGGCCACGTGGTCGGCGCCCATCTGGCCCACGCCAATCACACCCACGCGGAGGTCTGCGGGGGCGGTGTCCTGTGCTGCTGAGGTCATGATCGTCTCTCCTTCGTGACGAGGGGCGTGCGGTGGGGTGCGGGCCGTCCTCGGTCGGGGCCGGTGCCGGTGGGTCGGTGTCAGTCGGCGGTGAGCCGGGGGTCGGTCCCGGCCGCCTCCCAGGTGCCGCGCACCCAGGTCTGCGCGGGGTGGTCGGTGATGTTCCAGGCCCGCTCCACTTCGGGGCCGGCCATCACGTTGAGGTAGTACATGTCGTGGCCGGGGGCGGCGGCGCAGGGGCCGTGCCAGCCGTGGGGCACCAGCACGGTGTCGCCGGTGCGCACCTCGGTGAGCACGTCGATCGGGCGGTCCTCGCCGCTGGCGGTGGTCTGGTGGTAGCCGAAGCCGGGCCCGGCCGGACCGTCCTGGATCTCGTAGTAGTAGATCTCCTCGAGCTCGCTCTCACGATGCTCGCCGTCGTCGATCGTCTCGTCGTGCTTGTGCGCGGGGTAGCTGGACCAGTTGCCGCCGGGGGTGATGACCTCGCAGGCGATCAGGGAGTCCATGCCGTCGAACGCGCCCACGGCGCCGAAGTTGCGCACCTTGCGGGTCATGGTGCCGCCGCCGCGGATCTCCACCGGCACGTCCTCCGCACGGATCAGCGTGACGGAATGGTTCCCAGTGGCCACCGCGGTGGCGAGCGCGAAGCGGCCGCCGCCGGGCGAGGAGAGCGTGAGCTGGGAGCCCACGGGCACGTAGAGCACGTCGGTCGCGGAGGCGAACACGTCCGTGCGGCCGCGCAGCGCGTAGGACTCGCCGCCGACGGAGACGTCGCACGCCCCGTTCAGCGGCACCACCATCGCCTCGACGCCGTTCGCCGTGACCACCTCGCTGCCGCCCGGAGCGAGGGCGAGGACGCGCAGTCCGGTGTGGACCCAGCCCTCGCGGGCGCCGGGGTCGATGATCGTCTCGTAGTTCCCGCGGCCGGTGGAGCCGGCCGGCAGGTGGAACTCGCCGGTGGTCGTGCTGGACATGGACTCTCTCCTCGTCTCGAGCGGGTGGTGGTCGCGGATCGGGGTCAGGACACGCTGCGGAGCATGTCCACCGAGGCGCTCACGGCCGCGGCGACATCGTCCCCCGCCGGGTACAGCAGGGTGCGGCCCACGACCAGTCCGCGGACGTTCGGCCGGGCCAGGGCCCTGCCCCAGGAGGCGCGCAGCGTCTCCGGGTCGTCGTCGGCCGGATCGCCGCCGAGGATCAGGGTGGGCATGGTGGTGGCGTCCATGACGCGCTCCATGTCCTCCACCGCCGGCAGCTTCAGCCAGGTGTAGGCGCTGGTGGCGCCGAGGCCCTGCGCGATGTGGATGGACTGGATGACGGCTTCCGGGGAGAGGTCGTTGACCACCTTCGTGCCCGGCCCGCCGGGCCGGGAGGACATGAACGGCTCCACCATCGCGATCAGCTCGTGGCGGGCGAGGTCGGTGACGGCCTGCGCGCTCGCCTCGAGGATGAAGGAGGTGCGGTCGTCCTCGAGGTCGATGCGGGTGAGCATCTTCCCGCCGTCGAAGCCGGCCTGCTTGATGGAGGCGGCGTCGTAGGCGGTGAAGCGGTCCTCGATCTCCCAGGATCCGCCCTGCAGGCCGCCGCGGTTCATCGAGGCGAACACGATCTTGTCCTCAAGCGCACCCATGACCAGCAGGTCCTCGAGGATGTCCGCGGTGCCCAGCACGCCGTCCACGCCGGGCACGGCGAGCGCCTCGCGCATGCGGTCCAGCAGCTCGGTGCGGGAGGCCATCGCCTGGCCGCGGGCTCCCACGCCGAGGGCTCCGCGGGCCGGGTGGTCGGCGGCGATGATCATCATCGTGCCGTCGGTGTCGGCGACGGTGCGGCGCGTCCGGGCGGCGGCGAGGCGGGCGAACCGGCCCGGATCCTCGATCCGCACCCGGGTGACCTCCTCGTAGGAGGAGACGAAGGAATCGGTGGCGGTGGCGCTCATGCGCTGGCTCCTGCCTGGACGGTGCCGCGACTGCGCAGCGCGGTGAGCATCTCCTCGACGGTCTGCCCGTGGTTGGGGTCGCCGCCGGCGATCATGAGGTCGATCTCCTCGCCGGTGGGCATCGCGGTGGAGCACTCCAGGCGGCTGGTGACGATCGCGCCGGCCGCGTTGCAGCGGGTGAGGATGGTCTCCAGGTCCTGGCCGGCCAGGAGGCCGTGGCACAGGGAGCCGCCGAAGCTGTCGCCGGCGCCGAGGCCGTTGATCACCTGGATCATGTTCGGGGCCACCTCCACGCGCTCGTCGGCGGTCTTGCCGAGCACGCCCTTGGGGCCCTGCTTGACGATCGCGAGCTGCACGCCGGCCTCGAGCAGGGCGTCCGCCGCGCGCTCGGGCTCGGTCTCCCCCACCGCGACCTGGCACTCCTCCTTGTTGCCCACGGCGACGGTGGTGTGCTTCAGCGCCTCGCGGTACTGCTCGCGGGCCTCCTCCACGCTGGACCAGAACATGGGCCGGTAGTCGAGGTCGAAGACGGTGTGGGCGGTGCGGCCTCGGGCCTCGAGGGCCGCGAGGTGCGCGGCGCGGCTGGGCTCCTCGGACAGCCCGGTGCCGGAGAACCAGAACAGCGGCACCTCGCGGAGGGCGTCGAGATCGAGGTGCTCGGGGGCGACCTGCAGATCCGGCGCGGAGGGCTGGCGGTAGAAGTAGAGCGGGAAATCGTCCGGCGGGAAGATCTCGCACAGGGTGATCGGGGTGTTGAGGCGGTCGTTCTCGACCACGAAGCGGCTGTCCACGCCGAGCCGCTCCATCTCCTTGACCACGTACCGGCCGAAGGGGTCCTGCCCCACGCCGGTGATCACGCCGGGGCGATGGCCGAGACGAGCCGCGGCGACGGCCACGTTCATCGGGCTGCCGCCGAGGAACTTGCCGAAGCTGTGGATGTCCTCGAGGCCCTTCTCGATCTCCAGCGGATAGATGTCCACGCCGCTGCGGCCGAACGTGATGATGTCGAGGTCTGCTGCCATGGGTCTCCATGCCTCCCTGCGTTGAGAACCTGAGTCGGTGCCGAAGGCGACTGCTGCCGTGGGCGACGGTGGCCGGCGGTCCGGGGATGCTCCCATGATCACATGGGGCCCCGTCTTTGTCCAGACATATCCTGAAGATTGTTCGGAAGGGGTGTGAGGTGGGTGTGGGGCGGCGCCGAGCCGGCCGACGGGGCGGGCCGGGCGGCCTGGTGCCGGCCGGTGGGGCGGGCCGTCGACGTGCGCCGACGGCCCGCCGAGGGCGGTCAGAGCTCGCCGGTGAGGAACTGCGCGCGGCCGTACCCGAAGGACCAGTCCTCGCGGTCGTTGTGGACCACGGAGATGATGAGGTCCTCGGGGCGCACCAGCTCCGCGGCACCCAGACGCTCGGCGAGGGCGGCGTAGATCGCCTCCTTCTGCTCGGTGCTGCGACCCTGCTGGGTGACCTGGATGATCACCACGCCGTCGCTGCGCTCGATGCCGAGACCGGTGTCCTCGGCGATGATCGCGCCCGCGGGGTGGGTCTCGAGGATCTGGTAGCGGTCCCCGGGCGGGGCGTTGAAGTGCTCGAGCATGACGTCCTGGACGATGTCGGCCAGCTGCCGTGACTGCTCGGGGGTGCGGACGTCCTGCTGAGTGATGCGGACGAGGGGCATGACGGGCTCCTTCTGGAGGGGTGGGGTGAGGGTGGGGTGGGGGTGCGGGCTGCGCGGACGCGCCGGGTGCGTGGACGCGCGGGGCGGCGCAGGCCGCGCTGTGCGACGTGCGCGGCGCGAGCGCGCCGGACGCCCCGAGCGCTCGCGCCGGTTCAGACGCCGGCGCGCTCGGCGGCGGCCAGCAGGGTGCGGGCGCCGCGCTCGAGGCCGTCCACCTGCGAGTAGGCGGCGTCCTCGTGCTCGATGTTGACGTTCAGCGCGGGGTTCACGGCGGCCAGCGCCGCGAGCACGCTCGCCCAGTAGTCGACGTCGTGCGTCTGGCCGGGGGTGTGCCCCTCGCCGAGCGCCACGAAGCGCCAGGCCGGGTCCTCGGGCCAGGTGGAGCAGTAGTGGCCGATGCCGGTGGGGGTGCGCTGCGCGGGATCCTCCGGCACCGGGCCGAAGACGGTGTCCAGCACGCCGCGCAGGGCCGCGCCGGGCAGCACGGCGGTGTCCTTGGCGTGCACGTGGGTGATGTGCCGGCCGAGCCGCTCGATGCAGGCGATAGGGTCCATCTGCTGCCAGTACAGGTGCGAGGGGTCGAGGTTCACGCCGATGTTCGTGGGCTCCACCCGCTGGGCGAACTGCTCGAAGGTGAGCGGGGAGAACACCAGGTTGCGCGGGTGCATCTCGAGCGCCACCTGCACGTCGTGCTCCCGGGCGAGGGCGTCGATCTCCTTCCAGAAGGGCACCGCCACGGACCACTGGTACTCAAGGATCTCGAGGTCGATGCCGTTCCAGGGGTTCACGATCCACGCCGGGTAGCGGGCGCCCGCGTCGGTGCCAGGGGTGCCGGACATCGCCACCACGTCGCGCACGCCGAGCTTCCCGGCCAGCTCGATGGTGCGGCGCAGGTCGTGGGCGCGCGGCAGGCCCTCGGTGGGCAGGGGCGAGAGCGGGTTGCCGGAGACGGTCAGACCGGTGAGCGCGATGCCGCGCTCCTTGAAGATCCGCAGGTAGTCGGTGCGCGCCCGCTCGCTGGCCAGCAGCAGGTCCACGGGGGCGTGCGGGGCGGGGATGAAACCGCCGGTGTTGATCTCCGCGCCGGAGAGCCCGGCGGCGGCGAGGACGTCCAGCGCCTCCTCGAGCGTGCGGCCCTGCAGGCAGGCGGTGTAGGCGCCGTAGGTGAGTGCCATGGCGGGGGCCCTTTCGGGGTGTGCCGCCGACGGGTCGGCGGCGGAGACGAGGTGGAGTGCGAAGTGCGAAGTGCGAAGTGCGAAGTGCGAAGTGCGAAGTGCGAAGTGCGAAGTGCGAAGTGCCGGATTCTGAACCAGATCCGCGCCGAAAGTGGCTCGGAATCCGACAGTTGCGCCGCGTATCGGGATGGGTGGGCGCGACGGGCGGGCGATGGGGTCGAGCGGGCGAGCGGGTCGGCGTGCGAGCGGCCGACGGGAGCGGCGGCCGACACGCACGGCGGCCGCGGCCCGCCCCGTCGGCCTCAGTCGAGGGTGATCGCGGCGCCCCCGGCGGCGGCCGAGCGGGCCACGGCGTCGAGGATCCGCATCTGACGGTAGCCGTCGGCGAAGCTCGCGCAGCGCGGCAGCGCGTTCTCGGTGATGCCGGCGACCTGCTGCAGGAAGGCGTGGGCCTGGTAGGTGAACTGCTCGATCTGGTTCAGGCCCACGCCGCCGAAGGCCATCGAAGAGCCGTTCGCGAAGTAGGGGAACTCGGGGTTGACCAGCACCTGGCGCAGACCGCCCAGACCCTCCGGGGAGGTGCGGTCCGCCACCTGGATCTCGCCGGTGCGGTCCAGGGACCAGCTGGCGGTCCCACCGGTGCCCAGCACGGTCAGCGCCTTGTAGTTGGGCAGGCCCTGGGCCACGCGGGACACGGAGAAGGTGCCGGCCGCGCCGGAGGCGAAGCGTGCGGTGAAGGTGGCGACGTCGTCGTTCTCCACGGGCTCCTTGGGGGCGTCGGCGTTCGCGGTGACCCCGCGGCCTCCCGCGACCGCGTCCGAGGCGACGGGCCGTTCGGTGATGGTCTGCACCAGCTGCGCGCCGGAGACCTCCACCAGCGGGCCGAGGATCAGCTCGGCGGAGTCCACCAGGTGGGAGCCCACGTCGCCCAGCGCGCCCGAGCCCATGGGGCCCTTGTACCGCCAGGCCATCGGCACGTTCTCGTCGGCGCCGTAGTCGGTCCAGTAGCGGGCGTCGAGGTGGGCGATCGTGCCGAGCGCGCCCTCGGCGGCGAGCTTGGCGAGCATGGCGATTCCGGCGTTGCGGCGGAAGGTGTAGCCGGTGGCGAGCGCCAGGTCGGGGTGGCGCTGCTCGAGCTCGGCCATCGCCGCGGCGTCCTCGAGGGTGCCGGCCAGGGGCTTCTCGCACAGCACGTGCTTGCCGGCGGCGGCCATCGCCTCGGCGATCTCGCGGTGCAGGGCGTTGCCCACCACGATGGAGACGATGTCGATGGAGTCGTCCTCGGCGACGTCGCGCCAGTCGCCCACGGCCTTCTCGTAGCCGTAGTGCGCGGCGGCGTCCTCCGCGAAGGGCAGGTGGGCGTCGGCGATCGCGGCCAGCCGCACCGGCGGCAGCCCCAGGTCGTAGACGGTGCCGGCCTGGCGCCAGGCGTTGGCGTGGGTGCGGCCGGCCATGCCGGCGCCGATCACGGCGACGGAGAGCGGGGTGGTGGCCATGGGGCACATCCTTTTGGGGAGGTCGTGCGAGGCGCGCGGTGCGCGGGAGCGGTGTGCGGACGGGCTCGCGGGGAGCGACCTACGAGGGGCGGCGTGCGGGTGGGGCTCGAGCGGGCCGACGCCAAGGCGGGGCGGTGGCCCCTCCTGAGGCCGGGATCCGCACCCCGTCGTCGGAGTGCGAGTCGGCGGGCGTGCGGCAGGCTGACGTGCGGCCGGCCAGAGTGCGGCCGGCTGACGTGCGGCGGGGCGCCGGAGCGCCCGATATGTCAGGCTTCGTCGGCAACGACTGGCTGGCTTGTCCGGTCTTTTGGGCTTCGCCGTACGAACCTGGCGGCAAGCTAGCACGGCATCTCGGCCCTCCGGAAGCCCTCGAGGCGTGCTGGAGCCGGGCGAAACCGCTCCGAACAGGGCGAACGTCGCGGAGAATCTTGTCCTGACATTGTCTTGACATGTCGCCACGGGCGGTCCATGCTGGGGGCTGACGAACTCACCGTCGAGTGGACCGCGTCCGACGGTGCCACCCACGCCCCGCCCCCGCGCGGCGGGCCTGCACAACGGAGGCAGCATGAGCGAGAACCCCACGGCGCCCGACCGGAGCGACCGCCCCGCCGGCACGGTCCGCCTGACCGTCGGCCAGGCGCTGGTGCGGTTCCTGGCCGCCCAGTACTCCGAGCGGGACGGGGTGCGCGACCGCCTCATCCCCGGCGCGTTCGGGATCTTCGGCCACGGCAACGTGGCCGGCCTCGGCCAGGCGCTGCTGCAGAACGCCCTGGAGCCGGCCGAGGGCCAGGCGCCGATGCCCTTCCACATGGCCCGCAACGAGCAGAACATGGTGCACACGGCCGTGGCCTACGCCCGCACGAAGAACCGGATGCAGGCCTTCGCCTGCACCGCCTCCATCGGCCCCGGCTCCACCAACATGGTCACCGGCGCGGCGCTGGCCACGATCGACCGCATCCCGGTGCTGCTGCTGCCCAGCGACATCTTCGCCACCCGCGCCGTCGACCCGGTGCTGCAGCAGCTCGAGGACGAGACCGGCGGGGACGTCTCCGTCAACGACGCCTTCCGGCCCGTCTCGCGCTACTTCGACCGCATCTCCCGGCCCGAGCAGCTGATCCCCGCCGCGCTGCAGGCCATGCGCGTGCTCACCGATCCCGCCGAGACCGGCGCGGTGACCCTCTCCCTGCCGCAGGACGTCCAGGCCGAGGCCTTCGACTGGCCGCTGGAGTTCTTCCGCGAGCGCACCTGGCACGTGGGCCGCCCGGTGCCCGAGCCCGCCGCCCTCGACCGCGCCGTCGAGGTGATCCGCTCCGCGCAGCGGCCCGTGGTGATCGCCGGCGGCGGTGCGATCTACTCCGAGGCGAGCGAGGCGCTGGCGGCGTTCACCGACGCCACCTCGATCCCCGTGCTCGACACCCAGGCCGGCAAGGGCGCGCTCAGCGCCGACCATCCGCTGTGCGTGGGCGGCGTGGGCGCCACCGGCAACAACGCCGCCAACGACCTCGCCGCGGAGGCCGACGTGGTGATCGGCGTGGGCACCCGCTACACCGACTTCACCACCGCCTCCCACACCGCCTTCCGGAACGCGGACGTGCGCTTCGTGAACCTCAACGTCAAGGCCTTCGACGCCGCCAAGCACTCCGCGACCATGGTGGTGGCCGATGCGCGCGCCGGTCTCGACGCCCTGCGCGAGGCGCTGGCCGAGTACGGGGCCCCCTCCGCGCACGTCGACCGCGCCCGCGCCCTGCGCGCCGAGTGGGAGGAGCTGGTGGCCCCCTGCTTCGCCCCACACGATCAGGAGCTGCCCGCCCAGACCGAGATCTTCGGCGCGCTCAACGAGATGATGGGCGATCAGGACATCGTGATCAACGCCGCCGGCTCCATGCCCGGCGACCTGCAGGCGCTGTGGAAGGCCCGTTCGCCGCTGCAGTACCACCTCGAGTACGGCTTCTCCTGCATGGGCTACGAGCTGCCCGCCTCGCTGGGCGCGAAGATGGCCGCACCGGAGTCCGAGGTGGTCGCGATCATCGGCGACGGCACCTTCCAGATGGCGCCGCAGGAGATCGCCACCATCGTCTCCGAGCGGGTGAAGGTGATCCTGGTGATCCTCCAGAACCACGGCTGGTCCTCGATCGGCTCGCTCTCCGAGTCGCACGGCAGCCAGCGCTTCGGCACCAAGTACCGCATGCGCGACGAGAAATCCGGCCTGCTGGACGGCGGGCTGGTCCCGCTGGACATCCCCGCCAACATCCGCTCCTACGGCATCGACGTGCAGGAGGTCTCCGACACCGAGGCCTTCCGTGAGGCGTACCGCCGCGCCGAGGCCTCCGAGACCGCCACCGCGATCGTGGTGAACACGAACCTGTACGGCCCGAACCCGCCC
This sequence comes from Brachybacterium saurashtrense, assembly GCF_003355475.1. Classification (NCBI taxonomy): domain Bacteria; kingdom Bacillati; phylum Actinomycetota; class Actinomycetes; order Micrococcales; family Dermabacteraceae; genus Brachybacterium; species Brachybacterium saurashtrense. The sequence goes on along the minus strand of NZ_CP031356.1, from coordinate 3,229,992 downwards.
GGCAACGGCTGGTGGGACGTGCCCGTCTCCGAGGTCTCCACGCTCGAGTCCACCCGCGAGGCGCGCACCGTCTACGAGAACCAGCGCGTGGGGCAGCGCCACTACCTCTGACCCGAACGCCCACCACCGCGCGGCCCCGTCGGCCGCCCCCATCACCACCCCGAGGAGAACACCCATGGGATACGAGATCACGCACTGGATCGACGGCCGCGAGGACGCCGGCGACTCCGCCTCCACCCAGCCGATCATGAACCCCGCCACCGGCGGCGAGGTGGGCACCCTGCGCCTGGCCGACGAGGCCACCGTGGACCGTGCCGTGCAGGTCGCCGTCGCCGCGCAGGAGACGTGGGCGAAGGTCTCGCTGGCCAAGCGCACGCAGATCCTCTACCGGATGCGGCAGCTGATGATCGAGCACACGGATGAGATCGCCGAGGTGATCACCCGCGAGCACGGCAAGACGATCGCCGACGCGAAGGGCGAGATCGCCCGCGGCCTGGAGACCCTCGAGTTCGCCACCTCCATCACCCAGGACCTCAAGGGCGGCTTCACCCAGGACGTCTCCACCGGAGTGGACGCGCACACCCTGCGCCAGCCGCTCGGCGTGGTCGCCGGCATCACCCCGTTCAACTTCCCGGCGATGGTGCCCTTCTGGATGCACCCGATCGCGATCGCGACCGGCAACGCCTTCGTGCTCAAGCCGTCCGAGCGCGACCCGTCGGCCTCGAACATCGTGGCCCGCCTGTACCAGGAGGCCGGGCTGCCGGACGGCGTGTTCCAGGTGCTGCACGGCGGCAAGACCGTGGTCGACGCGCTGTGCGAGCACGAGGGGATCTCTGCCGTCTCCTTCGTGGGCTCCACCCCGATCGCCCAGCACGTCCACGCCACCGCCTCCGCGGCCGGCAAGCGGGTGCAGGCCCTCGGCGGCGCGAACAACCACGCCGTGGTGATGCCGGATGCGAACATCGAGTTCGCCGCGGGCCAGGTGGCCTCCGGCGCCTTCGGCTCCGCCGGCGAGCGCTGCATGGCCGTCCCGGTCGCGGTGACCGTGGGCGATGCGCATGAGCCGTTCCTCGCCGCGATCACAGCCGAGGCCGAGAAGCTCGTCGTCGGCCCCGGCGACCGCGAGGGCACCGACATGCCGCCCGTGATCACGCCCGACGCCAAGGACCGCGTGGTCCGCATGACCGACGAGGCCGAGGCCGCCGGCGCCACGATCCTGGTGGACGGGCGCGGCCTGGTGGTCGAGGGCTTCGAGGGCGGCAACTTCGTGGGGCCTACGGTGATCACCGATCTCGCCGCCGACCACCCCACCTACACCGACGAGGTGTTCGGCCCGGTGCTCGTGGTGATGCACGTGAACAACTTCGACGAGGCGATCGCGCTGGTGAACTCCTCGCCGTTCGGCAACGGCACCGCGATCTTCACCGACTCCGGCCACTACGCGCGCCGCTTCGAGGACGAGATCCAGGTGGGCATGATCGGCATCAACGTGCCGATCCCCACCCCGGTGGGCTACTACTCCTTCGGCGGCTGGAAGGACTCGCTGTTCGGCGAGCACCACGCGCACGGTCCCGAGGGCGTGGGCTTCTACACCCGCCAGAAGGCGGTCACCACCCGCTGGCCCTCGCAGAACGAGACGGTCGAGTCCTCGATGAGCTTCCCGACCCACGACTGAGCCGGCCTCGGCGGGGCGCGGCGGCCCGGCGGCGGCCGACGGGTCGGCCGGCGTCGGCCGCCCACACCGCCGCCGCGCAGCCCGCACCGCACACCGCCGCACACCGCCGCACACCGCCTTCGAAGGAGAAGACCCATGACCAGCCCCGCCAGCACGCCCGACGGCGTCCCCGGCCCGCAGGCCGACCGCTCCCGCAATCCCGAGGCGCCGTTCGACAAGCTCACCATCGGGGTGTGCCCCGACCAGTGGGGCGTGTGGTTCCCCGAGGACGAGAAGCAGATCCCGTGGCGCACCGCGCTGGCGGAGATGGCCCAGGCCGGCTTCTCCGTGATGGAGACCGGCCCGTGGGGCTACTTCCCCAAGGACGCGACGCAGCTGCAGTCCGTCATGGACGAGCACGGCTTCCGCGTGGTGGCCGGCACCGGCTGGGGCATCCTGCACCAGGAGGAGGCCTGGCCGGAGACGGAGAAGACCTTCCGTGCGATCGCCGAGACGCACGCGGCCGTGGGCGCGGAGTACATGGTGCACCTGCCGCCGATGTACCGCGACGAGAAGACCTGGGAGTTCACCGACGAGCGGGAGCTGACCGGTGAGGCGTGGAAGCGCTACGTCGAGAACGCCAACGAGCTGGGCCGCATCGTGAAGCAGGACTACGGCCTCACGATGGTGCTGCACCCCCACGGCGACTCCCACATCGAGACCCCGGAGGAGATCGCCCGCGTGTTCGAGGCGACCGATCCGGAGCTGGTCTCCTTCTGCCTGGACACGGGCCACATCATCTACGGCGGCGGCGACCCGATCTCGATGATCGACGAGTACCCGGAGCGGATCGGGTACGTCCATATCAAAGCGTTCGATCCGGAGATCACGCGCCAGGCCCACGAGCAGGACTGGCCCTTCGGCGAGGCCGTCGCCAAGGGCGCCTCGGTGCGGCCGCCGGCCGGCCTGCCGGACATGAAGGACCTGGTCGCGAAGCTCGCCACGCTCGACAAGGAGCTGTACGTGATCTGCGAGCAGGACCTCTACCCCTGCGACCCGTCGCTGCCGCTGCCCAACGCGATCGCGACCCGCGAGTTCCTGGCCGAGTGCGGCCTGGGCATCAAGTGAGGAGACCCCGATGGTGAAGATCCTGCTGGACCCGTCGATGTACCACCCGCATCTCTCGGTCGCCGAGGAGCTGCGCAAGGCCGCCGAGCTCGGGTACGAGTACCTCGAGCTCTCCCCCCGCGCGGACTTCCACGAGTGGCACCACTACCCCAAGGTGGACCGCCACCTGATCGCCGAGGTGAAGCAGGCGATGAAGGACACCGGGGTGAAGATCTGGACGTTCAACCCCGTGTTCGACTGGTCCAGCCCTGATGAGCAGGAGCGCCAGGCGCAGGTGCGCAACTGGCGGCGGCTGCTGGAGCTCGCCGACGCCCTCGAGGTGCCGCTGATCGCCACCGAGTTCTCGGGTGACCCGAACCGGCCCCGGCAGAGCGAGGGCCAGTTCTACAGGTCGATCGAGGAGCTGATCCCGGTCTTCGAGAAGTACGGCCTGGAGTGCACGATCGAGGCGCACCCCTACGACTTCGTGGAGGAGAACGACCGCGCCGTGCAGATCATCCGCGGCGTGGACCGCGACTGGCTGAACTACGAGTTCTGCTTCCCCCACGCCTACCACCTGGGCCAGGGGGCCCGGGACCCCCGCGAGATGATGGACTACGCCGGGGACCGGCTGAAGCACCTGCACATCGCGGACGTCTTCGACCACACCGCGAACGTGGGCAATCGCTACATCATGAACCCGCCCGGCGTGGACGCCCGCATCCACCAGCACAACGAGATCGGCAACGGCGAGATCGACTGGGATGCCGCCTTCGCCTACCTGCGCGAGCGGGAGTACGACGGGCCGGTGTCCGTGTGCGTGTTCGGCTGGGAGGAAGACGCCGACGCGCTCCACGTGCGGATGCGCGAGCGGATCCAGAAGGAGCTCGGCGGCGTCTGAGCGCCCGGCCCACCCCTACGAAGGAGACAGCATGCGCGAGATCGGCATCGGCGTGATCAGCCTGGGCTGGATGGGTCGCCTCCATGCCAGCAGCTACCAGCGGCTCCCCTCCCGCTTCACCGAGCTGGGGATCCGCCCCCGCCTGGTGGTCGCCGCGGACCCGATCGAGGAGAACCAGCAGGCCGCGATCGAGCAGTTCGGGTTCGAGAAGGCGGTGGCCTCGATCGAGGAGGTGCTCGCCGATCCGGAGGTGGACGTCGTCTCCATCTGCTCCCCGAACTTCCTGCACCGCGACTTCGCGCTCGCGGCCGCGGCGGCCGGGAAGCCCTTCTGGATCGAGAAGCCGATGGGCGTCTCCGCGGCGCAGTCCCGCGAGATCCGCGATGCGGCGGCCAGCGCCCGCGACGGCGCCGGGATCGCGACCGCCGTGGGCTTCAACTACCGCCACGCGCCGGCGATCGCGCACCTGCGCGAGCTGGTGGCCGGCGGCCGGCTGGGCCGGATCACGAACGTGCGCTGCTGGTTCTACGCCGACTACGCCTCCTCCCCGGAGGGTCCGCTGACCTGGCGGTACGACAGGGAGCGGGGCGGCAGCGGCGTGATCGGGGATCTGCTCTCCCACGGCGCGGACCTGGTCCAGCACGTCACCGGGCAGCGGCTGGCCGAGGTCACCGCCACCTCGGACGTGTTCATCGAGGAACGACGGCTGCCGCTGGGCGCGGGCGTGGGCCATGGCGCGGTGGCGGTGAGCGAGGAGCGCGGCCCGGTGGAGAACGAGGACTGGGTGGCGGCGCTGGCCCGGCTCGACGGCGGCGCGCACGCCACGCTCGAGTCGTCCCGGGTGGCGCGCGGGCACCGCAGCGACTACGCGCTGGAGGTGTTCGGCACCGAGGGCTCGGCCCGCTGGTCCTTTACTCGCATGAACGAGTTCGAGGTGATGCTCGGCGAGGGCGGCACCGAGCACGGCTACACCACGGTGCTGGCCGGGCCGGGCCACGGCGAGTTCGCGCACTTCCAGCCCGGGCCGGGGATCCCGATGAGCTTCGACGACCTCAAGACCATCGAGGCCGCCGCCTTCCTCTCCGACGTGGTGCACGGGACCACGAGCGCGCCCAGCGCCGCCGACGGGCTCGCCGCGGCCGAGGTGTGCGAGGCGATCGTCCGCTCGGCGGCGTCCCGTGCCTGGGAGACCGTGCCGCAGGGATGACCCCGTCGGGCCGGCGCCGACGATCGGACGCCCTCCCGCGACGATCGTTGTCGGGCGATGTCCAGCCCTGCGCGATAACCTGGCGCCACGCCCGGACGAGGCGTGCGCACAGCAGCGGGGACGGCGTCGCCGGATCCGCGCGGGCAGGCCTCGTCCCCGTCTCGGGGAGGACAGCGGGGAGCAGTGAGCGCAGGAGAGCAGCCGTCGGCCGATCGGCCGCGCAGCAGCGGGAGCGACCGGCTCCCTGATCCCACCGCGCCCGACGCCGCGCCCGACGACTCCCGCGCACCCGCCACCACGACACCGGACGCCGACCGCCGTCCCGACACCCCGCCCACCGCTCCCGGCGACCGCGACCTGCCGTGGAAGGCCACGGCGGAGCGCCGCGACCTGTGGGGACCGGTGCAGGGACCGCTCGACGGGACGGTCCACGGCCCCGGGACCCGCTCCCCCGCCGGCCGCTCCCCTGCCGGCGGCTCACCCCACGGCGGCGCCGTCGGCCGTCCCCGTCGCTCGCCGCTGGTGCGCTTCGGCGCGCCCGTGGTGCTGGGCGCCCTCGCGGCGCTGGCGGCGCTCCTGGTGGTGCTCGGCGCGGGGCTCGGCGGCCCGCTGCTGGCCCTCGCCGCGGCCGCGGGGATCGGCGCGGTGACCCTCGGCGCCGTGGGCGTGGCGGCGAATCGCCCGCTGCCCGCCGCCCCCGATCGGCCCACGCTGGACGCCTCGGTCACCGGCGGCACGCGCGAGATGCTGGCGGGGATCCTGGAGGCGAACGGCACCACCCGCGACCGTGTCGCACAGCTCCGCCCGCAGGCGAGCAGCACCCCGGCGGCCGTCGCCGTGCTCGACGACGTCACCTCGCTGCTCACCCGGATCGATGCGCTCGTGGGCGCCGAGCAGCTGCAGGCCATGCGCCCGTCGGCCGCGGAGCTGACCCTGCTGGACGGGATCGCGGGCCGCTACGTGCCCGAGCTGGTGGACGCCGCGAGCGACACGATCGGCTTCCTCCGGACCTTCGCCGGCAGCGCGCGCGAGGAGGCGCTGGCGAACCTCGCGAGCATCGACACGCAGCTGAACGTGCTGGCCGAGGGGGTGGAGCAGGTCGAGGGGGACGTGGTCGGCGGGGTCTCACGCTCCCTCGAGGTGCACTCCGAGTTCCTGCGCGCCCGCTTCGCCGACCAGCACGTGGACCCGCTCATCGACATCCGGACCCTCTGACACGCCGCCCGCTCCGGCGCTCACCACCCCCGCCGCCCGACCGACCGACGGCCGCACCCGCACCCGCACCCGCACCCGCACCCGCACCCGACGTTCCCACCCGACACCCACGATCCCGGGGAGATCACCCCGGAGACCCCAGGAGGCCCTGATGGACAAGCTCCAGCCGCCCACGCCCGAGCAGGAGATCACCCCCGCCGAGCCGGTGCAGGAGGTGGAGGTCGACGACGCCGGCGCCATGCTCCCCGAGCTGCCCGAGGAGCAGCAGGCCCAGCTCGAGCAGCGGGCCGACGCCTGGGTGGAGCAGGTCTCCCAGCTGAACCCGCACTCGCAGGAGTACACCGCGCAGGTCAACGCGCTGGGCGCGGTGGCCCGCCGCACCTTCGAGCGCACCAGCCAGACCTCCTCCCGCTTCATGGAGCAGTCGCTGCGGGAGTCGAAGGAGAAGGGCAACGCGCAGGAGTCCGTCGCGAAGTCCCTCTCCGAGTTGCGCACCACCATGGAGGACCTCGCCCCCAAGGAGGAGACCTTCGCGGACAAGGCGCTGGGCTGGCTGCCCGGCCGCAACGTCGCCAAGCGCTACTTCCGCGGCTTCGAGACCAATCAGGACCAGCTCGACGAGGTGCTGGGCGCGCTCAGCCGCGGCCAGGAGATGCTGCAGAAGGACAACGCCGAGCTGGCCGTGGAGCGGCGCTCGCTGTGGGAGGACCTGGGCGCCCTGAAGAAGGCCTCCTACCTGCTCTCCCTGCTGGACGAGCGGGCGGTGCGCCGCGTGGAGCAGGCACGGGCCGAGGGGAAGGCCGCCGAGGCCGACGCCCTCGAACGGGACGTGCTCTTCGCCGTGCGGCAGCGCCGCCAGGACGTCGCCACCCAGATCGCCGTCACCGTGCAGGCCTACCTGTCGATGGGGCTGATCGAGGACAACAACACCAAGCTCCAGCAGGGCGTGGAGCGGGCGCGCACCACCACGGTCACCGCGCTGCGCACCGCGGTGATCACCGCGCAGGCGCTGGAGAACCAGAAGATCGTGCTGGACCAGATCGATGCGGTCAACCGCACCACCGACAACCTCATCTCCCGCACCTCGCAGATGCTGGCGGACAACTCCGTGAAGATCCAGAAGCAGGCCGCGACCTCGGGCGTCTCCCCGGAGACCCTGCAGAAGGCCTTCGACAACCTGTTCACCACGATGGACGGCATCGACTCCTTCCGCACCCAGGCCAACCAGAACTTCCTCACCACGGTGACGAACCTGGAGCAGCAGGTGCAGCGCGCCCAGCCGTACCTCGAGCGGATGCAGAAGGAGCAGCCCGAGCACGAACAGATCGAGCAGGCCGGCACGAACGCGATGGACCTGCTGGAGATCGAGGACCGCCGCTGAGCAATTGAAGAGCAGTGCCTCACCAGCGGAGGGTGCGGTCCCGAGGACCGCGCCCTCCTTCTCCGCCCGCCTCCGGGCGGAGCATCCTCTGCGCGCTCAGCCCGCCGTCGGTGCGGAGTCAGCGGCCGGTGCAGAGACAGCCACCGGGGCGTTCTCCTCGCCGGCGAGCGTGACGGTGCGACCGACTTCGGGCCAGGCGAAGCCCGTGGGCAGATCCTGCGCCGCAACCGTGATCTCGCCGGCGTCGCCGCTGAGGAACACGTGGCAGGTGCCGTCCTTCTCCACGGCGCGCGCCCATTCCACACCCTTCAGGCGCAGCTCGCCGAGCCCACGGGAGCCGGCCAGGTGCACCTTGTGCTCCGCCATGAACTCCCCCAGGCCCTCGAGCGCGGCGACCTGCAGCTCGTGCAGGGAGCCGTCCGCGCGCGGGCCCACGTTCAGAAGCACCCGACCGCCCTTCGAGACCGCGTCGACCACGTGCCGTACGGCCTGTGCAGCGCTCATGTACTGGGCGGCGTCCTCGACCTGGTTGTAGCCGAAGGAGAGGCCCACGCCGCGGCAGTTCTCCCACGGCTGCCCTTCAGGGATCTCGCCCGCCTGGTACTCGGTGGTGACGAAGTCCTGGTGGGCGCCGGCGAAGCGGTCGTTGATCAGCCCCTCGGGGCGCTGGGTATAGAAGTGCTCGAGCAGCTCGCCGAGCCCGCCTTGGCCGAAGTGGAAGTTCTCGTCCGGCCAGCCGATGTCGTTCCAGAACACGTCGGGCTGATAGCGGTCGATGAGATCGCGCACGTGGGCGCTGCAGTACTTCCCGTACTCGTCGTCCCGCGGCCTGCAACGGTCGTTCACGTCCTCACCGCTGACCAGCGGTTCGGTGGGCCGGACGTGCCAGTCCAGGCCCCCGGAGTAGTAGACGCCGAAGCGCAGTCCCGCCTCGGTCACCGCGCTCGCTATCTCGCCCACGAGGTCCCGCTTCGGTCCGCGGCGCACGGTGTTGCGGTCCCCGGTGCCGGGGGCGTCCCACAGCGTCACGCCGTCATGGTGCTTGGTGGTGGGCACCACGTAGTCCGCGCCGGCCCGGCGGAACAGGTCCGCCCAGGCCGCGGGGTCGAAGGCGGTGGTCTCCCACTGGTCGAGGAAGTCGTCGTACGGCGCGTCGCCGTGCACCTGGCGGTGATGCTCGGCGGCCGGGGAGCCCTCGATGCGGATCGTGTTGAAGTACCACTCGGCGTAGGGGTTGTGGGCGAACCAGCCCAGGTCGCTCTCGATGGCGCCGAGCTCGGCGGTGGGCTCGGCCCAGGCAGGCACCGAGTACGGCCCCCAGTGGATGAAGATGCCCAGCGGGGCGTCGCGGAACCAGTCGGGCAGGCGGTGCGGGAGCGCGTCCCATGTCGAGGTGTCGGGCATGGCGAGGTCTCACTTTCTCAGGTGGGGTCGGTCGGTGACGGGGTGGGCGAAGGGGCGGCTCAGCGACTCACCGGCCGCCGAATCCCCCCATGGAGACGCCTTGCGGCAACTGCTTCTGCAGCAGCACGACGATGAGGAGGCTGGGAAGCACGACGAGGGTGACTGCGGCCATGAGCGGTCCCCAGTCGGTTCCTCGTTCCCCGGAGAACATCTGCAGGCCGATCGGCACGGTCGCCATCGAGGCGTCGTTCACCACGATGAGAGGCCACAGGAAGCTCCCCCAGTACTCGATGAAGGCGAACACGAAGACCACCGATATCGGGGCTCGCAGCAGCGGAACGATCACGCTGACGAGAGTGCGCAGGCGACTCGCTCCGTCGATGGTGGCCGCCTCCTCGTAGTCCGGCGGGAGCGACAAGAGGAACTGCCTGATCAGGAAGGTGCCGAAGGCGCCGAACGCGAAGGGGAGTATCAGCGCCGGGTACGAGTTGACCAGCCCCGCACGCTGCATCATGAGATAGAGCGGGATGATCAGCACTTCCTGCGGGAGCACCATGGTCGCGAGGAACGCGCCGAACAACGCCGCGCGCCCGCGAAATCTGAACCTGCTGAAGGCATACGCGCTGAGCACCGACACCGAGACGGTGAGCAGAGCTCCCGCGAACGCGACGAGGAAGCTGTTGATGAGGATGCGTCCGAAGGGGATCGCCGTCCAGGCCACCGAGTAGTTGCTCCACTCGATGCGTGACCCGAAGAAGCTCGTCCCGCTGGCGAAGACCTCGTTCGTAGGCTTGAGCGATGTCGCGACCATCCATACGAACGGGAAGAGGAACACCGCACCCACCACACAGATGAGGACCCGGGAGAGAACCTGCCCCCGATGGCGATGGCGCATCGTGGGCGCTGCAGGTGTCATCGTTTCAGCTGTCATAGGTGACCCACCTCTTCTGCTGGCTGAACTGGACGGCGGTGATCAGCATGACGAGGACGAACAGGACCCATGCCAGCGCGGAGGCGTATCCGAGCCTGTCGAACGAGAAGCCGTTGCGGTACAGGTGCAGGACCAGAGTGTTGGTGGCATTTCCGGGACCGCCCTCGGTGAGCGCATAGGGCTGCGCGAACACCTTGAACGCCCCGATCACGGTCATGATCGTGCAGAAGAAGATCGTGGGAGTCAGCATCGGGAAGACCACGCGGAAGAACCTGCTCACCGGGCCCGCTCCATCGATCCTCGACGCCTCCAGCACGCTCGGGTTGATCCCCGCGATGCCGGCACCGAGGACGATGATGTTGTATCCCATCCCCTGCCAGAGGGACATCATGATCAGGGAGAACATTGCCCACCCGGGCACGTTCAGCCACTGGGGCCCCTCGATGCCGATGACGGCCAGTGCTTGATTCACGATGCCGTCGTCGTTGAGCATGAGCCGGAAGATGAGGGCATTGCCGATCATCGGCGTCACGACGGGGATGAAGAAGAGCACTCGGAAGAACGCCGCCCACCGCCCGCCGAGGTTCATCAGCCAGTAGCTCAGACCGAGTGCGACGGCGAGGTTCACGGCGGTGTAGAGCACTGCGAAGATCAGCGTGTTGCGGAGACTGACCCAGAACGCCGGATCGCCGTCCAGCATGTACTGGTAGTTCCGGAGGCCCACGAACTCAGGGGCGCCGAACAGCGGCCAGTCGAAGACGCTTATCACCAGGGAGACGACGAGAGGCACCACGATGAAGATCGCGAATCCCAGCATCCCCGGGCCGAGATAGGGCACGACTGTCCATCCGCTGCGCGCCCGGCCGGCTCGTCCGAGTGCGGCACGTGCCGGCGCGACGCCCGGCGCTCCGGCCGGCGCTTGGACGACTGGCGCCGCCATCAGCCGATCGCCGCCTGGATCTCTCCGAGGATCTCCTCAGCACTCCGGTTCCCCCGGAAGCCGTCCGTGGCGAACTGCGAGAACTGCGATCCCACCTCGTTCCACGTCGGCGTGGTGATCAACGGCGCGCCGTTCTCGGCGAGCGCCGTGACCGCAGCGACGTTGTCCTCGGCCTTTCCCTCCGCCCACTGCTGCTCTTCCGATGCAATCGAGGGGAATGTGCCGCGCGCGTTCGCGACAGATCCGATCACTTCCGGCGTGGTGATGGCCATGACGGACGCGAAGGCGGCCTCCGGATCCTTCGCGTTGGAGGCGATACCGAAGCCGGATCCCTGGATGAGTCCTCTCGCCTCCCCCGACTCGGAAGGAATGATCGCCACGCCGAGATCCTCGCCGAGAGCGTCGGCGTAGGCCTGGTACATCCATGGGCCGTCGACGTACATGGCGACGTCGCCGTTCATGAGCGCCTGCTGCGCGGCGGGCTCGGAGTCCACCGCAGCGGGCGCCTCAGCGACCTCATGCTCGGTGACCAGGTCGAAACTGAACTGCAGGCCCTCGACGATCTTCGGATCCGTGAGCGACAGCGCACCGTCGGTCACCGGGCTTCCCCCGTTCGCGAAGCCGATCGACATTCCGAGATGCACGAGTCCGGCGGAGATCGCGAGCCCGTATGCATCGCCCGACGTCAAGGCGCTGGCGTTGTCGAGGAACTGATCCATCGTGTACGACAACCCCGGCAACTCGAGATCCGCGTCGGTGAACAGCGCTTTGTTGTAGAACAGGACCATGGGTTCGGCGTCGTACGGGATCGCCCGCACAGTGCCGTCCACGGTCATACCGCCGATCATCGCCTCGTTGTACTGCCCGAGATCGATGCCGGCGCTCTCGGCGAGGTCGTCGAGCGGAGCCAGCAGCGCATCGAGCTCCTGCGCGCGCGCCGCCTGCGTGGTGAGCAGGGATGGCGCGTCGTTCGAGGACATCCGAGTCTTCACCTTCGTCCAGTAGTCCTCGAAGCTCGGCCCCTCGAGTGTGAGCTCGAACTCCGGGTCGACCTCCTTCGCCGCATCGACGAACGCCTGCCACTGCGCCCTGTCATTCTCGTTCGAGATCCATGTGTACAGAGTGGTGCTGGGGTCGGAGCCGGAACTCGACGAGCCTCCACACCCGGCCAATGCTGCGAGCGGGACGGCTGCGCCCACGCCCGCGAGCAACGAACGGCGGGACAGCGAGGGCATTCGCGTGGTGGAAGCATTCATGTCTTCTCCTCGGGCGAGGATCGTCGATGATCCTCAAGCAGGGCCGTGAGCACATCCATACATCGGACGTTTACTGCGCACTAGTGAGACTGCCGTAAAACATAGGATGTGTCAACGGCAGTATGTGGCGTGGACGCGACCTTTCCTCCCAGATCTCGAGGAGCGACGTGGCAGACTCGTCCCGATCGCCGCCGACCATCGGGGAGACATCGGATCTCGGGACGCCGCGCCGCTCGCGCCGCCCACTCCCCCGATCGACCACGAAGGAGCACACGAGATGGCCTCCGCAGTCACCGACCGCGCCATCGCCGCCATCAAGCAGATGGTGGTGGACGGCGAGCTGACGCCCGGGGATCGCCTCCCGCCGGAGAAGGAGCTGTCCGAGCGGATCGGGGTGTCCCGCAACTCTCTGCGCGAGGCGGTGAAGGCGCTGGCGGTGATCCGCGTGCTGGACGTGCGCCAGGGCGACGGCACCTACGTCACCGCGCTCGAGCCCGAGCAGCTGCTGGAGTCCCTCGCCTTCGTGCTGGACCTGCACCGGGATGCCAGCTACGTGGAGATCCTGGAGATCCGACGACTGCTCGAGCCGGTCGCCGTGGAGCAGGCCTGCCCGCACCTGACCGACGAGGACTTCGCGCAGCTGGAGCGGATCATGGAGGACATCGACGCCAGCTCCGGCATCGAGGAGCTGGTCATGGCGGATGTCGCCTTCCACCGCCTGATCAACGACCGCTGCCCCAACAACTACCTGAGCACGCTGCTGGAGAGCCTGGGCGGCTCCAGTGCGCGGGCGCGGATCTGGCGCGGCCTCACCGACGACTCCGCGATCGAGCGCACCCTCGCCGAGCATCGGCGGATCCTCGACGCGCTGCGGGCACGCCGCCCCGATCTGGCCCGCATCTACGCCGCGGCGCACGTGGCGGGGGTCGAGTCGTGGCTGCTGCAGCAGGGGGAGCCGCCGGCGGAGTGAACCGGGCCCGGTCCGGCGGCCACCTGGCACCCGGCACCCGGCACCCGGCACCCGGCACCCGGCACCCGGCACCCGGCACGGACGATCGAACAGCCCACTGACGAACCGCATCCGGGCCGGCACTGGTTCGTGAGCCGACTGTTCGCACCCGCACCGCACCACGGCCTCAGGCGGAGGACGCGCTCACCTCCCGCTCACCCGGCGGCCCGCGCCTCGCCGAGGCGGCGGTAGACGCGGGCCGCGGTCCCGTGGGTGACGGCGGCGACGTCGGCCGCGTCCCAGGTGCGCAGGTGCGCGAGCAGCGGTGCGAAGCCGGCGGAGACGTCGAGCGCGCGCGGCGCGATCGGCCAGTCCGAGCCGATCATCAGCCGGTCCGGGCCGAAGAGGGCGCGGGCCCGCTCGACGGCGTCCGCGAAGTCGCCGTCGCCGCTGGTGGAGAGCCCGGACAGCTTCGCGACGACGTTCGAGTGCGTCGCGATCGCGGCGATCTCCTCGTCCCAGCGGCGCATCGCCGCAGCGTCCCCGAGCGGAGGCTTGCCGAGGTGGTCGAGGACGACGGTGAGGGTGGGATGCCGCTCGGCGATGCGCACCACCTGCGCCATGTGACGCTCGAAGGCGTCGGGCACGTCCAGCGGCAGGCCCGCCTCCGCGAGGAGGTCCAGGGAGTGCGCCACCTCGGGCCGGTCCAGGAAGCCGGGGTCGGGGTCGTCGTGCACGAGGTGACGGACGCCCACGAGGTGATCGGTGTGCTCCGGGTCAGCGAGCGCGGCGCGCACCGCCTCTGGGTCCCTCAGCGGCAACCAGCCGACCACGTCGGCGCGGGCGAGGCACCCGTCGGCCTCGATCGCGCGGGCGGTCGTCTGCAGGTGGGCGGTGTCCTCGGCGGTGTCGTCCGCCTGGACGAGGACGACGCGGGTGACGCCGAGCGCGCGCAGCTCCTCGCGCACGTCCTCGATCGTGACGGTGCGGCGCAGCGCAGCGGGGGCGTCGGCGAGCCAGGCGTAGGGGCTCCGCTCGAGGTCCCAGAGGTGCAGGTGGGCATCGGTGACCGGGCCGGGGGTCGCGTCGGGATCGGGCGCGGGGTCCGGGGCGGGCGCGGGGTCCGGGGCGGGCGCGGGAGCGGGGGTCATGCCGAGCTTCCTGCGGCCCGCGCCTCGCGCTCGAGCCGCTCGATCTCCGCCCACGCCGCCTCCGGCACGGGCGCCGCCATCCGCTCGAGGTTGGAGCGCACCTGTGCAGCGGTGCGCATCCCGAGCGCGACGGAGCGCACCGCGGGATGGCGCAGCGGGTACTGCACGGCGAGGTCCGGGAGCGTGATGCCGTGGCGTTCGGCGAGCGCGGCGAGCTCCCGGGCACGCTCGAGCATCGCCTGTGGGGCGCGGCCGTACTCGTAGGGGGCGTCCTCGGGGACCTCGTGCTGGGCGAGCAGGCCCGAGTTGAACACGGAGACGGCGATGATGCCGACGCCGCGCGCCTCGCACTCTTCGCGCAGCTCTCGGGAGGCCTCCTGCTCGAGCAGGGTGTACCGGCCCGAGAGCATCACCAGGTCGATCAGGCCCGTGCGGACCGCGCGGGTGAGGACGCGGGCGTCCTTGGAGCCGACGCCGACGGCGCGGACCAGGCCCTCGTCCCGCATCCTCGCGAGAGCCGGGAGGCCCTCCGCGATCGCCTGATCCTCCGGCCCCTCCTCGGGGTCGTGGGCGAACAGGATGTCCACGCGGTCCAGGCCCAGGCGCTCGAGCGACTGCTCGTGCGAGCGCCGCACCCCGGACTCGGAGAAGGCCCACTCGCGCACGTGGTGGTCGGGGACGGCGAACCCGTTCGCGGTGTCGTCGCCGGTGCCGGGCCCGGGCCGCAGCAGACGTCCCACCTTCGTGGAGAGCAGGTACTCCTCGCGCGGGTACGGGGCGAGGCGCTGCCCCAGTCGGCGCTCGCTGGTGCCCAGGCCGTAGTGCGGGGCGGTGTCGAAGGAGCGGATGCCGGCGTCCCAGGCGGCGCGCACAGCGCCGTCGGCCTCCTCGTCGGTGGTGACGCGGTAGAGGTTGCCGAGCTGGGCGGCGCCGAAGCCGAGGCGCGGCAGGGCGAGGGCCCCGGCGGCGCTCACGACTCCTCCCCCGGCGCCTCGTCGGGCAGGGACCAGACGGGGCGGATCCCGGAGTCCTCGCCGCCGTAGTCGTCGACCACCTCGAGGAAGCGGTTGATGTGCTCCTGCCAGGCCTGGTTGGCGGGGTCGTCCGCGAGGGCGCGACGCATCGCCTGGTAGTCCTCCACCTCGACCAGGTGGAACAGGTCGCGGCCGTCGCGCCAGATGCGCCAGCCGTGCACGCCGGCGGCGCGCAGGGTGGCGTCGAGCTGGTCGGGGATGCGGGCATGCTCGCGTTCGTAGTCCTCCTCGTGGCCTGCGGCGATGCGGGTGTGCAGGGCGATCCGTTCCATGCGGGGTCCTCTCGGCAGGGCGGGCGGTCAATCGGCGGCGGGGACGGGGACCGGGACGGCAGCGTCGCGCCCGTCGTCCTCGGCGCGCTCGTCGGACGGACCGGGCCCGTCGGCCGCGGCGATCTCCTGCCAGACGGGGCCGTGGGGGAACAGGTGCTCGGCCACGGAGGTCTCGTGCATGCGGGCGCCGCCGCCCGGGGCCTCGGGCGGCATGTAACGGCCGCGCTCGATCCGCACCGGCACCTCGAAGTGCTCGTGGAGGTGGTCCACGAACTCGATCCGACGCCGGGGATCCTCCCCCGCCACCGCGACCGCGTCGACGAAGGCGAGGTGCTGGACCATCTCGCACAGTCCCACGCCGCCGGCGTGCGGGCACACGGGCACGTCGAACTTCGCCGCGAGCAGGAGGATCGCGAGGTTCTCGTTGAGGCCCGCCACGCGGGTGGCGTCGGCCTGCAGCACGTCGATCGCACCGGCCTGCAGCAGCTGCTTGAACAGGATCCGGCTGGCGCCCTGCTCGCCGGTGGCGATGCGCACCGGGGAGACCGCCTCGCGGATCGCGGCGTGGGCGAGGACGTCGTCGGGGCTGGTGGGCTCTTCGATCCAGTACGGATCGTGCGGGGCCAGCGCCCGGATCGCGCCGATCGCCTCGGCGGTGCCCCAGCGCTGATTCGCATCCACGGCGATCGGGTAGTCCGGGCCCATGACCTCGCGGGCGATGCGCAGGCGGCGCTCGTCGTCGGCCGGATCGGCACCCACCTTGAGCTTCACCATCTCGAAGCCGTCCTCGCGCGCCTCGCGCAGCAAGCGCGCGAGCTTCTCGTCGCTGTAGCCCAGCCAGCCGGGGGTGGTGGTGTAAGCGGGCACGCCGCTCTCGCGCAGCGCCGCGATCCGCTCCTCCTTGCCCTCCTCGCCGCGGCGGAGGATCTCGAGCGCCTCCTCGCGGGGTAGCACGTCCTCGAGGTAGCGCAGGTCCACCAGGTCCAGCAGCTCCTCGGGGCTCAGCATCGCCAGCGTGAGCCACAGCGGCCGGCCCTCGCGGCGGGCGCGCAGATCCCACAGGGCGTTGACCACGGCGCCGATCGCCATGGTCATCACGCCCTTCTCGGGCCCCAGCCAGCGCAGCTGCGAATCGTGCACCAGCTCGCGGTACAGCCCGCCGAGGTCCGCCAGCACCGCCTCGACGTCACGCCCCAGCAGGTGCGGGGCCAGCGCCTGGATCGCGGCGCTCTGCACGTCGTTGCCGCGCCCGATGGTGAACACCAGTGCCGTGCCGGCGTCCGGGGCGTCGGTGCGCAGGGTGAGGTAGGCGGCGGAGTAGTCCGGGTCCGGGTTCATCGCATCGGAGCCGGAGAGGTCCCGGCTGGTGGGGAAGCGGACGTCCTGGACGTCGAGGGCGGTGAAGGTGGTCATCGGGTCCCCGGCACCCCGGCCGCCACGAACCGGGTGCGCTGGGCGCCGAGCCCGTCGATGCCGATCTCCACCACGTCCCCCGCGGCGAGGTACGGGAAGCGGCCGGAGAGCGCCACGCCCTGCGGGGTGCCGGTGTTCACGAGGTCGCCGGGCGAGAGCACCATGTACTGGCTGAGGTGGTGCACGATCCGGGCGACGGTGAAGATCATGTCGGCCGTGGTGGAGTCCTGGCGGGCCTCGCCGTTCACGCTGGACCACAGGCGCAGCGCCTGCGGGTCCACCTCGTCGGCCGGGACCAGCGAGGGGCCCAGCGGATTGAAGCCGCGCGCGTTCTTGCCCTTGGACCACTGCCCGCCGGACTCGGCCAGCTGGAAGTCCCGTTCGGAGAGGTCGTGGCTGGTCACGTAGCCGGCGATCACGTCCAGCGCCGCCTGCTCATCGAGGAGGTACGCGGCCTCGGCGCCGATCACCACGCCGAGCTCCACCTCCCAGTCCACCGTCGAAGCCCCCGGCGGGATCTCCACCTCGTCCTGCGGGCCGATCACGGTGTTGGGGTGCTTGTGGAACAGGATCGGTACCTCGGGCGGGGCGGCCCCGGACTCCGCGGCGTGGGCCGCATAGTTCTGGCCGATGCACAGCACCGCGGGGGGCCGCGCGATCGGGGCGCCGACGCGCTCCTCCTCGGCGCCCTCCCAGACGGGCAGCTCGCCGGCGTCCAGCGCGGCGCGGGTGCGCGCGATCCCGCCCGCGGCGAGGAAGTCGCCGTCGATGTCGCGGGTGAGGGGGTCGAGCCGGTGGGTCACCCCGTCGGCGATCACCGCCGGTCGCTCCTGGCCCGCCGGGCCGAGACGTCGCAGTTCCACGAGCACTCCGTTCACGACCGGGCCGAGGGATCCGCGCCGACGGGCGCCCGATCCTGACCCCGTCGACCACATCATCCTATGTCTGGACGGGAGTTCCCCACAAGCAACACCAGAGAACTGCAACAACAATGCACTTCTGCGCGATCCGCGACGTCGACACCCCCGCAGAGCTAGGATGATTCGGCGAGCATGTCATCCCACCTCCGAGGAGCTCCCATGGCCACTCCCCCTCCCTCCGATGCCCACGCGACCGCCGGCGAGTTCGCCGGGCTGTGCGCCCTGGTGACCGGCGGCGCCTCCGGCCTCGGCGCGGCCACCGCCGAGGAGCTCCTGGCGCGCGGAGCCGCGGTGGCGGTGCTGGACCTGCATCCCGAGGGCGCGCCCGAGGGCGCCGTGGCGCTGGCCTGCGACGTCGCGGACCGCGACGCGGTGCAGCAGGCGGTGGACGCCGCCGCCGCGCAGCTGGGCGGGCTCGACATCGTCATCAACAACGCCGGGATCGGCGCGCAGGGCGATGCCGCCGCGAACGACGACGCGCAGTGGGCGCAGGTGCTGGACGTGAACGTCACCGCGGTGGCCCGCGTGGTGAGCGCCGCCCTGCCCCACCTGCGCCGCTCCGCGCACGCGGCGATCGTGAACACCGCCTCGATCGCCTCCGCCGTGGGGCTGCCGCAGCGGGTGCTGTACTCGGCCAGCAAGGGCGCGGTGCAGGCGATGACCCTCGCGATGGCCGCCGATCTGGTGGGCGAGGGGATCCGGGTGAACGCGGTGCTGCCCGGCACGGCCGACACGCCGTGGGTGGGCCAGCTGCTGGACGCCGCCGAGGATCCGGCGGCCGAGCGGGCCGCCCTCGAGGCGCGCCAGCCCCACGGCCGCCTGGTGAGCGCCGAGGAGGTGGCCCAGGCGCACTGCTACCTGGCCTCGCCGCGGAACCGTTCCAGCGTGGGCGTGCTGCTGCCGATCGACGGCGGCGTGGTGGGGGTGCGCACCCGCCGGTGAGCGGCGCGCCGGCCGACGGGCCGCGTCAGTCGGTCTCGCCCCGCAGCACCTTGTAGACGATCGAGTCGTCCCGGCGGTCCCAGCCCAGCGCGCTGCCGCGCTGGTAGACCTCCTGCGCGGAGGCCGCGAGCGGGACGTCCTGGGACACCTCCGCCGCGGCCTCGGCGACCAGGCCCATGTCCTTGACGAAGATGGTCAGGGCGGAGCGGACGTCGTCGAAGGCGCCGTCCACCATGCGCTGGCCGCGGTCGCCGAACATGAACGAGGCGGCGGCGCCGGTGCCGAGCACCTCGTGCACCTGGCCCAGGTCCAGGCCCATCGCGTCGGCGAGCGCGAGCGCCTCCCCGGCGGCGGCGATGTGCACGCCGCACAGCAGCTGGTTGACGACCTTGAAGCGCTGGCCGTCGCCCGGTCGGGGGCCGACGACGGGGGCGTTCGAGGCGAGCGCGTCCAGCAGCGGGCGCACGGTCGTGACGTCCTCCTCCGCGCCGCCCACCATGACCAGCAGATCTCCCTGCGCGGCACGGGCGGCGCCGCCGGAGACCGGGGCGTCGACCACGTGCGCCGTGATCCCCTCGAGGGAGGCGACGGTCTGCTCGATCGCGGCAGGGCCCACCGTGGACATGACCAGCAGCGTGGTCTGCGCCGTGAGCTCGGAGGCGATGCCGCCCTCGCCGTGCAGCACGGACTCCAGCTGGGCGGGGGTCGCCACCATCACCACCACCACGTCGGCGCCGCGCACGGCCTCGCGGGCGGAGGCCGCGGGGACGGCGACGTCCGCCACGGCGTCGCGTGCGGCGGGGTTCAGGTCGAAGGCGGTGACGGGGTGGCCGGCGAGCGCGGCGGCGCGCGCCATCGGGGTGCCGATGGCGCCGAGTCCGATCCAGGCGACGGCGGGGGCGGGGGTCATGGCGGGTCTCCTCGGGTGAGCGGGCGGCGGCGGGGCGGGCTGCGGCGGGCGGTCTACGTCGGGCGGGCGGATCAGCGGGCGGCGACGGCCGCGGTGAGGGTGTCGACCACGTCGGCGAGGGCCTGCTCGCCGCCCACGTTGCCGGGGAAGACCACGTACGGCATGCCGAGCACCTCCTCCGGCGCCTCCTGCGCGGAGAAGAGGGAGACCTGGCCCGGCCAGAACTGGCCCTCCACCTGGGCGCGGCGGATCCCGAGCCCGCCCGCGGCGACCTCGTGGGAGGTGATGCCGCCCTTGGCGACCACCCAGGCGGGCTTCGCGCCGCGTACCCGCTGCACCACCTCGACCACGGCGTCGGAGACGCTGCGGGCGATGGCGAGGGACTCGGCGGGATCGTCGGTGCGCACCAGGTCGCGGCTGGTGTAGAGCACGCAGTCGGCGCGGCCCAGGGTCTCGCGCACGGCCGCGGCGAGCTGGTCCAGGTGGGCCTCGCGGCGCTCGTCGAGCACGGAGGGGACGTGGAGCTCGTGCTCGACGAGGGTGCCGCGCGCCTGCACCGCGCGCAGCTGCGTGGTGGTGAGGCCCACGTGGGAGCCGACCACCACCAGGCCGTGGCCGAGACGGCCGGCGGGGACGGCGATCGAGTCCGGGCCCACCACGCGGGCGCCGCGCTGCCCGGCCAGAGGGCGCACGAAGGACGGGCCGCAGCGGGTGAGGAACGTGCGGCCCTCCGCCTCGAGCTCCGCCACCGCCTGCGCGACGGTCTCCATGTCCGCGTACTCGGTGGCGTTGACCACCACCCAGCGGCGCTCGCGGGCACCGGCGAGGACCTCGCGCACACGGGGCACGCCGCCGGTGCGGATGTCCTCGAGGGAGAGGCTGAGCACGTCGCTCGCGCGCACCGCCCCGCCGGAGCGCTCCTCGAGGAACTCGCGCAGGTCGGAGTGGTGGTACCCGAAGGTGGCGTCGCGGGCGAAGTCGGTCTCCTCCACCCGTCGCGCCTCCCCGCCGACGACCGCGTAGTGCACGTCCCCCTCGGTGAAGCGGCCCGCCTCGAGCATCGCCGGGACCAGCAGGATCGCGTCCACCGCGATCCCGTGCGCCGCCAGCTCCTCGCACAGCGCGACCGGTTCGGCGATCACGTGCCCGCGCAAGGTGGAATCGGAGCGGGAGACGACGTGCAGCCCGTGCCGGGCCACGGGGTCGGCGAGCACGCCGGAGAGGACGCGGCGGTTCAGGGCCACGGCCTGCGGCTCCTCCAGCGCACGGGTGTTGGTGAGCACGAAGCAGGTGGAGCCGGGCGCCTCGAGCGCCGCGGCGGCGACCGCCGGATCGGTGTCCAGGGCGATGTCCACGCCGGCCACGCACTGCGAGCCGGTGGGGTCGTCGTCGAGCACGAGGAGTCGGTGCTGAGGGGTCTCGGGCACGGGGACCTGCCTTCCGGGCGGGCGAGGGCTGTCGCGTTGCGGACCGTCGCGGTGGCGAGGGCTGTCGCGAGGTGAGGGCGGTGAACGGGAGGTGGGGTCGGGGCGCGCACGCCCCGACCCCACTGTGCCACCGGATCAGGCGGCGATGACGAACACGACCGAGGAGAGGGCGAAGCCCACCAGCGAGATGGTGGTGCCCACCAGGGACCAGGTCTTGAACGTGGTGACGGTGTCGAAGCCGCAGAACTTGCCGATGAGCCAGAACCCGGAGTCGTTCACGTGCGACCAGCCGATCGACGCGGCCCCGATGGCGATCACCACGGCGGCCACGGCCACGGCCCCGAAGTCGCCGGCCATGATGGCCGGCGCCATGATCGAGGCGCCGGTGGTGGCGGCGACCGTGGCGGAGCCCTGCGCGATGCGCATCGCCATCGTCACCAGGTAGGCGGCGACGATCAGCGGCAGGCCCATCGCGTCCAGCCCGTCGGCGACCTCGCCGCCGATCCCCGTCTCGGTGAGGACCCGGCCGAAGGCACCGCCTGCGCCGGTGATGAGGATGATCGAGCAGACGGGCCCGAGGGCGTCGTCCACCAGCTCCTCGAGCAGCCCGCCGGTCGCCTCGCCGCGACGGCGCCTCGGGAGCACGTACAGCACCAGCATCGCCAGCAGGGCGGAGAGGGCGAGCGCCACCGGGGTGGCGCCGATCAGGCGCGAGAGCTGGTAACCGACGTTGTCGGCGGTGACCGTGCCCTGCGCCTCGAGGGTGGAGAACGCGGTGTTGAAGAAGATCAGCACCAGCGGGAGCAGCAGCACCAGCAGGATGGCGCCGAAGGAGGGGCGCTCCTCGGCGGGGACGTCGCGGGGCTCGCCCAGCAGGGTCGGCACGGGGGTGTCCGGGAAGCGGCGGGAGATCGCACGGGCCACGAGGTAGCCGCCGAAGTACCAGGTGGGCAGGCCGATGAGCAGGCCCACCAGCACCACCAGGCCGATGTCCGCACCCATCACGGTGGCGGCGGCGGTGGGTCCGGGGTGCGGGGGCAGCAGGGCGTGCATCATCATGAACGACGCGATCGAGGGCAGCACGTAGAGCATGAACGAGCCGCCCAGGCGGCGGGCCACGGTGTAGATCACCGGCAGCATCACGATGAAGCCGGCGTCCAGGAAGATCGGGAAGGCGTAGAACAGCGAGGCGACGGCGAGGGCGAGCGGCGCGCGCTTCTCGCCGAAGGTGTCGAGCATCTTGTCGGCGAGCACCTGCGCACCGCCGGTGACCTCCACCAGTCGGCCCAGCACGGCGCCGAAGCCGACCAGCAGCGCCACGGTGCCCACGGTGGAGCTGAAGCCCGTGATCACCACGTCGATCACGTCCCCCACCCCGATGCCGGCGGCGAGACCGGTGGCGACGGCGACGATGAGCAGGGAGAAGAAGGCGTGCAGGCGGGCCTTGATGATGAGGACGAGCAGGACGGCGATCGCGACCACGGCGATCGTGAGCAGCAGCCAGACGGGCCGGTCTGCGAGGACGAGGTCTTCCACGAGTGTCTCCGGTGACGGTGGGGCGGGACGCGTCGGCCTCCCTCACGCGCGAGCGCTCGGGACCCGGGGTGTCGCACGGGCCCCGAGCGCTGGCTCGGTTCCCGGGCGGCGATGCCCGGCCGACGGGCGGAGCCCGCGGGATGGATGAGGTGGGAGGGGAGCGGCGGGCGGCAGGGGCCGGCCGCCGCTCCCGGAGGTCAGTCGGCCGTCGGGGCGGCGGTGGGCGCCGGGCCGAGCTCGGCCAGGAGCTGCGACATCTTGGCGTAGGCCTTGTTGCGGTAGGCGACGAGCTCGGCCGCGGTGGCCTCGTCGTAGTCGCCCAGCAGGCCCTTGCCGTTCTTGACGCCCTTGCGGTCCGCGGCGGCGGCGTCCTTCAGCAGCTGCGGGGTCGCCAGGCGCTCCCCGAAGGCGTCCTCGAAGGTGACGAAACAGTTCGCGTACACGTCGAGTCCGGCCTGGTCGGCGATCGCGAAGGGACCGAAGAAGCCCAGGCGGAAGCCGAAGGTGGTGCGGACGATCGTGTCGACGTCCTCGGCGGTGGCGACGCCCTCCTCCACGATCTTGGTGGCCTCCTTGAGCAGCACGTACTGGAGGCGGTTGAGCACCATGCCGGGGGTGTCGGCCACCTGGGCGCCCTCGTTGCCGGAGGCCGCGAGCAGCGCCTTGACCGCCTCGACGGTCTCGGGCGTGGTGGCCTCGCCGGCCACCAGCTCCACGCCGGGGATGAACGGTGCCGGGTTGGAGAAGTGCACGGTGAGGAACCGCTCGGGGTTCTTCACGGCGCTCACCAGCTCCTTCACCGGGATGGTGGAGGTGTTGGTGCCGATGATGGCGTCCGGGCGGGCGTGCTGCGAGATGGTGCCGAGCACGTCGCGCTTGACGTCCACGCGCTCGAACACCGCCTCCTCGATGAAGTCGACGTCCGCCACGGCCTCCTCGAGGGTCTTGCCGGCGGAGATGTTCTTCGCGACGAGATCGGCGGAGCCGGGGCTGTACAGGCCCTGCTCCTCGAACTCGCGGGCCTCGCGCTGCAGGCGCTCGAGGGAGGCGTTGGCGTTCTCGACGCTGACGTCGGCGATGGTGACGTCGAAGCCGGCGATGGCGAGCACCTGGGCGATGCCGCCGCCCATGTAGCCGGCGCCGACGATGGTCACGGTGGAGATGGTCATGCGGGGAACTCCTTCGTCCGGGCTGCGCGCCGTCGCGGGCGAGGGCGCCTGTGCCGTGCGGGATCGGCGATCCTGCGACAGCGATACAGCACTGAGGGTATTGATCCTATGGGATATTGGCTAGTGGTGGGCGATCCAGCGGTGGGCGTCAGTGCATGTGCTTGCCGCCGTCGACGCTGATCGAGGTGCCGCTGACGAAGCTGGAGTCCTCGCCGACGAGGAATCCGATGAGACCGGCGACCTCCTCGGGCTGGCCCACGCGCTGCAGCGGGATGTCGGCGCTCATGCCGGCCTTGCGATCCTCGGTGAGGGTGCCGCCCATGATGTCGGTGTCGATCGGGCCGGGCAGGATCACGTTGGCGGTGATGCCGTGCTGACCCAGCTCACGGGCACTGCCGCGGGTGAGTCCCTGGATCGCGGCCTTCGCGGCGGCATAGCCGGTCTTGGAGAAGGTGCCGCCGCCGTCCAGCGCGGTGATCGAGGCGGTGTTGACGATCCGGCCGCCCACGCCGCCGTCGATCATGCGCCGCGCCGCGGCCTGGGTCATCAACAGGGTGCCCTTGGCGTTGACGTCCATCACGCGGTCCCAGATCTCCGGGGTGAGCTCGAAGATCGAGTGGGGGCTGGGGATGCCGGCGAGGTTCACCAGCGCCACCACCTGCGGCATCTCGGCGTCGATGCGCGCGAAGGCGGCGTCGATCGAGGCCTGGTCGCTCACGTCCACGCCCACGCCGAGCACCTTCTGGACAGCGCCCTCGGGCAGCTCGGCGGTGAGCTCGGCGGCGAACGCCTCGGTGGCCTCGCCGTCGATGTCGGCGGCGACCACGCTCCATCCCTGCGCGAGGAGCGTGCGCACCACGCGCCGGCCGATGCCGCGCTCGGCGCCGGCGCCGGTGACCACGGCCGTGCGGGCATCGGGGAAGGGCTGGATGCGGCGGATCTCGAGAGTCATGGTTCTCCTTCGAACGGTGAGGGTCTGCGGGGCGCGCGGGGTCGCGCCCCGCTCCGGCCGTGGCCGGGTCGGGGTGCGGCGTCAGGCCAGGGCCGAGGCCAGCACCTGGCGGATGTAGTGCACGTTCTCGGCGATGACGCCGAGGGAGTCGGAGCCGTAGTGCTCGCAGCAGAACGGGCCGGTGTAGCCGTGATCGAGGGCGCGACGGATCACCTGGCGGTAGTTGATGTAGCCGTGCTTCAGGGGCATCGGCGCGCTCGAGTACGCCCCCGTGGCCGGGTCGTAGTCGCGCGTGTAGTTCTTGATGTGCCAGAAGTTGGAGTGCGGGAGCACCTTCTCGAACATGTCCGACCAGGGCTCGACCTCGCGGTGCAGGCGCACGAGGTTGCCCAGATCCGGGTTCAGGCCCACGGCCTCGTGGTCGACGTCCTGGAGGAACGCGACGGCCTCGTCGGCCGTGCCCACGTAGGTGTCCTCGTACATCTCGAGGCTGAGCTGGATGCCCTGCGCCTGCGCGGCGTCGCCGAGGGTGCGGGTGCGCTCGATCGCGAGGTCGCGCAGCGCCGGGTCGTCCACGTGGCCGTCCTCGAGCCAGAACCAGATCGCCGCGGCCTGCGCGGGGGTGAGGTCTTGCATGAAGCCGGTGTTCACCACGCTCACGCCGAAGCTCGGGGCGAGCTCGATGAACCGCAGCGCGTCGGCCAGGTTCTCCTCGCCGCGGCGGGTGTCCACCACGGAGTTGCGGGTCATGGAGATCGAGGAGAGGGTCAGCCCCTCGCCGTCCAGCACGCGGCGGAACTCCTCGACGCGCTCGTCGGAGAGTTTGGCGAGCGGGAGCCAGGCGTCGGTGGGGTCGATCTGGTCGACCCCGAGCTCCTTGACCTGGCGCAGCTGGGACGCCCACACCGAGGACGAGGCCTCGAGGGTCGGCGTGCCGTCCGGCGTGGTGCTGCCGAACGAGAGCATGTTGGCGCCGATGGGCCAGTTCTCTGCGGTGAACATCGTCGTCCTTTCCTCGGGAAGATCGCGTCATGGATCCTATAGGAACTTTGGTCGGAGGGGAAGCGCCACGGCCCGCCACCGCGAGTCTTGGTACCTTTCCTGCCATGCCCGCCTACTCGGACCGCTCCTCGGACGCCCTCGTCGCGTCACTCTCGGCCGTGCCGGCGGGCACGCCCGTCTCCGGTGTGGCCGGGAAGCTGCTGGAGCGGCTCACCGACGGGACCCTCGAGCCCGGCACCCGCCTGCCCCCGGAGCGCCGGCTCGCGGAATCCCTCGGCGTGGGCCGCTCCGCGGTGCGCGAGGCCCTCGCCGCGCTCGAGATCCTGGGGATCGTGGACGTGCGCCCCGGCTCCGGCACCTACCTTCGCGGCAGCGCCAGCGAGCTGCTCCCCCAGACCCTCAGCTGGGGCCTGATGATCGGTTCCCGCAGCACGGACCAGCTGATGGAGCTGCGGGCGGGGCTGGAGAGCTTCACCGCGCGCCTGGCGGCCGAGCGGGTCGACGGGGTGCGCCTCGAGCGCCTCCGCACGACGATCGAGACCATGCGCGAGGGCCTCGAGGACGTGGAGGCGTTCGTCGCCGCGGACTCCTCCTTCCATGCCCTGCTGGGCGAGGCCGCCGGCAACCCGGTGGTCACGGACCTGCTGAAGGTCACCCGGCAGCTGCTGCGGGTGTACAACGACCGCGCCGTGCACGAGGGCGAGGACATGCGCACCGCCCTGGACGAGCACAGCGAGATCCTCGCCGCGCTCGAGGCGCGCGACGGCGACCGCGCCGCCTCCGCGATGATCGCCCACATGGCCTCGGCCCGTCGACGCCTCCTGCGCGACAGCGGCGGGCCGGACGCCGACGAGTCCGCCGCCTCGCAGGACTCCCCCGCCGGCTGACAGCCCTCCCGCCGCAGGCCGGCACCGCCGCCCGCGCTCCTCCGCGCTACCCCCGCACCGACGTCGGCACCGCTCCCTGCCCACTTGCGGCCAACCGGTTGACCGGTTGGCCGGATCGGGTCTACGGTGTCCGCGACGCATCACCACGAGACGACGGAGTTCCCGGCCAATGAAGATCGGCATCGGCACCTACGCCCTGTTCTGGGAGTTCGCCGAGCGCAATCCCGCACCCCTCGGCATCGCCGGGATGATCGACCGCGCCGCGCGCCTGGGCTGCGACGTGTTCCAGATCTGCGACGACCCGCGGATCGAGGAGCTGGACCTCACAGCCCTGCGCGACCTGCGCGAACGGGCCGAGATCCTCGGGCTCGAGCTGGAGCTCGGCACCCGCACCGTCGGCCGCGAGCACCTCAGCCGCTACGTCGACATCGCCGAGGCGCTCGGCGCCCGCACCCTGCGCTCGATGATCCAGAGCCAGGAGATCGCGGCCGGCCCCGCCGCGGCGGTCGCCGAGTTGCGCGCCTCGCTCCCCCGCCTCGAGGAGGCCGGCGTGACCCTCGCCCTCGAGACCTACGAGCAGGTCCCCACCGCCACCCTGCTCGCCGTCGTCGAGGAGCTCGACTCCCCGCACGTGGGCATCTGCCTCGACCCCGCCAACTGCGTCTCCGCCCTCGAGCACCCTCGCGACGTGGTGGAGGCCTGCGCGCCGCGCACCGCGAACCTGCACGTGAAGGACTTCGCCTTCGCGCGCCAGGAGGGCTGGGTGGGCTTCACGTTCTCCGGCGCCCCGCTCGGCGAGGGCCTGCTGGATCTCGACCACGAGCTCGACGCCGTGTACCGGGGCCACCGGCTCCCGTCGGCCCGAGGCGGCGCCCCGTCCGCCATCGTCGAGCACTGGCTGCCCTGGCAGGGCGACCTCGAGGCCACCCTCGCCCGCGAGCGCGCCTGGACCGACCGCACCCTCGCCGCGCTGCGCGACTGGCGCAGCACCCACCTGTCCTGACCCTCCACACCCCCACTCTCGAAGGAGAACCTCTGATGACCAGCAGCAAGGAACTGAACCCCCTGTACGGCAAGTCCGTGGAGCTCGACCCGTCGATCTCGGTCGCCGTGGTCGGCGCGGCCGGGAAGATGGGCACCCGCGTCTCCAACAACCTGAACCTCACCGACGCCCCGATCCACTACGTCGAGGCCTCCGAGGCCGGCCGTGAGCGCCTGAAGGAGCTGGGCCGCGAGGTCAGCACCCTCGAGGACGCCGCCTCCGCGGCCGACGTGGTGATCCTCGCGGTGCCGGACGTGGTGCTCGGGACGATCTCCGAGCAGGTGGTGCCGCTGATGAAGGACGGCTCCGTGCTGCTCACCCTGGACCCGGCCGCCGCGTACGCGGGCCTGCTCGCCGAGCGCGAGGGCGTGCACCAGGCCTGCGCCCACCCGGCCCACCCGTCGGTGTTCCTCGAGCGCACCACCCCCGAGGAGTGGGCGGACACCTTCGGCGGCATCGCCGCCCCGCAGGAGGTCGTGGCCGCCTACGAGGGCGAGGACGAGCAGATCCGCGAGACGGTCGCGAAGGTGGTCCGCGCGATCTACGCCCCCGTCATCGACGTGCACTGGGTGACCGTCAAGCAGCTCGCCCAGCTCGAGCCCACCCTGGTGGAGACCACCGGCTGCATGATCGGCCAGTTCCTCAAGGACTCGATGGACCACGCGATCCACGAGGTGGGCATCCCGGAGAAGGCCGTGAAGGCCCTGTTCTACGGGCACATCTTCATCGCGCTCACCAATGCGCTGCGCGGCTCGAACCCGTTCTCCGAGGCGTGCCTGCGCGCCATGGACTACGGCCGCGACTCCCTCATCAAGCCCGACTGGACGAAGATCTGGGACGACCAGGAGCTCGACACCGTGCTCGCCCAGATGCTCGACCTCGACACCATCGAGCGCTGACCAGCACCTCTCCCCTGCCGGGGGTGGGCGAGGACGCCCGCCCCCGGCCCTGACCAAGGATCATCATGGACCCCCTGCTCCTCGTCGCCATCGCCGTCGGCGCGATCGCGATCCTCCTGCTCACCGTCATCAAGCTCAAGTGGCCGGCCTTCCTCGCCCTGCTGTTCGTGGCCGCGCTGACGGCCCTGGCCGCCGGCATCCCCGTCCAGGAGGTCGTCCCTCTCATGATCGAGGGCATGGGCGGCACCCTCGGCAACGTCGCCCTGCTCGTGGGCCTCGGCGCCATGCTGGGCGGCATCATCGAGAAGACCGGCGGCGCCGAGGTGATCGCCCTCGCCGCCGCCCGCACGCTCGGGGAGAAGCGCCTCGAGCAGGCGCTGCTGCTCTCCTCCGGCCTGGTGGCGATCCCGATCTTCTTCGACGTCGCCTACATCATCCTGGTGCCGATCATCTTCGCCTTCGCGAAGGCCGCCGGCCACCGCGGCCCGGCCATGATCGGCATGCCCGTGGCCGTGTTCATGGTGTTCATCCACAACACCGTGCCGCCGCACCCCGGCGTGGTCGGCTCCACCACCCTGCTGGGTGCGGACCTCATGGGCATGGTGACCCTCGCCGGCATCCTGCTCGCGATCCCGATGGGGTTCATCGTCTACGTGCTGGGCAAGCGCCTCACCGCGAACATCGTCGACTACTCGCCGGAGACGGCCCGGAAGTTCGCCCTCACCGGGGCGGCCGGCGTGGGCGCGCCCACCGGCGGCGCGGGCGAGGCGGGCGGCGACGGCGGCCTCGGGGCAGGCGCCTCCGAGGGCGATTCCCCGTCGGCCACGCGCCCGCCCGCGGCGCTGGTCATCGCCCTGATCCTGCTGCCCATCGTGATGATCGCGATCGGCACCGTCGGCGGGATGCTCACGGCCGACGACTCCGCGGCCGCGCACGTGGTCTCCTTCGTGGGCGCCCCGGCGACCGCGCTGCTGGTGGCCACGCTCGCGGCCATGTACCTGCTGGGCCGCATGCACGGCTGGGGACGCCAGCAGATCAGCGAGGTGATGGACGGCGCCCTGGGCCCGGCCGCGATCGTCATCCTGGTCACCGGCGCCGGCGGCGTGTTCGCGAAGGTGCTCACCGAGACCGGCGTGGGCGATGCGCTCTCCGGCATGCTGCTGGACCTGGGGGTGCCGATCCTGCTGCTCGCCTTCCTGGTGGCGCTGGCGTTCAAGGTGGCCCAGGGCTCCGGCACCGTGGCCACGCTCTCCGCCGCGGGCATCGTGCAGGGCACGGTGACCTCCGGGGAGTTCTCCTCCGTGCAGATCGTGCTGATCATCCTGGCGATCGGGATGGGATCGCTCTCGCTGTCCCACATCAACGACTCCGGGTTCTGGATCTCCACGAAGTTCATGGGGCTGTCGGTGATCGACGGGCTGAAGACCTGGACCGTCATGTGCACCGTGCTCGGCGTGCTCGGCATGCTGCTGATCAGCCTCGCCTGGCTGGTGGTCTGACCATTCGGCGGGATGTTCCGCTGTCCGGGCTTCCCGTCGCATGATCGGGAGGGCCGGGCGGAACGTCCCGCCCCGCACCGCACGTTTCCTATAGGATCTCACTGTCGCGACCTCGTCGCCCGGCACCCCACGACCACGCGCCGTCGGCCCCCGCACGGCAGCACACGGAGGACCCCACGATGACGTACCTCTTCAACGACGCCTCGGACTTCGCCGCCGAGGCCGTCGCAGGGCTCGCCCTGTCCCATCCCGACCACGTCGCCGTGGTGCACGGCGGCGTGGTGCGCGCCACCGAGACCCCCGCGGGCCAGCCCGCCCTGGTGATCGGCGGCGGCTCCGGCCACTACCCCGCCTTCGCCGGCTGGGTGGGTCCGGGCATGGGCCACGGCGCGCCCTGCGGCAACATCTTCGCCTCGCCGTCGGCCTCCCAGGTCTACTCGGTGGCGCGCAACGCCCAGAACGGCGGCGGCGTGATCCTGGGCTTCGGCAACTACGCCGGGGACGTGCTCCACTTCGGCGCCGCGGCGGAGAAGCTGCGCGCCGAGGGGATCGACGTGCGGATCATCAAGGTCAGCGACGACATCATCTCCAACACCCCCGAGAACCACCGCGACCGCCGCGGCATCGCCGGCGACCTGCCGGTGTTCAAGATCGCCGGCGCCGCGATCGAGGCGGGCGCGGATCTCGACGCCGCCGAGCGCATCGCGTGGAAGGCGAACGACGCCACCCGCTCCTTCGGCGTCGCCTTCGACGGCCCCACCCTGCCCGGCGCGGAGGGCGCCCTGTTCCACGTTCCCGAGGGGCAGATGGGCGTGGGCCTGGGCATCCACGGCGAGCCCGGGGTGCGCGACCAGCCGATCGGCACGGCCGACGAGATCGCGGCCATGCTGGTCGAGGGCGTGCTCGCCGAGCAGCCCGAGCGCACGGACGGCGGCTACCAGGGCCGCGCCGCGGTGCTCGTGAACGGGCTGGGCACCGTGAAGTACGAGGAGCTGTTCGTGGTCTACCGCAAGGTGGCCGAGCTGCTCGAGGACGCGGGCATCACCTCCGTGCGTCCCGAGGTGGGCGAGCTCGTGACCAGCCTCGACATGGCCGGCCTCTCCCTCACCCTGGTGTTCCTCGACGAGGAGCTGGAGCAGCACTGGCTCGCCCCGGTGGACACCCCCGCCTTCCACCGCGGCGCGATGCCGGCCGTCCAGCGTCCGCGCCGCACCTCCTTCTGGGAGGCGGGGGCCGACGAGACCCCGGAGTCCACCGAGGAGTCCCGCGCCGTCGCCGCGCAGGTCGCAGAGGTGCTGGCACTGTTCGAGAGCGTCTGCGCCCGCGAGGAGGCCGAGCTGGGCCGGATCGATGCGATCGCGGGCGACGGCGACCACGGCCAGGGCATGGCCTACGGCTCCAGCGGGGCGGCCGCCGCGGCGCGTGCCGCCCTCGAGGACGGCGCCGGGGCCCGCACCCTGCTGGTCCGGGCCGGGGAGGCGTGGTCGGAATCGGCCGGCGGCACCTCCGGTGCGCTGTGGGGCGCGGCCCTCATCGCCGCCGGCGGCGTGTTCGACGACCGGGACGGGGCAGGCTCCCGCACCGTGGTGGACGCCCTGGACGCCGGCATCGACGCGATCCAGCGCCTGGGCGGCGCCCAGGTGGGCGACAAGACGATGATCGACGCGGCGGTGCCCTTCCGCCAGACGCTCGCGAGCACCTTCACCGGCGAGAACGCCGCCGCCGCGATCCTCGAGGCCGCCGGAGCCGCCCGCGAGGCGGCCGACGCCACCGCCTCGATCACGGCGACGCTGGGCCGCTCCCGCGTGCTCGGCGAGAAGTCCGTGGGCACCCCCGATCCCGGCGCGATCTCCTTCTCGATCCTCATGAAGGAGCTCGGGCAGCACCTGTCCTGACCTCGACCCCGGGGTGCGGGACCGGACTCCCGCACCCCGTCCTGGCAGGCGGCCCCGCCTGCGACCCTCGACCACCCTCTCGTGAAGGAGAACCCATGGCACTGCGGATCATCGTCGGCGGAGACAACGCCGGCTACACCCACAAGGAAGAGCTCAAGGCCCTGCTCGAGGCCGACGACCGCGTCGCCTCGGTGGCCGATGTGGGCGTCGGCTCGGCGGACGACGGCACCTACTACCCCGACGTCGCCGTCGCCGCGGCGGAGAAGGTCGCCGCCGGGGAGGCGGACAGGGCGCTGCTGATCTGCGGCACCGGCCTGGGCGTCGCGATCGCGGCGAACAAGGTCTCCGGGATCCGCGCCGTCACCGCGCACGACCTCTACTCCGTGCAGCGCTCGGTGCTGTCCAACAACGCGCAGGTGCTGTGCATGGGCCAGCGCGTGATCGGCCTCGAATCCGCGAAGGAGCTGGTGAAGGTGTGGCTGGACCTCGAGTTCGATCCCGCCTCCAGCTCCGCCGCGAAGGTCGACGCGATCTGCGCCTACGACGGCTCGCTCGAGAAGTGACCTGAGCCCGGGCGGGCCGACCCCGCACCCCCACACCAAGGAGAGACATGCCCACCCTCTGGATCGGCACCAGCTGGAAGATGACCAAGACTCTCGTCGAGGGCCGCGCCTGGGCGGAGGGGCTGCGCGACCATCTCGTCGCGGAGCACGGCGGCGCTGCGCCCTCGGGGGTGCAGCCCTTCGTGATCCCGTCGTTCACCGCGACCACCACGGTGGCGGGGATCCTGGGCGAGGACTCCCCTGTGCTGCTGGGCGTGCAGAACGCCCACTGGGAGGACGCCGGCGCGTGGACCGGGGAGGTCTCCGTCCCGCAGGCGAAGGACGCGGGCGCGCAGGTCGTCGAGATCGGCCACTCGGAACGCCGCGAGCACTTCGGCGAGACGGTGGAGACCACGCGCCTCAAGGTCGCCGCGGCGCTGCGCCACGGCCTCACCCCGCTGCTGTGCATCGGGGAGAGCGCCGAGGTCAAGGACGCCGGCGGCTCCAGCGCGTTCATCCTCGAGCAGGCGGCAGGGGCCCTCGAGGGCCTCTCGCCGCAGGAGCTCTCCCGCGTGGTGATCGCCTACGAGCCGATCTGGGCGATCGGCGAGAAGGGCAGGCCCGCCACGGTGGAGGAGCTCATCGAGCCCTTCGCGGCTCTCGGCGCGGAGTACTCCGGCCGGGTGGCGGGGCTGCTGTACGGCGGCTCGGTGAACCTCGACAACGCCGCCGCCCTGCTCGGGATCGAGCACGTCACCGGGCTGTTCGTGGGCCGCACCGCCTGGCGGCTGGAGGGCTACCTCGAGTTGCTCCGGATCGCGCAGGCGCACGCCACGGCCTGAGCACGCGGACGACGCGGCCTGGGCCGGCAGGCGCGCGGGTCGCCGGTGGTGCTTCCCGCCCGTCGGCCGCGCCACTGCCTGCGGGGAGCGCGCGGATGTGCTGTGGTGGGGGCATGAAGACCAGCACTGTCCTCACCGACGTCGACCGCCGTCATCTGCGCCGTTGCGTGGATCTCGCCGCCGAGGCGGTCGAGGCGGGCGATGAGCCCTTCGGCTCGGTGCTCGTGGACGCACACGGCGCTGAGCGCTTCGCCGACCGCAACCGGGTGAAGGACGGCGACAACACGCGCCATCCCGAGTTCGAGATCGCGCGCTGGGCCGCCGCCCACCTCACGCCGGAGGAGCGAGCCGCCGCGACCGTGTACACCTCGGGCGAGCACTGCCCGATGTGCGCCGCCGCGCATGCCTGGGTGGGGCTGGGCCGGATCGTCTACGCCTCCAGCACCGTCCAGCTGGGGACCTGGCACGCTGACCTGGGCCTCGCCCCCGGGCCGGTCGCACCGCTGCCGATCCCGCAGGTCGCGCCGGGGGTGGAGGTGGCCGGGCCGGACCCGGACCTCGCGCGCGAGATCCGGGCCCTGCACGTGCGCGCCGCCCAGCGCTGAGCCTGCTGCTCCGACCCGCTCAGGGCACCTCGGGCGTTGACGCGACGCCGGGCGGCGAGCACCACACGGGACCCGCCGTCCTCAGCGCTCCTGCGCGGCCATCCACTCCCACAGGTGCACGCCCTGCTCCTGCGGGTCGTTGCGCGCCACGTAGATCCACGACCAGTGGCCCGGGAACTCGTACCCGTCCCATTCGACGGTCGGGTACAGGCTGAGGATCGACCCGTCGATCAGCTCGTGGAACCGCACGGTGTGCTGCTGCGCATCGATCGTGGTGTCGTTCGCGGCGGCGACCAGCCAGGTGGGCGTCGAGGCGAGCGAGCTCAGCGTCTCGTCGCTGAGGTGGAACGTGCCGCCGGGGCCGCTGACGGCGCCACAGATCGGGACCTGCGAGGTGAACTGCTCCGGCTGCTCGGCCACCATCTTCAACGTCATGTACCCGCCGTTCGAGCAGCCGGTGACATGGATGCGATCGGGGTCGATCCGCTCCCGTGCGACCACCTCGTCGATGACGGCCTGGATCTGTGGCGCGAAGCCGTCCCCGTCCTGCATCCAGGCCGAGGTGGACTGCGGTGCGAGCACGTAGGCGCCGCCGAAGATCTCCTGCGCCTCCGCGGTCGCGAAGCCGAGGGCCCCGCGGTTGGCCCGCAGCGTGGTCTCGTTGTCGTAATAGTCGTTCCCGCCGGTGAGCAGGCCTCCTTCGCCACCTCCGTGCAGCCACACGACCAGCGCCTTGTCGCGTCCCGTGCCGCGTCGCGCCGAGGGGCTGAACAGGCGGTACTTCAGCCCGTCCTCGACCTGGTGGTACGAGAAGGCGTCCACCTCGGGGGAGACGAGATCACCCTGCGTGAAGGTCTCGAACTCGACCGCCGCACCGTTGCCGCGATGGCTGAGGGGCTGGAGCTGGGTAAGGGTGTACTCGAGGTCCAACTGCACGTTGCGCCCGGAGGTGTACAGCAGCGTGCCGCCGCCGGCGACGCCCTCGCCGTGCTCGAGCTCGAGCACCGCGTCGGAGCCCGACCAGTGCACGCCGGTGACGACGCGATCCTGCTCGTAGGCGAGACCGCCGTCCAGGGGGCTGGTGGCGCGGACGTGCACCGCGAAGGTGCCGGCGGTGAGGGACTCCGGCGCCACGGAGGCCAGCGCGCTGCTGCGCACGGTGAGGGAGACGACCTGCTCGCCGCCGTCGAGCACCTCGGCGTCGAGGTCGAAGCGGGCCTGGCGGCGCCCGCTCCTGTCGGCGGGGGCGGCGTGGGCGGCGGCGGGCAGGAGCGCGGTGGCGCCGAGGGCGGCACCGACCGCTCCCGAGGTGAGGAGGGAACGGCGAGGCAGGGTGGTGCGCATGAGAACTCCTTCGTTCACTGGCATTCGGGGCCGACGCTTCGTGGACTGCACGTCGGTGAGCGCAGATTAGGGAGGGTTCACTATTCCCGTCAAGGGTCCTCTGGAACGTTGCAGAGTGGGCTCGCGTCGCCTATGGGCCCGCCCCCGCACCCTCTCCTGCACGCCTCCGCGCGCCCACCTCGGGGGCTATCCCCCAGCCGCCGCGCAGAGGGGAGCGATAGCCTGGACGTCCCCGTCCAGCGAGAGGTGCACGGTCCCATGAATGCGCAGAACGGCCCGTCGGGGCAGCAGCCGCTCCGCCGCGGCGCCGCGTCGATGCGTCACGGCGCGACCTCCCCCCGCACCGCACAGGAGCCCTGGTCACGGCTGCCTCCGCCGTCTCCGCCGCCCCGCAGCCCGCTGGAGGGCACGATCCACGCCCCGCGCTCGAAGGCCCTGCGGGTGCCGCGGCGGCGGGGCCGCTGGCTCACCGTGGGGGTCCCCGTGGTGCTCGCCGGGATGCTGGGGATCAGCAGCTTCCTGGTGCTGGGCGTGAGCAGTCTGGTGGGCGGGGCGGGACTGCTCACCCCGTTCCTGGCGGGGCTGGGCGTCGCCGCGGTGACCGGCGGCGGCTCCGCGTTCCTGCTGCGCAATCGTCGGCCCTCGCCGGTGGCGCCGCCCCGGGGCGCCCCGGCGGAGATGCCCGCCGGCACCCGGGTGCTGGTGGAGAAGGTGGTGAAGGATTCCCGGCGGCAGCAGCGACGCGTCCAGCACCTGGAGCGGCGCGCCCGTGGCGGCGCGGTGACGCCGATCCTCCGCCGCGCGGAGACGCTGCTGCTGCGGGTGGAGGCGCTGATGGGCTCGGCGGCGCTGCAGTCCCGCCGCGCCTCGGACGCCGACGTGATGATGCTCGAGGGGATGGCGGAGCGCTATCTCCCCGAGCTGGTGGACGCCCTGGAGGACACCGCCGGCTTCCTCACCCCCACCACCACCGAGTCCGCGCGGGAGCAGGCGCTGGCGAACCTGCACAGCATCGACCAGCAGCTGGCGGTGCTGGGCGGTCGCCTCGACCGGCTCGAGGACGACGTGGTCTCCGGGGTCACCCGCTCTCTGGACGTGCACTCTGAGTTCCTGCGGGCCCGCTTCTCCGAGGACTCCGCGGATCCGCTGCTGGAGAGCTGATCAGACGCCGGTCGCCTCCGCGCCCCTCGCCGCCTCCTCGGCCGCGACGGCGTGGGAGCGCTCCAGCACGGCGCTGAGATGCTCCTCAAGGGCCTGCAGCGCCCCGTCGTGGTGGTGGCGGCGCACCTTCTCGAGGATCTTCCCGTGCTCGGCATAGGCCTCGTCCACGTCGAGAGCCGGCGGCCCGCCCACCCAGGTCTGACGCATGCGGTGGGTGTGGGCGCGCACGGTCTCCACCATCGTGGAGAGGTACCGGTTGCCGGCGTGGTCGAAGAGGGTCTGGTGGAAGGACCAGTCGGCGTGGAAGTGCTCCTGGATCAGCTCGTAAGTGACCTCGCCGGCCGCGGTGATCCGGTCGATCACGTCGCCGTGCGCGGCGTGCGCGCGCTCGAGGTCCACCAGCAGCGCGTCGACGTCCTCGAAGGCACGGCCCAGCGCCGCGGCCTCCACCACCCGACGGGCGTCCAGCAGCTCGGTCATCTGCGCGGGGTCGAGCATCGGGGCGACCACGTAGCCGCGCAGGGCCACGTACTCCACCAGCCCGGAGCGCTCCAGGGAGACCATCGCCTCGCGCACCGGGGTGGGAGAGACCTCGAGGTCACGGGCCATGCCGTCGATGCTGAGGCGGGCTCCGGGGGGCCAGCGGGCCTCGAGCAGTCGCTGGAGGATCAGCTCCTCCACCTCGGCGCGCAGCACCTGACGTCGCACGGCCATGACGGCCCTCCCCTCCGCGTCGCGGCCGGGGCGGCTGCGCGCCCCTCTCCGCACTTCGACGATGACCGCCTCACCCTATAGGAAGTTGCCGCTCCCCCGTCGGTGAATCCGCAGGCGGCATGCCGGATCCGCCCGACGGGCCCGCCCCCTCACCGGGTCAGCGCGTCCGGGAAGCCGAGGTGCTTGGCGATGATCGCCAGCTGCACCTCGGTGGAGCCCTCCCCCACCTCCAGCACGCGGGAGTCGCGGTAGTGGCGCGCCACGACGTTCTCGTTGAGGAAGCCGTTGCCGCCCCAGATCTGGCAGGCGTCGCGGGCGTTGGCGCTCGCGGCCTCGCTGCACACCAGCTTCGCCAGCGAGGCCTCCTTGCTGAAGTCCATGCCGGCGTCGAGGCGTCGGGCGGCCTCGTGCATGAGGGCGCGGGCGGCGGCGACGCGGGCCTCCATGCGGGCGATGGTGAAGGCGATGTGCTGGTTCTCCCCGAGCGGCCGGCCGAACACGACGCGGGTCCTGGCGTACTCGACGGCCTGTTCGAGGCAGCCCTGGGCGGCGCCGACTCCGAGCGCCGCGAAGGCCACCCGGCCCTGGTCGAGGATGGTGAGGAAGTTGGAGAAGCCCGTGCCCCGCTCCCCCAGCAGGTTCTCCTCGGGCACGCGCACGTCCTCGAGCAGCAGCGGGTGGGTGTCCGAGGTGTGCCAGCCCACCTTGTCGTAGCCGGGCAGGGCGGTGAAGCCGGGGGTGTCGGTGGGGACGATGATGCTGGTGAGCTCCGGGGTGGTACTGCCGTCGCGGCGCTGCTTCTGCCCGGTCACGGCGGTGACGGTGACCAGGGAGGTGATGGGGGTGCCGGAGTTGGTGATGAACTGCTTGGTCCCGTCGATCACCCACTGCCCGTCCTCGAGGCGGGCGGTGGTGCGGGTGCCGCCGGCGTCGGAGCCGGCGTCGGCCTCGGTGAGTCCGAACCCGGCGAGCTCCTCGCCGCGGGCCAGGGCCGGCAGGTGGCGGCGCTTCTGCTCCTCGGTGCCGAAGGTGAGGATCGGCATCGCGCCCAGGCCCAGGCCGGCCTCGAGGGTGACGGCGATGGACTGGTCCACGCGGGCCAGCTGCTCCACCGCCACGCAGAGGGAGAGGTAGTCGCGACCCTGGCCGTCGTACTCGCGCGGGATCGGCAGGCCGAACAGGCCCATCTCCCCCATCTGCGCGATGATCTCCATCGGC
Source organism: Brachybacterium saurashtrense (assembly GCF_003355475.1). Taxonomy (NCBI): domain Bacteria; kingdom Bacillati; phylum Actinomycetota; class Actinomycetes; order Micrococcales; family Dermabacteraceae; genus Brachybacterium; species Brachybacterium saurashtrense. Next base: position 3,191,671 of record NZ_CP031356.1, on the reverse strand, counting down.
AGGCGCCGCTCGGTGTCGTAGGTGTAGCTGGCGGGGGCCACGACCTCGTCGGCGAAGTCGCGCACCTGTGCGGCCAGGCGCTGGTGCTCCTCGCGGAGCAGCTCGGTGCCGGGCGGCGGTGTGCGGGTGGCGGTGCTGGTCATGGTGGGCTCCTTCGGGGCGGTGCGCCCGGGGTGCAGGGGGGACGGGTGGTGGGTGACGAGGGGCGGGGGCGCGAAGGGGAGGCCGACGGGGCCGGCCGACGGGCCGGGCGAGGCCCTAGACGGGGGACGCCGCGAGGGCCTCGGCACGGCCGACGAGCACGCGGGCGTGCCGCAGGATCGGGCCGTCGACCATCCGGCCGCGGTGGGTGAACACCCCGTCGCCGTGCGCCTCCGCGGCGGCGAGCACGTCCCGCGCCCAGGAGAGGTCCTCGGCGGCGGGGGCGTAGGCGGCGCGGATCACCGGCACCTGGCCGGGGTGGATGCAGGCGGTGGCGGTGAAGCCGCTGGCGGCGGCGTCCTCCGCCTCGGCGCGCTGGCCGTCCTCGTCGGCGATCTCGGTGTGGATCGCGTCGATGGCGCTGCGTCCGTGGGCGCGGGCCGCCAGCAGCACGGTCGAGCGGGCGTGGCGCACCACGTCGCGGTAGCCGCCGTCGGCCCCGCGGGAGGAGGTGCCGCCGAGCGAGGCGACGAGGTCCTCCCCGCCCCACATCAGCGCGTCCACGTCCGGATGGGCGGCGAGCGCGGGCGCGGCGAGCACGCCGGGCGCCGTCTCGCACAGCACCACCACCCGCACCCCGGGCAGCGCCGCGACCAGCCGGTCCACATCGGCGGTGCAGCCCGCCTTGGGCAGCATCACCCGGCGCGGGCGGCGCGGGGCGAGGGCGGCGACGTCGGCGAGGAAGTCGGCGGTGCCCGGCGGGTTCACGCGCACCACGGTGCGGGCGGGGTCGAGCTCGTGCACGGCGACGGCGGTGCGGGCGGCGGCCTTGTGCTCCGGGGCGACGGCGTCCTCCAGGTCGAGGATCACCGCGTCGGCGCGCTCGGCCGCCTTCGCGAAGCGATCGGGCCGGTCACCGGGGCAGAACAGCAGCGCCGGTCCCAGCGGCAGCGGCTCGCGGTCGGTCGGGACGCGATGCGGGGTCATGACTCCTCCTGACGGGGCGTCTGCGGGGTGCAGTGCATCAACGTGGTGCGCTCGGCGCGCACCACCACGTCGCCGTGCTGGTTGCGGCCGGTGTGGACGAGGGAGACCACGGCCTGGCCGGGCCGCGAGCGCGAAGGGCGCACGCCCGTGATCTCGGTCTGCGAGCAGAGGGTGTCGCCGAGGTGCACGGGGTGGGGGAAGGTGATCTCCCCGAAGCCGAGGTTCGCCACCAGCGTGCCCTGGGTGAGCTGGGCGACGGAGGCGCCCACCACGGTGGCGAGGGTGAGCATCGAGTTGACCAAGCGCTGGCCGAACTCGGTGCCCTCGGCCCAGGCGGCGTCCAGGTGCAGGGCCTGCGGGTTCATGGTCATCGTGGTGAACAGGACGTTGTCCGCCTCAGTGAGGGTGCGGCCGGGGCGGTGCTCGTAGATCGCGCCGATCTCGAGCTCGTCCGCGTACAGGCCGCGCTGGACGATCCGGCGCGGACCGGCAGCGTCCGGCTCCTCGCCGCGGGGCGGCTGCGGGGTGGTCATGGGCGGGCCTCCTCAGGGGCGGGTCCGGTGTCGGTGGGAGCCGGGCCGACGGGGTCCGCGGCATCCGGGCCGACGGGCTCCGCGGCATCGGCACCGACGGAGTCGGAGGGGCCGTCGGCGGGCTCGGCGGGCTCCACCCAGGCGAGCTCCTCCCCGCGGGCGACGCGCTGACCGGCGGCGACGTCCAGACGCACGGTGCCGGGCTCGGGGGCGAGCAGGGTGTGCTCCATCTTCATCGCCTCCACCACCAGCACCGCCTGCCCGGCCGTGACCGGGTCGCCGTCCGCGACCAGCACGGCCGTGACCGTGCCGGGCATGGGGGCGTCGAGGGTGGGGGCCGCGGCGCCGCCGCCGGCCTCCCAGCGGGGACGGTGGCGTCGCAGCTCCCGGTCCTCGCCGGGCAGGCCCACCCAGAGCGTGTGCTCGCTGAGGTGGTGCCGCAGCGGCAGGCGCACCCCGTCGATCGTCACCGCACCCTCGTGCAGGCAGAGGGTGAACTCCTCGGCGGGCGCCGCCTCCCCCGCCCCGGCCGGCCCGCTCTCGACCCGCGCCCGCGCTGCAGCGTCCGCGACAGCGCCGTCGGCGCCGTCAGCGGCGGCGGTGTCGACCAGGGCGATGGTGTGCACGGTCCCGTCGGCCTCCTCGAACCGCACCCGGTAGGGCGCCGGCGCCCCGAGGCGCCAGCCGGAGGTCGCGTGCCAGAGCCCGGCGGGGCGCGAACGGGTCACCGCCTCGCGCTCCAGCAGCGCGCCGACGGCGAGGACGTGCGCGGGCAGCGGCGGCCGGGCCAGCTCCGCGAGGCGGCGCTCGATGAGCCCGGTGTCCAGCCTCCCCTCGCGCACCTCGGGCAGAGCGAGCAGCGCTCGGAGGAAGGCGGTGTTGGTGACCACGCCCAGCAGGTGCGTCTGCGCCAGCGCCCGGTCCAGCCGGCCCAGCGCCTGCGCCCGGGTGGGGGCGTGGGTGATCACCTTGGCGAGCATCGGGTCGTAGCGGGAGGAGACCGCGAGCCCCTCGGCGAGCGCGTGGTCCACCCGGGCCGCGTCGGGCAGGGCGAGGGCGTGGAGCGTGCCGCCGGTGGGCAGGAAGCCGGCGTCCGGATCCTCGGCGTAGATCCGGGCCTCGATCGCGTGGCCGCGCAGCTGCACCTCCTCCTGGGTGAGGGACAGCGACACCCCGGCGGCGATCGCGAGCTGCGCGGCGACCAGGTCGATGCCGGTGACGGCCTCGGTGACGGCGTGCTCCACCTGCAGCCGGGTGTTCATCTCCAGGAAGAACGGCGCCTCGGGGGCGTCGCCGGCGACGATGAACTCCACGGTGCCGGCGCCCACGTAGTCCACCGCCCGCGCGGCCTCCACCGCGGCCTGCCCGAAGCGTTCGCGCTGCGCGGGGGTGAGGGAGGGGCTGGGCGCCTCCTCGATCACCTTCTGGTGGCGGCGCTGCAGGGAGCACTCCCTCTCCCCCAGGTGGATCACGTGGCCGTGGGCGTCGGCGAGGATCTGCACCTCGATGTGCCGCGGCGCGGTGATCAGGCGTTCCAGGAACAGGGTGTCGTCGCCGAAGGCGCCGGCGGCCTCGCGGCGCGCGGCGGCGAGCGCGGCGGGCAGCGCGGCGGCGTCGGCCACCGCGTGCATGCCCTTGCCGCCGCCGCCGGCGGCGGGCTTGACCAGCAGCGGGAAGCCGATCTCCGCGGCCGCGGCGCACAGCGCGGCATCGTCCAGGCCGGGCTCGGCGAGGCCGGGCACCACGGGCACGTCCCGGGCGGTGACGGCGGCGCGGGCGGCGATCTTGTCGCCCATGGTCTCGATCGCGGCGGCGGGCGGGCCCACGAACACGATCCCGGCCGCGGCGCAGGCGCGGGCGAAGGCGGCGTTCTCGGCGAGGAACCCGTAGCCGGGGTGGATCGCGCCGGCGCCGGTGGTGCGGGCGGCGGCGAGGATCTGGTCGCCGTCCAGGTAGGAGTCCACGCGCACGGCGCGATCGGCGGCGCGCACGTGCGGGGAGGCGGCGTCCTCGTCGGTGTGCACGGCGATCGCGGCGAGGCCGGCGGCGTGCACGGAGCGGAGGATCCGCAGGGCGATCTCGCCGCGGTTGGCGATGAGCACGGCGTCGAAGGCGCCGGCGGGCAGGGTGGAAGGGCTGGTCATCGGGGCCTCACATCCGGAACACGCCGTGGGAGGGCGCGGCGAGCGGGGTGCGGGTGACGACGTCGAGCGCCAGGCCCAGCACGGTGCGGGTCCGGGAGGGCTCGATGATGCCGTCGTCCCAGAGCCGGGCGGTGGAGTAGTAGGGGCTGCCCTGCGCCTCGTACTCCTCCTCGATGGGGCGCCGGAACGCGGCCTCCTCCTCGGCGCTCCAGGTGCCGCCGCCGGCCTCGATCCGGTCCCGCTTGACGGTGGCGAGCACGGCCGCGGCCTGCTGCCCGCCCATCACGGACACGCGCGCGGTGGGCCACAGCCACAGGAAGTGCGGCGAGTAGGCCCGCCCGCACATCGAGTAGGTGCCGGCGCCGAAGGAGCCGCCGATCACCACGGTGAGCTTCGGGACGCGGGCGCAGGCCACGGCGGTGACCATCTTCGCCCCGTCCTTGGCGATGCCGCCGCGCTCGTACTCGGCGCCCACCATGAACCCGGAGATGTTCTGCAGGAACACCAGCGGGATGCCGCGCTGGTCGCACAGCTGCACGAAGTGGGCGCCCTTGAGCGCGGACTCGCTGAACAGCACCCCGTTGTTCGCCACGATCCCCACCCGGTGGCCGTGCAGGCGGGCGAAGCCGGTGACCAGCGTGGTGCCGTACCCGGGCTTGAACTCGGAGAACTCGCCGGCGTCGACGATCCGGGCGATGACCTCGTGCACGTCGTAGGGGGTGGAGAGGTCCGACGGGACGGCGGCGCCCATGCTCGCGGGGTCCACGGCGGGCTCGCGCGGCGCGGTCCGCCCCGGCGCGGGATCCGTCGGCCCGGACCCGGCCGGCCCGGCGGCCCGCGACCCGGAGCCCCCGGGACCCGCGCCCTCCTGCGGGGCCGCCGGTGCGGGCAGGGTGGAGACGATGTCGCGGAGCATCTCCAGGGCGTGCTCGTCGTCCTCGGCGAGGTGATCGGCCACGCCGGAGACCTCGGTGTGCATCAGGGCGCCGCCCAGCTCCTCGGCGCTGACCTCCTCCCCGGTCGCGGCCTTCACCAGCGGCGGCCCGCCCAGGAAGATCGTGCCCTGGTCCCGCACGATCACCGTCTGGTCGCTCATCGCGGGCACGTAGGCGCCGCCGGCCGTGGAGGAGCCCATCACGGCGGAGAGCTGCGCGATGCCGTCCGCGCTCATCCGCGCCTGGTGGTAGAAGATCCGGCCGAAGTGGTCGCGGTCGGGGAACACCTCGTCCTGCATCGGCAGGTAGGCCCCGCCGGAGTCGACCAGGTACACGCACGGCAGCCGGTTCTGGGCGGCGATCTCCTGGGCGCGCAGGTGCTTCTTCACCGTCATCGGGAAGTAGGTGCCGCCCTTGACGGTGGCGTCGTTGGCGAGCACCAGGCAGTGCCGGCCGTGGATCATCCCGATCCCGGCCACCACCCCGGCGCTCGGTGCGGCGCCCTCGTACATCCCCTCCGCGGCCAGCGGCGCGATCTCGAGGAAGGGGCTGCCGGGGTCGAGCAGGCGGTCGATCCGCTCCCGGGCGAGCAGCTTGCCGCGCTGGCGGTGCATGGCCCGGGCCGTCTCGGAGCCGCCCTCCACCGCGGCGGCGAGTCGGCGGCGCAGCTCGGCGACCAGGGCGTCCATCGCCGCGGCGCGGTCTGCGGCGTCGGCGTCGTGGGCGGCGGCGGTGCGGAGGATGTCCATGCTCACCTCGTCAGCAGGGTGGCGGGGTCGGCGAGCACGTCCGCGATGTCCATGAGGAAGCGGGAAGCCTCGGCACCGTCGAGCACCCGGTGGTCGAAGGAGAGGGTGAGGGTCACGACAGTGCGCAGCGCGATGCCGCCGCGATGCTCCCAGGGCCGGCTGCGCAGCGCGCCGAGGGCGAGGATCGTGCTCTGGCCGGGGTTGAGGATCGGCACCCCGCCCTCCACCCCGAACACGCCCACGTTGGTGACGGTGAGGGTGGAGCCGGTGAGCTCCGCCGGGGTGAGGGCGCCCTCGCGGGCCCGGGCGGCCTGTGCGGCGATGGCCTCGGTGAGCGCGGCGCCGCCGAGGGTGGAGGCGCCGGGGACGGTGGCGACCACCAGGCCGCGCTCGGTGGCGACGGCGATCCCGAGGTCCACCTCGTCGAACAGCTCGATCTCCCCGGCCTCCTCGTCGAAGCGGGCGTTGGCCTCGGGCGTGCGGGCCGCGGCCGGCACGAGCGCTCGGCACACGGCGCCCAGGAACGACGTGCGGCCCGCGTCCCGGCCCGGGGTGCGCAGGCGCTCGAGGGTGTCGGTGACGTCCACGGTGGTGTGCACGGAGGCGTGCGGGGCGGTGGACGCGGAGGTCGCCATCGCCCGCGCCGTCTCCCGCCGCAGCCCGGTGACGGGGGTGCGGGTGGAGGTGCGGCGGCCGGTGCCGCTGGCGGCCACCGCGGTGGTGCCCGCTGCGCCGCCCGTCTCGCCTGCCGCGCCGGTGCCGCCGCAGGAGCAGCTGCCGCCGCGGGCATCGTCCGCGCAGGCCTCCACGTCGGTGCGCAGGATCCGCCCGCCCGGGCCGGTGCCGTGCACCGCGGCGAGGTCCACGCCCAGGTCGCGGGCGCGGCGCCGCACCGGCGGCATCGCCCGCGGGCGCTCGTGCGCGGCCTCCTCGGCGGTGCGTCCCCGGTAGGGCTCGGTGGCGAAGGCGCGGGGCCGACGGCGGGGCCGTCCGGTGCCGGGCAGCACCGGTCCGTACCCCACCAGCACCTGCTGGCGCTGCGGCCGTGCGGGGGTCTCCTCCGCGGCCGACGGGGCCGGCTCCGGGGAGGGCTGCGTCGCGCCGGACGCCGCCACCTCCTCGAACCCGATCAGCGGGGTGCCGACGGCGAGGGTCTCCCCCTCCGCGGCGTGCAGCGCCGCGACGCGCCCCGCGCGGGGGCTGGGCAGCTCCACGAGGGCCTTGGCGGTCTCCACCTCGGCCAGGGGCTGGTTGCGGGTCACCTCGTCGCCCACGGCGACGTGCCAGGCCACGATGGTGGCCTCGGTGAGGCCCTCGCCCAGGTCGGGAAGTCGGAAGTCGCTCATCAGGCAGCCTCCCTCGAGCTGCGCCGGCCCAGGGTGCGATCCACCGCATCCAGGATCCGGTCGATGCCGGGCAGGTGGTGCTCCTCGAGCGCCGCCGGCGGATAGGGGACGTCGTAGCCGGTGACCCGCTCGGGCGCGGCCTCGAGATGCGCGAAGCAGTCCTCGACGGCGGCGGTGATCACCTCGGAGGCCAGCGATACGCTGCCGGGCGCCTCATGGGTGACCACCAGCCGGCCGGTGCGGCGCACGCTCGCCGCCACCGTGTCCCGATCCAACGGGGACAGCGAGCGCAGGTCGATCACCTCGAGGTCGATGCCGTCGTCCTCGGCGGCGACGGCGGCCTCGAGCGCGGTCACCACCAGCGGGCCGTAGGCGACCAGGGTGGCGTCACGGCCCTCGCGCAGCACCCGGGCGGAGTCGAGATCGGCGGTGAGGGAGGTGTCCATCTCGCCCGTGCCCCAGTAGCGGCGCTTGGGCTCGAGCAGGATCACCGGGTCGTCGCAGGCGATCGCGGCGCGCATCGTGGAGTAGGCGTCCTGCGGGTCCGCGACGGTGACCACGCGCAGCCCGGGGGTGTGGGCGAAGTACGCCTCCGGGGACTCGGAGTGGTGCTCCACCGCGCCGATCCCCCCGCCCACGGGGATGCGGAGCGTGAGCGGCATCCGCACCCGGCCGCCGGTGCGGTAGTGCAGGCGGGAGACCTGCGTGACGATCTGGTCCACGGCGGGGAACACGAAGCCGTCGAACTGGATCTCCGCCACCGGGCGCAGGCCGTGGTACGCCATGCCCACGCAGGTGCCGAGGATCCCGGACTCCGCCAGCGGGGAGTCGATCACGCGCTCGGCGCCGAAGCGGTCCTTGAGCCCGTCGGTGATGCGGAAGACCCCGCCCAGGGTGCCGATGTCCTCGCCGATGAGCAGCACGTCTCCGTCCTCGGCGAGCGCGTCGCCGAGCGCGGCGTTCAGCGCCGCGGCCATGGTCATCGTGGTCATGACGCGGCCCCCTCGGGAGCGAGCGACGCGGTGAAGGCGCGGAACTGCTCGCGCTGGCGCCGCAGGTGCGCGGGCTCGGTGGTGAGCACGTTGTCGAACAGGCTCTCCGGGGCCGGTGCGGCCAGGGCGGTCACCGCCTCCTGCAGCCCGGTGCGGGCCTCGTCGCCGCGGCGCTGCGCCTCTGCGCGCAGCTGCTCGACGTCGGCGCCCAGGTGTTCCAGGTGCCGCTCCACCCGGGCCAGCGGGCAGCGCCGCCGCCAGCGCTCCAGCTCCGCCTCGTCGCGGTAGCGGGTGGGATCGTCGCTGGTGGTGTGCGGGCCCATCCGGTAGGTGACGGCCTCGAGGAACATCGGGCCCTCGCCAGCGCGGATCCGACGGGCCGCCAGCAGGCTCGCCGCCCGCACGGCGAGCACGTCGTTGCCGTCCACCCGCAGGGCGGGGATGCCGAATCCGGCGGGGCGCTGCGCGATCGGCACCGCGGCCTGCACGGTCACCGGCTCGGAGATCGCGTACTGGTTGTTCTGGCAGAAGAACAGCACCGGGGCGTGGAAGGAGGCCGCGAAGGCCATCGCCTCGTTGACGTCCCCCTGGCTCACGGCGCCGTCGCCGAAGCAGGCCACCGCCAGGGCGTCCTCGCGCTTGGCGCGGGCGGCCATCGCCCAGCCCACGGCGTGGAGGGTCTGCGCACCGATGATCACCTGCGGGGTGGCCATGTGGTGGGCGAAGGGGTCCCAGCCGGACAGCGCGGTGCCGCGCCACACGGCCAGCATCTCCTCCGGGCCCACGCCGCGGCACCAGGCCAGGCCGTTCTCCCGGTAGGAGGTGAACAGGAAGTCGGTCTCCGGCAGGGCGCGGCCCAGGCCGATCTGCGCCGCCTCCTGGCCGCGCAGCGGGGGCCACAGCCCCAGCTCGCCCTGGCGCTGCAGGGCCACGGCCTCGTCGTCCAGCGCGCGGATCACCGCCATGTCGAGGTGGAGGCTGCGCAGCAGCTCCTCGTCCACGTCGTCGAGCAGGGGGTCGAGGGTGGGGTCGGGGTGCCGGGTGCCGTCCTCGGCGAGGACGCGCAGGGGCTGGGCGAGTCCAGCGACCAGGTCGCGTTCGGGAGCTGACGGGGTCGTCAACATACGGGCCTCCAGTATCCGCCGCGCCGGGTGGGCGCATGGGACGTCGGCGCCTTGTGGGCGCCCGTGACGTCGTCGTCGTGACGCACGTTACGCCCGGAGTGCAGGGCGTACAACGGAAACGGAGGATCGGGAGCAGAATGCTCAACTTCTCCGGCTACGGCCGCGTAGAGTTGCGCAGTATGCGCACCGTTGATGACACCGACCGCCGGCTGCTGCTGGCGATGACGGAGAATCCCCGCTCCACGATCGTCTCCCTCGCCGAGCGCCTGGGCCTCTCGCGCAACACCGTGCAGTCACGCCTGGCGGCGCTCGAGGCGGGACCCGCCCTGCAGGGCTACGACCGGCGCCTGCACGCCGCCTCGCTCGGCTACCCGCTCACCGCCTTCATGGAGACGCAGGTGGATCAGCCGCGGCTGGAGCACGTGATCGCGCAGCTGCGCGAGATCCCGGAGGTGGTGCAGGTGCACGGGCTCAGCGGCCTGCACGACATCCTGGTGCGCTGCGTGTGCCGCGACACCGACGACCTCTACCGGGTCAACAAGCTGGTGCTGGGCTGCGAGGGCGTGATCCGCACGGACACCTCGCTGGCGATGGGCGAGCTGATCCCCTTCCGGCTGGCGCCCGTGCTGGAGCGGGACCTGGGGGGCTGACGGCGGCGGCGCCGCTCCTCTCAGACGTCCGCGAGCGCGACCGGCTGCCCGGTGCGCACCGACTCCTTCGCCGCGGCGACCACGCGCACGGTGCGCAGGCCCACCTCGCCCGAGGGCTCCACGGCCTCGCCCGCACGCACCGCGCCGAGGAAGGCCTCCAGCAGGAGGGCGTCCAGATCGGCGCCGTAGGGCAGCCACTGGCCGGGGCCACCCACATGCTGGGCGAAGGCGTCGATCTGCAGCTGCCCGCCGGTGCCCACGGCCTGGAGGGTGAGCCCGCCCCAGGTGGGGGCGCTATCCGGCTGCGACCAGGAGCAGTCAATCGTGGCGACGATGCCGGTGTCATAGGTGAGGGTGACCAGACCGCCGGTCTCGGCGCCCTCCCCGGCGCGGTCCGCGTGCAGGATCCGGTTGGTGACGGCGCGGACGGTCGCCGGCTGCCCAAACATCGACTCCAGGATCTCGGCGAGGTGCACGGTGTGGTCCACCATCGCGCCGCCGCCGGCCAGATCCACGTCGGTGAACCAGTCCCGGCCCTCGGGCAGCTTGCCGTTGTTGGTGCCGGTCAGGCCGATCACCTCGCCGAGGGTGCCGTCGGCGACCGCGGCGCGCAGCGCCTCGACCGCGGGCGAGAAGTGCACGGGGAACGCGGTCATCAGCACCACGCCCGCCTCGCGGCAGGCGGCGACCATCGCCTCCGCGTCGGGGACGGTGGTGGCCAGGGGCTTCTCGCACAGCACGTGCACGCCGCGGCGCGCGGCCTCGAGCACGAGATCCCGGTGATGGGCGTTCGCGCTGGTCACGACGATCGCGTCGGGACCGTCGGACCAGGCCTCCCAGGCCTCCTCATAGGAGGCGACCACCCGCGCGGCCGGCACGTCGCCGAAGCCGTCGGGGTCGGCGACGACGAGGTCGACGTCGGCCCGGGCCTCGAGGAGGCCTGCGTAGGAGGCGGCATGGGTGTGGGCGCAGCTCATCAGCGCGAGGCGCAGCGGGGCGGGGGTCGACCCGCCGGCGACCGACGGGGCGGGAGCGCCGGTGGGACCGGCCTCGGGGGCGGGGGTGGTCAGCATGCGATGCTCCGTCCGGTGCGCAGGGACTCGAGGGCGGCGGCGGCGACCTCCACGGCGCGCACGCCGTCGGCCGCGTCCACCCGGGCGGCGGGGCCGCCGCCGATCTCGGTCATGAACTCGGCGATCTCCGCCGCGTAGGGGTCCGGCATCCCGGAGACGTCCGGCAGGAAGCCGTCCGCGCCGGCCTGACGGGCGGCGGCCACCTCGTCGAAGATGACCCCCGGATCCCCGGCGCTGTCGTAGCGGAGGCGGCCGGCGTCCCCGGCGAGGTCCAGGGTGTAGCGGAAGCCGGTGCCGGGCGGGCCCCAGAAGCCGCGGCAGTGGCTGAGCGCCCCGGAGCGATGGGTGAGCATCACGTGGCCGGTGCGGATCGTGGCGTCGGAGCCGGCGCGCGCCTGCTGCGCATGGACGGTGCGAACAGGGCCGGCGAGCCACAGCGCCTGGTCGATGTCGTGGATCATCTGGTCCATCACGATGCCGCCGGAGAGGGAGTCGTCCGCGTACCAGTCACGGTCCGGCAGGGAGCCGGTGCGCTCGAAGCGCAGCACGGCGAGGCTGCCGATCGTGCCGGCCTCGACCGCGCGCTTCGCCGCCGCGTACTGGGGGAAGAACCGCACCACGTGCGCGGGCAGGAGCCGGCGGCCCTCCCGCGCGGCGAGGTCGGCGAGCTCCCGGGCCTCGGCGGGGTCCAGCGCGAGCGGCTTCTCGCAGATCACGTCCTTCCCGGCGGCGAGCGCGGCGCGGACGATCGCGGGATGCTCCGGGGTGGGGGTGCACACGTCCACGACGTCCACCGCGGCCAGGAGCTCCTCGAGGGTGCTGTGCACCCGCGCGCCGGACTCGGCCGCGAACGCCTCGGCGCCCTCGTGGCTGGTGCAGTGCAGCTCCGCGTCGAGCGCGAGCCATCCGGGCAGGTGGGCGCGGGAGATCCCGCCGGTGCCGACGATGCCGACGCGCAGCGGGGGTGGGGGCGAGGAGGGGTGGGACATCGTCGACCTTTCGCGAGCGGTGGAGGGTGCGGCCCGCCACCGCGGGCCGGTTCGGCGGTCCGCCGGAGGGCGACGGGCCGCACCACCGCATTGTGCAAGCTGGTTTCATAAGTCTCCCGGCACGGCCACCGGGTGTCAAGGCTTCCCGGGCCGGCGCCCGCCGCGCCCCTCACAGCAGGGCGCGCACGCGCTCCACGATCGCGGCGGTGCTGACGCCGTACCTGTCGGCGAGGGTGGGCAGGGCGCCCGCCTCGAGGAACCCGTCCGGCAGGCCGATGGGGGTGATCCGCTCCCCCAGCCCGCGGGAGGCGACGACGCGCGCGACGGTGTCGAACAGCCCGCCCACCACGGAGTGGTTCTCGGCGGTGAGCACCAGACGCCCCGTCCCCAGCTGCGCCACCAGCGCCTCCTCGTCGAAGGGCTTGATCGTGGGGGCGTGCAGCACGGCCACGCCGATGCCGTCGCGCTCGAGGGCCGTGGCGGCCTGGAGCACCCGCTCCGTCATCAGCCCGCTGGAGACCACCAGCACGTCCGCGCCGTCGCGCAGCAGGGCCGCCTTCCCGAGCTCGAAGGTGTAGTCGTACTCGTCCAGCACCGCGGGCACCCGGCCGCGCAGCAGGCGCAGGTAGGTGGGGCCCTCGGCGGCGGCGAGCTGCGGGACCGCCTGCTGGATGTCGATCGCGTCGCAGGGGTCCACGATCGTGAGGCGCGGGGCGGCGCGCAGGATCGCGAGATCGTCGGTGGCGGCGTGGGAGGGGCCGTAGCCCGTGGTGAGGCCCGGGAGGGCGCACACCAGGTTGACGTTGAGGTTCGCCTCGCAGATGTCCAGCAGCAGGAAGTCGTAGGCGCGCCGGGTGGCGAACACGGAGTAGGTGGAGGCGAAGGGGATGAAGCCCTCCATCGCGAGACCCGTGGCGGCGCCCAGCAGGGCCTGCTCGGCCATGCCGATCTGGTGGAAGCGCTCCGGCATCGCGTCGCGGAAGATGTGCAGGTCGGTGTACTTGGCGAGGTCAGCGGAGAGGCCCACGATCCGCTCGTCGCGCTGCGCGGCGGCGACCAGGGCATGGCCCAGCGGCGCGGAGATCGCGCGCTGGCCGTCCGCGGCGAGATCCGCGCTCATGGCGCCGGAGCGGAGCGCGGCGGGGGTCGAGGTGGGCGTCGGGCTCGGGGTCGAGGTGGGGGTGGTCATCGCGCCTGGTCCTCCGTGAGTGCTCGGTGGCTCTGGGCCAGCTTCTCGTGGGCGAGCGCCCATTCCTGCGGCTCGACCTTCATGAAGTGCAGCTTCTCCCGTGCCTCGAGGAAGTCCACGCCCTTGCCGAGCGTGGTGTCCACGATCAGCACCCGCGGGCGGGGCTGCGTGCTCTCGCGCAGCGCGGTGAGGTTCTGCACCAGCGCCGGGACGTCGTGCCCGTCGCAGCGGCGGGCCTCCCAGCCGAAGGCCTCGAACTTCTCGGTGACCGGCTCCATCGAGAGCATGTGGGTGGATTTCCCGTCGGCCTGCTGGTCGTTGAAGTCCACGATCGCGATCAGGTTGTCGAGCCGGTGGTGGGCGGCGACGGCCGCGGCCTCCCAGGTGGAGCCCTCGCCGAGCTCGCCGTCGGAGAGGAGGTTGTAGACGAACCTCTCCGAGCCCTTGCGCTTCAGCCCCATAGCCACGCCGTTCGCGATCCCGAGGCCGTGGCCGAGGGAGCCGCCGGAGATCTCGACCCCCGGGGTGTAGGTGCGCATGGAGGACATCGGCAGGCGGGAGTCGTCCCCCGCGTAGGTCTGCAGCTCCTCGGCCGGCAGCACCTTCGCCTCCACCAGCGCCGCGTAGAGGGCGAGGGCGTAATGGCCGATGGAGAGCTGGAAGCGGTCGCGCTCCGCGCTCTCCGGGTCCAGCGGGTCCAGGTGCAGCTGATCGGCGAACAGCACGGCGAGCACGTCGGCGATGTCGAGGGCCTGGCCGATGTAGCCCTGGCCCTGCACCTCCGCCTGGATCAGCGCGTACTGGCGGATGCGGTGGGCGGCCTCGCGGAGCCGGAGGATCCGCTCCGGCGCGGGCGTCGCGGGGGAGGTCACGGTCACTGGTCTCCTCAGGTGGGGGGTGGGGTCTCGTCCGGGGCCTGCGCGGTCTGCGGCGCGGCACCGGGTGCGGGGCGGTCCGCGCCGCCGCGCGAGGGGGTGCGGGAGATGCGGCGCCAGCGGTCGAAGTGCTCGGCCATCGCGGCGGCCACCGCCTCCCGCCGACGGGTGCGCAGGGCGCGGGTGATCTCGAAGTGCACCTCGTCGCTCGCGAACATCTCGGGGATGGCCCCGCCGTTGGCGGCGATCTCCTTGCTGATCACCACACGCCGCCGTTCCAGCAGCAGGTCGTGGAGGGCGTGGTTCATGCCCCCGGCCACGTAGTTCATGATCGGGTTGCCGAGGACGGCGAACAGGGCGAGGTGGAAGGCGTGGTCGGCGCGCAGCCCGCGCACGAAGTCCCTGTCCGAGGAGGCGTCGATCATCTCGTGGACGAGGTCCTCGAGCTCGCGGATCTGCTCCTCGGTGACCCGCTCCACCATGCGCGGCGCGATCGCCACCTCGAGCATCTCCCGGGCCTCGGCGAGCTGGGAGCCGGTGACCATCCCCGCGCGCAGCATCAGCTCGAACACGTTCCCGCTGCCGCCGTCGAAGGAGGGCGTGACCAGGATGTTCCCGCTGCCCTGCACCTTCTTCAGCATGCCCAGCATCTGCAGCCCGGAGAGCCGTTCGCGCACCCGCGCCCGGGACATGCCGCTGGCCTCGGCGAGCCGGCGCTCGGTGGGGATGAGGATCCCCTCCTCCACCGCGGTGCCCTCGCGCACGAGGCTGTCGAGGAACTCGAGGGTCTCGGCGTCCATCGGACCTCCTTCGGTCGTCGTCGTACCGGGCGGCGCGGCGCCGACGGGGCTGCACGGGCGGGGCGCGGGGTGGGGGCCGTGCGGCGGGCGGTGCCGCACGTCCGGTGCGCGGTGCGAACCCGTGCACGGTCCGGTCCGCAGATCGCGGTCCGGCCCGCAGGATGGCGACGATGCAAGCACGCCCTCTGCGCTCCGGCAATCACGGCCGCTCGCACTCCGCCCCGCCGTGCCCCTCGCGGTGCTGGTCAGAGCCGGTTCCCGGTGTGGAACAATTGGTCGACCATTCTGGCACAAGGCGCTCCGGGCGCGCCGCCGGGGCACCCCAGCGCATCTCGCCGGCCGCACGCCCCGCGTCGGCCACACGCCCCGCGTCGGTCGCGCGCTCCGTGTCGGCCGCGCGGCGCATCCCGCCCCGCCCCTCCGCCTCTCGTGGTCTGACCAATCTTGCCCCGGGCGCACCCCTCTGACCTGCACTTTCCTCGTCGGCCGCACAGCCCGGCAACCGCCCAGAGTTGTCCGACCACTGCGCCGCCCCTACGGTCAGCTCGATCCGTTCCGGGCCCTCGGGCCCCACCCGACCCCGGGCCCCGTGCCCGACCACACCGACGTGAGGGAGTGCACCGATGCACACAGAGACCACCGGCCCCCAGCGCCGCACCGCCGTCGTCACCGGCGGCGCCGGCCCCCGCAGCATCGGCCGCGCCACCGCCACCCGCTTCGCCCGCGAGGGCTGGGCCGTGGCGATCCTCGACCTCGACGGCGAGGGCGCCCGCGTCCTCGCCGAGGAGCTCTCCGCCGCGCACGGCGTGCCCGCCGCGGGCTACGCCCTCGACGTCACCGACTCCGCCGCCGTGAACGAGGTGGCCGCGCAGATCGCCGCGAGCGAGCTGCCGCCCGTCGGCGCGCTGGCGAACATCGCCGGGATCCCCTCCCCGGTCCCGTTCCTCGAGGTCACCGACGAGCTGTGGGACACGATCCTCGCCGTGAACCTCACCGGCAGCTTCTACACCTGCCGCGCCTTCCTGCCCGCCATGCTCGAGAGCGGCTACGGCCGCATCGTGAACATGTCCTCCGTCTCCGCGCAGCAGGGCGGCGGTGTGTTCTCCAAGACCCCGTACTCCGCCGCGAAGGCCGGGGTGCTGGGCCTCACCCGCTCGCTGGCCCGCGAGATGGCACCCGAGGGCATCACCGTCAACGCCGTCTCCCCCGGCGCGGCGGACACCAACATCCGCGGCAACACCACCGAGGAGGCCGAGGCGGCGCTCTCCGCCTCGATCCCGATGAAGCGCCAGGCCACCGCCGAGGAGATCGCCGCGCTCGTGGTGTGGCTCTCCGGGGAGGACGCCGGCTACATCACCGGCACCACGCAGGCCATCAACGGCGGCGCGTACATCTCATGAGCGCGCCCCACCACCGCGTCGGGATCTCCACGATCTCGTTCCGCCACCGCCCGCTGGAGGAGGCGCTGTCGCTGATCGCGGCGACCGGCGCCCGCGAGATCGACCTGGGCGCGATCCCGGACGTCACCGACCACGTGCCGGTCCCCTTCCACGGCGACAGCGCCGAGTACGCCCGGCGGATCACCGCGGAGGGACTGCGCACCGGCGCGGTCAACGCCGATCCGGGCGATCTCAACGACCCCGACCTCACCCCCGAGGCGCTGCGCGACGTGGTCGCTCCCCTCGCCGGGCTCGCCGCCACCCTCGGTGCGGCGCTGATCGTGCCGGCCGGTCGCGCGTCCCACGCCCCGTTCGTGGACCGCGAGGCGGACCTCGACCGCATCGCCGCGAACCTGGAGCTGATCTCGCAGGTGTGCGCCGAGCACGGGGTGCGCCTGCTGGTGGAGGTGCTGCACCACCGCCGCTACGTCCACACCGTCGCGGACGCCGACGCGCTGCTGGCACGCTGCACGCCCTCGCAGTTCGGGGTGCTGTTCGACGTCTCCCACGTGGTCGCCTCCGCCGAGGACCCGCTGGCCTGGGCCCGCTCCCTCGGCGACCGGGTGGAGCGGGTGCACCTGCGCGACGCGGTGCCCGGGGACCTCAACCTCTCCCTGGGCGCCGGGGACGTGGACTTCCCCGCCCTGGTGTGCGCCCTCGAGCAGCAGGGCTTCCCCGGCACGTACGTCCTCGAGCTGGAGACGCACGACATCGACGAGGAGGACCGCGTCCGGGACGTCGCCCGCAGCCACGCGGAGATCTCCGCGCTGCTGGCGCAGACCGCCTGACACCACGGGTCCCCGGGCCCTTCTTCGCAGTTCCCGCAGTTCAGATCCGGCTGTTCAGCTCCCGCTGGTCAGTCCCCGCTGGTCAGTCCCGCTGGTCAGATCCCGCCGTGCCGGCACCCGCCGGCCTCGGCCCACCCCCCCACCACGGGGTGCGACGTCGCACCCCACCCAGGAGGTCCCCATGCTCCCTCCCCGCTCCCCCAGCCGCCGCGGCGTCCTGCGCGGGGCCGCCCTGGCCGGCCTCGCCGGCGTCGGCCTCAGCGCCTGCGCCGGCGGCGACGGGCCCCGACGCACCGACTCGGTGCGGATCATCCTCGGGCACGGCGCCGCGC
The DNA here is from genome assembly GCF_003355475.1 of Brachybacterium saurashtrense. NCBI lineage: Bacteria > Bacillati > Actinomycetota > Actinomycetes > Micrococcales > Dermabacteraceae > Brachybacterium > Brachybacterium saurashtrense. Next base: position 3,174,585 of record NZ_CP031356.1, on the reverse strand, counting down.
CCGGGAACCCCCGCTCCGACGGGGCGCTGGCCTTCCAGCGCCTGGTCGCCGAGAAGTCGAACGACGAGGTGGAGATCCAGATCCTCGGCCAGGAGTCCGTGGGCAGCGACACCGAGATGATGGTCTCGGTGGCCGCCGGCACCCTCGACATGACGATCAACTCCCAGGGCCCGTTCTCCAGCTACGTGCCCGAGGCCGCGCTGATCGGCCTGCCGTTCCTGTTCGAGACCTCGCAGCACGCCTTCGCGGTGCTCGACGGCGAGATCCAGGACAGCCTCGCGGGCCTCGCCGAGACCAAGGGCTTCCACGTGCTGGGCTTCTGGGACAACGGCATGCGCGACATCACCAACTCGGTGCGGCCCCTCGAGGTGCCCGAGGACGTGGCCGGGCTGAAGATCCGCACCCCGGACGATCCGATGACCATCGACATCTTCCGCGAGCTCGGCGCGAATCCCACCCCGATGGCGTTCGGCGAGCTGTACCTGGGACTGCGCCAGGGCGCCGTGGACGGCCAGGAGAACCCGGTGGTCAACATCCACTCCTCCTCGCTCCACGAGGTGCAGGAGCACCTCGCGGTGACCGGGCACAAGTACGAGATGAACCCCTTCGTCATCTCCACCACCCGCTGGGAGGGCCTCGACCCCGCGATCCGCACCGTGATCGAGGAGGCCGCCGTCGAGGCGCAGCAGGAGCAGCGGAGCCTGATGCTCTCCCAGAGCGAGGAGATCTACGCCGAGTTCGAGGAGATCCTCCAGGTCACCCACCCCGATCGCGCCCTGTTCCGGGAGGCGACGCTGCCGGTGCACGAGCGCTGGCAGCAGCAGCACCCCGAGTTCTTCGACCAGCTCACCGCCGCCGCGGAGTCGCTCCGCGCCGAGCACCAGGAGAGTGCCTCATGAGCCCCACCTCCCCCGCCGCCGACCCTGCCGCGGACCGCCACCCCGTCATCACCGAGGAGGACCTCGCCGCCCTCGACACCTCCGAGGGCCATGCCGAGGACACCCGCCCCGAGGAGCCCGTCAACGCGGTGCTGGGGCGGCTGGGCGGCGCGCTCGCGATCGTCACCACCGCACTGATCGTGGTGCTGGTGACCCTCGCCGTGGTGATGCGGTACGTGCTGAACTCCTCCCTGCCGATCGCGGCGGAGGGCCCCACCTACCTGTTCCCCTGGCTGATCGCGGGCGGCGCCATCGTCGCCCAGTCCCACCGCGGCCACATCGCCGTGGACCTGCTGGTCTCGCGCCTCACCGGCCGGGCCCACCAGCGCGCGCAGACCGCCATCTGGGCGTTCTCCACCGTGCTGCTGGGCTACCTCACCTACCTCGCGGTGTACCTGATCCCGCCGATGGCCGCGCAGTCCACCCCGATCATGGGCTGGCCGCAGCTGGGCAGCTTCGGGGCCTTCCTCGTGATGGTCGCGGTGATGACGGTGCAGGCCGGCGTCCGCACCCTCCACTACGCCCGCCACGGGGCGCCCACCCCGGCCGACGCCGCCGTCGCGCCCGGCACCGCCCCGTCGCACCGTGCGACCGACGACGCCCCGTCGGCGCAGGACTCCCCGAAGGAGAACCCCGATGCTTGAAGCACTCCTCGCCGTCGCCGTGTTCATCGTCCTGCTGCTGCTGGGCATCCCGGTCGCCTTCGCGATCATCGCCGGCGCGATCGTGGGCCTGTTCGCGGTGGGCTCCCTGCCCATGGAGGCCCTCGCCCAGCAGTCCTTCAGCCCCGTGGGCGACTACTCGATCCTCGCCATCCCCTTCTTCATCCTCACCGCGGACCTGCTGTTCAGCGGGAAGCTGGGCGCCCAGGTGATCGGCCTGGCCACCCGCGTGGTGGGCCGCCTGCGCGGCGGTGTGGGGATGACCAGCGTGCTCACCAACGCCGTCTTCGCCGGGATCTCCGGCTCCGCCGTCGCCGACGCCACCGGCATCGGCAAGGTGGTGATCCCCTGGACCCGCCGCCTGGGCTACAGCGGCGGCTACGCCACCGCGGTCAACGCCTCCGCCTCCTCGCTGGGCGTGATCCTCCCGCCCTCGATCCCGATGATCCTGTTCGCCTCCGCCTCCGGCGCCTCGGTCGCGGCGGTGTTCACCGCCGGGATCGGCCCGGGCCTGCTGGCCGCGGCGCTGCTGCTGCTGTGCTGCTGGCTGGTGGCGTGGAAGGCCGGCTTCCCGCGGGTGCGGGCGCGGTTCACCGTGAAGCGCCTGCTGGTGGACCTGCTGTTCGCCACCCCCGCGATCCTCATCCCGATCGTGCTGATCCGGGTGGTGCTGTTCACCGGCATCGCCACGGTGACCGAGGTGTCGGTGCTAGCGGTGCTCTACGCCCTCGCGGTGCGGGTGCTGCTGTACCGGGACCTGAGCCTGGCGCAGCTGCGGAAGGCCCTGGTGGACTCCGCCGCGGCGAGCGCCGTGGTGCTGCTGCTGATCATGTTCTCCTCCGCGCTGGCCTGGCTGCTCACCATCCAGGAGGCGCCGCAGGCGCTGGCCGAGTCCCTCACCACGACGCTGCAGGCGGACTGGCTGGTGGTGCTCGCGATGATCCTGATCCTGCTGATCGTGGGCATGTTCCTGGACATCTCCCCTGCGATCCTGCTGCTCACCCCGGTGATGCTCCCGGTGGCGACCGCGATCGGGATGGACGTGATCCACTTCGGCATCCTCATGGTGGTGACCCTCGCGATGGGTCTGTACACCCCGCCGGTGGGGACCACGCTGTTCATCTCCGCCTCCATCGGCAAGGTGCCGATCCTCGAGACCGCCCGCTCCCTGCTGCCCTTCTACGGGCTGGGGCTGCTGGTGGTGGCCGCGGTGGCGTACCTGCCCGGGCTGCTGTTCATCACCTGAGCCCGGCGCCCCGCCGGTCGCCCCGGCGAACAGTTCTGGCAGGATTCGATCGATGTCGCCGCCGGCATCGATCGAATCCTGCCAGAACTGGTCGTGGCGCCCTGCGGGGCGGGTGCTCGAGTGCGGGCCCGAGGGGCACGCCGCGCCCGGCTACGCTCGGGACCATGAGCATCCCCGCCGACCCCGAGGACCCTCGCAGCCAGCACGAACGCCTGGTCGCGGGCGACTGGTACTGCTCCGACGAGGAGCTCGGGGCACTGCAGCGCCGGGCCGCGCGGCTCGCCGATCGCTACCACCGGGCCTGGCTGGAGGAGTCACCGGAAGCGGGGGCGCTGCTCGCCGAGCTGCTGGGCGGCCTGGGCGAGGGGACGAGGGTGAGACCCCCACTGTCCGTGGACTACGGCAGCAACGTGACGATCGGCGCGCGCGCCTTCGTGAACTACCACCTCACCGCGGCGGACGTCGCCCCGATCACCGTCGGCGAGGACTGCCAGATCGGCCCGAACGTCCAGCTGCTCACCCCGATCCACCCCACGGCGCCGGAGCCGCGCCGGGACGGCTGGGAGCGCGCCGCACCCATCACGATCGGCAACAACGTCTGGCTGGGCGGCGGCGTCACCGTGCTGCCCGGGGTGACCATCGGGGACAACTCGGTGATCGGCGCCGCTGCCGTGGTCACCCGGGACGTCCCCGCGAACGTGGTGGCCGTGGGCAGCCCCGCGCGGGTGGTCCGGGCGCTCTGAACGGGTCGCGGCACGTCGGCGGCGGCCAGAACTGTCCCTTTGTGGCACAGTCGCGTTCGATCCCGTATCAGCCCCCTGATGGCTGTCTAGTCTGGCGTGATGTTCCTGCGATTTCAGAGTGCGGTTCCAAACGGGCGGGGCGCCTACCCCGGCATCTTTGCGATGACCAATGGCTTCCGCGACGCGGGCCTACTCGCTGACGAAGATGCGGAGTGGGTGCGACGCCAGAACGCTCACGGCAACCGTTCCTACACCGATCCGAGCACCGTCGTTGCCGACTGCTACAACGCGACGGTCAACCCAGGCGCACGTTCCTGGTTTAAGGGCGACGCCTTCAACCTCGTACTGATGGCCCGTCGCTACACCAGGCTGCTCGACAGGTACGAAGTTCCCTGGGTTGAGCTCCGGACAGAACGTCCTGGACGGATCGTCTATGAGGACCCGGTGCAGGTCGTCGCCGTCCCATTCACGCACGAGGTGGACTGGCCGCTACGGGGCCCGAGCGCGAGTTCTTAGAGCACCTGGGTGACGCGCCAGAGTTGTCGGATTCTGAGCCATATCGCCTCCGCGAATGGCTCAGAATCCGGCAGTTCTCGTCGGCCGGGCACCACCGCCCCGGGCCGGCCGGGTCCGGCGCTCCGGCGCCACCCCCTCCGCCCACGCCCGCCCGGGTTCAGCCGGTGACCACCTCGAGCACCGATCCGGCGGCGACCCGCGCGCGCTCCAGCGCCACGCCCGCCTCGCGGTAGCGACGCGAGAGCCCCCGCACCGCGGCCCCGGCGAGGTCCACGTCCTCGCCGTCCACGCGCAGGGACCGCACCCCGCAGCCGGTCTCGCCCACGGCGAGGTGCACGGTGAGGTGGCCGCCGTCGAAGGGGATCTGCGCGGTGGTGCCGTCCAGCGCGGCGGGCAGCACCGGGTCGATCTCGAGGCGGCCGGCGCGGGCCCGCACGCCGAGCACGTCCTCGACCACCAGGCGCAGCATCAGCCCGGGGCCAGAGGAGTACACCCGCCACCCGCCCTCGAAGCCGGTGGTGTCCTCGAACAGCGCGTCCCCGTTCTCCGCGGCGGTGTACCGGTCGGGGAACACGGCGTCGGAGCTGGAGTAGTAGACGTTGGCCTGGCGGCGTCGGGCGCCGCGCACCCGCTGCTCGAGGCCGATCGGCACCGCCGTCAGCAGCTCCGCCCAGGCGCGCTCGGCCTCGCCCAGGCGGGTGAGCGCCTCGATGTACCGCAGATGGGCGTGCATGTACATGAGCCCGATCTCGCGGCCCCAGAAGGTGGCGGTCTCCGCCCGCTGGAACACCTCCATCACCCCGCCGTGGTACTCGACGGGCCGGTCGAAGAGGTAGATCCCGGTGGGGCCGTCGAGGTGCTCGCCGATCAGCGCCAGGTGGTGGCGGGCCTGCTCCGGGGTGAGCAGCTCGTCGGCGAGGGCGTGGATCATCTGCAGGGAGCCGTGGCGCAGCCCGGTGCGGGTGTCAGTGGGGTGGACCAGATGCTCGACGGTGCCGCCCTCGAGCAGCGCGTAGCCGGCGAGCTCGCCGTCCACCAGCAGGGTCTCGGCGAAGGCGGCCGCGGCCCCGTCGGCGAGCGCGCGGCAGCGCATGGCGAGCGCCGCCGCCGGCGATCCCGCCCCCTCGGCGGCCTCCGCCCCGGCTCCGCCGGCGTGCTCCTCGAGCGCCTGGGCGAGGGTGCGCAGCGCGGTGATCTCCAGCTCGGTGGTCCAGGTGGAGCACAGGTGCCGGGCCAGCTCCGGGCGGGCCGGCTGCAGGGAGTCGTTCCAGTCGCCGTGGCCGTACGCCGGCAGGCGCGGATCCTCGGTGCGCTGGGCGGCGATGTGCTCGAGCGCCCGCGCGGCGTGGTCGAGCACGCTGGTGGGCGCACCGATCTCCTGCTCCCCCACCCACGGTGCGGGCTCGTCGAGGAGCGAGGCGTCGCCGGTGACCTCGAGGTACTCGCCGAGGGCGCGCAGCGGCCAGTACACGACGTCGCCGTGGCTGTCGCGCAGGCCGGGGCCGGCGCGGCCGGGCAGGTACTCGAACCACTGCGGCCAGGTGCCGTCCTCCTGCTGCGCGGCGAACACGGCGAGCAGGGTGGAGCGCAGCACGGCGGGCTCGTCGGTGGCGAGCAGCAGGCCCACGGGCCCCTGGCACACGTCGCGGGTGCCCCAGGCGCCGCCGCTGTACTGCTCGAGGCCGCGCGGGGTGCGGAAGTGCACCGCGGCGTTCTGCGCGAGCCAGGCGAGCATCTCGCCCACCTGCTGCGCCTCCTCGGTGTCGCCGCCGGTCAGGGCGGGCAGGCGCGGCGCGTACGCCGTCGGGTCGGGGGCGGCCTCGCGCGCGGCCGACGGGGCGGCGCCGATCCCGCCGGCGGCCTGCGGGGCGGGGGTGTCTCCGGCGGCCGACGGGGCGAGGTGCACCTCGACGTCGCCGGCGACCCCGAGGGCGGCGGTGCGCAGGCCGCTGCCGTGGGGGCGGGCGTCGGCGAAGAGGGCGGCGTCGTCCTCCACCGGCACCACGGCACCGTCGACCGTGACCTGCACGTCCAGGGCGTCCGTGCTGTCGATGACGAGCAGCAGCTCGCCGTCGTCGGCCCCGTGCTCCGCCTCGATCCCGAGGTGCACCGTGCCGGGCAGGCGCACCTCGGAGCGCACGGTGAGCGAGGTGCCGTCGTCGGTGGCGTACAGCCAGGTGCTGGAGGAGGCGGTGGTGGCCCAGGCGGAGGGGACGCCCAGCAGGTGCCACTCGCCGCCCACGGCACGGTGCAGCAGGCGCACCCCGCTGCGGCGTTCCAGCCCCAGGTAGGAGCGGCGCACGCTGGTGAGCTCGTCGCTGGAGGCGTGGCCCACGGTGAACTGGGAGCAGAACACGCCGCGCATCCACACGGTGGAGGCCACGGCGGTGAGATCCGCGGCGGCGGTGGCGGTGACCTGCTGGATGTGGCCGTGGGGGCGCAGCACCTCGCGCTCCTTGGCGGCGCTGACCACGTGCGCGTCGGGCCCGAAGGCGGAGAGCAGCGCGGGAGCGTCGGCGGCATCGGCGCGGGCGGCGGCCCCAGTGTGCGGGGCGGCGCGCGGCGCGGAGCGGTCGGTGCCGGCGTGCTCCTCCAGGTGCAGCCGGCCGCCCGCCAGGCGCTCGAGCTCGGCGCGGCGCGGGGCGCGCACGGGCAGCTCGGGGGCGAGCGCCGGCAGACAGCCGACGACGGGGGTCTCGGCGCTGCCCGCGGCGGTCTGGCCGGCGCCCGCGGCGGCCTGCTCGACGCCGCCGGCGGAGCTCTGGCCGCCGTCGCCGGCGGCGGGGCGCGCGGCGTCCTGCGCCGGCGCGGTGGGCACCTCGAGCTGTGCCCGCAGGGTGGTGATCAGGGCGGCGTCGGAGGCGGAGGTGGCCTCCGGGTGATCGGCCACCACGGCGCCCCAGAAGGCGGTGCTCCACTCCTCGCCCGGGGCGAGGGTGACGGCGGCGGTGCGGAGGGCGGCGAGGGTGTGCTCGTGCTGGAGGCGCTCGGAGGGCAGGTCACGGCGCGGGTCCAGACCGGCGCCGTGCTCCCGGTCCAGCAGCTGCAGGGCGTCGGTGCCCCACTGCGCGACCGGGGCGTCGGCGCCGATCACGGCCCAGGGCACCTCGCCGGCGGGCATGTTCTGGCGCACCGCGAGGGCGAGGGAGCCCTCCGGGAGGGTCACGGGCGTGAGGTCGAGGTACTGGGCGACGTACTGCTCGTTGCGGCGCACCGCCTCGAGCGGGGCGAGGGCCGCGTCCAGGGTGTGCAGGAGGTCCGCCTCCACGGGCTCGTCGCCGTCGTGGCGCAGGTGCACGGTCCAGGCCCAGCCGCTGCCGTCGGCGGTGACGGCCAGGCGGGTGCGGGCGCGCAGCCGGGCGCCGGCGCGCCCGGGCAGGGTGTGGACGGTGGTGACGGTGCCGTCGGCCGCGACGGCGCCGGAGGTGGCGGGACCGCCGGTGGCGGGGCCGGTGAGCGGTGCGGCGCGCCAGGCGCTCTCGCCGGGGGCGCGCAGGCGCAGGTGCACGCCCGCGGGGCCGGAGCCGGCGGCCGTGGCCGGGTACTGCAGCAGGCTGAGACCGCCCGCCTCGAGGCGGGCGGCGTCCCCGGCCTCGGTGCGCTCGAGGGTCACCGGCAGGGTGCGCACGGCGGTGGAGGTGCTGGTCATGGTTGCTCCTGTGGGTGTGGGCGGGGGTCGAGCCCCTCGCCGTGGCCGGGGTGCGGGCAGCCGCAGCTTCCGCGGTGGACGATGGTGGACCCCAGCACCACGGGCTCGGGATCGGGATCGGCGCCGTCCACGAGCGCGGCGAGGCGATGGGCGGCGAGCGCGCCGAGCTCCTCGACGGGCTGGGCGACGGTGGTGAGGCCGGGGCGCACGTAGCGGGCGGCGTGGACGTCGTCCCAGCCCACGATCGCGATCTGTCCGGGAACGTCCACGCCGGCGTCCTGCAGCTCGTGCATCACGGCGAGGGCGAGCTGGTCGTTGCCGCACACCAGCGCGTCCACGGCGGTGCCCTCGGCGAGCAGCTCGCGCGCCACCTGGGCGCCCGCCTCCTCGACGGGGTCCGCGGCGAAGGTGGCCACGGGCTTGAGGCCCGCGTCCGCGAGGGCGCTGAGGAACCCCTCGTGGCGGGCGCCCATGTCGGAATCCGGCTCGGGGCGGCCCACGAAGGCGCAGCGGGTGCGCCCGGACTCCACCAGGTGCGCGGTGAGGCGGGCGGCGGTGACGGTGTTCTCGGTGTAGAAGGCGTCGCGGCCGGGCACGCGGGCGCGGGCGGCGGTGACCACGGGGCGGCGGGCGCCGATCTCCGCGATCAGCGAGTCCTCCACGGCGCTGCGGGCCATGAAGGCGACGCCGTCCACGGTGCCGGCCAGGCGGCGGATCTCCCGCTCCGGCTCGGTGTCCGGGCCGGCGAGGTCGAGCACCACGGACAGGCCCAGCTGGCTCGCGGCCATCTCGAAGCCCACCAGCACGGCCGCGTAGTAGGGGCCGTCGATGTGCGGCAGCACCAGGCCGAGCGCGTGGGAGCGGCGCCCGGCGAGGGCGCGGGCGGCGCCCTCGGGCACGTAGTTCAGCGCGCGGGCGGCGGCGAACACTGCCTCGCGGGTGCGGGGCGCCACCTTGTCGCTGCCGCCGAGGGCGCGGGACACGGTGGCGGTGGAGACGCCCGCCTCCTGGGCGACGGCGTAGATGGTGGCGGCCCGCTCGGGGGCGCCGTTCTCGGGGGCACGGGACATGCTGGTCACCTTCCTGGGGAGGATGCTGCGACGGGAACCGGTGTCACGGCCATCGTGTCCTCCTCTGCGGCGGGGTGCTTGCGAAACCCCGATGGAAGCGCTTGCATGGTGTCACGGTAGACGAGGGAGCCGCCGGAGTCCACGTCACCACCCACCACGGTGCGGGCGCAGCGCCCCGCCGACCAGCCACGGACGGGAACCCTCCATGATCACGATCGACCGCCGCCGGATCCTCCTCGACGGCGCACCGCGCCTGGTGCTGGCCGGGGAGATCCACTACTTCCGCGTGCCCCGCGCCCAGTGGGCCGCGCGGATCGCGCAGCTGCGCGCCGCCGGCGCGAACACCGTGGCCAGCTACATCCCCTGGCTGTGGCACGAGCTGCCGGACGGCACCGTGGACCTCACCGGCGCCACCCGGGACGAGCGCGACCTGGGCGCCTTCATCGACCTGTGCCGCGAGGCCGGGCTGTGGTTCCTGGCCCGCCCCGGCCCCTTCCAGATGGCGGAGCTGAAGAACGAGGGCCTGCCCTACCGGCTGTACCGCGAGCACCCGGAGATCGTGCCGCGCGGCTGGGACGGCGCGCCCGCGCCCACCCCGGACGTGGACCTGCTGGCTCCGGCGTTCCTCGCGGAGACGGACCGCTGGTACGACGCGGTGATGCCAGTGCTCGCCGAGCGGCTGGTCACCCGCGGCGGACCGGTGCTCGCCGTGCAGCTGGACAACGAGATCGGCATGCTCTCGTGGGTCTCGAACACCCCCGTGCTCACCGACGCCGCCCTCACCCAGCTGCGTGCCTGGCTGCCCGCCCACCGCACGGACGCCGCGCGCACCTATCCCGCGCTCACGGCCGACGACGACGCCTGGGCGCGGGCCGTGCGCAGCCCCGAGGAGGCCTGGGCGGCACCGCTGCGGGTGGACCTGGCCCGCTTCGCCCGCGACCGCGCCGCCCGCTACGTCGCGCACCTGCGCGCCGCCGCCGAGGCGCGGGGCGTGACCGGGGTGCCGTTCCTGATCAACATCCACGGCACCGGCGGCGGCTCCTGCGAGACCTTCCCGATCGGGATCAGCCAGCTGGAGCAGTCCTACTCCGGGATCGACGGGATGCTCTCCGGCTCGGACCACTACGTGGGCGAGATGACCCTGGACACCACCACGGACCTGTACGTCCTCAACGCCCTGCAGCAGGCCGTGCACGACGACGACCAGCCGCTCACCTCGCTCGAGTTCGAGGCCGGCACCGGCGACTACGGCGACGGCCTGGAGCGCCTGGCCGAGCCCTCGACCGCGGATCTCAAGTCCCGCCTGTTCGTCGCGCAGGGGAACCGGCTGCTGAACTACTACCTCTTCGCCGGCGGCCACAACCCACCCCTCGAGGAGCCGGTGGGCGACGGCAACGACCGCATCGCGATCACCGGCGAGCGCCACGGCTTCGCCGCCCCGATCGGTCCCGAGGGGCAGGAGTCGCCCACCTACGCGCCGCTGGGCGCGGCGATCGGGCGCCTGGCCCTGCACGAGCGGCACCTCGCCCGCGCCGTCGAGGAGCTCGACGACCTCGCGCTCGGCCTGGTGCTGGACTCCTACGCCACCGAGCACGCGCACCCGGGCAGCGCGGTGATGGCCGAGATCGTGGGCGACCTGCGCGCCCATCGCGGCGCCGGGCAGCGCCTGGCCCTGGCCCGCAGCGCCCTGCTGCGCGGACACCGCTTCGACGCGGTGGACCTGCGCACGATGCGCCCGCGGCCGGACGGCTCCGGGCGGCGCGTGCTGATGGTGGCGACCTCCCGCCACCTCGACGCCGCCGTGCAGCGCCATCTGGTGGCGCACCTCGAGGCCGGCGGGAGCCTGCTGCTGCTGGGCGTGCTGCCCGAACGGGACCTCGAGGGCGCCGACTGCCGGATCCTCGCCGACGCGCTCGGCGCGCAGGCGGCACCGGTGCGCCACGACTCCGGCCGCTTCCACCCCTCCGTCTCGTGGAGGTCGGATCCGAGCCTGCTCGGCGAGACGCGGGTGCCGTGGTTCCAGGAGCTGACCGCCTCCGGCGACGCACGCCCGGTGCTCACCACGGTGGACGGCGAGACCTGCGGGATCGACGTGCGCGTCGGGGCGGGCCGGGCGGTGCTGCTGGCGGCCGGCCTGCCCTCCCGGCCGGGCCTGCTCGGGCACCTGCTCGAGACGCTCGGGGCGGGGCGCGGCCTCGCCCTGCACAGCAGCGTGCCGGGCGTGTTCGCCACCACCACCCGGGACGAGGACGGCGGGCGGATCCTGCACGTCCTGAACGTCACCGGCTACCGGCCGCAGGTGCAGATCGTGCTGGACGGCGAGGAGATCGCGCTGGAGCCCGCCCCGCACACCGGCTACCTGCTGGCGCGCGGGCTCGACGTCGGCCCCGCCCGGGTGCTCGCGGCGAACGCCGAGCTGGCGGGGATCGGCCCCGACCACCTGACCTTCGACGTCCCGGCCGGCCCCGCCGCGCGGATCGTGCTGGAGACCCCGCGGCAGGTCACCGCCGACGGACCGGGCGCTCGGGTCGCCCACGAGGACGGGCACGTGCTGGTCACCGCCGACGGGCCGGTGCGCGTGCATCTGGGGGCCCTGGTGTAGTGGGCCATGACGTTGTCGACGCTGGCGTGGAGGCGTGAGTGAATCATCCAGGGTTGGGGCTGCCGCACGATCAGGTGGCAGTTGGGGTATCAGGCCGCGAGGGCGACCGGGTTCAAGAGGGTCTCGTATTCGATGGGCGTCAATCGAGCTCTTCCCGGTTCGGTGGGGCCGTAACGATTGCACCAGATCCGCAGGGTCTCCTCACCGACGCCGAGCTGTGGCGCGACGGCACGGATCGGTGCTGCGCGGGGCCGCCTTCGCGAGCGTGGCGGTCGTAGACCATGCGCACGGCAAGGTGACGCAGCTCTGGACTGAATTCTTTGGGCATGTTCCGATTCGCCTTGCTGAGGCTCGGAACGGAACCCAGGGCGCTTTAGTGATGGAGAGCCTGAAGCTCCGGGCGTGGATCGATATGTCTGTTCAGCGTTCCGGGCCCTGCATTGCGACGTGAACCGTTGGTTCATCCTCCTGGCCGATGACCACCACGAAGTCGATGGGCTCGTGCGCGCCGCTGGCTACTCGATCGCCTTTCCGCTGCACGCCCTCGCCCAGCCGCGCTACCACTATCGGAAGGTTGTCTCTGTCAGCGCGAGCATCGATGCCATCCGAAGAGTTTTCTTTCGCCCATGCCTCGGTCTTCGTGGCGGGGCCGCTGAAGGCGATGAAGGGGTCCCAACTGTTGGAGTTTTGGAACGGGCTGTCAACGACCTGCATGTCGATTTCGGGGGCTGAGAAGCGGCGGTGTCAAAGGGGCTCTTCACAGATGAGGGTGTAGGGGCTGACGGCGCGGCGGCGGCGTCGGGAGACCTCGACATCTATCCCGGCACCGACGCGCCCACCCCGTGAACCGCACCTACACCCCCAGATGCGAAGAGCCACTTAACCGACGACGCAGCCCGTCGTCGCAGTCGCACACGGGGCGACCGCAGTCCATCCTCCCGGCGGAGGTCGGGAGCCGAGGCCGAGGACCTAGTCCTTACGATCGCGCTTAGGTCACTGAACCTTCCAGAACCGTCAAGAGCGTGCAGACGGCCTGGTTTCCTGCTGGAAAGCCTCGAAACCCCTAAAGATCGACATAAAGGACAAGCATGACGATTCGCTCTCTAGCGGCAAGATCTGTCTTCTTAGTGCAGGACGCCTGCGACTTGGACGAGTACGCGCTTAGCCAGATATGAGGCAAGTTTTTAGACGCTACACACTAAGCGTTCTGCTCGCAGCATGCATAGCCGGTTTCATGTACAGCTGGTTAACCACGGGGACTCCCATGGCTTTTGTGTATTACGGGTACCCCCTACTGCTATCTGGAATTGCCGCTGCCACAGTAGTCCTGACGTTTTTAGTGCTGTACCTATTGACTAAGAGCCCGAGAATATCTTCCCTGGTTGCCATAGCGGCTATCCTTGTAGCAGTACTTGGGTTCGTGACAGCGACATCGGACAGGCTTTTCGATCGACTGTGGTGGAGGGGATTCATTTTTTATGCAGTTCTCATTCTAGTTCCAGCGATCATTGCTTCCGCTTCAACTTGGACGTCTGTCGCACGCAGGACACCCTCGGATCGTGGCGGCAGAATCTCCGGAAGGCGCCACTCTTGCGTCGACACGAGGTAGGCAGTGCATCACTGAGAGAAGCGCCTTGGGTTCCGTTCCGAGTCTCAGCAAGGAGACTCGGAACGGAACCCAATTCGCTTCGGCGAGGTGTTGCACTTGACCACGCCCGCGCAGGGACGCCGACTCACCGAACGACTCATCGAGAGCCTGCCATCCTGCCCGATCCCCGAGATCGCGAGCCTCGGGAAAACGCTGCGCCGCTGGAAGACCGAGTTCTTGGCATACTTCGATACAGGCGGTGCGAGCAACGGCGGCCCCCGAGGCCGTCAACGGGATCATCGAGGTCGGCCGCCTCGCCACCAGAGGGTTCCGCAACTTCGAGCACTACCGCCTCCGAATGTTCCTCATCGCTGGTGGACTCAACGCCTCACCCCACACTCAACTCTGAAGAGCCCGTTAGTGTGTCGTCCACAACCCCCGGCACGTCCCTGACCAGTAGGAACATCGACAGAATCAGCGTTCATCTCCCAGAGAAGTCCGACTCAGGCGTGAAGAGCCGGCAATGACCCGCAACATCCAGATCATCCCTGGTGAGTCCGCCCCTCAGGGCGGCTCTTGCGAGCTAGTACTCCACACGCAAGCAGCAGAATCAATACTACTGCAGGAAGAAGGGCCCAGCCTGTTCCGGTAATCATTCCGACCAGTACGGACATTGAAGCCACAAAGAAGAGCACCGATGGAATGTGTGTTGAGGGCAGTCTTGGCAAACCAAGAGTGACCAGCACTGTCGCAAGCACGGCAGCAGAGAAGGTGACGAGAGGTTCCAGCTCGAAGTAGGTAATGGTGAACATGCTCATCCATCTAACTCTTATGGACGAATGAAGCCCATATTCCATCGGCCAAGTCGGGAATGACATGAGGATAAGCGCGAGGAGAGCGAGCCCTATGGTCAGTCCGGGCCTCAGAAGCTTCATAGCACAAGCATAATCGCTGCCACCAGGCAGGGCCGGACTGTCGTGATCGAGAGCGCGGAGTAGAGCTGTCGCTAGGAGTATGAGGTCATGACGTTGTCGATACGTTCGTGGATTCCGGTGGCCGGGGGCTGATCAGCGCAGGCGGTGCGCGGCCGATGATGTGTGCAGTGGTCGACCCAGACGCTGGTCGCTTCGCGCCGGTCGTCCTGGGAGTAGACGGCGTGGGCGTAGAGCATTCCTCGGCGAGGATCCGCTGGTAGCGCTCGACTTCTCTGTTGTGCCGGGGAGTGCAGGGCCGAGTCCGCTGATGGCGCGCCCGTTTGCCGCCTTGGCCGTGGAGGCGCCGGCCCCCACCGTCGGGACTCTGGCCGACCTTCTTCACATCCAGGTGGAGCATGTGGCCCGGGAAGCGAGCGATGATCTCCCCGGGCTCGAGGGCGATGCGGCGGACCGACGTCGTCAGAGTCGATCGGGCGACGCCGGATTCGGCAGCGACGTGGGCAATGGGTCGGCCCTCATCTTCGACACGTCGGACCAGGCGGAGTCTTCCGGCCGGCGTCGGCGGCGAACCGCGGTGGGCCATGAAACGAGTTCCTCCCCGGCGACGGATGTCTAGACACCGCCCATCGTGCCGGTCAGAGGCCACGTCCCTCCATCCCCGTGCCGTGACCACCGCGTCATGACTAACGACACCTAGCCCTTGTAGATGTCCGCGAACGGGTTCGGGATCGCATCCAGCAGGCGCCGCGTGTACTCGTCCTGCGGGTCGCGGATCACGTCGATCGCCGTGCCGTGCTCCGCGACCCGGCCCTGGTTCAGCACGATGACGTCGTCCGCGAGCATGCGCGCGGAGAGCAGGTCGTGGGTGATGTAGAGGATGCCCACGTCCGAGTCCGCGACCAGGCGCTGCAGCAGCTCGAGCACCTCGGCACGGATCGACACGTCCAGGCTCGAGATCGGCTCGTCGGCGATGATCAGCTCCGGCTCGGCGGCCAGCGCCCGGGCGATCACCACCCGCTGGCGCTGCCCGCCGGAGAGCTCGAAGCCGTGCCGGCTGCGGTACCGGCGCGCCGGGGTGAGCGCGACCCGCTCGAGCAGCTCGTCGATCGCTGCGCCCACCTCCGCCCGCCCCATCGACCGGTGGTTCTTCAGGGGGCGGGAGAGGATGTACTCGAGGGTCTTGTTGGGGTTCAGCGAGGAGTACGGGTCCTGGAACACCATCTGCACCAGCGAGCGGTAGCCGCGCAGCGCGGAGGTGCCGAGGGAGCCGACGTCCAGATCCCCGTCCCGGCTGTGGAAGGTGATCGTGCCGGCGGTGGGTCGGTCCACGCCCGTGATCATGCGGGCCAGGGTGGACTTGCCGGAGCCGGACTGCCCCACCAGGGCGGTGACCATGCCGCGGCGCAGGCGGAAGCTCACGTCGTCCACGGCGAGGGTCTCGCTGCGGTGGAACCCCTGCCGGGAGTGGAACACCTTGCTCACGTGGTCCACGTCGAGCACCACGTCCCCGGTGAACGCCTCCTTCGTCTCCCCCACCGACTTCTCGAAGGCGGGGCCGGCGAAGCGGACCGTGCGGGCGGGCAGCCCCGCGGTCTCCGGCGCGGTGCGCTGCAGCAGCGCCACGTGGCAGGCGGCGCGGGGCGGTCGCCAGGTGCCCTGGGAGTCCAGCCGCAGGGCGGTCACCGCGTCCTCGGTGCGCGGGGTCGGCATCGGGACCAGCGGCGGGGCGTCGGTGAGGCAGCGGTCGATCTTCTCCGGGCAGCGCGGCGCGAAGGGACAGCCACTCAGCGGCTGGGAGAGGTCCGGCGGCCGGCCCGGCACATAGGTGATCCGCACGGTCTCCTGACGGGGGTCGCCGTAGGAGCCCAGCAGGCCCTTGGTGTAGGGGTGCAGCGGCTCGCGCAGCAGGTCGTCGGTGTCGTGCTCCTCGACGATCCGGCCCGCGTACATCACCAGGATCCTGTCCGAGAGATCCATGACGGTGCCGATGTCATGGCTGATGAACAGCACCGCGAAGCCCTGCTCCGCCTGGAGCCGGCGCACCCCTTCGAGGATGGAGCGCTGCACCACCACGTCCAGTCCCGTGGTGGGCTCGTCCAGCAGCACGAACTTCGGATCGTTCGCCAGCGCCAGGGCCAGGTTCACGCGCTGCTTCATCCCGCCGGAGAGCTCGTGCGGGTAGGCGCGGATGAAGCGGTGGTCGATGAGCACGAGGTCGAACAGCTCCTCGATCCGCTCCACCACGGCGGCGCCGCGGCGGGAGGAGTGCAGCTCGATCGCGTCGCGGAACTGGTCCTCCACCCGCACCACCGGGTTCAGGGCGTTCATCGAGCTCTGGAACACGGTGGAGAAGTCCCGCCACCGGTAGGGCCGCAGCTGCTCCTGGCTCATCGTGGTGATGTCCATGCCGTCGAAGCGGATGCTGCCGCCGGTGATGGCGCCGGGCCGCTCGGTGAGGCGGAGGATCGCGGTGCCCAGCGTGGACTTGCCGGAGCCGGATTCGCCGATCAGGCCCACGAACTCGCCGGGCTGGATCGCGAAGGAGACGTGGTCCACCGCGTCCAGCGCCGGGTGCAGCTTGGGGGCGTAGCGGACGGTGAGGTCCTCGACCTCGAGGATCGGGGGGCGCTCGGCGCCGGCGGTCGGGCGGGGCTCGGCCCCGGGGGCCGGGTTCCCGTCGGCCGGGGCGTCGCCGCCGGGCCGGGACGGGGAGGCGTGGCGGGACATGTCAGCCGTCCTCTCGCAGGTGCGGGTTGGAGATGAGATCGATGCCGAAGTTGATCAGCGTGAGCGCCATGATCAGGCCGGACAGCGCCAGGCCCGGCACCAGCAGCCACACCCACAGGCCCTGCGCGAGCGCGCCCTGCAACTGGGCCTGGTAGAGCATCGTTCCCCAGGAGACGGACTCGGTGTTGCCCAGCCCCAGGAAGCTCAGCCCCGCCTCGGCGCCGATCGCGCCGGTCGCGGCGCCGAAGAAGCCGGCCGCCGTCAGCGAGGTCATCTGGGGCAGGATCTCGCGGGCGATGATCGTGGGGGTGCGGTCCCCGGCGAACTTCGCGGCGGTGACGAAGTCGCGGTTCCGCAGCGTGATCATCAGGGCGCGCTTGGAGCGGGCGGCCCCGGCCCAGGAGATGATCCCGATGATGAGGATCGTGAACCACACCGAGCGCACCTCGGAGTACGCCATCAGGGTGATGATCAGCGGCAGCGTGGGCACCACCAGGGCGACGTTGGTGATCAGGGAGAGGACGTCGTCGATCCAGGTGCCCTCGAAGTAGCCGGAGGTGAGACCGATGATCAGGCCCACCACGGTGGCGAAGAGCCCGCCGAACAGGCCCACGATCAGCGAGACGCGGGTGCCCCAGATCAGCTGGCTGAAGATGTCCGCGCCCTGGGTGGTGGTGCCCATGAGGTGCTCGGCGCTGGGCAGCAGCACCGGCGCGAAGGTGGTGTCGTCCCCGCGGTAGGGGGCGATCACGGGCGCCAGCAGCGCCAGCAGCACGTACAGGCCCAGCAGCGCGATCCCGGCGCGGGCCTTCTTCGAGGCCCAGATGATCCGGAACCAGCCCGGTCCCCGTTCGCTACGCGCGGTCTGCTCCGCCTCGGCGAGCGCGAGGTCGTGCTGCAGGGCCGGGTCGTCGACCCCGCTCGCGGGGGCGGGGGTGCTCTTCTCGTCCATCTCAGGCCGCCTTCCGTGCGCGGGGGTCGAGCACGCCGTAGAGCATGTCCGCGATGAGGTTCGCGACCAGGGTGCCCACGATCGTGAACAGCAGCAGCGCCTGCAGCAGGGGGTAGTCCTTGCCGGAGGCGGCCTGCTGCATGAGCCGGCCCAGCCCCGGGTAGTCGAAGGTGGTCTCGATGAGGATCTGGCCGCCCAGGATGCCGCCCAGCGCCATCGCGAGCCCGGTCACCGAGGGCAGCAGGGCGTTGCGCGCGGCGTAGCGCAGCGCGATCTGCTTGTCCGGCACGCCCTTGGCGCGGGCCAGGCGGATGTAGTCCTCGCCCAGGTTGAGGATCATCGTGTTGCGCATGCCGAGCACCCAGCCCACCGGCCCCAGCAGCATCAGCACGGTCGCGGGCAGCACCGAGTGGCGCACCGCGTCGGCGAGGAACTCCAGGTTCAGCCCCGGCATCGACGCCTCGTAGCCGCCGGCGGTGGGGAACCAGCCCAGCACGTAGCCGAAGACGAACAGCAGCAGCAGCGCCACCCAGAAGGACTGCAGGGTACCCACGAAGGTGGAGCCCAGCGTCACCACGGAGTCGAACGGGGAGTTGCGCCACCAGGCGGCGAACGCGCCCAGCGCCGTGCCGATCACGAAGGAGAGCATCAGCGTCACGCCCACCAGCACCAGGGTCCACAGCAGCGCCCGACCGATCACGTCGGTGACGGTGGCGGGGAAGTACGTGTAGGAGTAGCCGAAGTCGCCACGGGCCAGCTGCCCCAGGTAGGCGAGGTACTGCTGGAAGAGGTTCCCCTCGGGCTGGCCCAGCATGATCCGCATGGCCTCGATGCGGGCGGGGTCGATCTCGGTGTCGCGGCCGGAGATCTGGCGGATCATCAGCTCCGCGGGGTCGCCGGGCTGCAGCCGCGGGATGAGGAAGTTCAGGGTGATCGCGGCCCACAGGGTCAGCAGGAAGTAGCCGATCCGGCGCAGGAAGTACGTCACGGTGCGCTCCGTTCCACTCGGGAGGGCACGGCCGGGGCGGTGCGCTCACGCCCCGGCCGCGGGTCTCAGGAGGCGCTCGGCGGCACCAGGCGGGTGATGATCATGAGCATCTCCGAGTTGGTCCCGTAGGGCTCCTCCTCGGAGGGCCAGCCCTCGGCCTTGTCGGTGCGGTAGATCATCCGGGCGGGGGCGTAGAACAGGCAGGTCACCGGGTACTGGGTCATCATGATCTCCACCAGCTCGCCGGTGAGCGCCTTCTGGGCCTCCGGGTCGGTCTCCCCGGAGAGCTCGGCGACGATCTCGTCGGTGGCGGGGTCCTCCCAGCGGCCCACGTTCGCGCGGACCGTGTCCTCGGTGGGGATCTGGTCGGAGGAGAGCTTGGAGCCCAGGTTGCGGGCCACCTCGCAGCCGCCGTGGAGGTACTCCAGCAGCATGTCGAAGTCGCCGTCCTTCTTCGCCTGGTCCACGGCCTCCGGCGGGGAGGTCTGCACGGAGGCGTTGATGCCCATCGACTGCAGGTTCCGCACGACCACGTCGGCCGCGGCCTGATAGTCGATCCACCCGGCCTGCACCAGGAACTTCGGGGCGAAGGCGGTGCCGTCGGGCAGGGTGCGGAAGCCGTCGGAGCCCTTCTCGTAGCCGGCCGCGTCCAGCAGCTCCTCGGCCTTCGCGGTGTCGAAGGGCAGCACGGTGTCCTGCCCGGCGTAGGCCTCCGGCAGCAGGTTCTCCGCGTAGGGCAGCTTGAGGCCGGTCTGCGAGGCGGGGGCCATCACGGAGTAGGTGGCCTTGGCGCTGATCTCGTCCTTGTCCAGGCCCTGGGAGATCGCCTCGCGCAGCGCCACGTCGTCGAAGGGTGCCTGGGCGAGGTTGTAGGTGAGCACGGTGGAGCCGGCCGGGGCGTACCAGTAGTGGTTCAGCGCCGGATCCTTGGCGGCGAAGGCCTGCTCGGGGTTGGGGATCTCGCCCCAGTAGGCGTCGAGATCGCCGGCGGCGAGCTTGAGCGCGGCGTTGGTGGCGTCGTAGTTGCCCTCGAGGATCAGCTCCTGGACGGCCACCTTCTCCGCCTGCCAGTAGTCCTCGCGGCGGGTGAGCTGGAGGCGGCGGCCGTTGTAGGAGCCGAGGGCGAAGGGGCCGGAGCCCACGGGCTCCTCCTCGACGTACTGGGTGGGGTCGCCGACGTCCTGCCACACGTGCTGCGGCAGCACCTTCGCGGTGATCAGCGAGTCGAACTTGGCGGCGGCGAGGCCGGAGAAGGAGATGACCACGTCCTGGCCGTCCACCTCGACGGACTCGGCGGGGGCGCCGAACACGTCGTTCCACAGGCCGATGTCGTCCGCCGCGGGGAACTCCTTGCGCAGGTTCAGCGTGAAGGCGACGTCCTCCGGGGTGAGGGGCTCGCCGTCCGCCCAGGTCACGCCCTCGCGGATGGTGAACACCAGGGTGGTCTCGTCGCGCCAGGTGTACTCGGTGGCGATCCACGGCACCACCTCGCAGTTCATCGAGCTGCGGATCATCAGCGGCTCGTAGAAGTAGTTGCGCGAGGTGACGTTCGGGGAGAACGGGTTGAAGTTCGTGATGCCGGCGACGTTCTCGGCGACCTCGGCCGGGAAGGTGAGCTGCGGGATGGTGGTGCCGTCGCCCGAGGCCGCGCCGCCGCCACCCGAGCTGGTGCTGATCTGGCCCGAGCAGGCGGCGGTGCCGGCCACGAGCGCGGCCGCGAGCGGGCCGGTGGCGAGGAGGGTCCTTCTCTTCATCGAGTGCTCCTTGGTCTGCGGCCGGCCCGACTCTGGGCGACGACCGGAGGGGTCCCGGGGCGGGGTGGTCCGGGGAGGGGAGGGCGCCGACGTCGGCGCTCCGGTGAGCATGATGTTAGCGCTTACACTCACAATGTCAACGCTTACATCACGGTGCGGGACGGGCTGGAAGCGAAGAGGGCGGTGTGCGAGCGGCCGACGAGCCGGGCCGTCCTGGCTCCGATGCCGATGCCGGTGCCGGTGCCGGTGCCGGTGCCGGTGCCGGTGCCGGTGCCGGTCCAGCCTCTGCCCGACCCCGGCTCGGCCGCGGCGCCTGCCCCGCCTCAGCGGCAGGCGGCGGCGAGATCCGCGGCCAGGGCGTCCATCTGCGCGTCGGTGAGCTCGTGGACGGTGAGCCGCAGATGATGCGAGGGCTCCACGCCGGGCCCGCCCGATCGACCCACGCCGGGCCCGGCAGGCCCGTCGGCGGCCAGGCGGAACTCGTCCCCGGTGCGCACCAGCCAGCCGCGCCGGGCGAGGGCGGTGGCGACCTGCCGGGCAGGGCGCGGCACCGGCACCCACAGGCTCATCCCGTCGCCCGGCACCAGGGGCAGGCCGTGCCGCGCCATCGCCTCGGCGAAGGCGGCGCCGCGGGCGGCGTAGTGGGCCCCGGCGCGCTCGATCAGCTCCCGTGCGCCGTCTTCGCGCAGCACGCCGTGGGCGAGGCGCTGCAGCAGGTGGCTCACCCAGGTGGTGCCGGGGCTGAGCCGCAGCGCGAGGCGGCGGGCGGTCTCCGGGTCGGTGGCCGTGACCGCGAGGCACAGATCCGGGCCCAGGAACTTCGAGACCGAGCGCACCAGCGCCCACCGCCGGTGCCCCGGCCCCACCACCGAGCGGAACGGGGAGCGGGAGAGGAAGGAGTAGTAGTCGTCCTGGATGACCAGCACGTAGGGGTGATTGGCGAGCACCTCGCCCAGCTCCTGCGCCCGCCGGGCGCCGAGGGAGGCGCCGGTGGGGTTCTGGGCGCGGGGGGTGAGCACCACCGCGCGGGCGCCGTCCTCCAGCGCGGCCCGCAGCCCGTGCGGGGTCATGCCCGCGGCGTCCACCGGCACCGGGATCGCGCGGTAGCCGGCGTGGCGCACCGTCTGGATGCTGGCCAGGAAGCAGGGATCCTCCAGCGCGACCGCGTCGTCGCGGGTCAGCGCCTGGGCGAGCAGGCGCTCGATCGCGTCGACCGCACCGCTGGTGAGGGTGAGCGAGGGCCCGTCGGCCCCGCCCGGGACGTCGGGCGCCATCCACGCGCGGGCCCAGCGCGCGAAGTCCGGATCGATCACCGGCTCGCCGTACAGCACGGGGCGGCCGACGGCGCCGGCGAGCGCCGGGGCGAGGTCGGGGATCAGCGCCGGGGAGGGGTTGCCGGTGCCCAGATCGCGCAGGTCGCCGACGGGCACGCCCTCCGGCTGTTCGGCGAGCTCGGCGAGTTCGGCGAGCGCGGCGGCCGGCGCGAAGCCCTCCTGGGGCGTCGGCGCGGCACCGGCCACGCGGGTCCCTGCCCGGCCCTGCCCGATCACGGCGCCGTCGCGGGCGAGCCGGCGGTAGGCGGCCACCGCGGTGTTGCGGTTGACGCCCAGCTGCTCGGCGAGGGCGCGCACGGGCGGCAGCGCGTCTCCCGGCACCAGCTCGCCGCGGTCGATGAGGGCGCGCACGCTGTCGGAGATCTCGGCGGCGGTGGCGCCGGAGATCATCGCTGCCGAAGAGGTCCCCACCTGCTCGAGTGTAGGGGTGGGCGGCGCGGCGCCCGGCCCGGCCCCGGCCGCAGGGACGCGCCTCGCCGACACCCCGCGCTGCCACCCCGTGCTACCGTTTTGGCATAGGCCAAAGTGGTGCAGGGAGGGTCGCGGCGTCGGAGGCCGCCGGCCCGCGCCGCGCGATGATGAGGGAGCACCCCTGTGACCAGCACCGACACCACCTCCGCCCCGTCCACCGGCACCGGCACCGTCAAGCGCGGCCTCGCCGAGATGCTCAAGGGCGGCGTGATCATGGACGTCGTCACCCCGGAGCAGGCGAAGATCGCCGAGGACGCCGGCGCCGTGGCCGTGATGGCCCTCGAGCGGGTCCCGGCGGACATCCGCGCCCAGGGCGGGGTGTCCCGCATGAGCGATCCGGACATGATCGACGGGATCATCGAGGCCGTCTCCATCCCGGTGATGGCGAAGGCCCGCATCGGCCACCAGGTCGAGGCCCAGGTGCTGCAGGAGCTGGGCGTGGACTACGTGGACGAGTCCGAGGTGCTCTCCCCCGCGGACTACGTGCACCACATCGACAAGCACCGCTTCACGGTGCCCTTCGTGTGCGGGGCGACGAACCTGGGCGAGGCGCTGCGCCGGATCACCGAGGGCGCCGCGATGATCCGCTCCAAGGGCGAGGCCGGCACCGGGGACGTCTCCGAGGCCACCAAGCACATCCGCACCATCACCGGGCAGATCCGCGAGCTCGCGGCCAAGTGCGAGGACGAGCTGTACGTCGCCTCGAAGGAGCTCCAGGCTCCGTTCGCGCTGGTCAAGGAGGTGGCCGAGACCGGCTCGCTGCCGGTGGTGCTGTTCACCGCGGGCGGGGTCGCCACCCCCGCGGACGCCGCGTTCATGATGCAGCTGGGCGCCGACGGGGTGTTCGTCGGCTCCGGGATCTTCAAGAGCGGCGACCCGGCCGCGCGCGCGGCGGCGATCGTGAAGGCCACCGCCTTCCACGACGACCCGGCCGTCATCGCCGAGGCCTCCCGCGGCCTGGGCGAGGCGATGGTGGGCCTCAACGTGGCCGACCTCCCCGCCCCGCACCGCCTCGCCGAGCGCGGCTGGTGACCAGCGCCGGCACGAGCCCGGCCCCGGGCGTCGGCCCCGTCGCCGCTGCCGACGAGGCCCGGCCGGCCCCCGCCTCCCCCCGGGCGGCGCCCACCTCGACCCCCGACGCCGCTCTGCCGGGCCGCGGGGTGCGGGTGGGGATCCTCGCCCTGCAGGGGGACGTGCGCGAGCACGACCGCCTGCTCGCGCAGCTGGGCGCCGAGGTGACCACGGTGCGCCGGCCCGACGAGCTCGCCGCGGTGGACGCGCTGGTGATCCCCGGCGGGGAGTCCACCGTGATCGACCGTCTCGCTCACCTGGCCGGGCTGCGGGAGCCGCTGCGGGAGGCGATCGCGGGCGGGATGCCCGTGCTGGGCACCTGCGCGGGCCTGAT
Source organism: Brachybacterium saurashtrense (assembly GCF_003355475.1). NCBI lineage: Bacteria > Bacillati > Actinomycetota > Actinomycetes > Micrococcales > Dermabacteraceae > Brachybacterium > Brachybacterium saurashtrense. The sequence continues at coordinate 3,151,005 of NZ_CP031356.1, read as the reverse complement.
CCTGCTGGCCGAGCGGCTGCAGGACGGCGTGCCCGGCCAGCAGACCCTCGGCGGGCTGGACGTCACCGTGCGCCGCAACGCCTTCGGCCGCCAGGCGGAGTCCTTCGAGACGGACCTGGTGGTGCCCGCGCTGCAGGGGCCGCCGGTCCGGGCCGCGTTCATCCGTGCCCCCCTGATCGAGGAGCTCGGCCCGTCCGCGGAGCTGCTCGCCGCGCTGCCGGACGGCCGGGCGGTCGCGGCACGGCAGGGACGGGTGCTGGGCCTCGCCTTCCATCCCGAGTCCACCGGGGAGACCCGCTTCCACGCGCTGTTCCTGCAGCTCGCGCAGGAGCGGTGAGCGGACGGGCGGCATGGCCCCCGGGAGGCCGTCAGGTGTCGCCGACCACCGGATCGATCACCGCCAGCCCGAGATGACGGGCCACCTCGGCCATGGCGGTGTCGTGCGTGGCCACCGTGACGGGCTCGCCGATCAGGAGCGCCGAGGCCAGGTGCAGGGCGCCGAGCGTCCTCACGTGCCGCTCGATCGACTCGGCCACGGTGAAGGTCTCCTGCCCGATCTCGAGCAGGCCCACCCGGTCCAGCAGCGGAGCGGCCTCGGCCGGGGAGCGGCCTTCCCGCCGGAGCACCCGGATCACCTCGGTGCGCAGCAGGCGCGAGGAGAGCACGTGCGGGGTCCGGTCGATCCAGGCGCGCAGCCGCTCCCGCTCGGGGACGTCGAGGAGGGTGCGCAGCGCCACCGAGGAGTCGAGGTAGATCAGCGATCCGGGCACGCTCAGTGCTCTCCCCGCGTCTCATCCAGGAGGGCGTCGACGGCTTCCAAGGTGTACGTCGGCTCCGCCGACGGCGCCGGCCAGGGCGCGGGCGTCGTGCTCGGCGGTGCATAGCGACCCGCCCGCTCGAGCCGCGAGAGCGCAGTCTCGGACAGGCGCGCGCTGGCCACCCTCCAGCGCGGCACGCCCCGCTCGGTGACGAGCACGTCCTCCGAGTCCGTGACGCGCGCGAGGACGGCGGCCGTCTGCTGGTTCAGCTCCCGCTTGCTGACGGTGGTCATGGAGCGAGCGTACTACCCATGTCAGACATCACCTCGAACATCGCCTCGGACATCGCCGGTCCGGGCGCCGCCGGTCCGCTCAGCCCCGCAGCAGCGGCGCGATCTCGCGGCCCCAGGCCTCGACGGCGGGCAGGTCGCGGAAGTCGCCGGTGGGGGTGCGCATGGACTTCAGCAGCACCCGCTCGTGCAGCGGGATCCTGTCCATCAGCACCCAGCCGGGGAAGTTCCGCACCGCGACGGGGGTGACGGGGAGATCCGCGAGGAAGGTGTCGGTGGCCTTCTGCGTCTCCCGCTTGGCGGGGTCGGCGGCGGAACCGGAGCAGGAGAAGAAGGCGAAGGGCCGGCCCGCGAGCGTCTCGGCATGGCGGCGCGCCCAGTGCGCCGCGGACTTCTCCACCGACTCCACCCGCACCCCGGAGCCCAGCACCACGGCATCGTGGCCGTCGGGGTCGGGGTGCTCCTCGAGGTCGACGAGATCCGCCTCGAGCCCCTCGGCCCGCAGCGCGGCGGCGAGGGTCTCGGCGAGGGTGCGGGTGGCTCCGGAATGGGTCGCGTAGGCGACGAGCACGGTCATGGGCTCATCCTGACAGCGCCCGGCCCGCGCCGCCGGGACCGAGGTCCGCACCTTCCCCCGCCCGGCGATGCCGCGCTCTCCCCTACGCGCCGCCGCACCTCCGGCATCCCCCCCATCGCCGCAGGTCAGGCGAAGGTCACGATCCGGTGGTCATGACCGGCCGGTCACTGGACGTTCCCTGAACGCAGGCGCACACTGCTGGTGATCGGCCGAGGCCGTGAGGGTCTGGGCCGTCGCCCCAGGAGGAAGCCATGAGAAAGAGAGTCCTCGCCGTCCTCGCCAGCTGTGCCCTGTTCCTCGGACTGGGCCTGCTCGCGCCGTCCACGGCCCTCGCCGCACCGTACTGCGGCATCTACTGGGGGTCCCTCCCCCGCGCCTCGGCCGGGATGTCCTCGGCCCACGTCGATGATCTCCGCACCGGTCGCCACAGCTGCTACGACCGGCTCGTCATCGATCTCGACCACGACGTCACCGGGTACTCGGTGGCGTACGTGAACCAGGTGACCCAGCCGGGCTCCGGCACCGTCGTCCGACTGGACGGCGCCGCGGACCTGCGCATCGTCGTCAACGCCCCGGCATACGACGACATGGGCCGGGCCACCTACGCCCCCGCCGACCGCTCCCACGCGGTGGACGTGACGGGCTACCGCACCTTCCGTCAGGTCGCCTTCGCCGGCAGTTTCGAGGGAGAGACCACGATCGGGCTGGGCGTGCGCGCCCGGCTCCCGATGCGCGTGTTCGTGCTGGACGGTCCCGGGAACGGGTCCCGCCTGGTGGTCGACGTCGCCCATCGCTGGTGAGCGCGGGCGCCGACGCCCGTCCCCACCCCTTCCGAGGGCCGGCCGCCCACCCGGGCCGTCGGCCCTCCGCTCTGCCCGCCCCGCCGCTCGGCCCGCCCCGCCGCTCAGCCCGCCGCTCAGCGGATCAGTCGCCGCTCCCGCGCCACCCGCAGGGCGGCGGTGCGGCTGTCCACCCCGAGCTTGTCGTACAGGTGCACCAGATGGGTCTTCACCGTGGACTCGGAGATGAACAGCGCCTTGGCGACCTCGCGGTTGGTGGCGCCGGTGGCGAGGGCCTCGAGAATCTCCGCCTCCCGCGCGGAGAGCGCGGTGCCGGGGCTGGTCATGCGGGCGATCAGGCGCTGCTGCACCTCCGGGGAGAGCACGCTGCGCCCGGCGGCGGCCTCCTGCACCGCGGCCAGCAGCGCCTCGGTGGGCGAGTCCTTGAGCACGTACCCGGTGGCGCCCGCCTCGAGGGCACCCACGATGTCCGCCTCGTCGTCGAAGGTGGTCACGGCGAGCACCTGCACGGCGGGGTGCGCGGCGCGCAGCCGCCGCGTGGTCTCGATCCCGTCCGGGCCCACGCCGAGGTTCAGGTCCATCAGCACCAGGTCCGGGGCGCCGTCGGGCGTGGCGGCGAGCTCGTCCAGGCGCGCGAGGGCGGCCTCGCCGGAGTCCACCTCGGCGACCACCTCGACCCGCTCGTCGGCCTCCAGCAGCGCGCGCAGACCGGCGCGCACCACCGGGTGGTCGTCCACCATCATCACGCGGATGCTCATGCGCCCTCCTCAGGGGTGCCGGGGCCGACGGGAGTGGGCAGCGAGACACCCACGGTGGTGCCCTCCCCGGGCGCGGAGTCGATCGTCACGGTCCCGCCGGCGCGGGCGATCCGGGAGCGCAGCAGCGCCAGCCCGTCCCCGCCGCGGTCGTCGCGGTGCACGGCGGCGGGGTCGACGCCGCGCCCGTCGTCCACCACGTCGAGGCTCACCCGCTCCGGCCACCAGGCGAGGGTGAGCACGCACCGCTCGGCGTCGGCGTGGCGCACCACGTTGGCGAGCAGCGACTGGGCGGCGCGCTGCATCGTCTCGACGGCGGCGGGCGGGAGGGGGTGGGCGTCGCCGTCGGTGCGCAGCGCGAAGCGGGTGCCGCTCTCCAGCCGGCGCGTGCGCTCGAGCACCTCGCCGAGCACCTGCTCCAGGTCGCCGTGCGGGGCGCGCGCGGCGAGGTCGCGCACCAGGCCGCGCGCATCGGCGAGGTTCGCGCGGGCGGCCTCCTCGATGCGTGTGAACTCCTCGGCCGCGGCGGGATGCGCGGCGCGGGCCGCGCGGCTGATCAGCACGATCGAGTTCAGCCCCTGGGCGAGGGTGTCGTGGAGGTCCTGGGCGAGTCGCTGGCGCTCCTCGGCCACGCCCTTGCGCCGCTCGGCGGCGGCGAGCTCGGCCTGGGCGGCGCGCAGACGCTCCACCAGGCGGCGGTTGCGCTCCGCCTCCTCCAGCAGCCGACGCCACACCGTGTGCGCGACCAGGGAGAACACGGCGCCCACCAGCGGCCCCAGCACCTCGCCCACGCCGAGCTCGCTCTGGGCGCCCACGGCCAGCGGGGCGAGCACGGCCCAGGCGGCGACGGCCAGCAGGGCGAGCGGCCCGGCGAGGCGGCCCAGGGAGAACAGGACCAGGAAGAACAGCGGGAAGGCGAGCCACACGAAGGCGGAAGCCACGAGGGTCGCGCCCACCCAGGCGGCCAGCAGCACCACCACCCAGCCGCGGGAGGGCAGCAGCAGATCGGCGGCGGCGACCTGCGCCGGGTCCCGTCGGCGGTGGGCCAGCGCGGCGCCGATCCCGTACACAGCGGCGACCAGGCCGGCCAGGCCCAGGGCGAGCACCGGCGGCACCTGCTCGACGGTGACGGCGCGGAGCGCGCCGAGGCTCAGCAGCACCGCGAAGGCCAGGTGCATCGCCCCGCGCAGCACGGTGGCGAGGGTGGCGGGGGCGGTGGCGTCGCGCCCGTCCGAGTCCCGGCCCCCGTGCGCGCCGGCGCCGTCGGGACCGGCGGGGCGGGCGCGGTCGGCGAGGGCGGCGGGGACGGGGCTCACCTCGCCACTGTAGAGCGGCGGCGGCGGGCGGGGCATCGTCCGAAAGGACCGGTGCCGGCTCGTCCCTCCGGCGTGCGACGGTGCCCGCGGGGGCCGATGTGCACGGGGCGATCCACGAGGGAATGGAGCCATGTTCGTCGCACTCAGAGACATCCTCCACGCCAAGGGGCGCTTCACGCTGATGATCGGCGTGATCGCCCTGCTCACGCTGCTGCTGGTGCTGCTCACCGGCCTCACCCGCGGCCTCGCCCACCAGAACATCTCCGCGATCGAGGCGCTCCCGGCCGACGCCGTGGCGTTCACCCCCACCCTGGGGGACGAGGTCTCCTGGGCCGATTCGCAGGTCTCGACCGACCAGGCCCGGGTGTGGGCCGACGCGGATGGCCTCTCCACCGAGCCGCTGTCGGTGGGCCAGATGCGGATCGAGGCCGGGGACGCCGTGACCTCGCTGGCCCTGTTCGGCATCGCCCCGGACGGCCAGGTCGCCGCCGAGCTCCCCGACGCCCCTGCCGAGGGCGAGGCGCTGCTGCCCGCGGACATCGCCGAGGCCCTGGACGTGGCCGCCGGGGACACGGTCTCCGTGAACGGCCAGGACCTCACCGTCGCCGGCATCGTGGAGACCCAGTGGTACTCGCACTCCCCCGTCGGCTACGTGCACGTGGACACCTTCTGCGCGCTCGCCCATCAGGCGGAGGACACCGCCGGCTCCGCGCTGCTGGTGCGCGAGGAGGCGGCGGGAGGCGCAGCAGGCAGTGCGGCGGGCGGTGCGGCAGGCAGTGCGGCAGGCGGGTCGGCCGAGGACGAGATCGCGGCGGCCGCGGCCGAGTCCGGCACGCGCGCCGTGAGCGTTGCCGAGTCGCTCTCCGCACTGCCCTCCTACTCCTCGGAGAACGGCTCCCTGACCCTCATCCAGGGGTTCCTGTACGGCATCTCCGCGCTGGTCACGATCGCCTTCCTGTCGGTGTGGACGATCCAGCGCACCCGCGACATCGCGGTGCTGCGGGCGCTGGGCGCCTCGGCCCGCTACGTGCTGCGGGACACCGTGGGGCAGGCCGCGATCCTGCTCGCCGTCGGGACCGCCGCGGGCGGTCTGGTGGGCGCCGGCGGCGGGGCCGCGCTCAGCACCGTCGCCCCGTTCGAGTCCTCGGCCGTGACCGTGCTGCTGCCCGTCGCGGGCGTGCTGGCCATCGGCCTGCTGGGCTCCGTCCTCGCCACCCGGCGCGTGACCCGCGTCGATCCGCTGCTCGCCCTCGGAGGGAACTGATCACCATGACCACCGCCACCGCACCCGACACCACGACGACCGCCCCCGCGCTCTCCGCACGGGACGTCACCGTCACCTACCCCGACGGACGGCACCCCAACGGCAGCGAACGCCTGAACACCGTGCTCCACCAGGCGAGCCTGGAGGTGGCCCGCGGCGAGTTCGCCGTGATCCTGGGACCCTCCGGCTCCGGCAAGTCGACGCTGCTGAGCGTCGCGGCCGGGCTGGTGGTGCCGAGCTCCGGCACCGTGAGGATCGACGGCACCGAGCTGACGGGCCTGGACGAGGCGCGCCGCACCGCGATGCGCCGCGACCGGATCAGCGTGGTCTTCCAGCAGCCGAACCTGCTGCCCGCCCTCACCGTGCGGGATCAGCTGCTGGTGCGCGGACACCTCGCAGGGCTACGCGGCCGACGTCTGCGCGCCGAGCGGCGCCGTGCCGAGGAGCTGCTGGAGCGGGTGGGGATGGCGCAGTACGCCGACCGCCGCCCGCACGAGCTCTCCGGCGGCCAGCGACAGCGCGTCAACATCGCCCGCGCCCTGGTCACCGAGCCGTCCGTGCTGCTGGTGGACGAGCCCACCAGCGCCCTGGACCACGAGCGCTCCCGCGAGGTGGTGGATCTGCTGAGCGGGATCACCCGGGAGCTGCGGGTCGCCACCGTGATGGTCACCCACGACCGCGAGTTCGCCGAGGACGCGGACCGCGTGATCTCCCTGCGCGACGGCCGCGTGGAGCCCTCGGCGGCGTGAGGCCCGGGCCCGTCGGATGCGCCCCGGGCGGGGCCGTCAGGAGACGTGCGCGAGCGCGGCCGCGGCGATCGCCTCCACGGCGCCACCGCCCCACTGCGCGAGGGCCGCATCCCTCTCCGCCGGGTCGGTGCCGCGCACGGTGAGCACCATCCGTGCGCCGTGGCCGGTGCCCTCGACGAGCTCGAAGCGCACGTGGTCACCGGGCTCCCCGGCACCGGTGTCGACGGCCAGCAGACGCCCGGCCTCGACCTCTGTGACGATGCCCAGCACCACCTCGGGCGCCCGCGGGGCACGCAGCTCCTGGCCCGCGGCGGGCACCTCGTGGGTGACCTCGGGCTCCGCGGCACCGCCGAGGAACAGCTCCCAGGCGGCCTCCGGGGAGCACACCAGCTGCCGCTCGAACCGCGCCGACCACCCGTCGGTCGTCTCCTCGAGCACCGGCCGGGAAAGGCCGAAACGCGCGGCGAGCTCCTCGTGGCGGGCGAACCGGGGCCCGGGATCCTCCGGCGGCTCCCCCGCGACGACGGCGGTGAGCAGGCCCAGGCAGGCCTCCCAGCCGGTCGCGACGCTGGCCGCGGCAGGGCGGTCGGCGAGGCGGTTGGTGAGTACGAGCTCGGTGCCCTCGCCGGCGGGTGCGAACTCGAGGGTCACCACATCGGTGTCCCAGGTGAAGCGCAGCAGGCGGGGCGGCTCCAGCGCGAGCACCTCCCCGAACTCGGCCGGGTCGCCCGCGAACTCGGCGAAGCGCACGGTCCCGCCCACGCGCAGGTCGAACTCGGGGGCGCCGGGGAACCAGGCGGCGAGATGCTCCGTCTCGGTGACAGCCCGCCAGACGCGCTCGATCGGGTGGGGGTAGCGGCGGCGCACCACGATGTCGGTGCCGCCGTCCACGTCGTGAAGCTGAGGGTCGGTGCTGGTCATGGCGTCTCCTCGTCCTGCATGCGGTCCTGCTCCTCGATGCGGTCCAGCTTGTTCATGCGGTCCAGTTGCTCGCCCAGTCGGTCGAGCCGGTCCTCCCACAGCCACCGGTAGGGCGCCAGCCAGTCGGCGAGCTGCGCGAAGGGCTCGGGGCACAGCGCGTACCAGCGCTGCCTCCCCTCGGCGCGCACCTCGACGAAGCCGTTCTCCCGCAGCACCCGCAGCTGCTTGGACACCGCGGCCTGCGGCGCGCCGGTGCGCTCCACGAGGGCGCCGACGGGCGCCGGCCCCTCCCGCAGCACGTCGAGGATCTCCCGGCGCAGCGGCAGGGAGAGCACGGTGTGCGTGGCGGTGGCCTGGACGTCGGGGGCGGGGCCGGCGTCGTGCTCGACGGAGGACATGCCGCATGTATACCGCTCGCGACATATGCCGGTCAAGGAAACTGTGGGCAGGCGCGCCGGCCGCGCGCAGACGAACGGCCGGCCCCTCACCACGGAGGGACCGGCCGTCGAGAACAGGCTCAGGCCCGCGGGATCAGGCCTGCGGAACCACCAGACCGGACGCGCTCGAGCGCGCAGCCTCGAAGCGTGCCTGCACGTCGGCCCAGTTCACGATGTCCCAGATCGCCGTGACGTAATCCGCCTTCACGTTCTGGTAGTCGAGGTAGAAGGCGTGCTCCCACATGTCCAGCTGGAACAGCGGGATCGTCGCCACCGGCACACCGTTCTGCTGATCGTAGAACTGCTCGATCACCAGGTTCCCCCCGATCGGCTCATAGGCCAGCACCGCCCAGCCCGAGCCCTGGATCCCCAGCGCCGCCGCCGTGAAGTGCGCACGGAAGGAGTCGAACGAGCCGAAGAACTCATCGATCGCCGCGGCCAGCTCACCGGTGGGCTTGTCCCCACCCTCCGGCGAGAGGTTCTTCCAGAAGATCGAGTGGTTCGTGTGACCACCCAGGTTGAACGCCAGATCCTTCGAGAACTGGTTGATCGTGCCGAAGTCCCCGGCCTCGCGCGCCGCCGCCAGCTTCTCCAGCGCCGTGTTCGCGCCCTTGACGTAGGTGGCGTGATGCTTGGAGTGATGCAGCTCCATGATCTTGCCCGAGATCGAGGGCGCCAGCGCACCGTAGTCGTAGTCGAGATCGGGAAGCGTGTACTCCGCCATGGTCCGTCCTTTCGTGGGAGCCCGCCGGTGTGCCCGACGGGAGATAGCTCGACCCTAGAACTTCAAGGGCACTTGAGGGCAAGCCGGTCCGTCACACATCGCCATCGGGCGTTGCGCCGTCGGGCGCCCTAGGCGCCGCCGCGCCGGGCTCCCCTGGCGCCGCCGCGTCCGGCTCCCCAGGCGCCGCCGGCACCGCGCCGTCGGACTCCTCGTCGAGGTCGTCCTCGTGCACGTCCTCCAGGCGCCGCGGACCGGAGCCGGTGGCGGCCAGCGCATCGTCCGGGTTGAGCAGCGCGCAGGCCTTGAGGGACAGGCAGCCGCAGCCGATGCAGCCCGTGAGCTCGTGCTCGAGACGCTCGATCGCCCGACGGCGCTCCTCGAGGGTGCGGCGCCAGCGCCGCGAGGCCCGCTGCCACTCGGCATGAGAGGGAGTACGGTCCATGGGCACGTCCCCGAACGCCGTGCGCACGTCTGACAGCGGGATCCCGAGCCGCTTGGCGACCGAGACCAGCGAGACCCGCCGCAGCATGTGCCGGGCGTACCGGCGCTGGTTCCCCACGGTGCGCACCGAGGCGATCAGCCCCAGCTCCTCGTAGTAGCGCAGCGCGCTCGCGGCCACCCCCGTGCGCGCGCCCATCTCGCCGATGGTCATCAGATCTTCAGGATCATGCGCCGCGTTCACCCCGCCCCTCCCGTCCTTGACCTCAAGTGCACTTGAGATACTACGTTCCCTCGAGGATCACGAGAAGGACTCGTGACCGTGACTGCCCGGGAGGACCGCGCCCGATGACCTATGTGATCGCCCTGCCCTGCGTGGACGTGAAGGATCGCGCCTGCGTCGACGAGTGCCCCGTGGACTGCATCTACGAGGGCAACCGGATGCTCTACATCCAGCCCGACGAGTGCGTGGACTGCGGCGCCTGCGAGCCCGTGTGCCCCGTCGAGGCGATCTTCTACGAGGACGACACCCCGGACCAGTGGGCCGAGTACTACAAGGCCAACGTCGAGTTCTTCGACGAGATCGGCGCGCCCGGCGGCGCGGCCAAAATGGGCGTGATCGACAAGGACCACGCGATCATCGAGGCGCTGCCGATCCAGCCCAACCCGCTGGAGTGAGGGCGCCATCCCCCACGCCGACGCGTGATCCGGGGCGGTGCAGCGCGGCATGCTGAGCACTGCACCGCGCAGAGCCCTGCGACGCGCGGGGCGCCCTGCGGCCAGCGGCGTGCGGCGTGCGGCGTGCGGCGCAGCGTGGCGGTGCACCGCGCCGGGCTGCGCCATGTCCTGAATCGAACAGACTCGCAGCTACTTCCCCTCGCGGACGCTTCTGTTTCGATTGAGTCCGTCACCTGCGCCGTCCGCGAGACACTCGGGAAGGGCATGGCCATCATTTCTCGCCGGGGCGCGACGGGCCGCGCTCAGGAATCTGAGCACCCCTTCTCCCACACCTGAGGTGGTGTTCCGCGAGTCTCCTCGGGAGTCTGCCTGACCCGCGACTGCTCCTCCCCACGCATCGTTCATCCACATTCTGTGCACAACACGGTGGATCATCCACACGAGCAGTTCCCGGTTCGAACAGAACTGCGATAGTGGCGGCATGGCACAGGATCCACAGCGCAGCGAGGACAGCGAGGAGGCCGACGGCGGCCGCCCCGCCGAGCACCCCGCGCACGAGGACGCCCCGACGGGCTTCCCCGCGGGCGTGCCGGTCCGTGCAGAGGGGGCGGAGCTCGCCGTCGGCGACGTGGATCTCGCCGCGGTGCGGTCCGTCCTCGTCGAGCTCGGCGTGCAGGGCTCCGCCTCGCTGGAGCACCTCTCCGTGGAGGGCACCACGGCACTCCTCGCGGGGATCACGGGCCTCGAGGCGGCGCTCGACGCGGTGCGCGCCCGGGCCCTCGTGCACCTGGAAGCGGCGGTGAAGGCAGACTGCCTGCAGCGCGAGGAGAGTCCCCGGCAGGCGGCGCAGGTGGCCCGCTCCGAGGCGTCGCGGGCGCTGAAGGAGTCGCGCGCGGTGGCCGGCCGGAGCCTCGCGACCTGCCGCCGGCTGGTGCAGAACATGCCCGGGATGCTCACCGCACTGGCGGAGGGATCGCTGCACCCCCGCTCCGTGCACCGGGTGGGGACGGCGATGGCGCCGGTCACCCCGGAGATCCGGGAGCAGGTGGACGAGGTGCTCAGCGCCCAGCTGGATGCACTGACGGACTGCGGCACCGGGGAGATCGCCGATCACGTCGCGAGGATCCTGCACGCGCTGGATCCCGAAGGGGCTGCGGAGCGCCACCGTCGAGCGCTGCACGACCGGCACGTGACGATCACCCGCACCGATCACGGCATGGCGACCGTGCGGGCGACGATCCCCGGGATCGACGCGGCCCGGATCCGGAAAGGACTCTCCGTCGCGGCCGAGGCCGCACGGGCGAGCGGCGACCGGCGCGGTCACCAGCAGATCATGGCCGATCTCTTCGCCGACGCGCTGGTGGGTCGGGGCGACGGCATCGATCCGACCACGCTGGACGTGGGAATCGTGATCACCGACCGGTCGCTGCTCGCCCCCGCCCATGCTGACGCCGCGACGATCGAGGGCTTCGGACCGGTGCCCTACGACCACGTGCGCGAGGAGATGCTGCGCGCGGCGCAGCGCGGGGAGCAGGACACCGACACATCGTTGACCCTCCGGCGCCTCTACACCGACCCCGAGGACGGCCAGCTCGTGGCGGTGGAGGCCCGCTCCCGGTCGTTCCCGGACTCCTTGAGGCGCTTCCTCACCCTCGCCCATCAGACCTGCCGGGCCCCGTACTGCGATGCCCCGATCCGCCAGATGGACCACATCGTGCCCTGGTCACGGGGCGGTCCCACCAGCCTCGAGAACGGGAACGGACTCTGCGGAGGGGACAACCAGAAGGAGAGCTCCGGGGAGAGCGTGCGCGTGGTGCGAGACGAGCAGGGGGTGCGACGCACCGTCGACTGGACCACCCGGTTCGGCCAGAGGGCCCACCGGCGCGGCGTGAACCTCGACCCTCTCGGGACCTACCGCCGCGGGGCGCGGGACCACGCATCGCGGTCAGACACCGGTCCCGGCACCAGCCCTCACCCGGACCCCGGCCCCCGCCGCGACGGCGACTCCGACACCCCCTCGGTCACGCACCCCGGCACCGCCAGCAGTGCGCGCCCCGGCCCCTCGGCGCCTGCCCTGGACCCACCGGGCGCCCCGGCCGCCGTCCCGGCAGAGGCCCCGACGATCCACCACGCCTTCGACGCTCTGCGGCTGCGCCTCACCGATCTCCCCACCCGCGCCCCGCTTCTCGGCCCGCGCGGCCGCGGCGTCGATCTCCACTTCCTCCCCAGCTCCTCGAACGGGCCCCCGGGACCGAGACGATGAGGCCGCGGTCGCCACATGAGACCTCACACCGATGTCACCCTCACCGACACACCCCTGACCTGCACGCTTCGCGACGCGCTGGATCGTACGGTGGCCGCATGACCGTCTGTGACACCCGTGTGACCCCTGTGGACGTGATGCCCGCGAGCGCCACCCCCGCGGTCGCACCGCGCCTCGGCATCGGCGAGCTCTCCGCCCGCACCGGCGCGAGCGCCCGGTCGCTGCGCTACTACGAGCAGCAGGGCCTGCTCGCCGCGGCCCGTACTGCCGCCGGCCACCGCCGTTACGACGCCGAGGCCATGGACCGGGTGCTGCTGGTGCAGCGCCTGTTGGCCGTGGGGCTCTCCAGCGCCGAGATCTCCCCGCTGCTGCCGCTGCTGCTGGGCCGGGATCCGGCCCAGGAGACCGGGCTCGACGCACTGCGCGCCCATCGCCGAGAGCTCGCCGCACGCATCGCCCGGCTGCAGGACACGGCCGAGATCCTCGACGAGGTGCTCGAGGAGCACGCCGCCGCGCGCTGAGCCCGCCCGCCGGCCCGGCCTCTGGACCGGACGTCGCCCCCGCTCAGCCCCGCCGGGCGAGTCCGTACTCGCGGCTGAACCCGCTGTCCAGGTCCGTGATCTGCACGGTCACGGCCCCCGAGGGGTGCAGGCTGTAGCGTTCCTCGATCCGCGGTCCGCCCTCGCGGCGCGTCACCTCCGCCCGGGCGAGCGCGGCCGGGTCCAGCTCCCGCAGCGCCGGGTCGAAGGGGAAGAGCACGTCCGCGCACGGCACCACGTCGCCGCGCAGCTCGCCGTCCGGATCCCGGTGCGCGTGCTCCACGAAGCGGAACCAACCCACTGTGTGCGCCGCGGTGTAGGTGCGGGTCACGGTGGTGACACCCGTGGCAGGCAGGGGCTCGTCCGGGGTGAGCACCTGGTCGATCGTGATCCCCTCGCCCGCCTGCGCCTCGCGGAACACGCTGATGCCGCGGGAGAGCCGGTCCGCGAGAGTGACATCGGCGTCGGGGTCCGCGGCGATCGCGAGACCGATCGCGGTGGAGGCCGCCGGGTACGGGGACCGGTGCACGCGCCGACCGAAGCGCTCCCGCAGCCGGCGCCCCACCAGCGGCAGGCCGGACCCGCCGCCCACCAGGTAGATCCCGGCGATGCCGGACTCCGCCTCCAGCTCCCCCACCAGAGGGGCCATCACCTCCAGCGTCCGCTCGACGAGCGGGGTCGCGGCCGCGTAGAACTCCTCCACCGGCAGGATCACCGGCTCGTGCTCCTGGCCGAGGTCGATCATCATCCGCCGCGTCTGCGGCAGCAGGCGCTCCTTCGCCGCCCGGCACTCCTCGCGCAGGGCCGCCAGCCCCGCTGGCCCGAGGGTGTCGGCCGTGAGTCCCGAGAGCTCGCCCACACGCTCCAGCACCAGCTCGAGCAGCACCTCGTCGAGGTCGTCGCCGCCCAGGCGGCTGTCCCCGTGGCTGCCCAGCACCACGTGCCCGGTGCCGTCGGCCTCGACCAGGGAGCTGTCGAAGGTGCCCCCGCCCAGGTCGTAGACCGCGATGCGGGTGCGGCGGGAGGTGAGGCTGCGGGACTGGTGGTGGGTGTACTCGAAGCCGGCGGCGGAGGGTTCGTTGAGCATCGCGATCACGTCGATGCCGGCCCGGCGGAACGCCTCCAGCGTCATGATGCGCTGCGCGGAGTGGGCGTGGGCCGGCACCGAGACGGCCACCTGGCCGGCCGGGACCGGCAGCGCCTCCCGCACCGCCACCAGGTAGGCGGTCACCAGGTCCAGCAGCAGGTGCTCCTGCCCGCCGAGCTCCACCGTGGTGCCCGGATGGGTGCCCGGTGCCCCCAGCAGGCGTTTGAAGGAGCGCAGGTGCGGGGCGCCGGCGCGGGCGGCGCGCTCGGCGGCGAAGCCGTGCACCAGCTCGCCGTCCACGTCGGCGATCACGGAAGGGAAGTGGTCGTGCTGGTCACCGTCGAGGTCCGCGAAGCGGAGCACGGGATAGTTGCCGCGGTCCGCGCCCGCCGCGATGGTGCGGGTAGTGCCCATGTCGATGCCGATGCGCATGGCCTGAACATAGCCGGGCCGGTGCCCGGGGGTCGACGGCGTCCGCCCCACCCCCGGGCACCGCCCCGCACCCGGGCACCTGCCCGGCCCGCCCGTCGGCAGCACCTCACTGCAGGTGGCGCTCGTACGCTCCCGTGGTGAGGAACTCCGGGAACTCCTCCCCCAGCACCGCCTCCTTCAGCAGTTCGGCCGCCTCCGGGATGCGGCCGCCCTGCTCGGTGTCGAGCTCGAGCACGGCCCGGTCGATGAAGTACTCCACCCGCTCCCGCGTGACCGGCATGCCCTCCTCGGTGAGCATGCCCTGGGTGATCCACTGCCACAGCTGCGAGCGGGAGATCTCCACCGTCGCGGCGTCCTCCATGAGGTGGTCGATCGCGACCGCGCCGCGGCCGCGCAGCCACGCGTCGAGGTAGCGCAGGGAGACGCGGATGTTCTGCCGGATCCCCTGGGCGGTGAGGGTGCCGCCGTCGATCTCGAGGTCCAGCAGGTCCGCGGCGGTGACGTGCACGTCCTCGCGCAGTCGCCCCACCTGGTGGGGCCGCTCGCCGAGCACCGCATCGAACTCGGCCTGCGCGGCGGGCACCAGGTCCGGGTGCGCCACCCAGGTGCCGTCGAAGCCGTCGGTCGCCTCGCGCTGCTTGTCCTCGGCGACCAGGAGCATCGCCTGCCGCGTCACCTCGGGATCGCCGCGGTCGGGGACGAAGGCGCTCATCCCGCCGATCGCGTGGGCGCCGCGACGATGGCAGGTGGCCACCAGCAGCTCGGTGTACGCCCGCATGAACGGCACCGTCATCGTCAGCTGCGAGCGGTCCGGCAGCACCCGGCGGCGGCCCCGGTCGCGGAACGTCTTGATGATCGAGAAGAGGTAGTCCCAGCGCCCCGCGTTCAGGCCCGCACAGTGGTCGCGCAGCTCGTAGAGGATCTCCTCCATCTCGAAGGCGGCCGGGAGGGTCTCGATGAGCACGGTGGCGCGGATGGTGCCGTGGTCGATCCCCAGCTGCCGTTCGGCGAGGGTGAACACCTCGTCCCACAGCCGCGCCTCGAGGTGGGACTCGAGCTTGGGCAGGTACAGGTAGGGTCCGGCGCCACGCGCGATCAGCTCGCGCGCGTTGTGGAACAGGTACAGCCCCGCGTCCACCAGCGCGGCGGAGGTGCGGGCGGAGCGACCGTCGGCCCGCACCCAGCGCAGATGCTGCTCGGGCAGATGCCAGCCGCGGGGCCGGAACACGATCGTCGCGGTCTCCTCGGCCAGGCGGTACTCCTTGCCGTTCTCCCCGGTGAAGTCGACCTGTCGACGGATCGCGTCGTGGAGGTTCAGCTGCCCGTCGATGACGGCGTGCCAGGTGGGGCTCAGGGCGTCCTCATGGTCGGCGAGCCACACCTTCGCCCCGGAGTTCAGGGCGTTGATCGTCATCTTGCGGTCCGTGGGGCCGGTGATCTCCACCCGGCGGTCCTCCAGGCCCGGGCCGGCGCCGGCGACGCGCCAGGTGGGATCCTGCCGGATCGCGCGGGTGGTGGGCAGGAAGTCGAGCATCGCCCCGCCGGAGATCGCCTCGCGGCGCATCGCCCGGGCGGTGAGCAGCGCGGAGCGGCGGGCGGCGAAGCGGTCGTGCAGGAGGGCGAGGAAGTCCAGCGCCGCCGGCGTGAGGATCTCCTCGAAGCGGTCGCCCAGCGGTGCAGTGACCTCGATCCGCCCGCGCCGGTCGGGCACGGCGACGCTCGACGTCGCGGACGGGCCCGAGGCGGTGGGCGACGCGCCGGGGCGGCGCTGCTCGGACAGGGGGCGGCGGTAGTCGATGAGGGTCATGGCGTGCTCCTGGGTGCGAGAGAAGGGGTGGGGGTCGGGCCGACGGGGCGAGTGCGCCCGACGGCACGGGTCCGGCCGGCGGCGTGCTCAGTGGAACTGCGCCGTCTCCGTGGAGCCGGCGAGCGCGAGGGTGGAGGAGGTGGGGTTCAGGGCGGTGGCGACGCGGTCGAAGTAGCCCGTGCCCACCTCCGCCTGGTGGCGGTGGGCGGTGAAGCCGTGCGCGGCGGAGGCGAACTCCGCCTCCTGCAACTCCACGAAGGCGCTCATCTGTCGCTCCCGGTACCCGCTGGCCAGCTCGAACATGGCGTGGTTGAGGGAGTGGAAGCCTGCCAGGGTGATGAACTGGAAGGCGTAGCCCATCGCGGCGAGCTCTCTCTGGAAGCGCGCGATCTGCGCATCGTCCAGGTGCCGCTTCCAGTTGAAGCTCGGCGAGCAGTTGTAGGCGAGCTTCTGCTCGGGGAAGCGGGCGTGGATCGCCTCGGCGAAGCGGCGGGCCAGCGCGAGATCCGGGGTGGAGGACTCCACCCACAGCAGGTCCGCGTACTCCGCGTAGGCCAGGCCTCGCGCGATGACCGGCTCGATCCCGGGGGTGACCTCGTAGAAGCCCTCGGCGGTGCGGTCGCCGGTGAGGAAGGGCCGGTCGCGCTCGTCGACGTCGCTGGTGAGCAGCGTCGCCGCGAGCGCGTCCGTGCGGGCGATGAGCACGGTGGGGGTGCCGGCGACGTCCGCGGCGAGCCGGGCGGCGTTCAGGGTGCGCACGTGCTGCGAGGTGGGCACCAGCACCTTCCCGCCCAGGTGGCCGCACTTCTTCTCGCTGGCGAGCTGGTCCTCCCAGTGCACGCCGGCGGCGCCCGCCTCGATCATCTGGTGCATGAGCTCGTAGGCGTTCAGCGGCCCGCCGAACCCGGCCTCCGCATCGGCGACGATCGGTGCCTGCCAGTCCCGGCTGGTGGTGCCGGTCTCGGCGAACTCGATCTGCCCGGCGCGCAGGAGCGCGTTGTTGAGGCGGCGCACCACGGCGGGGACGGAGTTGGCGGG
This sequence comes from Brachybacterium saurashtrense, assembly GCF_003355475.1. Classification (NCBI taxonomy): domain Bacteria; kingdom Bacillati; phylum Actinomycetota; class Actinomycetes; order Micrococcales; family Dermabacteraceae; genus Brachybacterium; species Brachybacterium saurashtrense. Next base: position 3,134,132 of record NZ_CP031356.1, on the reverse strand, counting down.
GTAGAGGGACTGATCGGGGTAGGTCTGGCCGGAGAGGTTGGCATCGGCCGCGACCTGCCAGCCGGAGAGGTAGACGGCCTTCAGCCCGGCCCGCACCTGCTGCACGGCCTGGTTGCCGGTGAGGGCGCCGAGCGCGGAGATCCAGGTGGCGGGGTCGGCGGTGTTCTCCTGGACCATCTCCCAGAGCCGCTCGGCGCCGCGGCGGGCGAGGGTGTGCTCCTCGCGCACGGGCCCGGCGAGGGAGAGGACGTCGGCAGCGGTGTGGTCGCGGCGCACGCCCCGCCAGCGGGGGTCGATCTCCCAGTCGCGGGCGAGCTCCTCGGCGGTCATGCTCGGGTCGCCGGGGCGGGGAGAGCGGCGCGGGATGGAGGGATCGGAGGGGGTCATCGTCGGCTCCTCGGGGCAGGTAGGGGGCAGTACGGGGCGGGTAGGGGCGGGTAGGGCTGGGCGGGCGGGAACAGCGCCGGGGGCGAGTCCCGCGATCGACGAACTTCGTCGAGTGGTCACACTCTGACCATCCCGCCACCCCGCCAGAACCCCCGATCGCGAAGAACTTTCGCGATATTTCTGTTCTGCAGAAGTGTTCTGTGTCACGCTGTCCCGCATGACCGCGCAGCCCCCTCCCGGCCCCCGCAGACACCCCGCCGGCCCCGCGCGTCCCGACGCCGTCGGCCGGGCCGACGGGCCCGCTCGTCCCGCCGGCACCCTGCGCCCCGACGCCGCCGGCCCCGTCGGCTCCCCCGACGACGACGTGGACCCGCTGCTGCTCGGCCGGCGGATCCGCGCCCGACGCACCGAGCGGGGCCTGTCCCTGGCCGAGCTCGCCGCCGCCCTGGACCGTGCCCCCTCGCAGCTCTCGGTGATCGAGAACGGCAAGCGGGAGCTGCGTCTCGGGGAGCTGCGACGCATCGCCCGCGCGCTCGAGGTGGGGGTGGAGGACCTGCTGGACCCGGCCCCGCCCTCACGCCGGGCCGCGCTCGAGATCGCGCTGGAGAAGGCGCAGGCCGGGGCGCTCTACCAGGGGCTGGGGCTGCCGGACCTGCCGGTGCGCAAGACCCTCTCCGACGCCGCGATCGAGACGATCCTGGCCCTCCACGAGGAGCTGCGGCGCCTGCACGAGGAGCGGGCGGCCACGCCCGAGGAGGCGCGGCGGGTGAACGGGCAGCTGCGCCAGGAGCAGTCCGAGGCGGGCAACTACTACCCCGCCCTGGAGCAGACGGCCCGGGAGCTGCTGGCCCGCATCGACCACCGTGGCGGCCCGCTCTCGCACCGCAAGGTGTCGCTGCTGGCCGAGGCGCTGGGCTTCACCCTGCACTCGGTGCCGGACCTGCCCCACTCGGCGCGCTCGCTCACCGATGCGGCGTCGATGCGGATCTATCTGCCGCTGGGGCGCGGCACCGCGGATCCGCGCACCACCGTGCTGCAGGCCCTGGCCGCGCACGCGTTGGGCATGGCCGAGCCGGCCGACTACGGCGAGCTGCTGCGCCAGCGGGTGGAGGTGAACTACCTGGCCGCGGCGATGCTGGTGCCCGAGGAGGGTGCGAGCGCCTTCCTGCGGGGCGCGAAGGCGCAGCGGGAGCTGTCGGTGGAGGACCTGCGGGACGAGTTCGCGGTGACCTACGAGCTGGCCGCGCACCGCTTCACGAACCTCGCCACCCATCACCTGGACATCCCGGTGCACTTCCTCAAGGTGCACTCCTCGGGCACGATCGTGAAGGCGTACCAGAACGACCGGGTGCGCTTCCCCACCGATGCGCTGGGGGCGGTGGAGGGGCAGCTGGTGTGCCGGTGGTGGAGCGCCCGGCGGGTGTTCCGCACCGAGGACCGGATGCGCCAGTACAGCCAGTACACCGACAAGCCGGGCGGCACCTACTGGTGCACCTCCCGCATCGAGTCCGGCTCCGGCGGGGAGTTCTCGATCTCGGTGGGCACCGACTTCGCGCACACGAAGTGGTTCCGGGGCCGGGAGACCTCCGTGCGCCACGGCTCCACCTGTCCGGACCCGTCCTGCTGCCGGGCGCCGGATCCGGAGGTGGAGCGGCGCTGGGAGGGGTCGGTGTGGCCGGTGGCGCGGCTGCACGCCTCCCTGCTCGCCGCGATGCCCACCGGCACCTTCACCGGGGTGGACCGGGTGGCGATGCTGGAGTTCCTGGAGCGGCACGCCCCGCCGGCCGACGGGCCAGCGGCGGGCACTGCGGCGCGCGGCACTGCGGCGGCCGGCACTGCGGCCGACGGGCGCTGAGCCTCCCGGCCCCGACCCGGCGCTGCCCGTGCCCCCCGGCCCGCTGCTACCCGCGGGCGACGTCGGCGACCAGCAGCACGGCGAGGCCGCCGTAGACGGTGCCGGCGGCGGCGTCCAGCGCCAGGCGCACCCGGCGGCGGCTCAGCACGGCGTCGCGGAACACGCCCGCGGCGCTGCCGATCGCGAGATCGGTGGCGAGCCCGGCCAGCTGCAGCAGCAGGCCCAGCATGAGGATCTGCGCGAAGGGACTCTGCCCGGAGGCGCCCGCGGTGCCCAGGAACTGGGGCAGGAACGCCACGAAGAACAGCGCCACCTTGGGGTTGGTGATGTTGACGACGAACCCGCGGCGGAACACGTTGGGCACCACCGCGGCCTCGGCCACGGCCGCGCCCGCCCGGCGCCAGGTGGTCACGGCGAGGAAGCCGAGGTAGGCGGCGCCCACCAGGCGGATCGCATCCAGCGCGGCGGGCACCTGCGCCAGCGCCACGCCCAGGCCGGTGGCGGCGATCAGGACCCAGATGCCCATCGCGGTGGTGACGCCGAACGCCCCGCGCACCGCCGCGCCCCGCCCTTGGTTGATGCCGGTCGCGATCATGAAGGCCATGTCGGGGCCGGGGGTCACGAGGATGACCATGACGGCCAGCAGGAATGCGGGCAGGACGGACACGTCGAGCACTTCTCACCACCTTGTTCACGTGTGGGACATCGTCCCGAAACAGGCCCTGACCTGGGCCAGGAGTGAGAGTAGAGGGCGGCGATGCGGCGCCGCAATCGCCTACTTGCGGGCAGATCGCGGGGATGTCCCGCACTCTGTGTGGTGCCGCTAGGCTATGTGCGTGCTCGACGATCTGGACCACCGACTCATCGCGCTGCTGCGCACCGACAGCCGCACCCCCGTGGCGGTGCTCGCGCGGGAGCTGGGCGTGAACCGCTCCACCGTCACCTCCCGCATGGACCGGCTGGTGGACACCGGGGTGATCGAGGGGTTCACGATCCGGGTGAGCAGCGATCAGGATCAGGACGCGGTGCGCGGCGTGACCCTGGTGGCCACGGAGACCCGCCTGAACCACGAGGTGGTGCGCGAGATCCGCGGGTATCCGGAGATGGAGCAGCTCCACTCCACCACCGGCACCTGGGACCTGGTGCTCCAGCTGCGCTGCCGCAATCTCGCCGAGTTCGATCTGGTGCTGGAGCGGATCCGGGCGATGCCCGGGGTGCGCGCCACGCAGACGAGCCTGCTGTTCAGCTCGCTGCGCACCGCCTGAGGGGAGCTCCTCACCCCTCCACGAGCCGGGCGAACACCACGGTGTTGTCGAGGTGGTGGCCGTCCTCGTCGAGGTCACCGGCGCAGGTGATCAGCCGCAGCTCGGGGCCGTCGGTGCGGCCGTAGACCGCGACCGTGGGGAACTCGTCCTTGGGATAGCGGACGGCGTCGTACACCTCGAAGGTCGCGACGGTCCCGTCCTCGCGGTCCACCTCGATCCGGTCCCCCGCCTCCAGGGCGCCCAGCTCGAAGAAGACGGAGGGGTCTCCGCCCCAGGTCACATGCCCCTCGATCACCGAGGGGCCGCTCTCGCCCGGGGTGGGCGATCCGTCGAACCAGGCCGCCAGGTCCGCCTGGTCGCCGCGCGGGGCGAGCAGCTCGCCGTTCTCGCCGAGACCGATGGGGAAGACCTGCTCCTCGACACCGATCGCGTCGATGCGCACCGCGGTGGGGGTGGAGGCGGGGAGCGCCTCGGCGACGCTCGCCTCCGGTGCCGCGGAGGACGGCTGCTCCGAGGGCTCCGCCGCGTCGGTGCGGGGGACGGCCGACGGCTCGGCGTCGGCCGGCTCCGTCGGGTCGGCACCTACCGGCTCCGTCGGCTCCCCGCCGTCGTCCGACGACTGCGCACCGGCACCGTCCGACGGTGCTCCGGCCGTGCGCAGCGGGGGCTCCGGCGGCGCCCCCACCTGGTGGGTCAGGGCGAACACCAGCAGGGCCGCGCCCACCACGGCGAGGGCCGCCAGAACGGCGGCCGCCGTGCGGCGACCGCCGTTCCGTCGGGGGGTTCCCTGAGGGGTCATGTCACTTCCGGGCCGTGCGGCGACGCAGCGCGAACGCGCCCGCACCGGCGGCGGTCAGCAGGCCGGCACCGGCGAGCATCGCGCCGGACTGCTCGATGCCAGCGGTGGAGCCGTCACCGGTCTCGGCACCGCCCTCGGGCCATGCCTCCATCTGGGCCACCTCGAGCGCGCCGCAGGCGGCCGGATCGGTCGCCTCGGAGGGCAGCGACGGATCCAGGTCGGACTCCTGGTCGCCGTCGTAGGTGCCGTTGCCGTTGTGGTCCACGCCGTGCAGCACCACGGAGCCGTCACCGTTGCGCAGGCTCTCGGCCGTCTCGTCGTCCACCTCAAGGGTGCGCTCATAGCTCGCATCGCCCACCGGGAAGCGGTCCACGGCCAGGGCGCTGTCCGGGCTGGTGTCGCCGTCATTGGTCAGCGAGACCTTCACGGCGCCGTAGGAGTCGGCGGCGTCGGTGGTGCGGATCGCACCGTCCACCCCGGTGCCCTCCATCGACGGATCGGGGCACTCGTTCGCACCGCCGATGTGGATGTGCTGGGCGTGGGGGGCGTCCGCGAGCATGCCGGAACTGTCCAGCTTCACGGTGACCTCGTTGCCCTCGAGCGTGATCCACGCGGTGCCCGAGGCGCCGGAGTCGTTCAGCTCGGTGAGGTGGGCCTCGAGCGTGGTCGCGCCCTCGCCGCCGCCGTGATCATCGGCCATCGCGACGCCGGACGCGCCGAGCATGCCGACCATCGCCGTGGCTGCGAAGAGGGGGACCAGTCGCTTCGTCGTCGTGCGCATGATGTCTCCTTCGTCGAACACCGGACGACCATGCGGCCGTCGGGGGCGGCGTTCCAGGAAGGGTTCGGAGCACATCGGGACCCGGATTGGACTTTTTCCCGGAGAGATCGGAGCGGGGGACGGGCGTGCCCGTCCCCCGCTCCTCTCCCCGGTAGGGGATCAGACCAGCTCGATGCGCGCGTCCTTGTCGTTCATCACGATCACCGGGGTCACCAGCGGGTGCCCGGCGACACGGATCGCGGAGAGGTCCGCCCGCAGCAGCGGGGTGCCGGCGCTGACCCGCTCGCCGGTCGTCACCAGCGTGGTGAAGCCCTCGCCTCGCATCTTCACGGTGTCCAGGCCCACGTGGATGAGCACCTCCGTGTCGTCCTCGAGCGTCAGAGCCACCGCGTGCCCGGTCGGGAAGACGTGCGTGACGGTCCCGGCGGCCGGGGCCACGACCTCGCCCGAGGTGGGCTCGATGGCCACGCCCGGGCCCATGACGCCCTCCGCGAAGGTCGCATCGGGGACCTCGGACAGCGGGACCACGGTGCCCTGGAGGGGCTGGCGGAGACGGACCAGCGTGCTCGCCCGCACCGCGGTCACGGCGCCGGCGGCGCCGGGCTCCCCGGCCGGCGCGGCGTCCTCCGAGGAGGCCGTGACGGGCTCGGCCTGGCCCGTCATGATCCGCTCCATCGCATCCTTGACGAACTGGACGCTGGTGCCGTAGATGACCTGGAAAGACCGGCCGCCCGGCTTCATCGTGCCGGCGGCGCCGGCGCGCTTCAGCGCGGCCTCGTCGACCACGGAGACGTCCACGAGCTCCATCCGCAGTCGGGTGGCGCAGTTCTCGAGGTCCACGATGTTCCCCGCGCCGCCCAGGGCGGCCAGGAAGGACGTCGCGGTGACCGCGTACTTGTCGCCGCCCGCGGCGGTGTCGGCCTGCCCGTCCTCGGCGAGGTCCTCCTCGGACTCACGACCGGGGGTCTTCAGGTCGAAGCGCAGGATGATGGCGCGGAAGACGAAAAAGTAGACCACGAACCAGAACGCGCCCATCAGCGGGATCGCCCACGGATTCTGCGCCATCGGGTTCACCCAGCCGAGCACGAGATCGATGAAGCCGCCGGAGAACCCGAAGCCCATCCTCACCGGCAGCATCGCGCTGACGGCCATCGAGATGCCCGTGAACAGGGCATGGACCACGTACAGGCCCGGCGCCAGGAACATGAAGGAGAACTCCAGCGGTTCGGTCACCCCGACGAAGAAGGACGCGATCGCGCTGGAGAGCAGCACGCCGGCGGCCACCTTGCGCCGCGCGGTCCTCGCGGTCACGTACATCGCCAGGGCCGCACCGGGCAGGCCCATCATCATGATCGGGAAGAAGCCGGTCATGTACTGCCCGGTGACGCCGTACGTCCCCTGGGCGTCCAGGAAGTTGCCCAGGTCGTTGATCCCGGCGACGTCGAACCAGAACACCGAGTTGAGCGCGTGGTGCAGGCCCAGCGGGATCAGGAGGCGGTTGAGGAAGCCGTAGATGCCCACGCCGACAGGACCGAGGGTGAGGATGAACTCGCCGAAGCCGACCAGACCCGAGTACACCAGGGGCCACACGAAGAAGAGCACCAGTGCCAGGCCGAGGGAGATCCCGGCGGTGACGATGGCGACGGAGCGGCGCCCGGAGAAGAAGGACAGCGCATCGGGCAGCTTCACCTCCTTGAAGTGGTCGTACGACCACGCGCCGACGAGACCGCAGAGCATGCCCACGAACACGTTCTCGAGGTTGGAGAACGCCGGGTTCACCTGCGACTCCTCGATCCCCTGGAACAGGGCCACGTTCGCCGGGGACAGCATGGTGGTCACCATCAGCCACGAGACCAGGCCCGCCAGCGCCGAGGTGCCGTCCGGTTTGGTCGCCATGCCCACGGACACGCCGATCGCGAACAGCAGCGGCAGGTTGTCCAGCAGCGCGCCCCCGGCGAGCTTGAGGAAGACGCCGGCCAGGTTGTTCTCGTCGCCCGTCGCGGTCAGGATCCAGTAGCCGAGGCCGCTGAGGATGGCGGCCACGGGCAGCACTGCCACGGGCAGCATGAGCGACCTGCCCAGTCGCTGGAAGAACTTCATCGGGACCTCTCATGTCGGCGAGCGTCCTCCGGCGGCGGCGGCACAGCGCGGAGGAGGCTCGGGGTCGACGGTCGGTGTCGGACTCGGGACAGGGAGTGGTCCCGCAGATCGCGACGGAACATATCATCCAGATGGGATCCTACTGAAGGAATCCTTCATCGTCGGCGTCGGATGTGTCCGGATCCTCACTCGCCGTCCTCAGTCCCCGCCGGAGCGTGCCTCCGGCGCGCCCGAGGGGCCCCGCCGCGGCAGCTTCCACGGACCCACCGCCTCGTCCATCCGGTGCATGCTCGCGATCTCCGCATGGTGGTCTGCACTCCGCAGCACGGTGACGAGGACGTCGACCACGAGCAGCTGGGCGATGCGGTCCGAGGTGCCTCCCGAGCGCAGGCCCTCCTCGTACGCGGAGGTGCGCAGCACATGGGTGGCGGCCCGCACCAACCGGGACTCCGGGTCCGAGGTCACCGCGACCACAGGCGTGTCATGCAGCCTCGCGGCCTCGGCGAGCGACACCGAGTCCTGGGTGTAGCCCGTGGTGCTGATGACGATGAGCCCGCAGCGCCCCTCGTAGCGCGCGATCAGCGCGGCCGCCAGATGGCGATCGGAGGTCGCGGTGGCGGTCACCCCCGCCATCACCAGCTTCCTGGCGAGATCCTCGGCCACGGGGGACGAGGACGCCAGCGCGTAGACGATCGCGGTGCGCGTGCGGCGCAGCATCTCGCTGACGGCGTCGACCTCCTCGGGATCCAGGCCCTCGGCGGTCAGCTGGATCGCGTCCTCGTGCGATCGTGCGACGACGTCGATGACGGTCCGGGCGTCCGTGCCCTCGTCGATCGCGGCGACGTTGGCCGTCGGCCGCGCCTCCGCGCGGGCCAGCGAGACGGCCAGGCCGGACTTCAGCGCGGGATACCCGGACAGTCCGATCCGCTCGCACAGCCGGGACACGGCGGCTTCCGAGGCCCCTGCGGCGCTCGCGAGCTGCGCGGTGGACATGTCCACGACCGCGGAGGGGTGCTCCAGCACGAAGTGCGCCACGCGGAGGAGCACGGGAGGCAGGGAGCTCCGCCTGGCACGCAGCAGGGCGAGCACGTCGGAGGTCGGGAGCATTCGGTCAGGGTACCGGCTGGCGCGGGCCGGCTCGGCTCGGCGGCGCCGGTGTGCGCGGCCCCGCAGCACGACAGCAGAGAGCCCCTCTCCCGGAGGAGAGGGGCTCTCTGTCATGCCTGGTGGAGACTAGGGGGGTCGAACCCCTGACCTGAAGCTTGCAAAGCAGATTGCACGAACGAATTATGCCTGGTCAGATCATATTCGGTCGATCCTCAGGGCGCATCTGAGGCGCACCGAGGGTGAGCTGCACCGAAACAGTCACACCGCGTCCCGCACGTCCGCGGCCTGTGAAAGGCCGAGCTTCTTCTTCAGCGCCGGGGCGCGGTGCCGAGGCGTCTGCGAGCCGAACCGCGGCGACACGTGGACCATCTCGTAGTCGCCGCCGCCCTTCCACGAGACCGTCGACGTGATGCCTCCCTCATCGGTTCCGTCGATCACGCGGGACTGCCGCACGATCAGGTGACAGTTGGGGTGTCAGGCCGCGAGGTCCACGGCGGGGTTCATGATGGTCTCGTATTCGATGGGCGTCAATCGGCCCAGGCGGGCCTGTCGGCGACGCCGGTGATGGGTCCGCTCGATCCAAGTGGTCATCGCGATGCGCAGTTCCTCTCGGGGCCGCCACCGCTTGCGATCGAGGACGTTCTTCTGGAGCAATGCGAAGAAGGACTCCATCGCGGCGTTGTCCCCGGCAGCGCCGACTTTCCCCATCGATCCGATGAGGTGATGACGGTTCAGGGCATGCACGAATTTGCGTGACCGGAACTGGGACCCGCGGTCCGAGTGCACGATGCATCCGGCAGCATCGCGACGGCGCGATACCGCGTTGTCTAGGGCGTTCACTGCGAGGCGGGCCTTCATCCGGTCGCTGATGGAGTAGCCGACGATGCGGCCGGAGAACACGTCCTTGATGGCGCAGAGATAGAGCTTGCCCTCATCGGTCCAGTGCTCCGTAATATCGGTCAGCCACAGTTCGTTGACGTCATCGGCGGAGAAGTCCCGCGTGACCAGGTCGTCGTGGACCGGTGGTCCGGGACGCTTCCCGTTCTTGCCGCGCTTCTTGCCGAAGGCGGACCACCACTGGTTGTCGCGGCAGATCTTCCACGCCGTGCGCTCACACATCACCTCGCCAGCCTCCGCGGCCTCGTCGACCAGGAGCCGGTACCCGTACTCGGGGTCGTCACGGTGGGCGTCCAGCAGGGCGTTGGCGCGGTAGGCCTCGACGATCTCGGCCTGGGTGACCTGCTGTTTCCGCCAGCGGTAGTAGGGCTGGCGGGAGAGCTTCAGGACCCGCAAGGACACCGCGACGGAGATCCCGTCAGCGGCAAGCTCGCTCACGAGCGGGTAGAACCTTTTCCCGGCAGGTTCGCCTGGGAGAGGTAAGCCGCGGCGCGGCGGAGGACCTCGTTCTCCTGCTCCAGCAGCCGGTTCCGGCGGCGGAGGTCGCGCAGCTCGGTCGAGTCCTCCCGAGTCTTGCCGGGGCGGTTGCCGTCGTCGATGTCAGCCTGGCGGATCCATTTGTGCAGCGTCATCTCGTGGACGCCGAAGTCCTTCGCGATCTGCGCGATGGTGACGCCGTCCTCACGGGACCGGGCCACACGCACGACGTCATCGCGGAACTCCTGGGGATAGGGAGCGCGCATGGTGCACATCCTTCCAGGCCGCCCAGCGGGCAAGCCAGATCAGATGGCACCTATCCATGCGGCAGTCCCAAAAACGCTGCAGTAGTGAAGGGAACACTCATGGAACTCGCCTCCGTCCGCATCATCACCGACGACTTCGACGACATGGTCGGCTTGTACGAGCTCGTGACGGGCATCGGTGCCCAGCGCCCCGCGCCCGTCTTCGCCGAGCTGGTGACCCCCTTGGCGACTCTCGCGATCGGGCACTCCAGCACCGTGCCGCTGTTCGGCGAAGGCGCTGCTGAAGCCTGCGCGAACCGCACCGCGATCATCGAGCTGCGTGTCGACGACGTTGACGCCGAGCACAAGCGCCTTCAGGGCCAGGTCGACTCCTGGGTGCAAGCACCCACCGACATGCCCTGGGGAAACCGCTCCGCGCTGCTGCGCGACCCGGACGGGAACCTCGGCAACCTCTTCTCCCCCACCTCGGAGGAAGTCCGGGCCCGCTTCGCCGGACGGAGCACCAGCACCGGATCCTGACGGATGGGCACCAATGGCCGAGAGCGCCCTCCGACCACGAGGGCGATCGCCCGGTTTCAATGCAGTTCGCCGTCCTCTCGGAGCGAAGCGGCACTGCTGTGCGGGGCTCAGTTGTGAGCGACGTCCACGGCGACTTTGCCGAGGACTCGCTCGTGCTCCATCTGGGCGTGGGCTGAGACGACGTCCTCCATGGTGTGCACGCTGTGGACCACTGGTGCGATGACGCGGCGCTCGGCAAGGTGAGCGAGCTCTTCGAACACGGGCCGGCGCGGGCGGCCGAGGAATAGTCGCACAGGGCGGACGCGGCGCAGACGCGAGAGCTGGAGGCCGGCGAGGCTGCGAACCGGTCGCCTCAGGTTGAACGCGATCGTCACCATCCGACCACGCGGGGTGAGCAGTCGCCGATACGCGCTCAGCGATGTCCCGCGCGTATCGAAGATGACGTCGAACTCGCCAAGCTGCGAGGGCGGAGTCACGTAGTCCAGAACATGGTTGGCCTTTTGTGCTCGGACGAACTCGAAGGCGTCTGGATGGGCGAGCCCGGTGACCTCAGCGCCAAGATGTGCACCGACCTGCACGGCGACGCTGCCCACGCCGCCGGAAGCGCCACGGACGAGCAGCCTCTCGCCCGCACGCAGGCGGGCGATGTCGCGCATCGCGGTCAGCGCGGTCGTGCCGCCGGCGAGCAAAGTCGCCGCCTCGACCGGAGTGAGCCCGGCGGGCGCGATGCTGAACCGACTCGGATCTACGGCGATGTACTCGGCGAGGGATCCCTGCTCGCCGCGCTCATCGACGGTTCCCCACACGCGCGTACCGACCGGGGCGTATGCGGCATCGGCATCCGTCTGGACGACCGTGCCGACGAAGTCGATGCCGATGCGCTTGGGAAACCGCCGCCCAGTGATGAGCTTCAAGTCCCCTCGTCGCCCGGCGGTCTCGCCGCCGTTGACGCTGGATGCCTCCACGCGGATCAACACCTCGCCCGGCCCAGTACGCGCGATGGGCACCTCGGCCACGCGGAGAACCTCTGGGCCGCCGTACCGGTCGAAGACCACTGCCCGCATCGTCGAATCAGACCCTGAAGCACTCACATCGCTTGACATGCTCCTAACGCTACGCATGAAATGAGAGTCACCCTACGTTTCTGGGTGAAGTGAGAGCAGGAGCAACCGATGGTGCCTCAGATTGGAACAGGAAGCACGCCGGGCCGAGCTGATCGAGCACGTAATCGCGCACAGCTGGTCTCGGCCGCGCGGGACGTGATTCACGAGCAGGGCGTCGACGCGCCGCTGTCGACCATCGCCGACCGCGCAGATCTGTCACCGGCGACCCTGTACCGGCACTTCCCGAACCGCGCCGGATTGCTCGCAGCGGTCTACGAGAGCGAGATAGACCGTTGCGGCAGCCTACTGGACCATGCCGTCGATGCTGATGGCGCCGGCGCAGCAATCTTCCGCACCATCCGCGAGTTCGCCTCGATCGAAGCAGAGCAGCCCGGGATCATGACTCCGTTGATCGAGAAACTGGACGTCACCGACGAACTCGCGGAGTTCCAAACGTCGGCTCTCGCTCAGCTGGAATCGTTGATCGCGCGAGCCCGGCGCGAACGCTCCGTGCGCGCTGACCTCGACCTCGGCGACATCCGGATCATTCTCACGACCATCCGCGCCGTCTCGCGAGCGACCCCGAACGACGCACGTGCCCAGGCACTGCGTGCGGTGGAGCTGTTCGAGCGAGGGTGCCGACGCCTCTAGGGCGTGCTGCGCGGCGAGCCGTACCTTCCCGGCTCCTGACGATCAGGCCGTAGGACTCGTGCCGGTGTTCAACGCCTGCAGGTTGGTCGATCGTTGCGCCGAACTCCTTTTCGGCATCTGTCCGTCCGATGTAATCGCCACGGTGCCCACCCTCTGCTCGGCCGGCATTGCGTTCCTCGGCTTCCAGTGAATCGCCCCGGGTCTGGTGGAGGCTCTGATCCCACGGGAGGATGAGGAGCATGGCAGCACCGAGGAAGTACCCCGATGAACTTCGGGAGAGGGCCACGAGGATGGCCGTGGACGCGCGACGGGATCCAGCGACGAGGTCGGGAACGTTCCGCCGTGTGGGCGAGCAGCTCGGGATCAAGGCCGAAACGTTGAGGAACTGGGTCGTGCAGGCCGAGATTGACGAGGGCCGCCGACTCGGGACCACGACCAGCGACGCCGAGCGGCTCGCTGAGCTGGAGAAGGAAGTGCGCGAGCTGCGCCGGGCGAACGCGATTCTGAAGTCGGCCTCGGCTTTTTTCGCAGCGGAGCTCGACCGCCCACCGCGATGATCGTGACGTTCATCGACCAGCACAAGCACGAGTTCGGCGCCTGGCCGATCTGCCGCACGCTCACCGCAGCGGGCACCCAGATCGCGCCGAGCACCTACTACGCGTTCAAGACCCGCCCGCCCTCGAAGCGAGCGATCCGGGACAAGGAACTGCTGGTCCAGATCCGGCGCGTGCACGCGAAGAACTTCGGGGTCTACGGCGCGAAGAAGCTCCACGCTCAGCTGCGCCGAGAAGGCATCGCGGTCGCGCGCTGCACCGTGGAACGACTGATGAGAGCCGACGGGCTGCGCGGCATCAGCCGAGAGAAGGGCCCACGGACCACACGCCCCGGCGACGGCCCAGACACTCGCGCTGACCTGGTCGAACGCGACTTCACCGCGACGGCCCCGAACCAGTTATGGGTCGCGGACATCACGTATTGCCGCACGTTCGCGGGCTGGGTGTATGCCGCGTTCGTCATCGATGTGTTCTCCCGCCGCGTGGTCGGCTGGCAGCTGTCGCAGTCCCTGCGGACCGACCTCGCCCTGGACGCGCTGGAGATGGGGATCTGGACCCGTGAGTACGCAGGCCACGACGTCTCCGGGCTCACGCACCACAGCGACAAGGGCGTCCAGTACGTCGCCGTCCGCTACACCCAGCGCCTCGCGGAAGCCGGAGCGGTCGCCTCCGTCGGCTCGACCGGCGACTCCTATGACAACGCCCTGGCCGAGGCCTTCAACTCGCTCTTCAAGGCGGAGCTGGTCCGCAACCACGGGCCCTGGAAGAACATCGACGAGCTCGAGATCGCGACCGCGGAGTACATCGACTGGTTCAATCACCGCCGCCTGCACGGCGAGATCGGCATGATCCCGCCCGTCGAGCTCGAGGAGAACTACCATCGCCACCAGACCGTGCCGGCGACCGCCGACGCGGCACTTGCGAGCCTCTAACAAACCCGGGGCGATACACAAGCGGACCAAAGCGTTCTCCGGATCAGGGCTGACCCCGGACGCACATCCGCTCGCTTGCTCCGGTCCGCCGCTCATGGCGTTCGCTCCAGGGCCGTCTCAAGCCGTTCCATGTCCTTGGTTCCCAGCGACTCGCCGTCGCGGAGCCGGGCGCGGACGCGCTCGTTCACGGACGGAGCCAGCAGCTGCAGCGCGAAGCGGAGCACCGGCTTGCGCGCGGTCTCATCCACCCCGTCGAGCAGCTCGACGACGCTGTCCGGAAGCGCGATGCCGGACCAGTCCAGATCGCAGCGCACATCGTTGCGCGCCGCCGGGCCACCTCGCATCGCTGCCAGAGTGCGCTCCGACGGCGCGATGACTGCATGATGCTCGACGATCTTCTTCGCCCCACCGTAGGCGACGTAGTCGTACCGCAGCGGCGTGCCCGACAGGAGCCTGCGGTAGATGCTGAAGATCCGCATGCAGTCGTCGAGGGCGGAGTCTCCGCGGTACTTCTCGCCGAGGTCGAACTCGTCGCCGAACGAGACGTAGACCTTTCCGAGCGACAGCCCCGCCGTCTTCCACCGCTTCTCGGGGAACATGTCGGCGACGTCGAGCGCGAGCTGCTCGAGGAGGTCCACGCTCTTCGGCAGGATGCCCGCCACCTTATCGCTGAGGCGAGCAAGCGGGAGATAGTCCCCGAACAGCCCGTTCCAGGACACGACGAGGTCGTAGTTGAGCGCCCATGTCTCCAGCAGGACGTCCAGGCCGGATGGGTCCTCCCGCGGGGAGATCTCGCCCTCCCACGCATCGACTACTTCGCATCGGGCGAATGCCTGATCTGTGACGACGGAGAGCTCGCCGAGGCGATTGGGAGCCCAGCACTCGATCGGCACCTTGCCCGTGTGCCCCCGGGCATAGCCGACATCGACGAAACCGATCCTCAGCTCCCCGTTTTGATTCGTCCTCATAGGAAGATCATGCACCCGGCCACTGACGCCGATAGCGGGCCGGCCCCGGCGACCGATCTCCTACCGCTGTTCCGGCGTACCCCACACCGTCACGCTCGCCGTGCGGGCGTCATCGCGCTCGAGGGACTCGAGGAAGTCCCGGACCGTGTCCTCGGCCTCCACTCGTTCGACACACTGCGTCACGCCCACCCCATCGACGTGGAGCTCGTAGCCGCCGCGCCACGGCACGAGCCGAACCGTGTAGCCGCTCCGCCAGGTCCTGCCCTCGAGGACGTGCACATCGGGGCAGTCGGCGAGGCAGCACCCACAGATCGCGACCCCGCCGTGGATGAGATCCGCAGTGTTCCCGCACGCGCAGTCCTGATCGCACTGGCACGGGGTCTGCTCTTCGGGCTCGATCACCATGGAACACACGATATGACGCAGCACGGACACGGCACTCGCCTGCGGACACCACTCAGCACGAAGCTGTCGCCGGACCCGAGAGCCGTCCACTCGTGATCAGTTGCGGTGAAGCCCGTGCCTGCGCGTGTCGAGGGCGAGCTTGAAGTGGCTCTCGGCCGCGTCGATGACGCTCGTCGGCGTTGCCGGGTCGAAGATCCTCAGAACCGAGTAGCGGAAGCCGCTCGCGTCGACGTTGCGCAGCTCGACGTTACCGCCGTGGCCGTTGGCCGCGTAGGCGTTCCAGCGCTGCCGGATGCTCTCCGCACCGTCGGCCTTGCCGACGTACTGACGGCCGTCGCGGGTATCCGTGATGAATGACTGACGCCGACTACTTCAGCAGACTGGATTCCGGGGCGCACCGGGCGCACGCGGTCGGGAGCAGGGGTCTCGCTCTGCGTGATTCTGCTGGTCGCGAGGACGCACAGGGCGCACCTGACCCAACACGGATTACTACCGAGAACGACCGATTCGCTACCGCCCCAGCCGATCGTCGATCGCTTGACCCGGACGCGGAAGAGGCCGCCTCCCTCGCGGGAAACGGCCTCTTACCTGGTGTTTCGTGGAGACTAGGGGGGTCGAACCCCTGACCTGAAGCTTGCAAAGCTACCGCTCTACCAACTGAGCTAAGTCCCCGGGTGCGGATGTCAGGCGCGGTGCGCGGGCTGTGCCTCGGCGACCTCGTCCTGCTCGGTGGAGACGCGCTCCGCCTCGGTCCACAGATCGTTGCGGATGCGGTCGGATTCGACCTTCCGCCAGGTGAGGATCCCCGCCACGGCCGTGCCGAGCACGACGGCGGTCGTGATGAACTTCTTCATGAGTTCCTCCGATCCTCGACGTGGGCCTAGCTGGACTTGAACCAGCGACCTCTGTCTTATCAGGACAGCGCTCTAACCGACTGAGCTATAGGCCCGTGCGCGACGGCCTCCGGAACGCTCCGGTGACGGCCACCGACGAGCAACGCTACCCCGATCCGGGGTGCCGAGTCCAACCGGTCCCGGGGGTTGTTCGCGAGGTCACATCGTCTCCCGGCAGACATCGTTCCCATCCATCCGGCGCTCCGCTCCGAACCCCTGATGCGACGCCCCTCCCGGGACGTCCCGCCCCGGACCCGCCGGAGCGACCGCAGCCTCACGAAGGAGATCGTCATGAGAACTCACAGGATGCTTCCCCGGCTGGGGGCTCTGGCCGCCACCGTCGCGCTGATGAGCGCGTGCTCCGGCGGGATGGACTCCGGCTCGATGGACGAGGAGCCGATGTCCGACGGCGGCGGGCAGACCGCCGAGGAGTCGATGGACGGTCCCAGCGACATGGGCGGCATGGACGACTCGGACGACATGGACTCGATGGATCCGGCGGCGAACCTCGTGGGCGCCGGCTGCGCGGACTACGCCGAGACGGTGCCGGACGGTGCCGGCTCGGTGGAGGGCATGGCGCAGGATCCGGTCAGCGTCGCCGCCTCGAACAACCCGATGCTCACCACTCTCACCTCCGCCGTCTCCGGCGAGCTGAACCCGGAGGTGGACCTGGCCGACACCCTCGACGGGGACGAGTTCACCGTGTTCGCACCGGTGGACGACGCCTTCGGCGCGATCCCCGAGGAGGACCTCACGGCCCTCGCCGAGGATGCCGATGCGCTCAGCGGCGTGCTCACGTACCACGTGGTGCCCGGGCAGCTCTCGCCGGACGAGGTCGCCGGCACCCACACCACGGTGCAGGGCGAGGATCTCGAGGTCACCGGTGAGGGCGACGACCTCATGGTCGACGGTGCGGCCGTGATCTGCGGCGGTGTCACCACGCAGAACGCCACCGTGTACATGATCGATACCGTTCTGATGCCGCCGAGCATGGCGGAGCAGGGCTGAGCGGCGCACACTGCATAGGCGTCCCGGTCGGGCCGGGGCGGGCGCACCGTCCGCCCCGGCCCGACAGGTCCCACTGGAAGGAGTGACGCCGTATGCCTCCCGAGCACTCCCCCGCCGAGCCGCCCACGCGGCCCGGTGAGGCCGCCCTGGGCCCGCCACCCGGCGGCGATCCCGGGCAGGCCGCGCCGCCCGGCGGCGAGATCGGTCTGCACGCGCTGCCGGGCGGGGAGGCGGCGCCGCCGTCCTCGGCCGCTCTGCTGCACCGCATCGCCCTCGGCGACGAGGACGCCTTCTCCCGTCTGTACGACGAGGTCGCCCCGATGCTGTTCGCCCTGATCCGCCGGGTGGTGCGGGACGTGGCGATGAGCGAGGAGGTGATGCAGGAGGTGTTCGTGGAGATCTGGCGGCAGGCCACCCGGTTCGACGCCCATCGCGGCAGCGCCCAGGGATGGCTGTGCACCATCGCCCATCGCCGCGCGGTGGACACGGTGCGTTCGAGCGAGGCGGCCCGGCGCCGCGATTCCGAGGAAGGCCTGCTGCAGCTGGAGCAGCAGGTGGTGGACGTGCAGGAGGAGGGGATCATGAGGGTGGAGAGCAGGCGCGTGCGCACGGCGCTGGGCGAGCTCACCTCCGCGCAGTCGGAGGCGATCCGCCTCGCCTACTTCGGCGGCTACAGCCATCGGGAGGTCGCCGCCCTCCTGGACATCCCCGTGGGCACGGCGAAGACTCGGATCCGGGACGGCATGATCGTGCTGCGGGACAGGCTGGGGGTGACCTCGTGAACGAGCAGAAGCACACGATGACCGGCGCCTGGGCGCTGAACGCCCTGGACGGCGAGGAGCGCGAGCGGATGCGCCGCCACCTGGCCGAGGATCCTGACTCCGCCGCCGAGGCGCTCTCCTTCGAGGAGACCGCCGGCGAGCTCGCCGGCAGCCTCACCCCGCTGGCCCCGCGCCCGGAGCTGAAGGCCGCGGTGATGGCCCGCATCGCCACCACCCGGCAGCTCTCCCCGCTCGCCGAGGAGGCGGACGAAGACGCTGCGACCGCGGACGCTTCGACCCCGGAGGCCGGGGCTGGCGCCGCGGCCGGCACCTCCCCCGGTGTCCCGACGGCAGCCGCGCCCGGCTCCACACCCGACATCCCCACGGCAGGCGCGCCGGACTCCACACCGGGCTCCACGCCGGGCATCGCGCCCGACGCGCGCTCGTCGGCCGACGCCCGCCCGCCCGCGGAGGTGGTCCCGCTGGACCGCTACCGCGCCAGCGTGCGGCGCAGCCGGTGGACCGCCGCCGCGGCCGCGGCGCTGCTGGTGAGCACCGTGGTGGGGGTGAGCATGTGGAACAGCGAGCGCCTCGCCGAGCAGGAGGCCCGCGCCTCCCTCGAGGCGATCGCCTCCGCGCAGGAGGGCGCGGAGCAGGAGCGCGCGATGCTCTCGGAGATCATGGCCGCGGACGACGCCGCGCACATGATCCTCCCCTCCGCCGAGGGCGGCGAGCTGCAGCTGATGTACTCGCGCCAGGAGCAGGCGATGATCGTGCAGTCCGCCGGGCTGCCCGCGCTCCCCGCCAGCGAGACGTACCAGCTGTGGATGATCGACGGCGAGGACATCGTCAGCGCCGGGATGCTCGAGGATCCGCAGGAGTCGATGATGCACGACGGCGCGCTGCCCGACGGGGTCGAGATCGGCCTCACCATCGAGCCCGCCGGCGGCTCCGAGCAGCCCACGATGAAGCCGATCGCGAGCGGGGTGCTGTGATGACCGCGCCGCGCGGGGCCGCTCGATGGTCCGCCGTCGCCGGGGTGGTGGCCGGCCTGGTGCTGGTGGCCGTCGCGGAGCTGGCCTCGCTCGCCTTCAGCTCCTCCTCCGCGCCGTTCGTCGCGGTGGGCGGCGCCTTCGTGGACATCGTCCCGCCGGGCGTCAAGGATCTCGTGATCCGGCTGTTCGGCACCTGGGACAAGCTGGTGCTGTTCGCCTCCATGGGGGCGGTGTACCTGGTGCTCACGGCGCTGATCGGCCGGCTCGGGGCGGCGCGGCGCGCTCTCGCCGCCGTGCTGCTGGCGGGGCTGGGGGCGCTGGCGATGGCGCTGGTGCTGACCCGCGCCCAGAACACCGCGCTGGACGTCCTCCCCACCCTGTTCGGCACGCTCGTGGCGGTCCCGGCCCTGCTGCTGCTCCTGCGCACCGTGCACGGCCCGGCGGCCTCCGGGACCGAGGGCGCCCCGGGGGCCGACGGGGTCGGGGCCGCCGAGGGGACCGGCACGGCCGACGGGGCAGGTGCGGCCGACGGGGCAGGCACGACCGGCTCGGCCGACGAGGCCCGGGCGCGCTGGACCCGTCGGCGGGCGCTGCTGGGCGTGGGCGCCGTGGGGGTGCTCGCCGTGGTGGGCGCCGCGGTGGGCCGCGGCATCACCGCGAGCCGGGAGGTCGCCGCCCGCGCCGCCCGGTACGTGCTGCCCGCGCCCCGCACCTCCGCCCCGCCGATCCCTGCCGAGGCGCAGGTGGAGCTCGAGGGCATGCCCCGCTACCTCACCCCGAACCAGGACTTCTACCGGATCGACACCGCCCTCGCGGTGCCGCGCGTGGACCCTGCTGCCTGGAGCCTGCGGATCCACGGTCTGGTGGACCAGGAGCTCGAGATCGACCTCGCCGCGCTGCTGGAGGAGCCGATGGTGGAGGCGCACGTGACGCTCACCTGCGTCTCCAATGCGGTGGGCGGGGACCTCGCCGGCAACGCGACCTGGCTGGGGGTGCCGGTGCGCACCCTGCTGGAGCGCGCCGGGGTGCAGGACGGCGCCGACATGGTGCTCTCCCGCTCGATCGACGGGTTCACCGCCTCCACCCCGCTGGAGGCGCTCACCGACGACAGGGACTCCCTGATCGCCGTGGGCATGAACGGCGAGCCGCTGCCGGCGGAGCACGGCTACCCGGTGCGGATGGTGGTGCCGGGGCTGTACGGCTACGTCTCGGCCACCAAGTGGCTGACGGAGCTGAAGGTCACCCGTTTCGAGGACGACGTCGCCTACTGGTCCACCCGCGGCTGGTCGGAGCGCGGCCCGATCAAGACCGCCTCGCGGGTGGACGTGCCCCGCTCCTTCGCGGAGCTGGAGGCGGACGCGGACGGCGCCGTGATGCTGGGCGGCACCGCCTGGGCGCAGCAGCGCGGCGTCTCCGCGGTGGAGGTGCGGATCGACGACGGGCAGTGGCGCGAGGCGCAGCTGGGCGCCGAGGTCACCGCCGACACCTGGGTGCAGTGGTCGCTGCGCTGGGGGGACGCCGAGCCCGGCGACCACTCGGTGACGGTGCGGGCCACGGACGGCGAGGGCACGCTGCAGACCTCCCAGCGGGCCGCGCCCGCGCCCGACGGCGCCAGCGGCTGGCACACGGTGCGGTTCACCGTGGTGTGAGGCCCACCCGGGTCACTCGTCGGCCTGCCCCGAGAGCCGCTGATGGGCGGCGAGGGCGTCCCGCCGGGAGGCGCGCAGGTCCACCAGCGGGGCGGGCCTGTCGCCGGTGCCGACCTCGGGCAGCCAGGAGCGCACGTACTCGCCCTCGGGGTCGAACCGCTCCTGCTGCCGTTCGGGGTTGAACACGCGGAAGTACGGCGCCGCATCGTCCCCGGTGCCTGCCACCCACTGCCAGTTGAAGGGGTTCGCGGCCTCGTCGGCGTCCACCAGCGTGTCCCAGAACCACTCCTCGCCGTGCCGCCAGTGCAGGCGCAGGTTCTTGGTGAGGAAGGAGCCCACCACCAGGCGCACCCGGTTGTGCATCCAGCCGGTGCGCCACAGCTGCCGCATCCCGGCGTCGACCAGGTCGATCCCGGTGCGCCCGCGCTGCCAGGCCCGGAGGTCGTCCTCGTCCTCGCGCCAGTCGAAGGCGTCGAACTGCGAGCGGACGTTGCGCGTGGCGAGCTCGGGCAGGTGGAACAGCCGGTGCCAGGCGAACTCCCGCCACAGCAGCTCGTCGCGGAACGTCTCCGGCCCCTCCCCCGGGCCCAGCTCCCGGCTGCGCCGCCACACCTGGTGCGGGGAGATCTCGCCGAAGCGCAGGTGCGGGGAGAGGCGTGAGGTGCCCTGCAGCGCGGGCCGGTCGCGGTGGCGCGCGTAGTCGTCGAGCACGTCCTCGAGCGCGTCCAGCCGGTCCCACGCCCCGGCCTCCCCCGGCGTCCAGGTCTCCCGCAGCCCCTCCGCCCAGTCCGGGGCCGTCGGCACCCAGCCGCGGCGGTCCAGGATCTCCTCGAGGTGCTCCGCGCGCCGCCACTGCGCCATCGCGTGGCCGGCGGCGTGCACCTCGTCGGCGGGTCCCGACAGGTTCGGCGCGGCGGCGTCGTCCGGGCGGGGCGGGGCGGCATCGCGGCAGGCGCGGGCGAAGGCGGAGTAGACGCGGTAGGGCTCGCCCTTCTGCGTCGCGATCGTCCACGGCTCGTGCAGCAGGAAGCCGTCGCTGCTCTCGGCACGCACGCCCTGCGCACGCAGCGCACTCTTCAGCCGCGCGTCGAGATCACGACGGGGCCGGTGGTAGCGCCGGTTCCACTGCACCTGCTCGGCGCCGGTCTCCCGGACCAGCTGCGGGATCACCTGCTCGGGATCGCCGTCCGCCAGCACCAGCGGGACGCCGTGCTCCCGCAGGGAGTCGCCCAGGCGCCGCAGCGAGTGGTGCAGCCACCAGCGGGAGGCGCCGCCCGCGGCACGGACCCCGTCGATCCGCTCGTCCACGTGCACGGCGATCACGTCCCCGGCGGCGGCCGCCGCCGCGAGGGCGGGGTTGTCATGGAGCCGGAGGTCGTCCCGCACCCACCAGATGGCGGTCATCGCTGCGTCTCCCCTCGTCCGCGGTCCGGGGCGAGCACCCCGGATATGCATAGCCTAGCTAATCATCGGGATGGGGGCGGGAAGGGCGTGCGGTTCACGGCCGGGCGAGGCCGTCGGGCGCGACCAGGCCGCGCGCGCTCACCCGCTCGCGCAGCGCCCCGGGCTCCGCCGCCATGCGGGCGCACAGCTCACCGGCCTCGCCCACGAAGCGCTCGTCGCCGGTGAGCGCGGAGAGCTCGTCGAACAGCTCCTGCTGGCGGTGGCGCAGCGGGATCGGCACCCCGTCGCGGGCCAGCACGCCCCAGCGGGAGGCGTAGACGTGCGCCTGCGCGGGCTCCTGGCCCGTGGCGAGCGTGAGCGGGTGCTGCGCGGCGGCCAGGCGGATCCTGTCGTAGTTCGGCTCGGTCGCGTCGATCACCGCGAGCTGCTCGTCGTCGAACCAGGTGGCGACCAGCTCCATGCGCTGGCCCGGGGCACGGTACGGCGCCGCCGGCACGTACCCCGGTGCGGCGATGTGGGCCACGTGCCCCACGGCGAGATCGTGCACGGTGCAGCGCACGAAGGGCGTGGCCGCCGGCACCGTGCCACCGGCCCGCCGGTACTTGCGAGCGATGGCCTGCGGGGTCTGGTTGGAGCCGACGGCGAGCACCAGCGTGCGCTCGGCCAGCGGTGCGACGCCCTCGGCGGCGAGGGCCTGCTCGACGAGGTCGATGTCCACCACCGGCTCCGGCAGCCTCTCGGCGGGCGCTCCCACACCGCCGACGGGGTCGAGATCCGCGATCCCGTCCTCGAGCAGCAGCGCGGAGCGCACCGCCGCCCCCACCCACGGATAGTCCGCGGGGGCGAAGTGCTGCTCCTGCACCGGCGGCAGCGGGCGGAGGTCCGGGAGGGGTCGGGCGAGGGAGGAGGAGACCATCTCTCGACCGTACCGACAGCCGGGCTGCGCCCGCAGACCCCGGCCGCCTGCGAGACGCCTCACGGCCCGCGCCCTCCGCCGGGCTCCGTATCGTGGACCCATGAGCGAACTGCGCGCCCGCGAGGCGCTGGACTCCTCCGGCCTGCCCTACGAGATCACCCGGCACGGCCGCGTGGGCTCCCTCGCCGAGGCGGCCGCGGCCCGCGGCGTCGAGCCCCGCGACATCGTCAAGACTCTCGTGGTGCGGCGCGGGGAGGGAGACTTCCTGTTCGTGCTGGTGCCGGGGGACCGCGAGATCTCCTGGCCCCGGCTGCGGGCGCTGCTGGGCGTGAACCGGCTGTCCATGCCGGACAAGGAGGTCGCCCGCGAGGTCACCGGCTACGAGCGCGGCACGATCACGCCCTTCGGCGCCACCACCGCCTGGCCCGTGATCGCCGACGCCTCCCTCACCGGGGATCCGGCGCGCCGGATCTCGTTGGGCGCCGGCGCGCACGGCGTCGCCGCGACCGTGCCCGCCGAGCAGGCCCTCGCCCACCTGGGCGCGCAGATCGCCGAGATCACCGAGCTCCAGGCCTCCTGACCGCGCAGGGACCGCGACGCCGCGGGACGGGACGGGCGGGCATGGGCGGGCACGAGGCCGACGCGAGGGCTGCGCGGACGCGCCGGGGGAACGACGACGCCGCCGCGCCTCAGCAGGCACGGCGGCGTCGGGATCGCGCGGGGCGGGCGGTGCGGGACCGTCCCACCCGGCGGCTCACTCGTCGGTGAAGGTCATCTTCAGCCCGCCCAGCAGGGCGGCCACCAGGTTGTACAGGAAGGCCAGCAGGGTGCCGAGTGCCGTGATGATCACGACGTTCACCACGGCGACGATGGTGCCGTAGCTGGTCATCTTCGAGAAGCTGAAGAACTCCATGAAGGGCAGCGGGTCGCCGCCGTTGAGGTCCCTGCCCAGCTGGTCGATCTGGCTCCACAGCCCGATCGCCTCGACCAGGTTCCACAGCAGGATCACGGCCACCACGGTGGCGATGCCGATCGCGATCGCCGCCAGGAAGGACAGCTTCATCACCGAGAACGGGTCCAGCCGGGCCAGGGTGAGGCGCACCCGGCGGGGGCCGCGCCGCTCGGTCTCCGCCGCGGCGGCGAGGGGCGGGGTCTTCTTCGGGCTGCGGCTGGCGCCGCGGGACGCGGAGCCCCTGCCCGCGCCCATCGACGTCTCGCCCGTGGTGGGGGCGGGCTCCGCCGACGAGGTCGACGGGCTGGAGGTGCCGTCGAAGGCCGGGAGCGTGGACGTGGACTCGGCCGGGTCGGCGCTCCCGGTGGTGGTCCTGGAGTCACTGGTGCTCACGGATCACTCCTCGTGGGTATCGGCGTCGCCGGTCGACGACGCATCGGACTGCTCCGAGCCTAGAACATCGCCCTCGCCGTCCGCGTCCGCGGAGCCGGAGTGGACGGAGATCTCCACAGCATCCTCGCCCGCAGCACCCTCTGCGGCGCCCGCGCTCGGCTCCGCGTCGACGATCTCGGGCGCCTCGGCCTCGGTCTCGTCCACCTCGGACTCCGGGCCGGTGGTGACCAGCAGGATGCGGTCGCCCTTGTCCGGCTTGGCGAAGGTGACGCCCATGGTGGTGCGGCCCTTGGCCGGCACCTCGGCGACCTTCGAGCGGACCACGCGGCCGCGCTCCATCACCACCAGCAGCTCGTCGGACTCCTCCACCACGGCGGCGCCCGCCAGGTGGCCGCGGTCATCGGGCAGCTTCGCCACCCGGATCCCCAGGCCGCCACGGCCCTGCAGGCGGTACTCGTCCACGCTGGTGCGCTTGGCGAAGCCGCCGTCGGTCACCGTGACCACGAAGGAGTCCGGGCGCACCACGTCCATCGCCAGAAGGCGGTCGTCGTGGCGGAACTTCATGCCGGTGACGCCGCTGGTGGCGCGGCCGGTGGGCCGCAGCGTGGCGTCGTCGGCCGGCATCCGCACCGACTGGCCGTTGCGGGAGACCAGCAGGATCTCGTCCTCGCTGTTCACGGCGCGGGCGGCGATCACGCGGTCCGGCTGCGGGCCCTCCGGCCCGTCCACGTCGCGCAGGTTGATCGCGATGATGCCGCCGGTGCGGCTGGAGTCGAAGGCCGTCATCGCGGTCTTCTTCACCAGGCCGGACTCGGTGGCGAGCACCAGGTGCTCGGCGTCCTCGTAGGAGTCGATCGCGAGCACGGAGGCGATGTGCTCCTCGGGCTGGAACGCCATCAGGTTGGCCACGTGCTGGCCCTTCGCGTCCCGCGGGGCCTCGGGCAGCTCGTAGCCCTTGGCGCGGTAGACCCGGCCCTGGTTGGTGAAGAACAGCAGCCAGCGGTGGGTGGTGGTGGTGAAGAAGTGCTCCACCACGTCGTCCTCGCGCAGCGAGGCGCCGCGCACCCCCTTGCCGCCGCGCTTCTGGGCGCGGTACTGGTCCTCCCGGGTGCGCTTGACGTAGCCGCCGCGGGTGATGGTGACGACCACGTCCTCCTCGGGGATGAGGTCCTCCATCGCCATGTCGCCGGCGTGCGGCAGGATCCGGGTGCGGCGGTCGTCGCCGTAGCGGTCCACGATCTCCGCGAGCTCCTCGGAGACGATGTCGCGCTGCTTCTGCGGATCGGCGAGGATCGCGGTGTACTCCTCGATGAGGGCCTGCAGGCGGTCGTGCTCCTCGATGATCTTCTGGCGCTCCAGGGCGGCCAGGCGGCGCAGCTGCATCGCGAGGATCGCATTGGCCTGGATCTCGTCGATCGCCAGCAGGTCCATCAGCCCGGTGCGGGCCTCGTCGACGTCCGGCGAGCGGCGGATCAGCGCGATCACCTCGTCGAGCGCGTCCAGCGCCTTGAGGTAGCCGCGGAAGATGTGGATCTGCTCCTCCGCCTTGCGCAGTCGGTAGGTGGTGCGCCGCACGATCACGTCGATCTGGTGCTTGGTCCACTCGCGCACGAAGGAGTCGATCGAGAGGGTGCGCGGCACCCCGCCGGCCAGGGCCAGCATGTTCGCGGAGAAGTTCTCCTGCAGCTGGGTGTGCTTGTAGAGGTTGTTCAGCACCACCTTCGCCACGGCGTCGCGCTTGAGGGTGATCACCAGGCGCTGACCGGTGCGGCCGGAGGTCTCGTCGGTGATGTCGGCGATGCCCTGGATCTTGCCCAGCTTGACCATCTCGGCGATCTTGCGCGCCAGGGTGTCCGGGTTGACCTGGTAGGGCAGCTCGGTGACCACCAGCGCCATGCGCCCGTTGATCTCCTCGGTGGAGACCACGGCGCGCTGGGTGATGGAGCCGCGGCCGGTGCGGTAGGCGTCCTCGATCCCGGAGGTGCCCACGATGGTGGCGCCGGAGGGGAAGTCCGGGCCCTTGATCCGCTCCATGCAGGCCTCGAGCAGCTCCGGCTTGGTGGCCTCGTGGTTCCTCAGCAGCCACTGCACGGCGTCCGCCACCTCGCGCAGGTTGTGCGGCGGGATGTTGGTGGCCATGCCCACGGCGATGCCGGCCGAGCCGTTGACCAGCAGGTTCGGGAAGCGGGCGGGCAGCACGGTGGGCTCGTCCACCGTGTTGTCGTAGTTGCCCTGCATGTCCACGGTGTCCTGCTCGATGTCGCGCACCAGCTCCATGGCCAGCGGCGCCATCTTGCACTCGGTGTACCGGGGGGCGGCGGCGCCGTCGTCCCCGGCGGAGCCGAAGTTGCCCTGGCCCAGGATCAGCGGGTAGCGCATCGACCACGGCTGCACCAGGCGCACCATCGCGTCGTAGATCGCGGAGTCGCCGTGGGGGTGGTAGTTGCCCATCACCTCGCCCACCACCTTCGCGCACTTCGAGAAGGAGCGGTCGGGGCGGTAGCCGCCGTCGAACATCGCGTAGACGATGCGGCGGTGCACGGGCTTGAGGCCGTCGCGCACGTCCGGCAGCGCGCGGGAGACGATCACGCTCATCGCGTAGTCGAGGTAGGAGCGCTGCATCTCGTGGTTGAGGTCGATCTGCGTGATGCGGTCCACCTCGCCCTCGTCGAGCGGATCCACCAGGGTGACGGTGCGGGAGGCCGCCTCCTCGGCGGAGATCTCGCTCGCACCCTCCGGCGTCTCCTGGGCGCCGCGACCGCCCGCCTCGGCGGGGGTGGGGGCCTGCTCGGACTGCGGGGTCCCGGACTGCGGGGTCTCGTCGGGGGTGGTGGGGTCCTGCGGGGTGTCGCTCATGGGAGTGGAGGCCTTTCCGGTGGGGCCGATGGATCGAGGGGGTCCCCGGGGGCGCGCAGCGGGCCGGCGCCGCGCCCGGGGGCCGACGTCAGATGTCGAGGAAGCGGACGTCCTTGGCGTTCTCCTGGATGAAGCGGCGGCGCGACTCGACGTCGTCGCCCATCAGCACGGAGAAGATGGTGTCCGCGTCCGCGGCCTCGTCGACCGTGACCTGCTTCAGGGTGCGGCTGGCCGGGTCCATGGTGGTGGACTGCAGCTCCTTCCAGTCCATCTCGCCCAGGCCCTTGTAGCGCTGGATGCCGTTGTCCTTGGGGATGCGGCGCCCGGCGGCGCGGCCGGCCTCGAGGCGCTCGGTGCGCTCCTCGTCGCTGAACACGTACTCGTGCGGCGCGTTGGACCACTTCAGGCGGTACAGCGGCGGCATCGCGATGAACACGTGGCCCAGCTCGATCAGCGGCCGCATGTAGCGGAACAGCAGCGTGAGCAGCAGGGTGACGATGTGCTGGCCGTCCACGTCCGCATCGGCCATCAGCACGATCTTGTGGTAGCGCAGCTTGGTGGCGTCGAAGTCCTCGCCGATGCCGGTGCCGAAGGCGGTGATCAGGGAGCGCACTTCCTGGTTGTCCAGGGCGCGGTCCAGTCGTGCCTTCTCGACGTTGAGGATCTTGCCGCGGATGGGCAGGATCGCCTGGGTGCGGGGGTCGCGGCCGGAGACGGCGGAGCCGCCGGCCGAGTCGCCCTCCACGATGAAGATCTCGGACTCGGCGGGATTGCGGGAGGAGCAGTCGCGCAGCTTGCCCGGCATGCCGCCCGTCTCCAGCGGGGACTTCCGGCGGGTCGCGTCGCGGGCCTTGCGGGCGGCCTCACGGGCGGCGGCCGCCGCCTGGCCCTTCATCACGATGGACTTCGCCTCGGCGGGGTGGGAGCCGAACCAGTCGGTGAGCTGGTCCGTCATCACCTTGACCATGAAGGTGCGGGCGATGGTGTTGCCGAGCTTGGTCTTGGTCTGCCCCTCGAACTGCGGCTCGCCGAGCTTCACCGAGATCACCGCGGTGAGGCCCTCGCGGATGTCCTCGCCGGTGAGGTTGGCGTCCTTCTCCTTCAGCAGCCCCTGGGCGCGGCCGTACCGGTTCACGATCGAGGTGAGCGAGGAGCGGAAGCCCTCCTCGTGAGTGCCGCCCTCGTGGGTGTTGATGGTGTTGGCGTAGGTGTGCACGGACTCGGAGTAGGCGCCGGTCCACTGCATCGCGACCTCGACGGAGATCTGGGCGTCGGTGTCCTCGGACTCGAAGGAGATGATCTCGGGGTGGATCACCTCGGCCCGCTTGGCGGTGTTGATGAACTCGACGAAGTCCTGCAGGCCGCGCTCGTACAGGTAGCTGACGGTGCGGGGGCCGGAGGCGGCGTCGCCCTCCTCCTCGGCGCGCTCCACGTCCACCAGATCCGCCTCGGCCTCGTCGGTCTCCTCGGCGCGCTCGTCGGTGAGCGAGATGCGCAGGCCCTTGTTGAGGAAGGCCATCTGCTGGAACCGCTTGCGCAGCGTCTCGAAGTCGTAGTCGGTGGTGTCGAAGATCTCGCCGTCGGCCCAGAAGGTGATGGTGGTGCCGGTCTCGGAGGTCTCCTCCCCCTTCTCCAGCGGGGCCTCGGGCACGCCGCGGGAGTAGGCCTGACGCCACACGTGGCCGTCGCGGCGGATCTCCACCTCCATCCGGATGGAGAGGGCGTTGACCACGGAGGAGCCCACGCCGTGCAGGCCACCGGAGACGGCGTAGCCGCCGCCGCCGAACTTGCCGCCGGCGTGCAGCACGGTGAGCACCAGCTCCACGGCGGGCTTGTTCTCGGTGGGGTGCATCGCGACGGGGATGCCGCGGGCGTGGTCCACGCAGCGCACGCCGCCGTCGGCCAGCAGGGTCACCTCGATGGTGTCGCCGTGGCCGGCCATCGCCTCGTCCACGGAGTTGTCGACGATCTCCTGGACCATGTGGTGCAGGCCGCGCTCCCCGGTGGAGCCGATGTACATGCCGGGGCGCTTGCGCACCGCCTCGAGGCCCTCGAGGACGGTGATGTCCGAGGCGTCGTAGTGGGTGGGCGCCTGGGCGGCGCGCTCACCGGCGGTGGTGGCGGCTGCGGGCGGGACGGCGTCGGCCGCTCCTGAGGACGGATCCGGGATGCCTCCGGGCACGTCCTGTGCGGGCATGGGGCGGTCGCTGTCGCTCACCTGATGTGGCTCCTCGCAGTCCAGGGTCCCCCGGTCGGAAGGCGGCGGGGGTGGTTCGGCAGGATCACGCGGGCCACGACGCCGGCGCCGCATCGCGCGCCCCGCCCGGGTCCCCGTCGCGCGCGCGTACGCGCGCGTGCGGCACCTGGCAGGCCGCGGCGAGCATGCCGACGGCAGGAGTCCACGAGGACGTCGGTGGACGTCGGCCGAACCTCCGCAATTCTACCGGAGAACGGCGTGTGAACCTATTCGCCCCGCCCGCGCTGTGGAGAACCCGACGCGGGAACCCGCCCCAACGGCCCGGAACCGGTGCGAGACCGGCCCCGCGGAGCGTGGGATGAGGCCCCGTACCCCGGGCGGGGGGATCGGGCGGCACAGGGGCGCCTGGGAGTCGCCCGGGAGCCCCTGTGCGCGGTTCAGCGCCCGGAGGTGCCCGCGGATCCCGGCGCGGAGAGCCCGGAGAGCACGTGCGCCGTGGTCAGCGCCGCGGCGGCGGCCTCGTGGCCCTTGTCCTCCCGGGAGCCGGGAAGCCCGGACCGATCCAGCGCCTGCTGCTCGTCGTCGCAGGTGAGGAGGCCGAAACCGAGCGGTGTGCCGTGGTCGAGCGCCACCCGGGCGAGGCCGTCGGTCGCCGCCGCGCACACGTACTCGAAGTGCGGGGTGCCGCCGCGGATCACCACGCCGAGCGCCACGACCGCGTCGTGATCGCGGGCGAGGGCGTCGGCGAGCACCGGCAGCTCGAAGGAGCCGGGGGCCCGCACCACGGTGGGCTCGTCGATGCCGGCCTCCGCCGCCGCGCGCAGGGCGCCGGCGAGCAGGCCGTCCATCACCTGCTCGTGCCAGGAGGCGGCGACGATCGCGAGGCGCGTGCCGGGCTGGTGCGGGATCGGGGCGGTGGGGCTTCCGTGGCCGCTCATGAGGGGTCTCCGTTCGTGGGGGTGGGTGCGGGGGTGTGCGGGAGGCCGACGAGGCGGTGGCCCAGCCGGTCCCGCTTGGTGGTGAGGTAGCCGAGGTTCTCCGGGGTGGGGTGGGGGGTGAGCGGGGAGGTCGCGGCCACCTCGACGCCGCCGCCCACCAGGGCGTGCGCCTTCTCCGGGTTGTGGGTGAGCAGGTCCACCGCACCCACGCTCAGGTGCGCGAGGATCCCCGGCACCGCGGCGAAGGAGCGGGCGTCCACCGGCAGGCCCAGGTCGAGGTTCGCCTCGACGGTGTCGCGGCCGGCGTCCTGCAGGGCGTAGGCGCGCAGCTTCTCGACCAGGCCGATGCCGCGGCCCTCGTGGCCGCGCAGCAGGATCAACACCCCGCGCCCGGCCGCGTCGATGCGGGCCAGGGACTCCTGCAGCTGCGGGCCGCAGTCGCAGCGCCGCGAGCCGAACACGTCCCCGGTCACGCACTCGGAGTGGACCCGGGTGAGCACCGGCTCGGCGGTGGTGACGTCCCCGCGCACCAGCACCAGGTGCTCGGCGGTGCCCTCGCGCACGGCCAGGGCCTGGAAGGTGCCGTGCTCGGTGGGCAGCGGCACCGGCGCGGTGAACGCCAGCGCGGGCGGGTCGTGGCGCCGACGGTGCACGGCCAGGGCCTCGATGGAGATCATCGGCAGGCCGTGGCGGTCGGCGAACTCCCGCAGGGCGGGGCCGCGCATCATGTCCCCGGCGTCGTGCACGAGCTCGACGATCATCCCCACCGCCGGCAGGCCGGCCAGGCGGGTGAGGTCCACGGCGGCCTCGGTATGGCCGCGCCGCTCGAGAACCCCGCCGGGCTTCGCCCGCAGCGGGAGCACGTGGCCGGGGCGCACCAGGTCCGCGGGCACGGTGTCCTCCCCGGCGAGCACGCGCAGGGTGCGGGCGCGGTCGGCGGCGCTGATGCCGGTGGTCCCGCCTACGGCCGCGTCCACGCTCACGGTGTAGGCGGTGCGCAGGGGGTCGGCGTTCTGCCGCACCATCAGCGGCAGCTCGAGGGCGTCGGCCCGCGCCGCGCTCATCGGCGCGCACAGCAGACCGCTCGAGTGGCGCACCGCGAAGCCGATCAGCTCCTCGGTCGCCGCGGAGGCGGCGAGGATCAGGTCGCCCTCGTTCTCGCGGTCCTCGTCGTCGACCACCACCACGGGGCGGCCGGCGGCGATCGCCGCGAGCGCGTCCTCGACGGGGTCCAGGCGCAGCCCGGCGGTCGGGGCCGCGGGACCGGCGCCGCCCGGCGCGTTCGCGGGGGTGCTCATCGCGCGGCCCCCGTTCCGGGCAGCAGGCCCCCGGCGAGCTTCTCGACGTACTTGGCCAGCACGTCCACCTCGAGGTTCACGCGGTCCCCCACGGCGCGACGCCCCAGGGTGGTGCGCTCGAGGGTCTCCGGGATGAGGCCGATGGTCACCTCGTCACCGTCGATCGCGGCCACGGTGAGGCTCACGCCGTCCACGGCGAGGGAGCCCTTGTCCACCACGTAGCGGGCCAGACCCTCGGGCAGCGCCAGGCGCAGCAGGGTGGTGCCGGCGCTCTCCTCGCGGCCGCGCACCTGACCGACGCCGTCGACGTGGCCCTGCACGATGTGCCCGTCCAGGCGTCCGTCGGCGCGCACGCAGCGCTCGAGGTTGACGCGGTCCCCGGGGGCGAGGTCCCCCAGGGAGGTGGCGGCGAGGGTGGTGGCGATGACGTCCGCGCTCCACACCTCGCCCTCCACGGCGGTGACCGTGAGGCAGCAGCCGCTCACGGCGATCGAGTCACCCAGCGCGATGCCCTCGAGCACGCGCGGGGAGCGGATCCTCAGGCGGGCGGGGTCGGCGCCGGGGGTGAGGGACTCGACGGTGCCGAGCTCTTCGACGATTCCGGTGAACATGGTGGTCCTTCCTGGTCAGGCGGTGCGGGGACGGAGGGTGAGGCGGAGGTCCGTGGGGCAGGACGGGGTGGGCATCGGCGCGATGTCCACGAGATCGAGGTCGAGCCGGTCGGCGAGGGTGGTGATCCCCAGATCCGCCACGGCGGGACGCCCGCCGCCCAGCAGGGTGGGGGCGAGATGGACGATCAGCTCGTCCACGCAGCCCGCGCGCAGGAACGCGGCCGCGAGGGTGGGGCCTCCCTCCAGCAGCACATGGCGCACGCCGCGCGTGAACAGGGTGGCGAGCGCGACCGAGGGGTCGCGGGTGCGTAGAGGCAGCACCTCCCCGGCGCCGTCGATCGCTGGCAGCGGGGGCGCCTCCGAGGTGCCCATCACGGCCCGCAGCGGCTGGCGGGGGTGGAGGGTGCCGTCGGGACGGCGCGCGGTGAGCGTGGGGTGGTCCGCCCGGGCGGTGCCGGTGCCCACCAGCACGGCATCGCAGGTGGTGCGCAGCAGGTGCACCTCCTCGCGGGCGGCGGCGCCGGTGAGCCACTGGCTGGTGCCGTCGGCGGCGGCCGCGCGGCCGTCGAGGCTCAGCGCGATCTTGGCCGTGACCAGGGGGCGCTCGTGCGCCAGGCCGTGCTCCCAGCCGCGGTTCAGGGCCGCGGCGGCCGCCGCGAGATCCTCCGGGATCGCGAGCTCCACGTCGAGCCCCGCGGCGCGCAGGCGCGCGATACCGCCGGCGGCGACCGGGTTGGGGTCGGTGCGGGCGATCACCACACGGCCGACGCCGGCCTCGATCAGGGCGTCCGCGCAGGGGCCGGTGCGGCCCGTGTGCGCGCAGGGCTCCAGGGTGACCACGGCGGTGGCGCCGGCGAGCGGGGCGGAGGCGGCGCGGGCCGCGGTCAGCGCGTCGGCCTCGGCGTGTGCGGTGCCGGCGCCGCGGTGGTGCCCCTCGGCCAGGACCGTGCCGTGCGGGTCCAGCAGCACGCAGCCCACACGGGGATTCGGGCCCAGCGGCACGGCCGGATCGGCCGCGATCTCGAGGGCGCGGGCCAGCGCCCGGTGCTCGACGTCCTGCAGCATGCTCTGTCTCCTCCACTCCGCGGCTCGCGGCGGTGGAGGAGAGGAAGGGTGTGCGGGAACGGCGTCGCCGACGGGTCCCCGACGCGCGCAGGGGGTGCGCGGTGCCGGCGTGCCCGAGGACGTCGTTCGCGTGCGCTTCCCATCCGGACTCTCACCGTCGGTCCAGGAGTTCCACCTGGTCAGCCGAGGGCCAGAGGCCATCGGGTCGCGGACTGTCACCGCCGGCTCGGAATTTCACCGACCCCAGTGCACGCGAGCTGCATCAGCTCGTCGGGTTCTACGGTAGCAGGATGGCGCCGCGCGATGACGCCGCGTGAACAGCGGCACTCCTCGCCGAGCTCCTGCCGCTCGTGCCTCAGCCATAGGTGTCGCGGGGGCCGCGCCAGGTCACGGTGCGGCGGCCCTTCTTCCAGCTGCGCTCGGCGGCGGCCGGGCCGGTGACCTTGAGCTCGGAGATCACATGCGCCCCCACCCGCTCCTCGATGGTGGTGATCAGCTGCGGGGTGAGCATCCGCAGCTGAGAGGCCCAGGCGGAGGAGGAGGCGCTGACCACCAGCACGCCGTCCTCGAAGGAGACGGGACGGCAGTGCAC